>NZ_LUTP01000005.1 GCF_002111585.1 Lonsdalea iberica
GGCGAGGCGCAGGAGACCCTGGGCTGGCGAAGGAGTCCTCGGCCAATGATGGCGGTTCGCTCAGACACTTCTTTGGAGGGGACGAATTGGCCGTCACCGGTAGCCAGTGGCGCGGCGGGCGTCGGCGCCGTGTCTGTCACCTGATAAATCCGCATGGTTGTCTGTGTCATCCCTGGCGTCTCCTGTAGCGTGTCCCGGCGCTGGCGTAGCCGGCGGCCTGATAAAATCGAGTCAGTTTTTCCAGCGCCGGATAGCCGTCCATCGGCAACGTGGCTTCTATCATCGGCCACCCTCGTCGTTGCGCTTCGCGATCCACCGCCGCCAACAACTGTTGCCCCAGACGCGCCGAGCGGTGATCGGGTGCGACCCATAGCTCCTGCAAAATGCCGTATTCGCTGCTGGCGCGCAGCGCGTGCACCCGGGAGACGGTGGCCAACCCGATAATCGCGCGGCTGAAGGGATCTTCGACCAGATAGGCAAAGCCAAAATCCGGGGAGGCGGTGATGCGGAGGGCGGCCCGGCGGGCGCCGTCGTGGGAAAACTGCGGCCCGGGTCCGCCCAGCTCTCGCAGTAGCTGATAGACCGCGTCCGTCATCGCCTGTGCGTCTTCCGGTTTGGCTAAACGCAGCAGCGCCTCAGCGGCAGGTGACTTGGCCGCTTCGCTGAATTCACCTGCAATCGTGAAAGGCGCATCAGCCTGACCGGTGACAGACTCGGCGATAGCGGCGAGCGGCGCCTGCGCTTTTAACAGGATTTCGTCGAACTCTGCGACAGGGTCGGACAGCGCGACGATAGCGCCTCCGCAGCCGACCGAGACACGGTCCGACGTACAGACGATGGTCCGTATGACAATGTTGAGATCCACGATGCCTGACAGCGACAGGTAGCCGATGGCGCCGGAATAAATGCCACGCGGAGCTTCTTCCATCGCATCGATGATCTCCAGCGTGCGGATCTTCGGCGCGCCGGTCATGGAGCCGCCGGGGAAGCAGGAGGCGATACAACTAAGCGCGGTTTCATTGGCCCCAAGACGGCCTTGAATGACGCTGACTAACTGGTGGACGGTGCGGTAGCTTTCGATATGCATCAGGCTGGGGACGTTGACGCTGCCGGGCTCGCAAACGCGGCCGAGATCGTTACGCATCAGATCGACAATCATGAGATTTTCGGCCCGGCTCTTCTCGTCCAGACGTAGCGCCTCGGCAATAGAGGCATCACGAACGGGATCGTCGTCTCGCGGCGAAGTGCCCTTAATCGGTTTGGTCTCTACGATGCGGTCGCGGTCGATGCGCAGAAAACGCTCGGGAGAGGAGCAGGCCACCGCCAGTTCCCCGAAGCGAAGATACGCGGCGTACGGCGCCGGGTTGCGGCGACGCAGTCGGCGGTACAGATCGAGTGGGTCAACATGGACCTGGGCGGAAATGTCATTAGTCAGGCAGACTTCATACGTTTCCCCGGCAGTGATTTGGGCCAAACACGCCTCGATGTTGGCCAGATAGGTCTCTCTACTCTGGCGCAACGCAAAGTTCACTGGAGGAGAAGCGGTGCCTCCCGTAAGGGGAGGGGCAGACGGCAGGTGGCTTAACGTTGCTTTCATCGTCTCGGCCCAGCCACGCGCCGCGTCCTCCTCCTGAGGGTGATAGAGGGCCACGACATACAGCCGTTTTTCGACGTGATTAAACGCCAAAAAGCGTGAGCAGAACAGAAATGCGGCGTCCGGATAAGGCGACGGGACCGATGGCACGTTGCAGGTCAGGGTTTTCAATTCATAGCCGAAATAGCCGACGTGGCCGCCGAGAAAAGGGATGTCGGGCAGCGTTTGCCGCTCGTCCAGAGTGAGCGAGGCTTGGCCCTGTTCCAGATAGTCGAAAATCGACAGCGTCAGCGTCTCCTCGCTGTTGTCGACGGGCCGAATAACTTGCACGGTCTGCCGTTGGGCATCGTAAAACGTGACGCTGGCATCGTGGCTCGAGGCGTCCCCCATAAAAGACCAGCGCGAAAGAGGGGGAGCAAGCAGGCTGCTGTCTAGCCAGAACGCGTAGTCGCTGCGGCCGTAAACGTGCACGAAAACGTCTTCGGCGTCGACGGTCAGCGGCAGTGGCTCGCACAGCAATGCGTAACATTCAGAGGTGGCGGGCGCGGGGGCGCGGTCTTGGTCTTTAAACATGTAAACCGTCCTTGTGTTGTGCAGTTTTTATCTGAAACGGGGTGATGTCGTCGGAGAGAAAGTTGTTGAAGAGTTCTCGGCCATACTCTGAGCAGATTGACTCTGGGTGAAATTGGACGCCCCAATGCGGCTGAGTACGGTGCCGCAGCGCCATGACGATGCCGTCCTCCGTCTCTGCGATCAGTTCCAGCTCATCGGGTAAGACGCTGTCGGCCACCAGAGAGTGGTATCGCGTGACTTCGAAGGTGTCGGGTATCCCGCTGAACAAGGGGGTGCCGTAATGTCGGATGCGCCGGAGGCGACCATGCATCGGTTCTGGGGCTGTAATGACGCGACCGCCGTGATGCAACGCCAGACATTGGTGGCCAAGACAGACGCCCAGCACCGGTACATCGGCATACGCCAAAATGTCCATTGAGCTGCCGACGTCTCGTCGCTGGTACGGCGTGCCGGGGCCGGGGGAAAGGATGATACGGTCATGGGGAATTTTATGAATTTCGCGCCAGGAGAGCGTATTCGGTAATACGAGAGCCTCCCGGCCATTCACCTCACCGACCATTTGCGCAATATTGAATGTAAAACTATCGAAATTATCGATGATAATAACACTTTTTTGATGACGCATCGTATATTCCTCCATGAAATAGAGAGCGGCTCAATATCAGCATATAAAAGGTTTTATCAATCTGGTTTGGGAACATGTAGTGTCAATCTTCAATAATGAGTCTTTATCACGACCAGACTATTTAATGCAAGATTTTCCTGGTGTGTTATTGATGTGTTCATCATTCGTTGTCTCAGTAGTGACAATATTCTCGCGATATTGGTTCGGGGTTAACGATGATATTTATTTCTAATTATTATGAGATATCGTGCATAATATGCGCGTTCGCGACCCAATAAGGAACGGTCTCGCTATTTATATTTTCCTGTTGATTTATAGTGTTTTTTTTATCGAAGCTAGGTGTAAGTAAAGATCACGTTTTAATGTATCAGTTGTGGGCGGTAAGAATGGATAGGCTATTGGGATTTCGGTATTCAAAGTCATCGCCCGTAAAATTCATAATGAGAATGACTTAGGGTAATCATGAATTAATTTTTAGGTAAAACTAAGGGTTATTTTTAGTCAGAAAAAGGTGCGTGATAATCACAAATTCATTTTCTGAGGAGGTGTCTGTTCTTGAATGGTTTTTTCGTTTTTTACAAAAAATGGCCATCGCGCTTTATTTGTTGGTTCAAGTTTTATCTAAAAGAGAGGCTTCATGTTTTACGTCACCGGTTCAATGGCTTTATTCGTACGTCACAATGAATAACGTAATTTCACTCATTGTATTGCCGCGCGTCTCTCCGTTACTCGAATGATGTGGAGTCTCGATTCCGTTTTCCTGACGTAGAATGTTGAGTCTTTTTCGATACTCAACAACGGCCTGGCTACATTTCTCTGTCTTATGAGGATGTCTATCAAATGACCGGGTTGTCCCTGAACGTGGGCTTCATCGGCGTGGTTGGCGCTCAGGTCGCATGTGAAGGCTCGCGACAACCCGGCAGGGGACGCTTTCGCTTAAGGCTTGGTCAAAAACGCTACTAGCTGAAAAGATGTTGAATGCAGGTTGTCGAGAGCACCTGCTGGCTGGTGGGTGGGTGGGGAATTCAGAGGGAGCGTCAGGTAAGAAAACGACGTTGACTCATGGGCGGCTTCGCCGACCTTGTCCTGCATCTTGGGTCCGCAGCTCTAGAGAGCGGTTCGTCAGATAACGCCCGATGGGGCTTGGGCGTGGTGTCATTAGCAACGTCTTGCTGTGCCGTTAGCGATTTTCCAGCCCGGCTTCTTGGCGTTTGGCGCGAATTTCGGCTTCGTTATCGCGTATATACTCACCCAGTTGCTCCAGCCCTGAGCGTACCTTCTGCCACTCGGCGGCATGCTGGGCTTTCGGCGTCACGGGGTTGGGGTGGGCGGCATCCCATGCCAGTGCTTGCTGGATTGAAGCAGACCAATTTTTGGGCGAACCGCCAGCCCATTCGTTGATGGTCTGTCCGAGCGTGGCGTTCAGAGAGGCCATCAGCGCGGGCTCGCCATCCGGCGGAAGATTGGGGTTAGCCAGCAGATAATAGCGAAAGCGCAGTTGGCCGATGTAAAACCAGGTGACGGCTTTATCACGTTCGCCAGCCTCATATAGCCGCTGGGCATACTGATAAAGTTCGCTGGGATGCGCCTGTGCGAGCTGTGCGTCGGTTTCCGATTGAACGGCAACGAGGACGGGGTTGATCTCAGCCGCGAAGGCGAGGGGGCAGACATTGGCGGATAGCGCCGTCAAAAACAGTAGGGTGCAACTCCGATTCATGGAAACTCCTGTCAGCGCCGAATCGGCGGGGTGGTCACGATGTGTGCGCGTCGAAACCTGGTGAGGTAGACATGCGATAAAACAGTAGCAGGATTTGTTATACGTCACACGAGCGCGTTTCAATGATGTTAACGTCGAATACCCTGTCAATGCTGTTGGGCTATGGTACAACGCGGCGTCCCGGTAAGCGTCCTATCGCGTTATTTGCCACGTCCGCGATGTCACTTTCCGCGGCCGTGAATCGCGGCATGAACGTTTACACCTATGCCTGCCGAATTAGGCCGCCGGCGGCCTATTTTATCTTTCCGTGCCTGCCTGGCAGGCGGAAGGCGCGACCGGCGGTACTGAGAAGTGCTGAAACCTCAGGGGACGTTATGGCACTCTTTGATCAGTTGAATGAAATGGCGCAGCTCATCCTCCTTTCGCTTGAGATAATAAATATACGACACCTCGGCGGGCTGATTGAGAAAGAGGGGACGAGTGGCCAAAGGAATATGACGGGATATTTCGAAGTTCATAAAAGAAGAGCAGGAGAATGAATAACCTTTACCCGCAGCGAGATATTCGATGACGTGCGAAAAGTCCGGGAAAATGTGCACTCTGGCGCGAGTATTCGCCATTCGACGGTGCTGGATAGTTTTTTCCAGAATGGGATGAGACAGCATCGATGAGTGAGCGACTAAATCCTCCTCGACGATCAGCTCCATAATATCCTCATATTTATCATTCACATTATGCGCACTGATAAGCATGCAACTGTCATTCATGAGAGCGAAGCAGGCAATACGCTCGAAGCTATCGACATACTTAGGACAGGAGGAGATGAAGAAGTCGAGCTCTTCCGATAACAGCTTATTTTTGAACTCGGTGTAGGAGTGCTGCATGCACAACAGGTTAATCCCTTTTTTTATCGAGTTCGAAAAGATGATTTTATAGAAACTGTCGTTGTAGGCGTCCGTCCCTATTTTCAGCTCACGAAAAAACTTTGTGTTTTTGGTGACCAGCTTGGTGATATTTTCCAAGCGCTCCCTGACGGGCAACAGCTGTCGATAAAATAAATCACCTTCTTTCGTCAGATTGATGCCTGAATTTGAACGATTAAACAGCCGATATCCGAGAGAGTCTTCGAGATCGCTAATACTTTTGCTCAGTGCAGGAGGGGTCACATGGATGCGTTCTGCGGCGGCTTTGAATGAGCCTAATTCCGATATCACGATAAAATGCTCAACTTTTTTTGAAAATATCATATACCACCTCTATGGGTTCCATAAAATACAACTCATCTTCCTAATTGATAAATGAAAAGTCTGTGGGTCTTATCAGACCAGGACCTCTCAGCGCCCAGAGCAAAAGAAATAGAAATACTGCGTCTTGGGGACGAATTTTTTAGTATTCGTGTTTTTTATTTCAATAGATTATGTGCTTTTGAAGGGTTTTATGATCATGATAATAATGAGAACAATATTCGATTTTTTTGGGCTTCATAACAGCGAATAAGAAAATATGTGTCTTTTTATTTCGTAATTCTTCTCGGTGGGTGTATCTCGCAGCGGCATTGGGAAATATCCTGATGTTCTATTTTGGTTAAAAATAAGTGAGCTTTATATTCTATACACTACTCTGAATCGATGGGCAAGCACTGTGCCGGATCAGAAATGGATGGCTTCCATGCTCAATATGTTAACCGGTATTTGGACCTGTGGAGAAGGGGATAAGACCGGTTCGCGGCGGCGCTATCGCCTGCCCCATCAGAAAATATGAGCATTGCGGCTCCCCGTCAGCGAACTGTTGTTCCCTATTTGGAAATGACTAAACGCAAGCGCGCTGGGGACGCGCTCGCGCATTGCAGCCCATTGCATGATGTCTGCTCTCTGTCGTGAATTTTGCGCCATCGCAATTTAATCCTGAACTTTTTTTCTTCATTTTGTGACGTGGCCCGGTGTTTGCTTATTTTTTAGAAAATCCAGTTCAATATCCAGGCTATTCGCCATCATGTCTTTTCTGTGTTTATCCGTTAATTTCGATAATGTCAAAAGAATAGAGGTGATTACGTCTGGTTTTATTAATAAAGATGGATTTGCTAACAAAGTCCGGGTGCAGTGGCTGTCATTATAAGTATGAATGGATTCAAGGCCAGACGTTTATTTGAGCCGCGTTGAAACTTTTATTTTTTAGAAACTGATGTGAGTTATTTTGTAATTAATGAAAAATAGCACATGCCCAATATAGACAAAGGGCAGATATCGAAATAGCCCGGGCCATAATGGGTTATCGATTGTTGGGGTTTGGATATTGCCAGCGTTTATTTTCGGTGAGACGGTGGTCCGAGGGGCGCTTCATTTAATCATCAAGGGGGCGATATTGAAAACGTCATAGTGTCGTCTTGATTTTTTCTCAGACAGAACAGGCGAATGGGCCGATGTCTACCGGCAGCCTCACGCTTCGCGGCCTCAGGATAGGCGGCGTTTGATGCGGTGCACGATCGCGATCCGCTACCTAGACTGTAATAAGAACGGAACGCATTACTGCCGTGAGCCACGCTGCCGAAGGGGCTTTCCGCATGCGAGGGCTTGCTGCCCATGGGGCTTCAACGTCCCTTATCCGTTGCGGGCACGGCCTCGCCGTCGACCTGTCATGAACATTCACCGTCTCACATGGACGGCGTCAATACGGTTGATGGCGAAGGGCCGGCAGAATGCATTCATTATGTGACTCAAACACGCAAATTACAGGAGATATCATGAGCGTAAATACTCACCACGATCGGCGTCTGGCAGGCAAAGTCGCCATCATTACGGGTGCGGCGAAAGGTATCGGACGCGCGACGGCGGAACTCTTTGCCGCACAGGGCGCTCAGCTAATGCTCGCCGACGTAGATGCTGCTGGGGTCAAGGACCTGGCCGCCCGCCTGAGCGAGAGCGGCAATAAAGTCACCGCCCAGGCCTGTGATGTCCGGCATGAAGATGATATTCGCCGCACGATCGATGCCACTCTCGCTGAGTTCGGGCATATAGATATTCTGGTGGCCAATGCCGGTATTATCCCGGAAGCCACGCTGGAAGAGGCGACCGCGGAACTGTGGGACGAGACGTTTGCCGTTGATGCGCGCGGCATGTTCCTTTCGGCAAAATACGCCGCCAGCGAGATGGTGAAGGCGGGCAAGGGCGCCATCGTCTTCCTCTCGTCTATTTCCGCCGCCGGGGGGCAGCCGGGGCAGGCCGTCTATGGCCCCGCGAAATTTGTGGCGTCGGGCTTGACCAAACATCTGGCGATTGAACTGGCGGGGAAAGGGGTTCGCGTTAACGCCGTGGCGCCGGGGACAATTGATACCCCGGCCGTGGCCGGTCTGACCAAGGAGGGTATTGAAAAAGTGGTGGCGATGCATCCGCTGGGACGCATGGGAAAACCTGAAGAGATCGCCTGGGGGATTTTATTTTTGGCGTCCGATGAGGCATCGTTCATCACCGGTGCCGTGCTGCCGATAGACGGCGGGTTCCTCGCGCAGTAGGGGGATATAAAACGGCTCGCTCGGGCGGGTGTGCCGCGTCTCAACCAAAGCCTCGTTTCCCTCGGGATGCGAGGCTTATTTTGCGCGCCACCCATGAACCGCCCTTGCAATTTACTGAGTAGCTAAGAGTGGCGACCGTTTCAACGCTCTGCGTTATTTTGAGTGTCAGGTAAGCGGTTATGCTGCCGCGATAACCGCTTACCTGCCCGCATTGCAGGGCGCAACGTCGCAGGGGGATCCTGGATGCGTTATTTTCCGCCGCTTTTCACGCGCGTCCAGGCGCGGGTACGGGCGCGGTCGAGTTTGGGTGACTTGTCCATGGTGATAAAGAGTTTGGCGCGGATAGCATCCGATGGATAAATGCCCGGATTATTACGGACCTCTTCGCTTAACAGCGGCAACGACGCTTTATTGGCGTTGGCATAGAACACGTGATCGCTGATTTTGGCCATGACGTCCGGACGCATGAGGTAGTTAAGGAATTGATAGGCTTCGTCGACATTTTTGGCATCGGTCGGGATGGCGAAAGTATCGAACGTCACTTGAGCGCCTTCCTTCGGAATACTGTAGCGGATATTGACGCCGTTCTTGGCTTCCTCGGCCCGTTGCGCTGCCTGTAACACATCGCCAGACCAGCCGATAGCGACGCAGATATCGCCGTTAGCCAGATCGTTAATGTACTGCGACGAGTGGAAATAGCGGATAAAGGGACGTAGTTGCAGCAAGAGATCGGCTGCCGTTTGGCTGTAGTCCTTCACGTTTTCACTGTTAGGATTTTTGCCCTGATAATTAAGTACCGCGGCGAAAACGTCATCCGGCGCATCCAGGAACGAAACCCCGCAGCTTTTCAGTTTTTCCAGATTTTCCGGTTTGAACACCAAATCCCAGCTGTCGACCGGCGCGTCTGCGCCCAGCACCGCTTTTACTTTATCGACGTTATAACCGATGCCCGTGGTATTCCACAGGTAGGGAACCGCATATCGATTGCCCGGGTCGTGTTGTGCGACCAGTTTCATCAGGTCGGGGTCGAGATTTTTGGCATTTGGCAACTGGCTCCAGTCCAGTGGGCGAAAAACGCCTGCGGTGCGAAGACGCGCCATAAAACTGTCCGACGGCACCACCAGATCAAACCCGGTGCTGCCGGCCATCAGTTTACCCTCCAGCACTTCGTTGGAGTCGAAAACGTCGTAGATGACCTCAATGCCACTTTCTTTCTGGAAATTTTCCAGCGTATCCGGGGCAATATAATCAGACCAGTTGTAAATGTGCAGTATCTTCTCTTGTGCGGACGCGGAGGCGGAAACAGCCACCAGCAAGCCCGCAACCGCGTGAAAAACCCTTTTGATATTGTGGGTGAACATCCGTTGCTTCCTCCTATCGCGAGTGAATGAGCCATTAAAGATCGGGAACGAGAATGTTTAACGTTGTACGAAGACGGTTTTCAGGAAGTGGACTATCACACGCCCTATAGCAAACAGGGCGCTTTAGCGAAAAATAAAATATAAGACATTGTTTTAATTGATATTTATAAAACAAATTGCCGGTGATGAAAAATAGGAAAAACAGATGTCAGAGGTAGAATGAAGTCGGCTAATGCCGCCCGAATGACACGATGCCTTGAGCTCGGGCAATCACCCCTGATCCTTGAGATACCACCCCCACGCCTCTTCGCTGACATATTCCGTAATCTGTTTCGTTTCCAGATAGTTGTCGAACCCCCAACGGCCCAGTTCGCGGCCTATGCCGCTTTGCTTGTAACCGCCCCAGGGGGCTTGCGTGAATGTGGGCTGCGAGCAGTTCACCCAAACAATGCCCGCGCGTAACGCCCGACTGACGCGTCGGCAGCGTTCTGCCTCTGTAGACATTACCGCCGCGGCAAGTCCGAAACGGCTGTCGTTTGCTTGTTTCACCGCGTCTTCTTCAGCGCGAAAGCGCCGAACGGCCAGGACGGGGCCAAAAACTTCTTCCGTCCACAGCGCGCTTTCCAGCGGAGTGTCTACAAAAATGGCCGGTTCGATAAACCAGCCCTGCGTGAGATGATCGGGGCGTTCACCACCGCAGACCAGACGCGCGCCTTCCCGTTTGCCGCGTTCAATCGCCTGAAGCACTTTCTGGTATTGTTCGCCGCTGACCAGCGGACCGAGCTGTACGCCTTCCTGCAGACCGTCACCGATACGAATGTTTCGGGTGGCCTCAATTAATCGCTCGATCAGACGTTCATAGAGGCCATCTTGCACCAACAGGCGCGATGTCGCGGAACAGACTTGTCCCTGATTCCAGAAAATGCCAAACAAAATCCACTCGACGGCGGCGTCGATATTGGCATCATCGAAGACGATAAATGCCGATTTCCCGCCCAATTCGAGACTGACGTTTTTGATATCCTGTGCGGCCGCCTGCATGATTGCGCTGCCCGTCGGCACACTGCCGGTGAAGGCCAGTTTGTCCACGCCCGGATGACGGGACAGGGGCGCGCCCGCTTCACCGCCCAGACCAGTGACGACGTTGAGGACGCCAGCCGGCAACCCGGCCTCGTCAGCAATGGCGGCGAGTTCCAGCGCACCCAATGGCGTCAGCTCAGAAGGTTTGAGCACGGCAGTACAGCCTGCGGCCAGCGCCGGAGCGACTTTCCAGGCCGCCATCAGCAGGGGGTAATTCCAGGGGATGATCAGACCGGCGACGCCCAGCGGCTCGCGCACGACACGGCAGGTAAAACGGGGGTCTGGCAGAGAAATGCTCTGTTGTTCTTCGTCCAGTTCCTCGGCCAGTGATGCGTAGTACTCAAAGCACCCGACGGCATCCTCGATATCCCACACGGCTTCCGCCAGTGGTTTGCCGTTGTCTTTGACTTCGAGCTCGGCCAGTGCGCGTTGACGTTGACGCAAGAGGTCCGCCATCGCGCGGAGGTAAACCGCGCGTTCTTTTCCGCTCATTCGCGGCCAGGGACCGTCATCGAAGGCGCGTCTGGCGGCCGTTACCGCCTTTTCGATATCGTCGGGCCCGGCTGCGGCGACCGTGCTGATGAGCGCCTCGGTCGACGGATTGACGACCGCCAGACGCTTGTTTTGCGTGGCCGCCTGCCATTGTCCATCAATATAAAGCTGATCATGCATGGTGTTTTTCTCCCGGGTGACGATGAAATTCCGTTAAGCGGTTACAGCGACCGCTTGCCAAAAGAGGGCGGTCTCGCTGGTCGGCCGTGCGCGTTGTAAGTGGATGACGCCAGCACACGTGTGAAGGTCCGTCGCAGGGATCGGGTCAATCCGCTTTTTCGACGATTCTCTGCTGCAAGTAAGATTTGGGCGAAAGTCCGGTCTCCTCTCTAAAGCAGCGGTAAAAGGTCGAAAGGGAGTGAAAGCCTGCCGCTTTGGCATCATCGTCAATGCGTTTGGACGAATATCTGCCGTCATTCCACTGCGTTAACACATGGCGAAGCCGGAGCCGGTTGAGATATTGATAAAAACTACAGCCCATGACGTGATTGAGAAGAAACGAAATCTGATTGCGGGTGTAGCCCGTGGCGGTCGCGACCTGAACCAGATTCAGATCCGCATTTAAATGGGGGCGCTGTTGGGTGAAATACTGCTGAATGTCGTCAGCCATGATACTTAGCTGGCGGGCCGAGAGCCCCAGTCGTTGGGAAGCGGCACGGTGGTCCAGCTCGCTCGGGGAGCCTTTCCCCTGCGGTTGAGAGAGTAGGGACGCGTATTCATTGACGCGGGTAATCACGCCATCGCAGACCGTCACCACCTCGCAACAGCAGATAATGACCCGGCTGTCGCTGCCGCTGAGCGGGGTTTGATATTGCAGGGTTGCCGTATCGCCATCGACGCGCAGGCGATCGGTATAGTGAAGCGTGTCTTCCGCCGTCGTTGAAAGACAAGCACTCAGATAATCGCGTAGCGCTTCGGGAGTGATGCGGCATCCCTGAAAAAAGTCGTTGTACTCGACCGTCGGAGAGTACAAGGCGAGAAGCCCATCCAGGTCGCGCTGCCACCAGGCTTCGTAATAACGCATCATGACTTGCTGCGTGTGATGATTCGCCGTTTCGGGTGAATAGAGGGCTGTCGTTAATCGTTCAGGGGTGCGTAAGTCATCATCCATAATCTATCCCATTGCAGATTCTTTCACAGAGAACCTAACCGATATCAGAAAAAAACGCCGCCGTTTTTTGACATCTGTCAGGTACCGTCAGGAGTCGAAGCCGATACCCAGAGCATCGAAGGTTTTCAGCAGCATATTGCGATGCCCATCCCGGTCTTCCCGGGCCAAAGATCGGATCGCGGCCTGTACGCCGGCAAAACGCAGCGGTTCAGGGGGAAAGTGGATCGGCGCGCGGGACAGCATACGTAACTCAGTGCGGGGTGTTTTTTCGCCAGCGAGCTGGTCCAGCATATTCAGCGCGGCAAAACGACAAGCGGAGACGCCGAGTCCGGTATAACCCAACGCGTAGGCGATCTTGCCGTCGGCTTCACAGCCGGTAAACATCGTCGTGCGAGCGGATGTGTCGATGATCCCCCCCCAGGCGTGGCTGAAGCCGATGTCCTGAATGGCCGGGAAAACGTCGCGGAACTGTTCGGCCAGACGGTTGAACGTTTCGGGACGTTGTGTCAGCGATTCGTCCCGGCGGCTGCCGTAATGGTAGACCGCATCATATCCGCCCCACAGGATGCGGTTGTCTGCCGTTTTGCGGAAATAGTGAAACTTATTGCCGCTGTCGGAGATGCCGTAACGTCCCGTCCAGCCGATATCGGCTAATTGTGCGTCGCTCAATGGATGTGTAACCAGTACGTAGTCGTAGACAGGGATGACCGTCGACGCCAGATGACGCAGCAGCGGCACGGCAATGTTCGTCGCGAGGACAACCTGTTTGGCCAGCACTTCTCCTGAAGCCGTCCGCAACCGGACGTCGCCGCCGTGTTGCGTCAACGCTTTCACCTCACTGTTTTCATACAGTTCGATGCCCTGCGACAGACAAACCCGATGTAATTCGCTCACCATTTTGGCGGGGTTCACCATGGCGTAGTTCGATTCGAACAGGCCCGCGCTATAGCGGGGAGAGTTCAGCTTCTCGGCCAGGCTGTCGCCTTCCAGCCATTCGCTTTCCAGGCCGAAGCGTTGGTAATCCTGCTGCATGGAACGCAGCCCTTCAATTTGCCAGGGCTGGCTCGCCAGATTCAACTGACCGGTGAGCTCGAACTCGATCTCCATGCCAAATTCATGAAGGTCCGCTTCCAAATCTTTCAGATTGGTCTTGCCTAATTCGATGATTTTTCTGGCTTCTTTAGGCCAGCGATTCAGTGCGATGGAGACCCCATGGGAGATGCTGGGAGAGCAGAAGCCGCCGTTGCGGCTGCTTGCCTCGGAGCCGCAGCGCCTGGCTTCAATAATGACGATCCTTTTTTCAGGCCACCTGCGGCGGGCCAATAACGCCGTCCACAGACCGGTATAGCCGCCGCCGACGATGGCAAGATCGCAGCTGATGCTGTCTTGCAGCGAAGGGGCGGGCGCCCCGGCGGTAATGGTATCCAGCCAGAACGGATAAGGTTTTACGTTAACAAATGCTTCTGGATTTGAATAAGTGGTCATGGGCGGCTCCTGAAACACAACGAATCTTGGTCTCTTTGCGCTGAGTCTAAACACGGCCAAAAATGAAACATAGACCGCGGCTTTCCGTGCGGGTCCGCGAGAAAAAATAGCCTGATAGGCGATCGGGTGAATGTTGAGAAAGGGAGGTGAAAATAGCGATTAAAAACAGAGAATTAATTTGGGTATGCCCAGCAAAGGTGTTGTGGCGCTCATAGGACCGTAATCCGGAACCTGTTGAAGGTCGGTCGTTTTTCGATAGGACGTATCAAGTCTTGAGAAGAGTTCGGAGAGTCACAAAAACAAAGGTTGAAACGTATCGGGAAGGAGAAGCAGGAATGGTGCGTTCTAATGGACTCGAACCATCGACCCCCACCATGTCAAGGTGGTGCTCTAACCAACTGAGCTAAGAACGCATGCCTGAAACACTGCTGTCAGTGCGACAACGGGGACGGATATTAACGACCTGAATGGCGGCTGGCAAGGGGCAATTATACTAAATTGCCGCCTTGCCGGTTCGATTGACGAGCTTATATCCAGTTCGGCGTTTTTTTCATCATTTCAGTGAGTTAATGCTCAGAACGCGCCAGCGTGACCGCGGCTGGTTGGTTTTGCACCCAGCGAATACGCAAGCCCATCATGATGGCGGAGGCGGTCAGGCCAATGATGAATCCGCACCAGAATCCTGCCGGCCCCATCGGCGCAACCAATCTATCCGTCAGCGCCAGTAGGTATCCTGAAGGCAGGCCGAGCACCCAATAAGCCGTGAAGGTGATGAAGAAGATAGCGCGGGTATCTTTGTAGCCACGCAATACGCCGCTGCCAATGACCTGAATGGCATCGGACACCTGATAGATGGCGGCGAGCAGCATGAGATGCGCCGCCATCGCCACGACCAGTGGATTGTCGTTGTAAAGCAAAGCGATGGGCTCACGCAGTATCACGGTGAAAATCGCTGTGCAGCATGCCAGCGCGACGCCGCAAAAAAGACTGGTGCGTGCGGCGATGCGGGCATCGGCCACCGAACCTTCCCCAAGTCGGTGTCCTACTCGGATGGTGGCGGCGACGCCCAGCGACATCGGCAGTACAAACATCAGCGAGCTGAAGCTAAGCGCGATCTGGTGACCGGCAACATCAACAACGCCGAGAGGCAGGACCAGCAAGGCGACGACCGCAAACAGGCTGACTTCAAACAGCATCGCAAGCGCGAGAGGCAGTCCGAGGTTGAATAGCCGTTTGATGACGGGCCAGTCGGGACGCAGGGGCGTGGCATGGCTGCTAATGCTTTGTATCCAGCGCGCTCGGTGCAGATAGCCCGCCAGTAACAACAGCATTATCCAGTACACCGAGGCGGTGGCGACGCCACAGCCAACACCGCCCAATTCGGGCATGCCCAGCGTTCCGTGAATAAACACGTAGTTGATAGGAATATTGACCAGCAGGCCAATGAAACCGACGATCATCCCCGGTTTGGTTTTGGATAACCCTTCGCACTGGCTGCGCAGTACCTGGAAAAACAGATAGCCGGGAACGCCCCAAAGCAGCGCGCGCAGATAGCCGACGGCTTTTTCTGCCAGCTCCGGCGAGTCGTTATGCATTAGCTGAATCACCTTGTCGCCTTGATAGAGCACAAGCATGGTGACGACCGAGATCATGGCGGCCAGCAGAAAAGCCTGCTGCCGCTGATGCGCAATGCGTTCACGTCGGCCTGAACCATTGAGCTGGGCCACGACCGGCGTTAACGCCATCAGCAGGCCGTGGCCAAACAGAATGACTGGCAACCAAATCGACGTTCCAACTGCGACCGCCGCCATATCGGTAGCGCTGTAGGAACCGGCCATGATGGTGTCAACGACACCCATGGACGTTTGTGAGACCTGGGCAATGATGACGGGGATCGCTAGCGCCAACAGCTGACGCGCTTCCGTGAGATACTTTTGCACGCTAACACCTTTATGAAGATCGACAGTTCGCCACACTAGATGACGCCATCATCCTATTTTTTGGGAAAAAGTGGCACATTGTAATGTGTTAAGGCTCTATTACCAATAACTTGTCTATTTACACGCGGTGATTTCAGTAGTTAAATCTTTCAGGCTAACTACCCACATCACACGATATCGTGCGAACTGACGGTAGCGTTTTTGTTGGTGATTTCAAGCCAGCAACATTCAACAGACGAGTTTGATTTGTAAAGAGGCAGAATCCATGTTTACTGGTATCGTTCAGGGCACCGCGCCGGTGGTATCTATTGATGAAAAAAACAACTTCCGCACTCATGTTCTGCAACTGCCCCAAGCGCTGCTGCCGGGGTTGCAGATTGGTGCGTCTATCGCCAATAACGGGTGCTGTTTAACCGTGACGAAAATCGATGGCGACTATGTTAGTTTCGATATCATGAAAGAGACGTTGCGTTTAACCAATCTGGCGGATCTGCAGGTCGGTTCTTGGGTCAACGTAGAGCGCGCCGCCAAATTTGGTGATGACGTCGGGGGGCATGTGATGTCCGGCCATATTATGTGCACGGCGGAGATCGTGAAGATTCTCACCTCGGAAAACAACCAGCAGATTTGGTTCCGCCCGGCGGACGAAACGCAGATGAAGTATATCCTGCACAAAGGATTTGTCGGTATCGATGGGATCAGCCTGACGGTGGGTGAAGTGACGAAAAGCCGCTTCTGCGTGCATCTGATCCCCGAGACGTTGCAGCGTACGACGCTGGGTAAAAAACGACTGGGCGAGCACATCAACATCGAAATCGATCCGCAGACTCAGGCGATTGTCGACACCGTCGAACGCGTTCTGGCGAATCAGAACCTTTCCCTGTCCGTGGTTCCTACGCCTTCCCAAGCCTGATCGCGGTTGCAGGTTGGCGAAACCCGATGGATTCCGCCAACCTTGACTGTCAACGTGGCGCGCGAATTCCGCCTTCCACGCCATTGGTGCTGAACAACACCTGCCATAACTGGATATTCCGCGCCCGGAAGGCGCCCGCGCAGGCGTTCAGGTAATAGCTGAACATCCGCTGGAAACGTCCGGAATAGGCGCTGGCCAACTCCGGCCAGTGCTTCTGAAATCGCTCATGCCAGGCCATTAGCGTGCGGTCATAGTCGGCCCCGAAATTGTGCCAATCTTCCATAATCATGTGACGCTCGCTGGCGTGCGCAATGTGTTGCACGGACGGCAGACAGCCGTTGGGGAAAATATAGCGGTCAATCCACGGGTCAACGGACAGGTCGGTTTTATTCGCGCCGATGGTGTGCAATAGAAACAACCCCTTGGGCTTCAGATTTTTGCGAACGACGCGGAAGTAGGTGTCGTAATTTTTTGGCCCGACGTGTTCGAACATGCCGACGGAGACAATGCGGTCAAACTGGCGGTCTAAATCGCGATAATCTTCCAGCAGGATGGTGACGTCCAGATCCCGACATCGCTCCTGCGCCAGTCTTCGCTGTTCCCGCGAGATTGTCACCCCGGTGACGGAGACCCCATAGTGCCTTGCCGCGTATTCAGATAATCCCCCCCAGCCACAGCCAATATCGAGTAGGGTCATACCGCGTTTCAACTGCAGTTTTTCGCAGATCATGCGCAGTTTGTTTTCTTGGGCCTGCTCCAGCGTTTCGGCTTCTTTCCAGTAGCCGCATGAGTACTGCATGTAAGGGTCAAGCATGAGTGAGAAAAGGTCATTGCCGAGATCGTAATGCTCTTTTCCGACGATCCAGGCTCGTTTTTTGGACTGTAGGTTGGTGAGGCGGGCGATGAGAACGCGGGCGATATCACTAACATGCTTGGGGAGCTTGTTATCAAGTCCCGCTCGGAGTACGCGGTGGAAGAAGATATCGAGTCTTTCACATTCCCACCAACCGTCCATGTAACTCTCTCCCAGACCGAGAGAACCTTCCCGCAACACGCGTTTATAGAGATCAGGATTCTTGACCTGAATATCGAACGGACGCCCGCCATTGATAGCGATATCCGCCGAGGACAACATTTCTTTCACAATTTGGAACCAGGACGTGTTATGGATGTCCAGTTCCTCCATACAAGATGAACTCATAACCTCTCCCTATCTTGCTGTTAGCGAACATCGCAAGAAACAGCCTAGACAAAATAACCTGCAGAAGGTGTCGGTGGACGTGATCCATCGTCTATCCCCCGAAAAAGGGACTGGGGGAAATTAAGAGAAAAGCCGGTACGAAAGGCATCTATCCGTGCCACAAAAGCCAGAGTAGGCAACATGTTATATCGACAGGATAGCAAACTGCTCAGTATGTCTTGTTCGTAGGTTATTGTCTTATAAGACAGGGACAAGTTTATGACTGCTTCAACCAGGGTACAAGCTTTAAATGGCTGAAGCAGGGGAAAAGGTGGGGGTAATTATTTCAATCGAAATAGATGTAATCACTAACGGCGATAATCTCGGAATGGGCCGTCAGCCACGGATCGACGCTCGATTAATCGAGGATGTACCTCAATCACCTGAGACGTTTCCCGTTTACTGGTAATTCGGTCCAACAGCATGGCAAAGGCGGATTGCCCCAACCGTTCTTTCGGCTGATGAATGGTGGTCAGCGCCGGGGTGAAATAGCGTGAATGACGTACGTTATCATAGCCGATGATAGAGATATCCTGCGGCACGCGCAGACCAAGCTCGTCTGCCGCGCAGAGCGCGCCCATTGCCATGATATCGCCGCCGCAGAATACCGCGGTTGGCCGATTTTTCTGCGCCAATATCTGATGCATGGCTTTGTAGCCGGACTCAGGTTCAAAGTCACCCTGCACGACCCACTCTTCACGGAGTTCGATGCCGGCTTTGTCGAGCGCTTGTTTGAAGCCCAGATAACGTCCGCTACCGGTATTACGCTCCTGTAACCCGGGGATCGCCCCGATATCGCGATGGCCGCGTTCAATGAGGTATTGTGCAGCGAGGTATCCACCTTCGAAAGCATTATCAATGACGGTGTCGGTGAAGTCGCTGTGCGCCTGTCCCCAGTCCATGACGACCATGGGAATATGGCGATAACCCTCCAGCATCGTCAGGAGCTCGGGTGGGTATTCCGCACACATGACCAGCAGCCCGTCCACGCGTTTTTGCGCCAGCATGGCGAGATAGGCCCGCTGTTTGTCTAGATCGTTATGGGAGTTGCAAAGAATCAGCGTATAGCCTTTGGCGTAGCAGCTGTTTTCGACGGATTCGATAATCTCGGCGAAATAGGGCGCCTCGCTGGATGTCGCCAGCAGTCCGATAGACTTGGTGTTATTGACTTTCAGGCTGCGCGCGACAGCGCTCGGAGAATAATGCAGTTCGTCAATGGCAGCGCGAACGGCGGCTTTGGTTTCTTCGGCGACGAATCTGGTCTTATTAATGACGTGGGATACGGTCGTGGTCGAAACGCCAGCACGTTTTGCCACATCTTTAATCGTTGCCATCTAAATGACTCCTAAACCTACTTCCTGCAGCAGTAAGTAACTTGTTAATCGTTTGCCTGCGCGAATTCGTCTCTTTCTGAAGATGAGTGTATTTCAGAAGGAGGGGTGTCGACGGATATACCTGAAGATAGGAAATGATGCTCGACCAACGGAGTTCGTACAGCAGTAAACCGGCAATTCTGTCCGATCCCGCCGAAAAGTGAAAGCGTTAATTCTACTCCTTTAACGATAAATGGACGTTATTGGTGAAATGGAACAGAAAGGTCACTTTCTCATAACATAATGTTCATCATTTGGGTGCTGGCAGCTATCAGTTCCTCTATACTGAAACGGTATAACGGCCTTGAGGGTTGTTCTGAAAATAAAGGGGAGAGTTATGGATACTAATTTGAAAATGTCGTTGTTGACGACTGTCGCGGCATTGGCGGTAATTATCGCCTTCAGTTTTACCGCGGTATTTGGCGCGTAAGCCATTCCGCCAAGGTTTGCGCCCGCTAAAAATCCTTCTCATGAGCACATCGCAAAAAAAAGGGACTTCTGTCCCTTTTTCTATCTCGTCATTGCGTAGATTAGAAACATGGCTGCAATTTATCTGACTGTCTGTGGCATGACCACCCGACGCGCCCCAATGTAATGTTCTTGCCAATAATCTTCGCTGAGTTTGCTTATTTTGATATCTGAACCGGCGCGTGGAGACTGAATGAATCGTCCGTTTCCAACATAAACGCCTACATGGTCGGCCGTACCGCGGTGGTTGATGCGGAAGAAGACCAGATCGCCGCTTTCCAACTCGTTTTTCTTGATAGGCGCGGCATCACGCAAATGAAACATCTCATTGGCGGTACGGGGAATCGGAATCTTCACAATATCTTTGTAGGCGTAATAGACCAACCCGCTGCAATCGAAACCGGTGTACGGTGATGAGCCGCCCCAGTGGTAAGGTTTGCCAATTTGACTCATCAGCTTGTTGAGCGCGGTGACTTTTGCGCGTTGAGAGCGGAGCTTATGGGCTGCGCTTAATGTCAGGCCACGTGGTTCGTTGACGTCATCATTTCTAGTACGAGTAACACGCGCGGCAGTCGATTTCTCTTCATTCATTCGAACTGTGCGGCCCCGTTTTGGCGTTCTATTAGTCAGCGTGGGTTGACCGCGGGATAGCCGTTTGACGGTCTTGGGCGTGGATTGACGGAAAGTGGCGTCTCTATGTGAAAAAGAGTGGGCTACGGTCGGTATGCGTTTTACGCTGCGTTTGATCTTTTTGTCGTTGTCGGCGTCAGCGGCAGTTTTAGTGTTGAGTGGTTTACTGCGGATTTTTTTCTTGTCTTGTGAGGTCATTCCTGACTTTTTAGCGTTTTTGGTTTCTTTGTTTTTCTTCGTATTAACTGCGTCTGAGGGATCGACTGTGGATTTACGGGATGTTATCGCCGGATCATGGGGGGCAGATATCGCCTGGCTGAAGACCAAGCTACTAAAAACCAATACGAAAAAAGTAGTAAGTAAACGCATAATAGTCTGACCGATGGGTGTTCTTAATCGTCCGGTATCCACAGTATTCCTCAGATCAGCATGATGACAAAGCGCGAAAAAGCAGTTAATGGGTACAGAATAGTGAAAAATCGTTAATGCGTGTTTTTTTCTCCGGATTAAAGCTGATTTTTGTAGTTGATTTAACCGGTTATCGTTTCTAAAAACCATCCGGCGATAACCTTACAAAAGATGGCGTTTTTTGTGGTTATCGCTATCGTTAAAATGTGTCAGAGTAGCTGGGTGAGCGTATGCCCTGTACTGATGCTATGGCTAGTGGCTTATCACCAGCCATCACGTGCTTTAAGGAAGCAATAGAATGACGACAACGACAATTGAAAAAATCCAGCGTCAAATCGCTGAAAACCCGATTCTGCTGTACATGAAAGGTTCCCCGAAACTGCCGAGCTGTGGTTTTTCTGCTCAGGCGGTTCAAGCGTTGTCGGCATGTGGCGAGCGTTTTGCTTATGTCGATATCCTGCAGAACCCGGACATCCGTGCGGAACTGCCGAAATATGCCAACTGGCCGACATTTCCTCAGCTGTGGGTTGACGGCGAGCTGGTGGGCGGTTGCGATATCGTGATCGAAATGTATCAGAGCGGCGAGTTGCCAAAACTCATCAAAGAAACGGCTGAAAAATA
Organism: Lonsdalea iberica; assembly: GCF_002111585.1. GTDB lineage: Bacteria > Pseudomonadota > Gammaproteobacteria > Enterobacterales > Enterobacteriaceae > Lonsdalea > Lonsdalea iberica. Next base: position 21,200 of record NZ_LUTP01000005.1, read on the forward strand.
TAACGCTCAGCAGCCGGGTCAAGAGTAAGCAAAGGGCTTGGACTGACGCGGGAGCTGACCGCGTGTCCGGCGCTGTTCAGGGCGGCTTAGGCCGCCCTGATTATGTCTAGCGATGAACCACCGCGGTATTGTCTTCTTCGGACTCGTTCAGCGCCAATGGCCATCCGCCCAATTTTTTCCAGCGATTAACCAGTTCGCAAAACAGCAGCGTGGTGCGTTGAGTATCGTATAGCGCCGAATGCGCCTGCGAGGAATCAAAGGGAATTCCGGCGGTGATACAGGCTTTGGCCAGCACCGTTTGGCCGACAACCAGCCCACTCAACGCGGCGGTATCGAAGGTAGCGAAAGGGTGGAAAGGGTTGCGCTTGAGGCTGCAACGCTCGGCCGCGGCCATGAGAAAGCTGTGATCGAAAGTGGCATTATGCGCCACGACGATAGCGCGATTACAACCTTGATCTTTAATGCCTTTACGCACCATTTTGAAAATTTCGTGCAGCGCGTCGTACTCTTTGACGGCGCCGCGCAGCGGATTACTGGGATCGATGCCGTTGAAGGCCAGCGCTTCGGGCTGCAGGTTCGCGCCTTCGAAAGGTTCCACATGGAAATGTAGCGTCTGGTCCTGCTGTAACCAGCCGTTGTCGTCCATTTTCAGTGTGATGGCTGCAATCTCAAGCAGCGCATCCGTTTTAGCATTGAATCCTGCGGTTTCCACGTCGATCACGACAGGATAAAACCCGCGAAAACGGGCGCTCAGTGCGTTCAGATTAATTTTCTCGGCCATCAGTCTCTTTTCTTTAGCAAAAATGCAGTGCGTATTATGGCAAATTTTTGAAGGGGATGCAGTAATGCAGAGGTGACGGACGCAGCACGCGCCCGACAGTGGGGTAGGTTAGTTGCCCAGGCCCTGGCCGGCATGGTTGTTTTCAATCAGCTCGATTTTATAGCCATCAGGATCTTCAACGAAGGCGATGATGGTGGTTCCGCCTTTTACTGGACCTGCCTCGCGAGTCACCTTTCCGCCGTCCCGGCGAATGCGCTCGCAGGTCGCAGCCACGTCGTCCACGCCCAGCGCGATGTGACCATAGGCCGAACCCAAATCATAGCTCTCAACGCCCCAGTTATACGTCAACTCAATCACGGCTCCTTCGCTTTCTTCCGTATAACCCACAAAAGCCAATGAATAGCGGTATTCCGTATTTTCGCTGGTGCGTAACAGGCGCATGCCCAATACCTGGGTATAAAAGTTAATGGAACGTTGTAAATCGCCAACGCGCAGCATGGTATGAAGTAAACGCATAATGTCCTCTCATTCGGCTTTTGTCAGTCACCATCCTCGTGTACCACGGGAAATAGCCTGCAAAGTATAGCGGTCATAAAACTTTGAGTCCAAATCATTATTTTTCAATGTGTTAAAACTTTGTTTAATGAACGAAAATTCGCTTTTGTGATTTTAGGGTTTTCATCGACAGAAGACTATCAGACCTGTTATGGTCTGCTAAGAATTGGGTTGCGGTTAGTCAATTATCTGAACTATTATTCCGGATATCCGCAATGAACGCTTGCCTGCCATTGCGAACAACGGTTCAATAAAGGGATCCGACGAGGAGGTCCCGTGGCTGAGCAGCTTGAACTTTTCCCTGTACCCAATCCCTGTCGTGGTATCTGCCAAGCTAATGAACGTGGGTTTTGCCGCGGTTGTTTCCGTAGTCGGGCCGAACGTTTTAACTGGGCACGGATGAGCGATGCTGAAAAACAGAATATTTTGAGGCTGTGTCGGCAAAGAATGAAGCGTTACGAGAGAGTAGAACAACAATTAACAACGACTGCGCCAGATCAACCGCCCTTGTTTTAATGTTTGTTGTGATGTTTAATGCCAAAAATTAAGTGTGAGATCATTTTTAATTAATTATTATTTGATAAGATCTTCATACGTTTTTAGAACAAATTTTAACTTCTTATTTTCTTTTCTATTAAATCAGAAATGGTTGCAATCCAGGGATATAACTTAGTCTGCTAATTATAAGGAGAGGTGATGGAATTGCCATTAGGATCTGATTTAGCTCGGTTGGTACGTGTTTGGCGCGCTTTGATTGATCAACGTTTAAAGCCTTTGGACTTGACCCAGACACATTGGGTGACTTTGCATAATATACATGAACTCCCGCCCGGACAGTCTCAAATACAGCTGGCGAAAGCGATTGGTATTGAGCAGCCTTCATTAGTTCGCACGTTGGACCAACTGGAAGATAAAGGGCTGATCACGAGACATATTTGTACTCATGATCGACGTGCAAAGCGTATTCTTTTGACTGAAATGGCTGACCCAATCATTGTGGCGGTGAATGACGTTATACAACAAACGCGCAGTGAAATACTGGATGGTATTACGCCAGAGGAAGTAAATAAATTAACTGTTATTATATCTCGATTGGAAAAAAATATACTTTCATTACATGAGAGCCAGTCTTAATTAAATGCATTTCTAAAATGTATAAGTAATAGCGATTTATTTGTGCCATCGTTTATTGACGAGAGTTGGCTGAACGGTTTATCAACGATTAATTGAAGCACACAATCACCACCCCTTTGGGTGGTGATTGTGTTTGTTTGAGTTTAACGGGGGGAAACCGTCAGGGTTCGGCCGTTGTTTGCCATTGCTACGCGTTGACCAGAGTAAAACCGGGTATTGCCTTGTTTCTGAACCACCATGATGGTGCTGCCATCATCCCGGCGAATTTCCAGTTCGACGCCTTGCGTCCGGTTAGCTGCGCCTTCAATGCTCGACCCAGCCACTCCACCTGCGACTGCGCCGGCGGCGGTTGCCAGGCTACGTCCTGCGCCACCGCCGATAGTATTCCCCAGGAATCCGCCCAGCACAGCGCCGCCTACAGCGCCGATGACGTTGTTATCCTCGCCGGCCTGAATTTGCACCGGACGGGTGGATACGACCGTACCGTAAGTCACGGTCTGGATCTGCTTAGCTTCCGATGCGCTGTAGACATCGCCTGATAACGTGCTGGTGTTTGCGCAGCCAGCCAATGTGACGCTTGCGATGGCAATGACAATGAAACGCTTCATCATAAAAAACTCCTAATGACTATGTCGGGCTGGCACAGCCGGGTGCCGGCGAAAGGTATGTGTTTAGATTATGGTCTGTTCTTGGTGTCATTCCACTTTTGAACACTAAGTTAGAACACTGCGCTTAAATTGATGATAAACACGCGAGCAAGTTCCTGAATCAACTCCATTAGGTCGTCATTTTTGTCAAATTCAGGCGTGTTGATAAAAATGACGATATCGGAATACTGTATTTCATGTCATCAAAAAAGGTAACCTGCTTTTTTGGTTGATTATTTTTCTAAGACCCTCCATTAGCAATAAGACTAACTTACTGTTAACTATAGGCGCAGGTAAGCAGACATGCAGTCAGGAAGATATATAGGAGTAATGTCAGGCACTAGCCTTGATGGCGTCGATGTCGTGCTGGCTGAGATAAGCGAAGGGCGCGTGGTTCAACTGGCCAGTTATTGCCATCCCATGCCGGAAACGATGAAAAAAGCAATTCTTGGCATGTGTCAGGGACAGGCGGTGACGTTGTCAGCGGTGGGGCACTTAGACACCCAGTTGGGCCGGCTTTTCGCCGAGGCGGTCCAGACGCTGCTGACGCGGGTTTCACTGCGTGCGCGAGACATTACGGCTGTCGGTTGTCATGGGCAAACGGTGTGGCACGAACCTCTAGGCTTGGATCCATGCACGATCCAACTAGGCGATAATAACCGGATTGCGGCCGTCACCGGCATCACGACGGTGGGGGACTTCAGGCGGCGCGATATGGCGTTGGGGGGGCAGGGCGCGCCGTTAGTACCGGCTTTCCATCATGCGTTGCTGAGCAGCGACGCAGAACGGCGGGTTGTCCTCAATATCGGCGGTATCGCCAATCTTTCCCTCCTGCTGCCAGGCCGACCGGTCACCGGCTTCGATACCGGCCCAGGCAACATGCTGCTTGACGCATGGATTCTCAAGCATAAGTCACTGCCTTACGACAAAGACGCCGCATGGGCACTTGGCGGAAGCGTGAATAATGGGCTGTTGAAGAGAATGCTGAGCGACCCTTACTTCTTATTGCCTGCCCCCAAGAGTACGGGACGAGAATATTTCAATCTGCAGTGGCTTGAACACCAGTTGGCGACATTCCCTGAAATTGAACCCGCCGATGTACAGGCAACACTTGCAGAGCTGACCGCCATCAGCATTGCACAGCAGATAACCCAGTCCGGTGGGGCCGAAAGACTACTGGTATGCGGCGGCGGGGCGCGGAATCCCCTCTTAATGCAGCGTCTAACGGCCCTGTTGCCGACCACTGCCGTTAGCACGACCGATGCATTCGGCATTAGCGGCGATGACATGGAAGCCTTGGCTTTTGCCTGGCTGGCCTACCGGACGCTCTCGGGATTGCCCGGAAATTTACCGTCCGTGACCGGCGCGTGCCGGGAAACGGTGCTGGGCGCGATCTTTCCTGCCAGCTCTCACGAATAGGACTTTGCTGAGCTCATCCCATCTGACCGGTTGGTAGACTGCTTTCCAGGTGAACGATCACGATGGGAGAGAAAGATGAACAGACTGTTAATGATGGGGATGGCGCTGACGCTGTTAAGCGGATGCAGTCACTTTAGGCAGGCTCAGGATAGTGTCACGCACTATCAATGCGGGACGATGCCGTTGACTGTGACCCAAACGCAGGGTCAGGGTCGTGAACAGATCGCGTTCTTCCTCGATGGCGAACGGCACCGCTTAACACAGGTAGCCAATGAGTCCGGAACACAGTACGGCGATGATAAGTATACCTTTGTTCGAAATGGCAATCAGGCGGCAATCCAGAGGGACGGCAAGCTTATCGTGGATGATTGCGTGCTGAAGTAGCGGACGATATAGGGGGGCATCAACGTTGAGATTTTCACCCGCCGGGCGCAGAATGATTTTACTTTGATACCCGTTTGTGTGATGGAAGGATGCAATGACAACGGAAAATGAACCCTCACGTAATACGATAGCGATAGCGCCCGATGCCGCCGCCGCGCATATCGATATCGCGGATTTACGTCGCGAATATACCCAGGGCGGGCTGCATCGCCACGATCTGACAGAAGATCCGTTGGATATGTTCGAGCGTTGGTTAAAACAGGCCTGCGACGCTCAATTAAGCGATCCCACCGCGATGTGTGTCGCGACGGTCGATGAAACGGGCCAACCCTATCAACGCATTGTGCTGCTGAAACATTTCGACCGTCAGGGGATGGTGTTTTATACCAATCTCGGTAGCCGCAAAGCGCAGCAGCTGGCTAACAACGCTCGTATCAGTCTGCTTTTCCCATGGCAGATGCTGGATCGCCAGGTGGCGGTGCTCGGCCGAGCGGAAAAACTCCCGACGCTGGACGTATTGAAGTACTTCAATAGCCGCCCCAAAGATAGCCAAATTGGCGCCTGGGTATCGAGGCAGTCCAGTCGTATCTCCGCACGCGGCATTCTTGAAAGCAAATTTTTGGAATTGAAACAGAAATTTCAACACGGCGAAGTGCCTCTGCCCAGTTTTTGGGGCGGTTACCGCGTGCATATCGACAGCATGGAATTTTGGCAGGGCGGAACGCACCGTCTGCACGACCGTTTTCTGTATCAACGCCAGGAAAATGGCTGGCAAATAGACCGTCTCGCGCCGTAAGGGACGAAAACCTGCACATGCCTCTGGCGCTCCCGCTAACCGCGCTTTATTCTATGGCGTTTTCTGCCGCGCTCGGCGACCGGCGGCTTATCGTATAGCATCAGATTCGACGGTTATCCTTTGTTCCAACGTTGTTGGAATTACGGCACCAGTACGTTGCCCGGCAGCTCAACGTCGGGGAAACGACACGATTTTTTATAAAATGGAGTTCTCAATGGCGAGTAGTAACCTGGTAAAACAATTGCAAGAGCGGGGCCTCGTGGCTCAGGTGACGGATGAGGAAGCGTTAGCAGAGCGACTGGCGCAAGGGCCGATTGCACTGTATTGCGGTTTCGATCCTACCGCCGACAGCTTGCATTTGGGGCATCTGGTTCCGCTGCTTTGCCTGAAACGTTTCCAGATGGCGGGCCACAAGCCGGTGGCGCTGGTGGGCGGGGCGACCGGCCTGATCGGCGACCCGAGCTTTAAAGCGACTGAACGCAAGCTGAACACCGAAGACACGGTGAATGAGTGGGTGGAAAAAATTCGACGTCAGGTTGCGCCGTTCCTGGACTTCGACTGTGGCGAGAACAGCGCGATTGCCGCCAACAACTATGACTGGTTCGGCTCCATGAACGTGCTGACGTTCCTGCGTGACATTGGTAAACATTTCTCTGTGAACCAGATGATTAACAAGGAAGCGGTCAAACAGCGTCTTAACCGCGATGACGTCGGTATTTCTTTCACCGAATTCTCTTACAACCTGCTGCAGGGTTACGACTTCACCTCGCTGAACAGCGCGCACGGGGTTGAGCTGCAGATCGGAGGTTCCGATCAGTGGGGCAACATCACGTCCGGTATTGACCTGACGCGTCGTATGAATCAAAAACAGGTCTTCGGCCTGACGGTTCCGCTGATCACCAAAGCAGACGGCACGAAATTCGGGAAAACCGAAGGCGGCGCGGTGTGGCTGGATGCCAGCAAAACCAGCCCGTACAAATTCTACCAGTTCTGGATCAACACCGCCGATGCGGATGTCTATCGCTTCCTGAAATTCTTCACCTTCCTCAGCATTGAAGAGATCAATGCGCTGGAAGAAGAGGACCGCAACAGCGGCAAAGCGCCGCGTGCACAGTACGTACTGGCCGAGCTGGTGACGCAGATGGTGCATGGCGATGAAGGTCTGGCCGCGGCGCGTCGTATTACGAACAGCCTGTTCTCCGGCGCGTTGCAGGACATGACGGCGGAAGACTTCTCCCAGCTGGCGCAGGACGGTATGCCAACGATCGAACTGGAAAAAGGCGCCGATCTTCAGCAGGCCTTGGTCAGTGCTGAGCTGGTTCCATCCCGTGGGCAGGCGCGGACGATGATTTCATCCAACGCCGTTTCCGTAAACGGTGAAAAGCAAAGCAATGCGGAATACACCTTCAGTGATGAAGACCGCTTATACGGGCGTTACACGCTGTTGCGCCGAGGCAAGAAACATTACTGTCTGGTTTGCTGGAAAGCCTGATCGTTTTTGAAGGGAGCGTGATGCTCCCTTTATTCATTGAATAACGAGAAAAATCGCAACACAGGGGCAAGGGTAGCTATCGTTGATGAAAAATATACTGTCGATCCAGTCTCACGTCGTCTTTGGCCACGCCGGTAATAGCGCCGCCGAGTTTCCGATGCGACGCATGGGCGTCAATGTCTGGCCGTTGAATACGGTGCAGTTTTCCAATCATACCCAGTACGGACAGTGGACCGGCTGTGTCATGCCTGCCGAGCACCTGACAGAGATAGTTCAGGGCATTGGCAACATCGACCGACTGAAGGACTGTGACGCGGTATTGAGCGGCTATATCGGCTCCCCCGAGCAGGGCGCGCATATCCTGGATATCGTCCGCCAGGTCAAGGCGGCGAACCCCAATGCGATCTATTTCTGTGATCCGGTGATGGGCACGCCCGAGAAAGGCTGCATCGTTGCCCCCGGCGTGACGGACTTCCACTGTCACCAGTCGCTGCTGGTCAGCGACGCTATAGCGCCCAACTTACCTGAACTGGAGCTCCTGAGCGGACGCACGGTACACAACGTGGATGCAGCGGTATCGGCGTGTCGTGAGCTGTGTCGGCGCGGGCCCAAGCTGGTGTTAGTGAAACACCTGAGCCGCGCGGCCTATCGTCAGGACAGCTTCGAAATGCTGCTGGTGACGGCGACGGAGGCTTGGCACATCAGCCGCCCGCTAGTGGATTTTGGCGAAAAACAGCCCGTGGGCGTGGGCGATCTGACCAGTGGTTTACTGTTAGTGAACTTGCTTAAAGGCATTGCGCTGGAGAAAGCGCTGGAGCATACCACCGCAGCCGTATACGAGGTCATGCTCATGACGAGCGAGATGCAACAGTACGAGCTGCAGCTGGTGGCGGCACAGGATGGGATCGCTCGTCCGCGCCATCATTTCCAAGCCGTCCGTCTCGGTTAAGACGTTATCGGACAACTGAAAAAAGGGGAGAACGCGATGTTCTCCCCTTTTGTGACTTGAACAATGGGTCACTCAGGTAATCAGCTCAAGTCCTTCCGCCGTCATGGCTTTTTCAACGGACGGCCGACAGCCTACACGCTCAATGTAGTTGTTCAGCGCCGGGAAAGTACTCAAATCGAACTTCAACTTATGCGTCCAGCGGGCGATGGTGAACAGATAGGCATCGGCGACGCCAAACCGGTTGCCGATAAGATAGTCGTGCTCGCTCAACACCCTATTCAAATAGTTGAATCGTTGTTTCAGGTAGCTTCTCATCAGGTCTTTGTAAGACTCGGGGGTGCCTGAGCGGAACAGTGGCGATACCGCTTTGTGCACTTCCATCGCGATGTAGTTCAACCACTCGATGGCATGGTAATGATGGATGGTGTCAGGGGGCGCAATGAGATTGTATTGCGGCGATTTATCCGCCAGATAGAGCCCGATAGCGACGGCTTCGGTGAGGACGCTGCCGTCGTCCAGCTCCAGCGCCGGGACTAAACCTTTAGGTGCGATGTGCAGATAATCCCGGCCTTGTTCGGTCCTTTTGGTGTGCAGGTCCACCCGTTCCAGCGTGAAGTGCGCGCGCGTTTCGCACAAGATGATATGAGGAAACAGCGCGGAACTGCCAGGGGTGTAATAGAGTTTCATACGTCGTTCCTTCCGTAAAAACTGCCATTTAATTTGATGTATTGTTCTTGTTGTTAGCTGCTTAAGTAAGGTGGCGAGTTGTCCTTGAGGCGTAATAGGCATTGCCTCGCTTATTATTTACAGTAAAAATTAATTTTTGTCTGCTCTTCCAGGCGCCAATCTGCGCGCTATATAACCGAATTTCTCTCGACTTTCTCGCCACATGCCGAAGGTATCGCCGTATTTTCAGCCCATGCCTGTCGTTATGATAACGGCCATTGTTATAAAAACGTTATTTTTTGTTTGTGTTATTTTTAAATAAGACCACAAGCAGATGCCGGTTATTGTCTACCGGCGGCCATCAGTCATGGCTCTCATACCCGCTGGCGCGAACGTCCTGCTCTGCCCCACGGCACCCCGCAGGACAGTCACGGCATTAGCCCGGAGGAAGCATGTCAATACAACGTTGTAATGCCTGCATGGAAACGCTGACCGCGGGTCAGCACACCTATCATTTCTTTAGTCTGGCGCTGGCCGCGGAGCGGTGGGGTAATATCGACGGCTTACCCAAATCCCTCAAAGTGTTATTTGAAAATGTGCTGCGATTCTTCGACGGCGGTAGCGTAGGTGATGACGATATGCGTGCGCTGGTCGCGTGGCAAGCCAGTACCCACGGAGATCGAGAGATCGCCTATCGACCGGCTCGCGTGCTGATGCAGGACTTCACCGGCGTCCCCGCAGTGGTTGACTTGGCGGCGATGCGGGATGCCGTTCGGCGCCTCGGTGGCGATGTCGACAAGGTTAATCCTCAGGCCCCGGTTGACCTGGTGATTGACCATTCGGTGACTGTGGACCATTTTGGCGAAGAGGGCGCGCTAGCGGAAAATACACGGCTGGAAATGACGCGTAATCATGAGCGGTATGCATTTCTGCGTTGGGGGCAGAAAGCCTTCCGTCACTTCAGCGTGGTGCCGCCCGGCACGGGAATTTGCCATCAGGTGAATCTAGAGTATCTGGCTAAAACCGTCTGGTTCGAGCAGGACGGAGAGCGGCGAATCGCCTATCCGGATACGCTGGTCGGTACAGACTCCCATACAACGATGGTGAATGGTTTGGGGGTCTTGGGCTGGGGCGTCGGGGGTATCGAAGCTGAAGCGGCGATGTTAGGGCAGCCCATATCCATGCTGATCCCAGACGTCGTGGGATTTAAATTGACGGGACGGCTGCGTGAAGGCATCACCGCAACCGATCTGGTGCTGACGGTCACTCAGATGCTGCGTAAGCATGGCGTAGTAGGAAAATTCGTGGAGTTCTACGGCGACGGCCTGGCCTATTTACCGCTGGCCGATCGGGCGACATTAGGCAACATGGCCCCGGAGTACGGCGCAACCTGCGGCTTTTTCCCCGTGGATGAGGTGACGTTGAATTACCTGCGTCTGACCAATCGCAGCGAAGAGCAGATTGCGCTGGTGGAAAATTACTGCAAGCGGCAGGGACTGTGGCGCAATCCAGGCGACGAACCTCGCTTTTCCAGCCAGCTTGAACTGGATATGTCCGAGGTCGAAACCAGCCTGGCGGGTCCCAAACGCCCGCAGGATCGCGTCGCCTTGGCCGATGTCCCCGCGGCCTTTCAGGCTAGCTGTGAACTGGATCTAAATCGGAAGCCACCGCAGCAGGCCCCAGCGCCGAACAACTCGCCGGTGGGTGAAACGCAGGTATTGCGGGACGGCGCTGTGGTTATCGCGGCAATCACGTCCTGCACCAACACCTCCAACCCGAATGTCTTGATGACGGCGGGCCTGCTGGCGCGCAACGCGGTGGCGCGCGGACTGCGTACCCGCCCGTGGGTGAAAACCTCTCTCGCGCCAGGCTCGCGAGTCGTCACGGAATATCTGGCGCGTGCCGGGCTTACCGCTGCGCTGGATCGGCTGGGCTTTAATCTGGTGGGGTATGGCTGCACCACCTGTATTGGCAACTCCGGGCCGTTGCCTGCGCCGATTGAAGCCGCGATCCGACAAAGCGACTTGACCGTCGGCGCAGTGCTGTCCGGCAACCGCAACTTTGAAGGCCGCATTCATCCTCTGGTGAAAACGAATTGGCTGGCGTCTCCACCGCTGGTGGTAGCCTATGCGCTGGCGGGGAATATGACGGTGGATCTCAGCCGGGAGCCGCTGGGTAAGGATGACAAAGGCCAGCCGGTTTATCTGCGTGATATCTGGCCATCCGCGAAAGAAGTCGCGGAGGCGGTTCAACTCGTCAGCACCGATATGTTTCGCCGTGAGTACGCCGAAGTCTTTTCCGGAACGGAAGAGTGGAGGGCGATAGCGGTTGGCGACGAACCGACTTATCGCTGGCCGGCTGATTCCACTTACATCCGCCAAACGCCGTTTTTCAATACGATGCAGATCGCCCCGGAGCCGGTAAAAGACATTCATGGCGCCAAAATCCTCGCTATTCTGGGCGACTCCGTCACCACCGACCATATTTCACCTGCCGGGAATATTAAGGCTGACAGTCCGGCGGGGCGCTATTTGGAGGCGCATGGCGTGGCGCCAGACGCGTTCAACTCCTACGGTTCTCGTCGGGGAAATCATGAAGTCATGATGCGCGGGACGTTCGCCAATATTCGAATTCGCAATGAGATGGTGCCGGGTACGGAAGGGGGGTATACCCGACATATTCCCTCGCAGGAAATTCTGGCGATTTACGACGCCGCGATGCGCTATCAGCAGAAGCAGATCCCGTTGGCGGTCATTGCAGGCAAGGAGTACGGCTCCGGGTCAAGCCGAGACTGGGCCGCTAAAGGCCCCAGCCTGCTGGGCGTTCGCGTGGTAATCGCAGAAACATTTGAGCGTATTCACCGTTCCAACCTGATTGGCATGGGGATCCTTCCCTTGGAGTTTCCCGCTGGTGTGACTCGTAAGACGCTAGGGCTGCGCGGTGGGGAGCGTATCGATATTGCAGGGCTGATGGAGTTGCAACCCGGCAGTACGGTGGCAGTGACTATCACCTCAGAGGAGGGGAAAGCCCAAACGGTGAGCACCCACTGCCGTATTGATACCGGTAACGAACTGACTTACTACCGTCACGGCGGCATTTTGCACTACGTCATCCGCAATATGCTGAACCAAAAGTGACGTTGTCACCTGGGATAAATAAGGTCATAGGAACGTCCTCTTGTTGAAGGTCAAATAATCGCGTATCACTGAGGCCGCAGTTTTTAACCATCACATCGTGTAAGAGGGAAAACACAATGGCAAAGGAACATCTGAGGCTGGTGGTGATGCTGGGCGCGTTGAGCATGGGGGCCGCAGCGGAGGCGGCGGTAGTCCCCGCTGGCACCGTGCTGTCGGACAAGCAGGAACTGGTGCGCGGCAACGGTTCGGAACCTGCGACGCTGGACCCGAATCGGGCGGAGAGTGACGTAGAATCCAATATTATCCATGACTTCTTCGACAATCTGATTTGGGCGAAAGATGACGGCACCTTTAGCGGCGGCATAGCAGAACGCTGGGAGAACAAGGATTATCGGGTCTGGACTTTCCATCTGCGGCCGGGGTTAACCTGGTCCGACGGAAGTCCGATCACCGCTGACGACGTCGTGTTCAGCTGGCGTCGTCTCAGCGATCCGAGAACGGTGTCTCCGTACCAGTCGTTTATTCAAAGCATGCATGTGCTGAATGGAGAGGCGATTACTCGTGGCGAAAAGGGACCCGAGACGCTAGGTGTTAAGGCGCTGGATCCGCAAACGGTGCAAATTACGCTTGATCAACCCCTGTCTTACTTCTTGTCGATGGCCGCGCATTATGTATTATCCCCGCTGCCAAAAGCGGTAGTCGAAAAGTATGGCGAGAGGTGGACGCAGCCAGGCAACTTCGTCAGCAGCGGTCCTTATACGCTCAGTGAGTGGGTGGTTAACGAAAGGCTGGTCGGAAAGCGCAATCCGCGCTACTGGGATAACGCGCATACGGTGATTGATAAGGTAACCTATCTGCCTATCCCGTCGCCGACCGCAGAGACAAACCGTTTTAAGTCCGGCGAAATCGATATCACCAATACCTTGCCGCCGCAGTTGTTTAAGTCTCTGCAGCAGTCGCTACCGGGTCAGGTCAAAATTTCGCCTTTCCTCTCCACCTATTTCTATAAATTTAACACGCAAGTACCGCCGTTTAACGACGCGCGCGTGCGGCGTGCGCTCGATTTGGCATTGGACAAAACAGTGATGGCCGAGAAGGTGATGGGCATGGGGGAGAGACCGGCTTACAACCTGGTTCCGCCGGGGATGGCGGGCTATACCAGCAACCAGCCGGCCTGGGCTGACTGGACCCAGCAGCAGCGCATTGCTGAGGCAAAAAAACTGCTGCAGGAAGCCGGCTTCGGCGCGGGTCATCCTTTGCGCTTCGAACTGTTGTACAACACGTCTGAGGCTCATCAGAAGCTGGCGATAGCGGCCAGCGCCATGTGGAAACAGTCACTGGGCGTAGAGGCTAAACTGGTCAGTCAGGAGTGGAAGACCCTGCTGGATACGATGCGCAACGGACGCTTCCAAGTAGTGAGGTCATCATGGGTTGCGGACTACAACGAGCCGTCGACCTATTTTAATACCCTGCGCAGCAATGACAGTAACAACCAGGGCAAGTTCAGCAATCCCGCCTTCGATGCGTTGCAGGACGAAGCGATCAATGCCGGAAGTCTGGAAACGCGCAATGCGAACTACCATCAGGCGGAAGCGATCCTCCAGCAACAAATGCCGCTGATCCCGATTTACTATTACGTGCGTAGTCAACTGGTCAAACCCTACGTAGGAGGATTCAAAACCGACCTGCAGGGGAATTTCTACACGCGGGATTTTTATATCATCAAACACTAAGCTACTAAGCCCGGTACAGCCTAACTGTTTAGGTTGTACCCGGTGTTGTGATGACTATTTGTTTTCCAGCAGATGACCCATCTTGGCGGCTTTGGTCGCCATATAGCGTTCGTTTTTCGGATTTTGACCTACGATCAGCGGCACACGTTCGACGATGTTGATGCCTGCTTCGGTCAGTATTTTCACCTTTTGCGGATTATTCGTCAGCAACCGTACCTGCGCTACGCCCAACAGCTTGAACATATCCGCACATGGCGTGAAGTCTCGCTCATCCGCGGCGAAGCCAGTTGGTGATTCGCCTCAACGGTGTCAGCGCCTTTATCCTGCAATGCATAAGCGCGAATCTTGTTCAGCAAACCGATGTTACGGCCTTCCTGACGATGATAAAGCAGTACCCCGCGACCCGCCTCGGCGATTTGATTTAATGCGGCTTCCAGCTGAAAACCACAGTCGCAGCGCAGACTAAACAGGGCGTCGCCCGTCAGACATTCGGAATGGACGCGGGCCAGAACGGGCTCGGAGCCGGAGATATCGCCATACACCAACGCAAGATGGTCATGCCCGGTCGCTGTTTCTTCAAAGCCTACCATCAGGAAATCGCCCCACGGAGTGGGTAATTTGGCCTCGGCGACCCGTTTTAGCTGCATGTTAATCTCCAACAAAAAAAAGACAGAGTGCATCCTACTACTTTTGCTTGAAACCTCTATAGCAGGCTAACAAAAGACCGGATGAATGACGGTTTTTTAAACGGGTGGGGCTTATGAGAGGCGAAACAAAGCCTACACTTTAACTCACTAAGCCGTTGACGTAACCGAAAGGTATTTTACGTCATACTAAACGCCTATGTCCTCTTTTCTGATAATATCGGAAAAATTTTATTGGCCTGATATCCCTCTGAATTATAGGGAGAATTGATGTACGGAATCACTAAAAGAGTTACCATCGGCGCGCTGTTGCTGCTGATTATGCCCCTCGGGGTCTGGCTGAGCGGCTGGCAGTGGCATCCGCACCTGACTGGCGGGTGGCTGCGGGTGCTGTTTTGGATCACGGAAACAGTGACGTCACCCTGGGGTGTCGTTACGAGTATCGTGCTGTCGCTTTGGTTCTTGTGGTGCCTACGTTTTAGCCTGAAACCGACGCTGGGCGTGTTCGCTATTCTTATCGTGACCATTGGTATCGGGCAGGGAGTTAAATCGGCGATCAAAAGCTGGGTACAAGAACCCAGACCTTTTGTCGAGTGGCTGGAAAAAAGCCATCAGATCGATGAGTCTCATTTCTACTCGTTGCCGCGATCCGAGCGGTCGGCATTGGTTAAAAGCCAATTGCATGATGATCCACAGTTGCCCAAATGGTTACGTCGTCATTGGCAGGCGGAAACCGGCTTTGCATTCCCGTCGGGGCATACCATGTTCGCCGCCTCTTGGGCGCTATTGGCGGTCGGCCTGCTGTGGGCGCGTCGCCACTACATTACTGTAGCGATAGTGATGGCGTGGGCGATGGCCGTCATGGGGAGCCGTTTAGTGCTGGGGATGCATTGGCCTCAGGATCTGATGATGGCGACAACCATCAGCTGGTTGCTGGTCTTGGTCGCGACCGGGCTGGCATCTCGATGGTGTGGGCCACTGACAGCGGCAGAGACCGAGGCTGAGCATGAAAAACGAGCGGTGACGTTGTCACAGAAGGGTGATGCTTAAGCCTGCCGCGTGTACGATGATGCGCTACGCACGCGGAAACTCGTATTCCAGCGACTCGCGCGGCGCTCTTTTCCTCTCGAGTTTCCCACGTCGGGGTGGAAGTGCTAACTTAAATGGGGTCCGTTGCCGATTTCGGCATAATTCATTTTATTTCAAGCGATATCACAGGAAAAAGACGTGAAATATTTGCTGATTTTTTTAATGGTGTTGGCGATCTTCATTGTGGCTATCACGCTGGGCGCCCATAACGATAAAGTTGTGACCTTTAGTTACCTCATCGCGCAGGGGCAATACCGTCTGTCTACGCTGTTAGCGACGTTATTTGCCGCCGGTTTTGTCCTGGGATGGGTCATTTGCGGACTGTTTTATCTGCGTTTACGCATTGCGCTAGGCCGTGAACAACGTAAAATCAAACGTCTTGAGCAGCAACTGCCCGACTCGGATGAGAGCAAAACGGTCTCTCCCGAGCCTGTGACTCACTAAGGAATGATTTTTTATGCTTGAACTGCTGTTTCTGTTGTTGCCCGTTGCTGCCGCATACGGTTGGTACATGGGCCGCAGGAGTGTACAGCAGGACAAACAGGATGAGGCCAACCGTCTGTCGCGTGAATATGTGACGGGCGTAAACTTCCTGCTGTCCAACCAGCAGGACAAGGCCGTCGAATTGTTTCTTGATATGCTCAAGGACGACAGCAACACCTTCGAAGCTCATCTGACGCTGGGTAACCTATTTCGCTCCCGAGGCGAGGTAGACCGGGCCATCCGCATCCATCAGGCGTTGACTGAAAGCGCCTCCCTCAGTTTTGAACAACGCCTGTTGGCCGTGCAACAGTTGGGTCGCGACTACATGACGGCCGGGTTGTATGACCGAGCGGAAGAGATCTTCACTCAACTGGTGGACGAGGACGATTTTCGTCTGACCGCACTCCAGCAACTGTTGCAAATTCATCAGGCGACCAGCGACTGGCAGAACGCAATTGAGACGGCCGAAAAGTTGGTCAAACTTGGCCAAGAGCGTCTGCGCAGCGAAATTGCGCATTTCTACTGTGAGTTAGCGTTGCAGGCGATGGGCAGCGATGATCTTGATAAGGCGTTATCTCTGCTGAAGAAAGCAGCGGCGTCCGATAAGCTTTGCGCTCGAGCGTCCATCATGATGGGGCGTATTTACATGGCGCAGCAGCAGTATGCCAAGGCGGTAACGGCTTTGCGCCAGGTACTGGATCAGGATAAAGATTTCGTCACGGAAACGTTGCCGATGCTCCAGGAGTGTTATCAACGCTTGAACCAACCGCTGGAGTGGGCGACGTTTTTAAAACGCTGCGTTGAGGAAAATACTGGCGCCACCGCCGACTTGATGCTGGCGGATATTCTGGAGAACGAAGAAGGCGCCGAAGTGGCGCAAATCTACATCAACCGCCAGCTGCAACGACATCCAACGATGCGCGTTTTCCACCGGCTAATGGATTTCCACCTTAGCGAAGCCGAAGAAGGGCGCGCCAAAGACAGCCTGATGGTCTTGCGAGACATGGTGGGGGAGCAAATTCAGACCAAGCCGCGTTACAGCTGCCATAAGTGCGGCTTTGCCTCGCAATCCCTTTACTGGCACTGTCCGTCCTGTCGCTCATGGGCCACGATCAAGCCGATACGCGGGTTGGACGGCCAATAATTTCCTGACCGTGCCGTCTTGGCCGCCTTTTTCCGTACATAGTTACAACATCCTTTTCCCTCCTCGAAAATAAGCGTCATACGCTGGCACTGAATACATCTCGGCTCAGCAGCCACTGGGATTTGGTGGGCGGGGCATGTAGAATGCGGCGGAAATTAACGCTTAGTCTCTAGTCGGTGGGAGACTGCTTGCGCCGTTCATTAAGTTGTCGTGCGGCGCTTTTCTCCCCGCGACGTTGAATCCACATCGATACCTCGGGGATAACGCCAGTGAAAGGCCAAAACGTAACGCAGAAAAAGACTTCCCACTCCTCGCCGATCATCGTTGCCCTTGATTACGCCAGCCAGCGCGATGCTTATGAATTCGTAGATCGCATCGACCCACAGCGCTGCCGGTTAAAAGTCGGCAAAGAGATGTTTACGTTGTTCGGGCCACAGCTGGTCAATGATTTACAACAACGCGGCTTCAAGGTGTTTCTCGATTTGAAATTCCACGATATTCCCAATACAACGGCGCGCGCTGTTGCCGCGGCGGCGGAATTAGGCGTATGGATGGTCAATGTGCATGCCAGCGGCGGCGCGCGCATGATGCAGGCGGCGAAAGAGGCATTGCTGCCGTACGGTGCTGATGCGCCCTTGCTGATTGCGGTCACGGTGCTGACCAGCATGGACGAGGACGATCTGCGCGGGTTGGGGATCACGTTGTCTCCGGCAGAGCAGGCAGAACGGCTGGCGGTGCTCACGCAGCAATGCGGGCTGGACGGCGTGGTCTGTTCTGCGCACGAAGCGGCGCGTCTCAGACAGCGCTGCGGCGCGGCCTTTCAGCTGGTCACGCCGGGGATTCGCCCGGCAGGCAGTGCGGCTGGCGACCAGCGCAGAATTATGACCCCAGAGCAGGCTAAGCTGGCCGGCGTCGACTACATGGTGATTGGCCGCCCAATTACCCAGTCTTCCGATCCGGCGCAAACATTGAACGCGATTCTGGCGACGTTAGGAGAATAAATATGAGTTATCGTGATGACAACCCGCTGGTGTATTCGACGGATAGCGGACGCATTGCGGAAAAAACCGCCCCGGTCGAGCGTCCAAAGGGCGATGGCATCGTGCGAATTCAGCGCCAGACAAGTGGTCGTAAAGGCAAAGGGGTGTGTGTGATCACCGGCATTGACCTTGATGATGACGCATTGCAAAAACTGGCGGCCGAGTTGAAGAAAAAGTGCGGCTGCGGAGGGGCACTCAAAGACGGCGTAATCGAAATCCAGGGCGATAAACGAGACGTGCTGAAACAGCTGCTGGAAGCGAAAGGGATGAAGGTGAAGCTGGCGGGGGGGTAACCGCGGGCGAGACAGACATGGGCAGGTCCGGTAACGGAAACCTGCCCATAAGAATTATCTTTTGACTTCGTGGCCGATAACGCCGCCGAGCGCTGCGCCACCTAACGTGCCGAGCGTACTACCGCCGGTCAGAACGGCGCCGCCCACAGCACCTACCCCTGCGCCGATGGCCGTATTGCGATCGCGTTTAGACATATTGGAACAACCGGTCAGGCTTCCTGCCATGACTACCGCAAGTACCGTCACTGCCAATGCCTTATTTACTCTCATGGTCTTCTCCTGTTGATGCCGTCTTATGGTGGAATAAGCGGCATATGACCGCTTTTTCATAAGAAAATAGGGTGGTGGCATCATGCTGTAAAATTAACTACGAATTACTCACTTTTTGTTACCTGAAGCGCAGTATAAGTGTCGGCAAAATTTACGATAGGTAAAAACTCTTAATTCTAGCCATCCCATAGATCACTTTGTGTGACTGGCTGTCCGCCGACTTATCTCACGGCATTTTCGCGATGTCTCCTTGCTGGGTTACACCTTCACTCCCCATGAGCTGACAACGAGGGCGGTGCTGACAAATCATCGTGGCCATTACGAAGAATCACCTTTGCACTTTTGAGTCGTATCGGCAGGATTACCCCGTTATCCATTCGTTCAGAGGGCGGGTATGCTTTACCTCATTCGGGAGATGAATAATAAAAATGGCTAATGATTTAGAGGGAGTAAGTAAGGAGAGTTGGCGACCGCTCGGAAAATAAACCCGCTGTAACAGCGGGTTTGATGTTCAGAAAGAACAATGTCCCCCTTTATGATGGGAGCCGGTTCCTCCATGAGGATGTTGTCCTTTTGGGCAGGCAAATGCTGATGTAGACAGAGTGCCAATAAGGGTGATTAACAATAATGCGGCGATCTTTTTCATGATTTTTCCTTTCTATGATTGCTGTGAAAATGTGCAACATTAGTCTACGTCGCATAAGCAAAGCAGGTAAGCCTGATATTTGATCAGTAAATTATATTTATCATTTTAATGGCGACATGGCGTTTTGACAATGCAAGGTGCGGGTCAATGGGTCAGTAGTACGTTGGTGGCTAACCTAATGACCGCGCAGGGGAACGCGTTCAGCCATCAGGCAAATGCGCTTTTTACTATCTCGTGGATGGTGTAGAGGCAGGGCGATAACGAGTGGCTCGGAAGCAGAAGAACGAAGGGAACAGGATCAGCTGACGGGAGCTGACGCCATCAGGAGATTCTGATGGCGTCGTAAGCTTTATGCTGCTGGTTTGGCGATGATGCTGCGCGTCTCCAGACGCACCTCTTTCAACATCACGTCCAGCTTGTCGCTCTGGCGGTAGACTACCTCACCTTTAATGGTGACGGTGCCCGTATCCTGACTGCAAACCAACTCATCGCGGACGGCATGAAGGAATGAGGCTGGGATAAATGCCGTTGCGCCGTTGTCCAGCAGGCGAACCCGCAGACCACCGCGCGTGACGTCCATGATCTCGGCGGAGAAGCGCGTATCGGTGCCCGCATGCGCCTTCAGATAGCGCGCGTACAGCCAATCGCTGACGTCGCGTTCGGCCATACGATTAAGCCGACGACGTTCCGCCAACTGAACGGTGACGTCTTCCTGTGGTTTTTGCGCGGCCTGACCGGTGATGATCGCTTTCAGCAGGCGATGGTTCACCATATCGCCATATTTACGAATGGGCGAGGTCCAGGTGGCATAAGCTTCCAACCCCAGACCGAAATGAGGACCCGGTTCGGTGCTGATTTCCGCAAACGACTGGAAGCGGCGCATACGGCTGTCCAGGAACTGCGTTGGCAGGGCGTCCAACTGGCGACGCAACACGCAGAAGCCTTCCAGCGTCAGTATCTGCTGCGCCTCGGCCTGAATTCCGTTGCTTTCCAGAATGGCGATCGCCTGTTCAACCGTTACCGGATCAAACCCGTTGTGGATGTTGTAGATGCCGAAGCCCAGTTTTTCGCGCAACACGATGGCTGCGCAGACGTTGGCGGCGATCATGGCTTCTTCGACGATGCGATTGGCGATACGGCGTGGTTCGACCACGATATTCAGCACTTCGCCTTTTTCTCCCAGCAGGAAGCGGTAGTCCGGACGGTCTTTGAACACTAGCGCGTTCGCCGTGCGCCAGGCGCTGCGCCGCTGAGACATCTCGTGCAACAGACGGACCTGAGTAGCGATGGCCTCGCTCTCTGGTTGCCATTCGCCTTTCTCTTCCAGCCAGTCGGACACGTCGTCGTAGACCAGCTTGGCGCGGGACTCAATCCAGGCGGCGAAAAAGTGGATGTCGCTCATCGCGCCATCCTCGGCCAATGTGACGCGGCAAGCCATCACCGGACGGCGTTCCTGCGGGCGCAGGGAGCAGATATCGTCAGAGAGATGACGCGGCAACATCGGGATGTTAAAACCGGGCAGGTAGTTGGTAAAAGCGCGTTTGCGGGCAACGGCGTCCAGCTCGCTATCAGCAGGAACATACGCGGTCGGATCGGCGATCGCTATCATCATTTCGAGCGTCCCGTCACCGTTGTCGCGCACATACAACGCGTCATCCATATCTTCGGTGCTTGCGCTATCGATGGTGACGAACGCCAAAGCGGTTAAGTCTTCCCGCGTTAGTACGCCATCATTTATCTCAGCGGCGTCGTTTTCCGGCGCGCTGCGCTCCAGATTATGACGTGACAGTGTCACCCACCATGGCACCAGCGGATCGTCGCCGGTAGTAATGTATTCGGTGATTTCCGCGTGGAAATTACGGTCGCCTTTGAGCGGGTGGCGACGCATCTCCGCTACCGCCCAGTCGCCATCCTGAATCTCGTGGTCCAGTTGACGCGCGACACGGCAGCTGATCGCATCTTTCAGCAACGGATGGTCGGGGATGATCGACAGGCGGTCCTCTTTTTTCTGGACTCGACCTACGAAACGAGTCAGGAACGGTTCAATCAGGGATTCCGGCTCGGCGATTTCACGATCTTTTTCCGTGTGCAGCGACGCAACGATGCGGTCGCCGTGCATCACTTTTTTCATGTGCGGCGGCGGGATGAAGTAGCTCTTCTGTGCGTCGGCTTCAAGAAAACCAAATCCCTTATCGGTGCCTTTTACGACGCCTTCTACACGTGGCGTCTTAGAGTGGAGTTGCTGTTTAAGCTGTGCAAGCAGCGGATTGTCTTGAAACATAGCGTCCAGAAATGCGGTTATAGGTGGCTTTAGCGGCCCACAGTTTTACGCGAATCGTGCCCCGGCGGCAAGCGTTGATCCGAGGCTCCCGCAAGATTTGCCGAGCATGACGAAAGAGGAAAAAGAGGGCGTAACCAGCGGCATAGGGCACCTGAGCGCTTCTGCCGCCGGTTACACCTTTAATCAGGCTATCCTTTGCAGTGGCGCTGCCGGACTTCGAGAGACGCGTACGGGAATCGATTTGGAGGTGGGGGTAAACGTCTGATCGCCATAGCTGGAGAGCGGCACCAGCGGATTGGTTTCCGGATAGTAGGCGGCCAGATTCCGCGCGGGATAGCATATTCCACGAGTCGGAATCCGCTGACTTTACGGGTAATGCCGTCATGCCACAACGTTTCAATGTCTACCCGATCGCCGTCTTGAAGCCCCAGCGCACCGATATCGTCCGGATGCATGAATAACACTTCACGTTGGCCATAAACACCCCGATAGCGGTCATCGAGTCCGTAAATGGTGGTGTTGTACTGGTCATGGGAGCGCAGGGTCTGCAAGGTAAACGGCGCCCGTACGCCGTTCTGTTCGGGAACGACGTTGGCAGGCAACGGCGTATTGCTGAACTGGGCTTTTTTAGTCGGGGTGTGAAATCGTAACTCGGCGGCCGCGTTGCCCAAATAGAAGCCGCCCGGTTCGGCGCAGCGCTGGTTGAAGTTGTCAAAGCCCGGCAGCGTCGCGGCGATGTGGTCGCGTATCAAATCATAATTTCCCGCCAACCCCAGCCAGTCGAGCGGGTCATCACCCATTACGGTGTGGGCGATACCGGCGACGATGGCCGTCTCGGAACGTTGCTGAGGCGAGAGCGGTTGGCCGACGCCTTCGGAAGCGTGAACCATGCTGAAAGAGTCTTCGACGGTGATGTATTGAGGACCGGTCGCCTGCACATCCTGATCTGTGCGTCCCAGCGTCGGCAGAATCAAAGATTCCTGTTGGCCGGTGGTCAGATGGCTGCGATTCAGTTTAGTGCTGATGTAAGCGGTCAGATCGCAGCGGCTGATGGCGTCCGCCGTCCGCTCGCTGTCCGGCGCGGCGGCGGCCAGATTGCCGCCCAGTGCGATCAGCACCTTGATTTCATCGCGCAGCATCGCTTCGATCGCTTGCACGGTGTTGTGGCCGTGCTCACGCGGCGGAGTGAAGTTGAAGTGGGCGGCGAGGCTGTCCAACATCGCCGCCGAGGGATTTTCATCAATCCCCATCGTCCGATTGCCCTGTACGTTGCTGTGACCGCGAACAGGGCACAGGCCAGCACCTGGTTTGCCCAATTGACCGAACAGCAGTTGCAGATTGACGATCTCTCGTACGGTCGCCACCGAGTGTTTGTGCTGGGTGATGCCCATCGCCCAGGTGCAAATGACTCGCGGGGAGTTTAGGTAAAGCTCGGCGACGTGGCGAAGCTGCGCTTCGCTCAGGCCCGATTGTTCGACGATATGGGCCCAACTTGTCGCATCAACCTGCTCAAGATAGGCTTCAGCCCCATCAGTGTGGTGGTCGATAAACGCCTGATCGAAGATGCCGGTCTCGCCGGCGGCCAGACGCTGGCGATGCGTTTCCAACAGGATTTTGACGAGCCCGCGGACGGCGGCCAGATCCCCGCCTAAATTCGGCTGTAGGTAGGTATCGCTGATCGTGCCCGATAACGGCGTCAGCATCTCTACCGGTTTTTGCGGGTCAGTAAAACGCTCCAGCCCGCGTTCGCGCAGCGTATTAAAGGTGATCACGTGCGCGCCGCGTGCCGCCGCGGCACGCAGGCTGTGCAGCATGCGCGGGTGATTGGTGCCGGGATTCTGGCCGAACACCAAAATGGCGTCGGCATGGTTGAAATCATCCAGCCGCACGGTGCCCTTACCGATCCCGATACTCTGTTTCAGCCCGGTGCCGCTCGCTTCGTGGCACATATTGGAACAGTCCGGGAAGTTATTGGTCCCCATCATGCGGCCGAACAGCTGATAAAGATAAGAGACTTCGTTGCTGGCGCGTCCGGACGTATACAGCTCCATCTGATTGGGGTTATCCAGGCCGTGAATGTGATGCGCGATCAGCGCAAATGCCTGCTCCCAAGTGATGGGAACGTAGTGGTCCGTATGGCGATCGTAGCGCATTGGGTGCGTCAGGCGCCCTTGATACTCCAGAAAGTAATCGCTCTGGCGCCGCAGCGAACTCACGCTGTGCGCGGCGAAAAATTCGGGTCCGGCCGCTTTGCGCGTGGCTTCCCAGCTCACCGCCTTGGCGCCGTTCTCGCAGAAGCTGAAAGTGCTGTGGTTATCGTCGCCCCAGGCGCAGCCCGGGCAGTCGAATCCGCGCGGTTTGTTGACCCGCATCAAGTTGCGAATATTTTTGAAGGCCTCTTTGCTGTCCAGAACATAACGCGTCGTGGCTTCCAGCGAGCCCCAGCCGCCCGCAGCGCGGCGGTAGGGTTTGATTTCTGATTTAAATTTCATCATAGGATGCGCAGGCCATATTGTTTTTAATATGTGAATGGTTGTTTAAATAATTGCTGTCGGACGTTAAGTCTAGGATCGCCAAGCCGGGACGTCTAATCAAATACAGCTATCGCGAGATAGAGGGGGTTTATCGCAAATAAAGTGTGACCGGGGGCAGAGTCTTGCTCTTTTTGTCTAGTTGTATATACAAATTTTGTTATTTTCCGGTTATTCCTTAATCAGAACGAGAACAGGAAGGGTAAATAATGAAAGATCTTGGCAATAAGGTTCACGCCTTTGGTAAGGCTCTCATGATGCCGATTTCGGTCATCGCCGCCGCCGGGATTTTCCTGGGGTTAGCGGCAGCGATGCAAAACCCGGCCGTCACCGGCGATGCGTTTGCCAATATGCAAATTCCGCAGCTCATTATTGGTTTCATTCGTCAGGTCGCCGGCGCGCTTTTCGCCAACCTCCCGCTGTTTTTCGCTGTTGCCAGCGCGATAGGTCTGGCGAACGCCGAAAAACCGACGGCGGCCTTTGCCGCCGTCATCGGTTTTCTTTCTATGCACGTCGGCGTGCAGGCGACGCTCACCGCGCAGAATCTGACGCCGGTTACCACCACGGTAGAAGCGTTGATGGCAGGAGGCATGGACCGCACGGCGGCGCTGATGTATGCCGCCGAGTTCACTAAAACGTTGGGTATTTTCACCTACAACATGAGCGTGCTGGGCGGGGTAATCGCCGGGGTAGTGACGGTCATGCTGCATAACCGCTTCTACACGATTGAATTGCCGACGGCGATCAGCTTTTTTGGCGGTCGCCGTTTCGTGCCGATCGTGACGGTGGTGTGCCTGCCGCTGGTGGGTATCGTTCTGGCGTTGATTTGGCCGACTATCGGCACCGGCATCGCCTGGGTCGGGTCGCTAATCGGCCACAGCGGCCAGTACGGCGCGTTTCTTTATGGTTTTTCCGAGCGCATTCTCATCCCCACGGGTCTGCACCATATCCTGAACGAAACCGTGCGCTTCACGCCTATCGGCGGCGTGGCGACGGTGGACAGTCAAACGGTGGTGGGGGCGTTGAATATCTTCAACACCTCGCTGACTCACCCCGGCGCGGTCAGCGACGACGTGATCCGCAACGCCACCCAATTTCTGGCTCAGGGCAAGATCCCCGTCATGATGTTCGGGCTTCCCGGCGCCGCCCTGGCGATGTATCAGAGCGCCCGGCCCGAGCATAAAGAGCGCGTGAAAGCGCTGATGCTGGCCGGGGGACTGGCGTCTTTCACGACAGGGATCACCGAACCGCTCGAATTCTGCTTTATCTTCGCCTCGCCCGTCCTGTATCTGCTGCATGCCGTGCTCAGCGGCCTGTCTTTCATGCTGATGTCTCTGGCTCACCTAATGATCGGCAATATTCAGGGCGGCGCTATCGACCTGATCGTGTTCGGCGTGCTGGGCGGGCTAAAAACCCACTGGTGGTATGCGGTATTGCTGGGGGTGTTTTACTTCCTGATTTACTACTCCGTGTTCAAGTTCGTGATCACGCGTTTGAACGTCGAGACGCCGGGGCGGGAGTCTGAGACAGCGCCAGCGCCGGCGGCCGTGAACGCCAGCGAACTGACGAAAATCATCATCGACGGACTGGGCGGGCAGAGCAATATCGCGGAAGTGGATTGCTGCTTTACCCGGCTGCGCGTGCAGGTGAAAGAGATCCATCGGGTCGAAGATAAAACCCTGATGACGACGGGCGCGAATGGCGTCAAACGCGTGAATGAACATAACGTTCAGGTTATCTACGGGCCCAAGGTGGAAAAAATTGCCGCCGACGTCAAAGCGGCGCTGGGCATCACGACGTAATGAAAACTCAACCGGAAAATGGGGAACAGCGATGACAAAGACATACAGTATTGTGATTGTAGGCGGCGGTTCAACCTGGACACCGGGTTTACTGAAGGCACTGTGCAAGCGACAGAACTCGTTTCCCCTCAGACGGGTGGTGATGTACGACATCAACGCCGAACGTCAGGCGGTCATTGGTGACTTTGCGCGGCTGCTATTCAGCGAAGAGTACCCGGCGCTGGATTTCTCCTACACAACGGACGTCGAAGAGGCGTTTCAGGATGTCGATTTCGTCTTCTGCCAGATGCGTACCGGCGGTTATGCCATGCGTGAGAAAGACGAAAAGATCCCGCTGTCCTTAGGCGTGATCGGTCAGGAAACCTGTGGGCCGGGAGGATTCGCCTACGGCATGCGTTCCATCGGCGACATGATTGCGCTGGTGGAACAGGTGCGGGTGCGTTCACCGCAGGCCTGGATTCTGAACTATACCAATCCGGCGGCTATTGTCGCCGACGCGCTGCGCGTCAAATTCCCGGATGACAAACGCATTCTCAATATCTGCGACCAGCCGGTCAATCTGCTGCGTTCTTATGCCCGCATTCTCAGCCGCGACGTCAATGAGTTCGAACCGGTCTACTTCGGCTTGAACCACTTTGGCTGGTTTACGCATTTGTACGATCGCGAAGGAGAGGACCTGCTGCCGCAGTTAAAAGAGATCATCCTTAATCAGGGCTTCAAACCGGCGGATGCGGAGCAGCGCGACGCTTCGTGGCTGGAAACCTACGCGGCGGTGGCCGATATGCTGCGGGACTTTCCTGACTATCTGCCCAACACCTACCTGCAATATTACCTCTACCCGGATTACAAGCTTGGCAAGCTGGACCCGAACTTCACCCGCGCCAACGAGGTGATGGCGGGAAGGGAAAAGCGCGTGTTCGAAACGTGTCGCCATGCGGTCGCGGCGGGAACGACTAAAGATGCTAGCGTGGTACACAACGACGCGCACGGAGACATGATTGTCGAGGTCGCCGAATCCATCGCCTACAACCAGCATCGTATCTTTGTGGTTATCGTGGAAAACAACGGTCTGGTGAACAATCTGGACGACAGCGCGATGGTGGAAGTGGCGGCAACGCTCGGCATCAATGGCCCGCGGCCTTATGGCGTCGGCACTATTCCCACCTTCTATAAAGGGATGATCGAGCAGCAGTTCGCCTATGAACGCCTGACGATTGAGGCGTGGTTTGAGGGGTCTTACACCAAGGCTTTGCAGGCGTTGACGCTGAATCGGCTGGTCGTGGATGCGAAAAAGGCACGCAAGGTACTGGATGCGCTGATCGAGGCAAACCAAGGGTATTGGCCGGCGTTAAGCTGATTGTGCAAGCGACTAAGAGGGTGACGGCGTGAATAAAGGACGCAGCGGCGCGTCGAGGGTAAAGGCATAGCGCCGCTGATTGTAATAAACGTTGGAGAGCTCAAAGGGCCGCTCGTCAGCGAAAAAAGCGACGACGCTTGCGCGCAGCACGGGTTCGTCACGAGCCAACCCGAGCGCTTCCAGCACATCGACGGAGGGGAGCTCGGCGAAAATCTGCTTATGGCTGCCGACGGCATCGTAGCCTTTGGATTTAAGGTAGGCGTACTTAGACTGATTCAGATCATGCTCGCTTAGGTCGGGGAACAGTGACTGAATCATCCAGGATTGTTCATACACAAACGGCGTGCCGTCAATCAACCGCAGGCGCACCATGTAATGCACCCGCGTCTCCGGCTCTATGCGCAGGGCATGAGCCACCTCGGCGGTGGCGGTTTGTTGAGAAAAATGGAGCAATCGGTTGACGATCTTGCGCTGCGTGCTGTTGGCGACTTCGCTGGAGGTCAGATGCTGGTCCAGCGGCAACTGCACTTTTACCTGGGTATCCGGCTGGGCGACGAAGGTGCCTCGTCCGCGAAAACGTTCGACCAACCCCTGTCGCACCAGGTAGTCGACGGCTTTGCGCGCCGTCATGCGTGAAACCTGATACTGCTGACACATTTCCGCTTCGGTGGGGAGCGGGTCGCCGGGTTTCAGCGTGTTGTCATGGATCTGACGGGTCAGGATCTGCTCGATTTGCAGATAAAAAGGAACAAAGGAATGTTTATCAATCATCTTTATTCTTCCCTCCCGTTCGTTTCAGCAGCGTTGATAGTATAGGGGGATAGTTATCTATACAAGTTTTGGCTTTTTTCGTACAAGTCCACGATATACAGCAGGAAACCGTGATTGGTATTCGGGCATGATGCTTCTAAAATGGGCGTGTAAAGAGGCCAATTTCTCCGATGTGGTTGTCAGCGTTGCTTTCCTGAATGGTGTCATTCCTTAGACAGCCTCATGCGGCGGCGATATTCCACGGCCGAGAGATGCCTTCGCTCGGTGTGAATACCTTGCTGCGTGATTTCCGCATCTCTCGGCGCTTAGGCTAACCCATCAATCGAAAAACAGTGTCTGACGCGAGTCAAACGGCCGCGGTTTTCACCCGATCTCAACTTTTAGGAACTACGAAAATCGATATCAAACAACTCATCTACCTGTGCAATCTGGAAAAGGCACGCCACTTTGGCCATGCGGCCGAAGCCAGTTTTGTAAGCCAGCCTACGCTCTCCATGCGACTTAAAAATTTGGAGCGAGAACTGGGTTTGTCGCTCATCAACCGCGGTAATAACTTCAATGGTTTCACCGCGGAAGGCGAACGCGTGCTGACCTGGGCGCGCGAAATGGTGACGGTCTACCAAGGGCTGAAACTGGAAGTCGATGCTCTGAAACGCGGCACGAGCGGGCTGGTGCGCCTCGGCGCTGTCCCGCAGTGCGGTATCGCGGTGTCGCAACTGCTGGCCGATGTGCGTCAGGTCTATCCAGAATTGGCATTTCAGGTGTCGCTGTTCAGCGCGGACCGACTATTGGAGGCGCTGCAAGCGCATAACGTGGACGTCGGGATCGGCTTTTTCGAACCCGCGATGCTCGAGGCGCCGCGTTTCCAGGTGAGTCCGCTGGGCGCGCCGCAGATGGCCTTGCTGTTCAATCCGCGGCATTTCCCTTCGCTACAGGGCGATACGCCGCTTTCGCTGGCCGACGTCGCCGAACTGCCGCTGTGCCTGACGGACACCGAACGCTATTTGCGGGGATACTTGGATTCGCTCTGGCAGGATGCAGAGTTGACGCCGAATGTGGTGGTGGAAAGCGACTCGGTGTTGCAACTCATTCAAAGCGTATTCGTCGGTCTGGGGTGCGGCATTGTGCCTCAGGGCAGCTTGCTGCCGGAAATGACGCCGCAGCTGGCGTGGCGCGACCTGACGTTGCCATTGATGCCGCGTACGACGGCCATAGTGATTTCCGAACAGGGGCGTGCAACGGCGTTGGCTCAACATTTTTTCAACGTGGCGACAGCGTGGTTAGTACGGCAAAAAAACGGTTGCGAAGACAAAGCGAGAGTCGACGTGTAAGGCTTGGGAGGGGGGAGAAAACAAGCGAGCCCGAAGGCTCGCTTGCCGGAGGGATTAATCCAGCTCCAGCTCGTTCATCGCAGCGATGTTGAAACCGCCATCGACGTGCAGGACTTCACCGGAGATCCCGGCAGCCAGGTCGGAGCACAAGAAAGCGGCTGAATTGCCGACATCTTCAATGGTCACAACGCGGCGGATCGGCGTGACGGCTTCGCAGTGAGACAGCATCTTCTTGAAGTTTTTGATGCCGGATGCCGCCAGAGTACGGATCGGACCTGCGGAGATCGCGTTCACGCGCACGCCCTGAGCGCCCATGGCGTTCGCCATGTAACGCACGTTGGCTTCCAGAGACGCCTTCGCCAGACCCATCACGTTGTAGTTCGGGATGGCGCGCTCCGCGCCCAGGTAGGACAGGGTCACCAGCGCGGAATTCGGGTTCAGCATCTTGCGGCAGGCTTTCGCCATCGCCACAAAGCTGTAAGAGCTGATGTCGTGGGAGATAGAGAATCCTTCGCGCGTAACGGCATCGACATAGTCGCCGTCCAGCTGGTCGCCCGGTGCGAAGGCGATGGAGTGCACGAAACCATCGAAGTTCGGCCACACTTTCGCCAATTCGGTGAACAGCGCTTCGATGCTGGCATCTTCCGCAACGTCACATGGCAGAACGATGTTGGAACCGAGCTCGCTGGCAAAACCTTCTACGCGAGACTTCAGTTTGTCGTTCTGATAAGTGAACGCCAGTTCGGCGCCTTCGCGTTGCATCGCCTGAGCGATACCGAATGCGATGGAGCGGTTACTGGCAACGCCCGTTACCAGAATGCGCTTACCATTAAGAAAACCCATAGCAGTATCCTTGTAATCATTATTGCTGCGATCGCCGTTAAAGAATTATTGGTTAATGGCGACCGGTGTGAATAAACCGGGCGATTCTAGCATGAGTGATGCCATATGTAATACTTTGGTCATCACCGCGGTTTCCTGCCCGGACTGGGTAAATCAAAGAACGCCGCCGTCGCTTCGCCAAGCGTCGGCGCTCAATGCTTCGCCGAAATGGCTGGCGATCAGGCGCTTGGTTAAATCGTGCAACGGCGCCGCCAAAACGTCCGCTGTACTGCCGCGTTCCACGACTTCGCCGTTATGCATCACCAAAATCTTATCGCTGATATGCTTCATCATGCCCAGATGCTGAGTGACATAGATGTAGGAAATACCGTGTTTTTCCTGCAACTCCAGCATCAGATTGATGATTTGCGAACGCATAGACATATCCAGCGATGCCAACGCTTCGTCAGCCACAATCACTTTCGGCTGCAAGATGAGCGCTCGCGCCAGCCCGACGCGCTGTTTCTGGCCCGGTGCCAGCGCGTGCGGATAATACGAGGCGTGGTCGGCGCGCAGGCCGACCTGACGCAGCGCCAGATAGACGGCTTTTTCACGCTCTTCCGGACTAAGCTTCGTATTCAGGCGCAGCGGTAGTTCCAGCAGCTGACCTATACGCTGACGTGGATTCAGCGCGTTGCCGGCGTCCTGAAAAATCATGCGAATACGCTGGCTGCGGTAGCCGTAATCGCCATATTCCAGCGGATGGTCGTCAATCACCAACTGACCTGAGGTCGGCGGAAGCACGCCCGCCAGCATTTTCGCCAGGGTCGACTTCCCGGAACCGTTCTCGCCGATAATCGCCAGCGTTTGCCGCTCGCGCAGGGTAAAACTCACCGATTTGACCGCTTCGATGTGCTGCCGCCGAAACAGGCCGGTGCGATAGCGGAACGTTTTGGTGAGATTGCGGGCTTCGAGCAAAGTCTCCACCATCAGGATTCCTCCATATTGAGCGGGAAGTGGCAGGCATACCAATGGTTTTTCGATACGATCAGTGGCGGCGTGATCATGCATTCGCGCTGCGAATAAGGACAACGCGGACCGAGACGACACCCGACCGGAAGATGCTCCAGAGATGGGATCGCGCCGGGCAGCGTATTCAGGCGGCTCTTGTGGGGAAGCGCGCGGCCGAAGTCCGGCATCGCGCGGATCAACGCCTGAGTGTAGGGATGGTACGGGGTGCTGATGAGTTCGCTACTCTGCGCGCTTTCGACGGTCTGCCCGCAGTACAGCACGTTGATGCGATTAGCCCATTTACTCATCGTCTGCAGGTCATGGCTGATCAGCAGGATCGTCGTGTTGTTGTTTTGGTTAAGCCGCGACAGTAGGCGGAATATCTGCGCTTGCGTGGTGGCTTCCATCGCGTTGGTTGGCTCATCGGCGATCAGTAGCCGGGGCTGATTGGCCAGCGCGATGGCGATCATGACTTTCTGGCACTCCCCCTCGGTCAGCTCATAAGGGTAGCTGCTCATGATGTCCTTGTGGTCCTTAATCCCCACGCGGTGCAGCAGCGCGACGGCGCGACGTTTACGCCAGTTGAAGCGCTGCCACCAGCGTCCCTTGTAGGTCCAGCCGGGAATAGACTGAACCAGCTGACGCCCGATTTTAGCCGACGGGTCAAGACATGACTGCGGCTCCTGGAAGATCATCGACAGATTATGTCCCACCAGTTTGCGGCGTTGCCTGGGCGTGAGCTTGAGCATGTCGATATTGTCAAAGCGGAAACGGTCGGCGGTCACGCGCCAGTTGTCTTTGGTGATGCCGCAGATCGCTTTGGCGATCAGGCTTTTCCCCGACCCGGATTCCCCTACCAGACCGCGGATTTCGCCTTCGCTGAGGCTGATGCTGACGCGGTCGACGGCTTTGACCGGCCCTTCGGCGGTCATGAATTCGATGGTCAGATTACGAATGTCCAGTAATGGCATACCTTTTTTCCACCACTATTCGGTTTGTGCCAGCAGAGAACGGCGCAGGCCATCCCCCAGCAGGTTGACGATCAGCACGCTCAGGGTAATTGCGCCCCCGGGCAACATGACGGTCCAGGGCGCGGCGTAGACGAGCTCCAGCGAACTTCCCAACAGCGTTCCCCACTCGGTCGTCGGCAACTGCGCGCCCAGATTGAGAAAGCCCAGCGCGGCGATATCCAAGATGGCGACCGACAAGGCGCGGGTGAATTCGCTGACCAGCAACGGCAAGATATTGGGCAGCACGGCATACCAGATGATATAGCGCGTGGATGCGCCATCCAGACGCGAGGCGATGACGTACTCTTTTTCCAGCTCGTCATGCACGGCGGTGTATATGGTGCGCACCATCCTCGGCAACAGCGCCAGCCACACGGCGAGCATGGCGTGTTCAAGCTTCGGGCCGATAAAGGCGATGACCACAATCGCCAGCAGCAGAGAGGGGATGGACAACAAAGTATCCAGAATATGGTTCAGGACGGCGGAGCGCAGCCCATGGGTCACCCCCGCCATCAGACCGACCAGAATGCCGAACAACGCCGCACCCAGCGTGACCAGCAGCGCGGAGCCAATGGTCGGGGCCGTGCCGCTCAGCAGTCGGCTGAGCAGATCGCGGCCTAAATCGTCCGTTCCCAAAAAGAAGGAGACTTCACCATAATGCGACCATGACGGCGGTAACAGCTGATAGCCGAGGAACTGCTGGTCTACGGCATAAGGGGCGAGGGTGTTGCCGAACAGACACAGCGCGATCAGCATCAGAAAGCCGTAAAACCCAATCATGGCCAGGTGATCCTGTTTAAACATGGTCCAAGTATCACGCCAGCGGCTGGGCTGATGCTTTTCGCGGTAAATGTTATCGGAGAGCATACCATTCCTTGTGTTTCAATGGGTTGGCCATCGCCCCCCAGATATCCGACAGCACGCCGATAGAGGAAACCATCATCCCGATCACCACGACGCCCCCCGAGATCGCCGCATAGTCCTGCTGGCGAATCGCGTTCACCAGCCAGCGTCCCGCGCCCGGCCAGCTAAACACCACTTCGGTAATCATCGCCAGCGTCAGCATGGCGGAGAACTGCAAACCCAGCTTGGGAATGATGGGCGGCAATGCGTTATGCAACAAATGACGGCGAATGATGGTGGTGCGCGACAGACCCCGCGTGTAGGCCGCCTTGATGTAGCTTTTGCCGATGATTTCGGTAGTGCTGATCCGCATCAATCGGAACACTTCCGTCGTCGGGGCGACGGACAGCACCGTCACGGGCAGAATCAGGTGGCGGACGGCGCTCATCATCATCTCGTCCCGGTAGGGAGACTTCGCCAGCCAGGCGTCTATCAACGAAAATCCGGTGACGCGCGGCACCTGATAGAGCAAGTCAAAGCGACCGGAGACCGGCAGCCAGCCCAGATGCAGCGAAAAGAACAGCGTCATCAATAGCGCCAGCCAGTAAACCGGCAGCGAGAACCCCAGCAGCGCCAGCCCGCTCAAAATCTTGTCCTGCGTTTTGTTTTGCAGGATACCTGCGGTAATCCCCAGCACGATACCGATGACCAGCGCGAGCGAAAAGGCCAGCACGCACAGCTCTATCGTGGCGGGCAGCACCTCTTTCAGCTGTTCGCTGACCGGTTGTCCGTTGATACTGGATAGCCCGAGGTTCCACTGGAACAGCCCGACGATGTAAAAGCGGTAGGCGTCAAACAGCGCCACGCCGCGCAGCGGGGCGTGGGGGGTGAAATAGAGCAGGCTGAAGCCGACCAGCGTCAGCAGAAATAGCGTCACCACCAGCAATAACAGGCGGCGCAAGGCATAGATAATCACGGCGCGACTCCTTCCATCGGCGGCGGTTCCGGCGGTGCAGACTGCGGCGCTTCGCTTTCGCGGTAGACCCCGGCGAAAGAGGTATTGCCGAAGGGGCTGAGCACCAATCCTTTCATATCATAACGATAGGCCTGCATGCGTAGCGAGGAGGCCAGCGGAAGCACGGGCAGCTGATCCGCCAGAATCTGGTGCGCCTGCTGGTAGTAATCGATGCGTCTGGAGAGCTGTTGCGATGAAAGCGCGTCCTGCAACACCTGATCGAATCCGCTATCGCACCAGTGGGCATAGTTGGTTTGTGACCGGATGGCGGCGCAGCTGAGCAGGGGGCGGAACACGCTGTCCGGATCGTTGCTGTCCGTGGCCCAGCCAGCGAGGGTTAGATCGTGATTCATTTCCATCAGGCGCGCTTCCTGAAAGCGGCCTTCGACTGGTATCAGCGTCACTTCGACGCCCACCTGGGCCAGGTCGGCCTGAATCAGTTCCGCTGTTTTCACCGGACTGGGGTTGTAGGACTGTGATGTGCTAGGTACCCACAGTTGGAGGTGCAAATGATTCACCCCCAGTTCCTGAAGCATCCGACGGGATTTCTCCGGATTGTACGCGGTGATCTGCGCTTCGCTGTTATAAGCCCATGACGCGCGCGGCAAAATGGACGCGGCGGTTTCCGCCGTGCCGTAATAAATCGACTGCATCAGCCGGTCGTTGTTGATTGCCAGCGCCAGAGCATGGCGGACGCGCGGGTCGTCCAGCGGGGGCTTACGCACGTTGAACGCCAGATAAGCGACGTTCATGCCCGGACGTAACGACAGACGCAGACGAGGGTCGTTACGCAGGATGCTGAGCTGACTGGCGGCCGGATAGGCCAGGACGTCACACTCGCCGGTCAGCAGCTTGGACAGCCGCCCGGTGCCGCCCGCGCCAAGGTCGAACACGACCTGTTCCATGCGCGGCTGGCCGCGCCAGTAGTCGCTATTGCGCCGCAGACGCACAAACTGTCCGTAGCGATACTCGTTTAGCATGTAAGGGCCGGTGCCGACCGGCTGGCGGTCGATCTGCTCCTTTTTATCCTGCTTTTGCAACTGCTTGGCATATTCGGCCGACAGGATCGGCGCGTAGTGTGTCGCCAGGTGCCACAGGAACGAAGCGTCCGGTTTGTTAAGACGGATCTCGATGGTGTAGTCGC
The DNA here is from genome assembly GCF_002111585.1 of Lonsdalea iberica. Taxonomy (GTDB): domain Bacteria; phylum Pseudomonadota; class Gammaproteobacteria; order Enterobacterales; family Enterobacteriaceae; genus Lonsdalea; species Lonsdalea iberica. The sequence continues at coordinate 56,420 of NZ_LUTP01000005.1, forward strand.
CGATTTTGCGAATACTCTGCACCGTATCGGCAAACTGCAGGCTGTCGAAATAGGGGTATTCGCCGCCGTTGATGTCATGGAACGGGTGATGGATATCCAGCATCCGCTGGAAGCTGAAGAGCACGTCGTCCGCGTTCATGGCGCGGGTGGGCGTGAACCACGCGGTGTGTTGAAACGGTACATCGTGGCGCAATGTGAAGCGGTACGTCGCGCCGCTGTCCAACACTTCCCAACGCTGGGCCAGCTCAGGCACTAGTCGATAGGTGTAAGGGTCCACGCCGAGCAGGCGGTCGTACAGCTGTGCGGCGAGCGTATCCACCATCACGCCGCTGCGCGCCATCTGGGGGTTGAATGTCGTCAGTTCGTCGTTGACGCAATACACGAAGCCGCTGCTGCGGATATCTTCCGGCGGCGTCGGGCTTGGCGTGGGCGGCAACGGTGCTGCCAGCGCGGAACCTGTTAACCAGGCCAACGCTAGCGCAAGAGTATATTTTCCAGACATACGGGAGTTTTCAGGCAATATGCGATAGACAGAGTGTAACGCACTCTGCGTCTCGTCCCAATTTCTTGTCGCCAACCGTCGCCTTTTTCACCATCGCGCGCTCGCCTTTTCCATCGGCAGGTCGGGATTTAAAGCTCATTAACCGTGATGGCGTGTTTTTTCAGCAGTCCGCGTAGCTGGTGGTAGCTCAGTCCCAACAGCTCGGCGGCCTTGCGCTGGTTGAAGCGAGACTGGACCAACGCTTGCTGCAACAGCTTCTGCTCTTGCTGACTCAGCCAGCCGCGCATATCCAGTGGTAGCGTGGGGAGGGGGTCTGCCGACGCGTCCGGCAGCGGGAGGAGCGCGGTCGGTTTAAACGGGTTAATGATGATATGGTCCAGCGGCTCGCTGCTGGTGCCGTGGCGATAAACGGAGCGTTCCACCACGTTTTTGAGTTCGCGTACGTTGCCGGGCCAGTGATAGTCGAGCAGGGTGCGTTGCGCGCGGTCGGTCATTCCGGGGAAAAGTGGAAGTCCCAGCTCCCGGCACATCTGAACGGCGAAATGTTCCGCCAGCAGCATGATGTCCTGCTGACGCTGGCGCAGCGGCGGAAGCTGCACCACGTCGAATGCCAGACGGTCCAGCAGGTCGGCGCGGAATTTGCCCTGCGCCGCCAGCGCGGGGAGATCGTCGTTGGTGGCGCACACCAAACGCACGTCGACCTGCAAAGATTGTCCGCCGCCGACGCGTTCGAGCGCGCCGTATTCAATGACGCGCAGGAGTTTCTCCTGCACCAGCATCGGCGCGGTCGCCAGTTCATCCAAAAACAGCGTGCCGCCGTCGGCGCGTTCGAAACGGCCAAGATGACGCTTTTGCGCGCCGGTGAATGCCCCGGCTTCATGGCCGAACAGCTCCGAGTCCAACAGGTTTTCATTCAAGGCGGCGCAGTTGAGTGAAATGAATGGCCCTTGCCAGCGGGGGGACAAGTAGTGAAGGCGGCTGGCGATCAGCTCTTTGCCAGTACCGCGTTCGCCGATCACCAACACCGGTTTGCTGAGCTGCGCGAGCTGGGAAACCTGTTCCAGCATTTCGAGGAAACTGTTGGCTTCCCCCAGCAGCGAATCTTGTTCGTAGGCCACAAAATCACCTTGCCATATTGACTAACTGTTAGCGAATTTAACCAGCATAGCAGTCGTGCGTCGTTCCGTAAAAAACAATAATGCTTTTAAATTCAGTTAAATATTCATGTTTACGACATTGGCACGGATATTGAAACAGCTTAAGGAGAGAACGTGACCCGATACGCCGGGGCGGATCTAATGGGCGTGCTAAAACGCCGGAAATTATTAAGAGGATAACACTATGGGTATTTTTTCTCGTTTCGCCGACATCGTTAACGCCAACATCACCTCCTTGCTGGACAAGGCAGAAGATCCCCAGAAGCTGGTTCGGCTCATGATTCAGGAAATGGAAGACACGCTGGTCGAAGTGCGCTCCACCTCAGCGCGAGCGCTGGCGGAGAAAAAACAGCTGGCGCGCCGTATCACTCAGGCTCATGCCCAACAGACGGAATGGCAGGAAAAAGCAGAGCTGGCGCTGCGTAAAGATAAAGAAGATCTGGCCCGCGCCGCCCTGATTGAGAAGCAAAAGCTGACCGATCTGATCGCGCTGCTGGAGCAGGAAGCAGAGAACGTCGATGAAACGCTGGAACGCATGAAGCGTGAAATCGGCGAGCTGGAAAATAAACTGACCGAAACCCGCGCGCGCCAGAAGGCACTGACGCTGCGTCATCAGGCTGCCAGCTCCTCGCGCGATATCCGCCGTCAGTTGGATAGCGGAAAACTGGATGAGGCGCTAGCGCGTTTCGAGCAGTTTGAACGCCGGATCGACTCTATCGAAGCCGAAGGTGAAAGCGTCGGTTTGGGCAAGCAGAAAACGCTGGATCAGCAGTTCACCGAGTTGAAAGCGAACGATGAAATCGACGCGCAGTTGGCGGCGTTAAAAGCTAAAGTAAAACCTGCGGAGTAACCGCTACGGGCTGTCGCCGTCGGCGGCAGCCTGAGATACGCATCATGATTATTTAAGGAGAGAAAATGGGCACCCTGGTTCTGACGATGATACCGCTGACCATTTTTCTGCTATTCGTCGCTCCGCTTTGGCTTTGGCTGCATTATAGTCAGCGAAAAAACCGTGCTCAGTTGGGGACGGCGGATATGCAGCGACTGCACACATTGACGCAAGACGCGCAGCGTATGCGCGAACGTATTGAAACGCTGGAAGAGATTCTGGATGCGAAACATCCGAACTGGAGGCAATCCTGATGAGACTGAACCGGAGTTTTAACAAGCTGTATCTCATGCCGGAAGAGGGCATGTTCAAAGGCGTTTGCGCCGGACTGGCCCACTATTTCGACGTACCGGTGAAGCTGATCCGCCTGATTGCCGTACTGTCGATCTTCTTCGGCCTGTTCTTCTTTACCGTGGTGGCGTACATCGCGCTGTGCTTTATTCTGGAGCCGGCGCCGGACGGCGCCTACGGTACGCCGGACGCGTCTCCCAACCAACTGTTGGATCAGGCGGACGCGCAGCTGGTGGAAAGCGAGCGCCGTCTGCGTGATATCGAACGATACATCACGTCAGAAACTTACGGCGTGCGTAGTCAGTTCCGCCAGATGTAATCCTATCCGCCACGGTCAAGCCTACGCTGACGCCGTGGCTGTCAATGCTCCCGATACGTGCGCTTTCGCATTTCGCCATCGGGCACCATAATAGCGTTTATCTACCATCACCCTCAGAAACGACACACAGGGAAAGGAGCGTCATGGCAAATCCCCTGAATCGACTACAGCAAGACATCGGCGCGCTGGTGAATCGCGGCGTCGATCGTCATCTGCGTCTGGCCGTCACCGGTCTGAGCCGCAGCGGAAAAACCGCGTTCATCACGGCGCTGGTCAATCAACTGTTGTCGGTGCATAACGGCGCGCGTCTGCCGCTGTTCTCGCCCGTGCGCGAAAATCGTTTGCTGGGTGCGCGACGCATCCCGCAGCGTGATTTAGGCGTACCGCGCTTCGCCTACGACGAAGGCCTGGCCGCGCTGTACGGCGAGCCGCCCGACTGGCCGACGCCGACGCGCGGCGTCAGCGAGATAAGACTGGCGCTGCGCTACCGCTCCAACGACTCGCTGCTGCGGCATTTCAAAGATAACTCCACGCTGTATTTGGAAATCGTCGACTATCCGGGGGAGTGGCTGTTGGACCTGCCGATGTTGGAGCAGCGTTATTTGGACTGGTCCCATCAGATGAGCGGACTGCTTCAGGGCGAACGGCGCACGTGGGCGCAGCCCTGGCTGTCGCTGTGCGAACAGCTGGATCCGTTAGCGCCTGCGGATGAAAACCAACTGGCGGCGGTGGCGCAGGCCTACACGGATTATCTGCTGCGTTGCAAACGGGAAGGCTTGCACTTTATTCAGCCGGGCCGATTGGTATTGCCCGGCGATCTGGCCGCGCGCCGGTATTGCAATTTTTCCCTTGGCCGCGGAGCCGCGACGGGCAGGAGTCTGCGCTGGCGCAGGCTGACGCATCAACCAATATCGGCATGTTGCGTCAGCGTTTTGAGTACTACTGCCAGCACGTGGTGAAAGGGTTTTATAAGCAGCACTTCGTGCGTTTTGACCGTCAGATTGTGCTGGTGGACTGCCTGCAGCCGTTGAACAGCGGCGTTCAGGCTTTCAACGATATGCGTCTGGCGCTGACGCAGCTGATGCAGAGCTTTCATTACGGCAAACGGACGCTGTTTCGCCGTCTGTTCTCTCCCTGTATCGACAAGCTGATGTTTGCCGCGACCAAGGCGGACCACATTACCACCGACCAGCATGCCAATCTGGTGTCGCTGTTGCAGCAGTTGGTGCAGGACGCCTGGCAAAACGCGGCCTTCGAAGGCATCAGCATGGAGTGTGCCGGTATCGCCTCGGTACAGGCGACGCAGAGCGGTCTGATCGACCACCAAGGTCAGAAAATCCCCGCGTTGAAAGGCCATCGGCTCAGCGATGGGGAGCCGCTGACGGTTTATCCCGGCGAAGTGCCGTCACGTCTTCCTGGACCGGCGTTTTGGCGCGAGCAAGGGTTCCATTTCGATGCCTTTCGGCCGCCGGAAATGAGCATTGATACACCGCTGCCGCATATACGTCTGGATACGGTGATGGACTATTTACTGGGGGACAAACTGCGATGACGGAACCGCTGAAACCGCGAATGAAGTTCGAAGAGGCACCGCCGATGGACATGCCGCCCACGCTGCGCCCCAACGTGACTTTCGACGGTGAGAACGCTCATCAATTCACCCCTACGGTGACGGAAAACGAGCGGGAAGAAGGCGTGGCGGAGGCGGCCGTGAGCGGCGCGTTGCGTCCACGCCGCAGCCTGTGGCGACGTATGGCGATGGCCGGCGTCGCACTGTTTGGCGCCAGCGCCGTCGCTCAGGGCATACAGTCGCTTCACCATGCGTGGCTGAATCAGGACTGGATTTCTCTCGGCGGTATCGCCGCCGGAACGCTGATTGTCGGCGCGGGTGTCGGCTCGTTGGCGATGGAGTGGCGTCGGCTATATCGCCTGCGCCAGCGAGCGGAGGCGCGCGATCGCGCCGCCGAGTTGTTGCACAGCCACGGGATGGGCGCGGGGCGTGAATTTTGCGAACAACTGGCGCGGCAGGCCGGACTGGACCACGGACACCCGGCGATGCAGCGCTGGCTTGCTTCGCTACATGAAACCCACAACGACCGGGAAGTGGTGGCGCTGTACGCGGAACTGGTGCAGCCGGTGCTAGACGTTCAGGCGCGGCGCGAAATTAGCCGATATGCAGCTGAATCCGCCCTGATGGTCGCCGTGAGTCCGCTGGCGTTGGTGGATATGGCTTTCATTGCCTGGCGTAATCTGAGGCTGGTCAATCGGATCGCCGCGCTGTACGGCATTGAACTGGGCTATTTCAGCCGTATTCGCCTGTTTCGTCTGGTGCTGCTCAATGTCGCTTTCGCCGGCGCATCCGAGCTGGTGCGTGAAATCGGAATGGATTGGATGTCGCAGGATCTCGCAGCCCGTCTGTCCGCGCGCGTCGCCCAAGGGCTGGGGGCCGGGCTTCTGACCGCGCGTCTCGGCATCAAGGCGATGGAGTTGTGTCGTCCGCTGCCGTGGTTGGACGATAAGCCGCGCCTGGGCGATTTCCGACGCGAGCTGATCGGCCAGCTGAAATCCACGCTCGCCGACAAAAAATAATTCGTCAAAGCCCGGTCCGCGTAAGGTGATCGCAGAAAGGGAAAAGCGTATATTGCATGCACGATGACACCAGACCGTTCGCCATTTCATGTGATGCCACTATGCGTAATAACCGACTGCGGTTGCCGCTTCTAATCCTATTCGCTTTGCTTGCCCTCGCGCTCAATCTGCGCAGCCCCCTGACCGCGATTGCGCCGGTTATCGACCAAATTCGCGCGGATCTCCACATCAACGTGACCCTCGCTGGGCTGCTAACCACAATCCCCGTGCTGTGCTTCGGCTTGCTTACGCCGCTGGCTTCGCTACTAATCTCCCGCATCGGCATCGAGAGGGCGATTATGGCGTCCTTGATAGGCGCGACGTTGGGGACGCTGCTGCGACCCATGGGCGGCGTCACGATGGCGCTGGTGGGGACGTTGACGATCGGCGCGTCCCTGACCGTCGGCAATATCGTCTGCCTGATGGTCATCGCCCGGGACTTTCATCAGCGGCGCAACATGGCCACTGGACTTTACACGGCGGCCATTAATGTCGGCACCATGTTGACCTCCGCGCTGACCGCGCCGCTGGCGCTGCTGTTTGGCTGGCGGGTTGCGCTGGGGATCTGGTGCCTGCTGGCGATAGTAGCGATGGCGGTCTGGGGACGCGTGATTCAGCGCAAACGCGGCGCGCGCCAGCCGGAGAGCGGCGGCCCTGTCCCGCTCAAGGTTCAGATGAGCCTGTCGCCGTTGCCGCCGCTCACGTTCTGGCGCCAGCCAATTTTGTGGTATCTGGTGACGGCCTTTACCGTTCACCTTTTCATTTACTACGGCATGACCGCCTGGTTGCCTGCCTACTTGACGCAGGAAGCGGGAATGAGCCTTGCGGAGGCCGGTCTTATCGCCTCGGTCTTCCAAATCACGGCGCTAATCGGTTCGTTCGGCGTACCGATGGTGGCCTCATTGTGGCGCGTACCGCGGGCATTATTGCTGGCGATCGTCGGTGTCTTCTGGTTGCTGACGCCAGCGGGGATGTATTACTGGCCGCATCAATGGCCTTTTTGGTCGTTGGCCAGCGGCATCGCGCAGGGCGGCGGCTTCACCGCTATTTTCATGCTGATTATGGAAAACGCCCGCGATCTGGATGAGAACCGACGTTTCTCTTCTGCTGTGCAGGGCGTGGGGTATTCTCTGGCGTCGGTCGGACCGCTGGTGACCGGCGGGCTTCATACGCTGTTCGGCAACTGGGCCGTCAGCTTCCTGCTGCTTTCCGCACTCTCTATCCTGATGCTGGCGATGGGGGTGGCTATCGGTCTGATGAAGCAGCGCGATGCGCCGCCGCCAGAAAACGCCAGGCCAGAGTAGAGTGTCAACTTTTGCTGACACTCTACTTCATCCGATGATGGCGAATAGGGTATCATTCGATTTTCGTCCCCCCCGCACGCCTGATGAAGAAGGTACGTTGATGCGTCTGGAAGTTTTTTGTAAAGACCGTATGGGCCTGACCCGTGAACTGTTGGATCTGCTGGTGCTGCGCAACATCGATCTGCGCGGTATCGAAATTGCCGCCGCCGGACGAATTTATCTCCATGTTGATTCGCTTCGCGTCGAGGATTTTCAGGCGTTGATGGCGGACATCAGGCGGACGAAAGGCGTCAGCGATGTTCGTACGGTGGCGTTCTTGCCGTCCGAACGTGAGCATCGAGCATTGAAAGCGCTGCTGGAATCTATGCCCGAGGCCGTGTTTTCGGTTGATCTGAAAGGCCACGTCGAAATGATGAACGCGGCGGCGCTGACGCTGTTTGGGCAGACGGCGGAAAAAGTGCCTCAGTTAAACATTAGCCAGCTAATCGGTCGCTATGCTTTCAACCGCTGGCTGGAGCAGGGCGCCAAACCGGAAACGGAGCGGGTGGCGGTTCGCGGACGGGACTTCCTGCTAGAGGTCACGCCAGTCTACCTGGGCGATGACGGTGGGGAAAGGGTCGCATCGGGGGCGCTGGTGATGCTTAAATCCACAGCAAGGATGGGGCATCAGTTACAAAACCTGCCTGCGAACGACGACCGGGTTTTCGACACCGTCGTGGCCGTCAGTCCGGCGATGCGTCAGGTGATGGAGCGGGCGCGCAAGCTGGCGCCGTTGGATGCGCCGCTGCTGATCGTCGGCGAAACCGGCACCGGTAAAGACATGCTAGCACGCGCCTGTCATCTGCGTAGCCACCGCTCCGGACAGCCGTTTTTGGCCCTTAACTGCGCGGCGCTGCCGGACGATGTGATGGAAAGCGAGCTTTACGGCCACGCGCCGGGCGCCTATCCGAACGCGCTGGAAGGTAAAAAAGGCTTTTTTGAGCAGGCGAATGGCGGGTCGGTGCTGCTGGATGAAGTCGGCGAAATGTCGCCCCAAATGCAAACCAAACTGCTGCGTTTCCTCAACGATGGGACGTTTCGACGGGTGGGGGAGGAGCACGAGCTGCACGTCGACGTGCGGGTGATTTGCGCTACGCAGAAGAACCTGCTGGAACTGGTGCAGCGAGGCCAGTTTCGGGAAGATCTTTATTACCGCCTGAACGTGTTGACGCTGGAACTTCCGCCTCTACGGGCGTGCCCGGAAGACGTCATGCCGCTGGTCGAACTGTTCGTCGCGCGTTTTGCGGACGAGCAGGGTATGCGTCATCCGCGCATAGCCCCCGAAGTGCGGCAACTTCTGCCCCAATATGGCTGGCCGGGCAATGTGCGGCAGTTGAAAAATATTATTTACCGGGCGTTGACCCAGTTGGACGGCGACGCGCTGACTCTGGAGGATATCGATTTACCCGCGTTCTCCTCCGCGCTGGCGCACAGCGAGACGCTGCTGGAAGGCTCACTGGATGACATCACCAAACGGTTCGAACGCTCCGTTCTGACTCGCCTTTACCAGAGCTATCCCAGCACGCGTAAGCTGGCAAAACGCCTGGGTGTATCCCACACGGCTATCGCCAACAAGCTGCGCGAGTATGGGCTGAGCGCACGTAAGACGCCGGGCGACGAAGAGTCTTCCTCCTGAAGTGCTATTTGACGGCATGTCCGGACAGCTCGCCGCTTGCCTTTTCCGTGACACATCGGCATCAGCCAACACCGCGCCCCTTTTCGGCTGCGCGGCGACCTGAATCCAGTACTCTTTTTCATCGGTGAGATGTCGGCGGGCAGAGACTGCGCGTCTCTTTCCCGCGCATCAACGGGCGGGGATCAGCGAATACATGGCGGCGTCGGTGGGGTGGCCGTGGATGACCAGACGGTTGTAAGCAATGCCTTCGAAACGCGCGCCGGCTTTTTCTGCGATGCGGCGGCTTGGCAGGTTGTGTTCAGCCGCGATGATCTCCAGTCGGGTCAGGCCCAACTGGTCGAAACCGAAGGCGGTAATCGCCTTGACGGCTTCAAGAGCGACCTGCTGCCCCTGTTCGGACTGACGCACCCAATAGCCGATGTTCCCCATCTGATAGCCGGAATGAATGCTGTTGATGCCGACGGAGCCCATCAGCCGCCCGGCGCTTTGTTCAATGATGCCAAGGTCAAATGCCATGCCTTCCTTAATCCGCAACGCGCTCTGTGCGACCCAGTGTGAAATCTCCGGGACGTTGTACTCTTCGTTGCACCACGACAGCCAGCGCCCGACGGTATCCCTGGACTCGCGAACCGCCTCGGCGATCTGCGGGATATCGTCAGGGGTGAAAGGACGGATAAAAAAACGTGGCGTGACTAACGGAAACATTGTGCATTCTCCTGCTATTCGATAGGGCGCGATCTGTGTGCTCAGACGGGAAAATCCAGCCGAGCCAATTTTTCCAGCCTCTGTTGATCCTGCGCCTCTGCGGGCATATAGACCAGCATGCGATCGCCGTTATGGCTGGCCGTCCACCAGTTGATCTGCCGCAGAGAAAGGACGCCCAACAGCGGATGCTGAAAACGTTTCACCTTGTTTATCACGCCCTGAATTTCATAGCGCTGATGCCAAAGTTGCCGAAACAGCTCTGATTCGTTCAGGCAGCGTTGCAACAGCGTTTCCCATAGCGGCTCTCCGCTGTGTTCCACCAGCCGCGCTCGAAACATGGCGACCATGTTGGGAAGAAATTCCTGTAAGTCCGCTAATCCTTTCTGCCAGTCAGGGTGCGTGAAAGCCAGATAGATGCAGTTACGATCTTCGTGCGGGATCTGATTCAGATCGATATTGAGCAGCCGGCACCAGGACTGATTGAAGCCCAGAATACTGAAGCGGGCGTTGACGATGACAGCGGGATAAGGATTGAGCTGGTCCAGAATTGTCTGGCTATCTTCGCTGATTTTCTCGCAACTGGCGCGCACCGCCGGTGAAAAGGGCAGTTCTGCCAGCATGAACAGGTGTCGGGTCTCTACCTCGTTAAACTGTAGCGCTTTGGCGATCGCCAGCAGCGTTTTCACGGACGATTTAATAGGGCGTCCCTGTTCCAGCCAGGTGTACCAAGTGATACCGACATCCGCCAGCAGGGCGACATCTTCGCGACGCAGCCCCGGCGTACGCCGCTTACGTGGGGTAGACAGCCCCAACCGCTCCGGATCCAGGCTCTCTCTGCGCGTGCGCAGGAATTTTCCCAGCGTGAGCCTGCGGTTTTGTTCGGTACTGTCGGCGAGGGGGGCCGTCGTTAGTGCTGACATATCAAGGACTCCGCGCCAGACGGGTGGAATTTATACCAGGATAATCAAGGACTGGTACTCGTTTTCATAAACCACGATGCTAGCGCTCGTGGATTATGAATACAATGGGCATACACAATGAAGCAACGTTCACCATTACAGGGTTTGAGTCGTATCGGTCTGCTGGTATTACTGGCCGGTCAACTCCTGCCGATGATTGATTTTTCCATCGTCAACGTCGCGCTGGAATCCATCACCCATTCGCTCTCCGCGAGTCCGGCCGAACTCGAGCTGATTGTCGCGGTTTACGGGGTGGCGTTTGCCGTCGCGTTGGCGATGGGCGGACGTCTGGGCGACAACCTCGGGCGGAGGCGGATCTTTATGGCGGGTGTAGCCGTGTTCGGCGTGGCCTCGCTGTTATGCGGTATTGCGCAGTCCGTCTGGCTACTGCTGTTTGCGAGGACGCTGCAAGGGCTTGGCGCCGCGCTGGCCGTACCGCAAATCCTGGCGACGATACATGTCTGCCTGAGCGGACGGCGGCATGCCCGGACGCTGGGGCTGTACAGCGCCATCGGTGGACTGGCCTTCATCATCGGACAGGTGCTGGGCGGAACCCTGCTGAAGCTGGATATCGGTGGCTACGGCTGGCGCTGCGCCTTTCTGGTGAATTTGCCGTTCTGTCTGCTCATTCTGATGTGCGCGCCGTTTTGGGTACCGAACACCCGTAGCGATAAGCGCAAAGCGATCGATCTTCCCGGCACCGTATTGCTGGCGCTAGCCTTGTCGTGCCTGCTGTTTCCCTTGGCTTTGGGGCCGCTATGGCACTGGCCCTTGATCTGTGTCGCGGCGCTGGCGGCGAGCTTTGGCCTGTTTCCGCTGTTGTGGTGGGTTGAACGACGTCAAGAGCGACGTCAGCAGGAGCCTTTACTGCCTCCCGCGCTGTTCCGGCTGCCGAGCGTTCGTTTTGGTTGCGCCATCGCGCTGCTGTTCTTCTCCAGCTGGAGCGGCTTTATGTTCATCGTCGCCTATGTCCTGCAATCTGGCGCGGGATTTTCGCCGTCGGCGTCCGGCAACAGCTTTATCGGATTGGGAATGGCTTATTTTATCTCCTCGTTGCTCAGCAGCCGGATTACGGAACGCCTGGGCAATATTCCCACCCTGATTATCGGCAGTGCTATCCAGATGAGCGGCCTGTTGCTGCTCATGGCCACGCTGGCATGGGTTTGGCCTGCGCCAACATTGTGGACGCTATTGCCCGCAACCTGTCTGGTCGGGTTTGGTCAGGCGTTCATCGTCAGCAGCTTTTATCGCATCTTTTTGTCCGATGTGCCGCTGTCTCATGCGGGGTCGGGCGGCGCGCTGTTGTCTACCTTGCAGCAAACGGCGATGGGTATGGGCCCCATCGTTTTAGGCTCGGTGCTGGTTCATCTGCTGCATAGGTTTCAGGGACGCCACGACATTGCGCTGATCGCCTCGTTGGGCGTGGAGTGGGGCGTGATGTTGCTGCTGGTGGTTGGGGCATGCTGGATGCATCGACGGAACAGGCGGTCCGAAACGAATCGGGGAGAGGGGGAAATTCTGGCTGTGGGCGAGTAAGGGCGAGCAGCACCCCGGCGAGCTCGGCCGGGATGCTGCGGCAGGGGATTCCGTTTATTTCAGGGAAGCCAGCGCCTTATCGTAGTTCGGTTCTGTCGAGATTTCGTCGACCAGTTCGCTGTGCAGCACAACGTCATTTTCATCCAGCACGACGACGGCGCGCGCCGTTAATCCCTTCAGACCGCCATCGGCGATAGCAACGCCGTAGTTTTCTTTGAACTCGGCGCCACGCAGCGTGGACAGCACGTCCACGTTGTTCAGCCCTTCAGCGCCGCAGAAACGCGCCTGAGCGAAAGGCAGATCGGCGGAGATGCACAGTACGACGGTGTTGCTCAGTTCAGAGGCCAGCTGGTTGAATTTGCGCACGGAGGTCGCGCAAACGCCAGTATCAATGCTCGGGAAAATATTCAGGATTTTACGTTTGCCCGCGTAATGGCTCAGCGGAACATCAGAAAGGTCTTTTGCCACCAGTGAGAAAGCCTTGGCCTTGCTGCCTACAGCGGGGAATTCGCCGGAAACCGGTAGCGGTTGACCTTGGAAGTGTACATTCTTTGACATCGTTGCGTCCTTTATTACAGGTGGTTAACAAGGCATTCAGTGTAGGGCAACATTATCAACATTGGTATAAAAAAGTAAGTCGACTTAATTCGACCTAAGTCTCGGTTTAGTCACGTTTTAACCTAACCCTCACTGGGATAACGGACTTTTAGCTCGGTATCCTGTTTCCCCTCGGTCTACATGCGGTACATGCGACAACGTCGCACGCACCCTGTCGACGCATGTTTGGATTTGGCGTCATTCCGATAGGCAACGTCTGATTACAGGCTATGATAATGCATCGCCCGACAGGGGGGATTTATGTCGTTTTTTCAGAGGTATCCGTAGAGAAAATACCGTGTTGGAAAAATTTTTGACCTCAGCGCTGAATGACCGATTTTATAAGTTATTGGGGCCGGTTTTTTTGCGGCCCGCGCCGCAGCTATTTTAAGGAATGAACCCATGATGCCATTTCGCTATTCCGCTCTTTGCGTCGGACTGCTGGCGACGCTGACCGGCGCCGTCAACGCCGCGCAGGTTCCCGCCGGCACCGCGCTGGACGCCCGACAGGAGTTAGTCCGCCATATCAAGGATGAACCCGCCTCTCTAGACCCGATCAAAGCCGTCGGTTTGCCTGAAATTCCGGTGATACGCGATCTGTTCGAAGGGCTGGTGAATCAGGATGAACATGGTAATCCCATACCCGGCGTCGCTGAGCGCTGGCAGACCAGCGACAACCGCACGTTTACGTTTATCCTGCGTGATAACGCACGCTGGTCTAACGGCGATCCGGTCACGGCTAAAGACTTTGTCTATAGCTGGCGTCGCCTGGTCACGCCGGCCAACACCTCCTCCTTCAGCTGGTTCGCGAGTCTGGCCGGGATCATCAACGCCGACGAAATTCTGGCGGGTAAATTGCCTCCCGACCAACTGGGCGTCGTCGCGATGGATGACCATACGCTGAAGGTGATGTTGAGTCGGCCTGTGCCGTATTTCGTTAATTTGATGGCGAACTTCAGCCTGTTTCCGGTTCATCAAACCACGGTTGAAAAGTACGGTGCTGACTGGACTCGCCCCGGCCATCTGGTGGGCAACGGGGCGTTCAAGCTGGACGAACGCGTGGTCAATGAGAAGCTGGTGCTGACGCCGAACGAGCACTACTGGGATCATGCTCGCACGGTCCTGCGTAAAGTCACCTATCTGCCGATTAGCCAGGAGTCTAACGCCACCAAGCGCTATCTGGCCGGCGATATCGACATCACCGAATCGTTTCCAAAAAACCAGTATCAAAAACTGCTGAAGACGCTGCCGGGTGAGGTGTATACGCCTCCGCAATTGGGTACCTATTACTACGCTTTCAACACGCAAAGAGCGCCGACCAGCGACCAGCGGGTGCGCAAGGCGTTGTCGTTTGCGATTGACCGACAGGTGATTGCCCAGAAGGTCTTGGGAACAGGCGAGAAACCGGCCTACCGGCTGACGCCGGACGTGACCAGTGGATTTGCGCCGGAACAAAGCGAGTTGGAGCAGTACTCGCAGGCCGAACTGAATGCGCAGGCCAGGGCGCTCATGGGCGCGGCCGGATACGGTCCGGACAACCCATTGACGTTGTCCCTGTTATATAACACGCAGGAAACCAATAAACAGGTGGCTATCGCCGTCGCCTCCATGTGGAAAAAAACGCTGGGAGTCGACGTTAAACTGGTCAATCAAGAGTGGAAAACCTACATCGACAACCGCAACAGCGGTAATTTCGACGTTGTGCGCGCTTCTTGGGTCGGCGACTACAACGAACCCTCGACGTTTTTGTCGCTACTGACCACGCAGCACAGCGGCAATATCTCGCGCTTCAACAATGCGGAGTTCGACCGGCTGATGAAAGACACCGGCGGGCAGACCGACAGTCAGAGGTTGAATCAGGAGTACAATCAGGCCGAGCGAATTCTCATGAATGAAGCGCCGATTGCGCCCATTTACCAGTACACCAACGCCCGCTTGATCAAACCTTGGGTGAAGGGCTATCCCATCAATAACCCTGAAGATACGGCTTACAGCCATATGCTCTATATCATCAAACACTGATCATGCGCGCGCCGCGCCCGGCCGCCACGGAGTCGTTGCCGTTATGGTCGGAAGCGCTAAGATAGTGATTAAGGGGAGTCAATGGGAGATACCGAGTGGAAGCAGACGTGATTAATGGGACCGCATTGCAGCGCACGGGCGCCGTATTTTCTTATCAGCTGGATGGAAAAGGCGGCGTCGTTCCCATCAATGATGATGATATCGTCAACAACACGCAGCCTTGCTGGCTGCACCTGGACTCCACTCATCCTGAAAGCAGTCGCTGGCTGCAAGAAACCCGGCTGTTGCCGGATACGGTGCGCGATGCGCTGTCAGGCGAAAGCGCACGGCCCCGCGTCAGTCGGCTGGGAGAAGGCACGCTAATAACGCTTCGCAGCATCAATTATAATGGAGACGCGCGGCCGGATGAGCTGGTGGCGCTGCGCATCTACATCACGGATAAACTGATTGTCTCAACGCGCCGCCGCAAAGTGGCGGCCATTGATGCCGTGATGAGCGATTTGAAAGAGGGCAACGGGCCGACGGATAGCAGCAGCTGGCTGGTCTCCATCGCCGAGGCGCTGACGGACGATACCAGCGAGTTCATCGACCAGCTTCACGAACGAATTATCGATCTGGAAGATGCGCTGCTGGAACAGGCGATGCCCGCGCGCGGCGAGCTATCGCTGATCCGCAAACAGCTGATTGTCCTGCGTCGCTACATGACGCCGCAGCGCGATATTTTCTCTCGCCTTTCGGGAGAGAAGCTGTTCTGGCTGCAGGATGATGACCGTCGGCGGATGCAGGAGATTGCCGAACGGTTGGGGCGAGGGTTGGAAGACCTGGACGGCAGCATCGCCCGTACCGCGGTCATTGCGGATGAGATCAATACCCTGATGGCGGAGTCGATGAACCGGCGAACGTATAATATGTCAGTGCTCGCGATGCTATTTCTACCGACGACCTTTCTTACGGGGCTGTTCGGCGTCAATCTGGGGGGCATCCCAGGCTCAGGCAGTTCAATCGGCTTTATCTCTTTCTGCATGATGTTGGTCTTCATGGTGCTAATGGTAGCGTGGTGGTTAAAGCGAAGTAAATGGATGTAAGGCAAGCTAAATTTTCAACTGAGGAAATGCGATATTGTCGCCCGATACTCAAAAAAATCGGACAACTTTGAGCGACATCAACATTCCAGGACGGCGCCTACGGCAAGATTCCGGCTGCAGGTGAATGCAACGTCAAGCGATGGACGTTGCGCTCCATATTGTCTTACTTCCTTTTTTGAATTACTGCATAGCACACTTAATTCACACCAAGCCGGCACTGTTATGCCGGCTTTTTTTTCACCTGTATCGCCACGCCCCGCGCTAAAAACAACAACGGCCGGTACAGAGACCGGCCGCTTCAGACGTGTTCTCGCCCTTATTTAACTTCGACGACATCCAACCGCTGAGCGGCGGGAGGCGCCATCTCATCCTCCTCGGGCTGCCAGCCCAGCGGCTGTAGCGGGAGTGTCTCCCGATCGAACGCCAGATCGCCGCCGTCCACCACGTCGCTGTTGTGGGTAATAGATTTGAAGTCGAACAGCGTTTCGTCGGCCAGATGGGACGGCACGACGTTCTGTATGGCGGTGAACATGGTTTCGATGCGTCCCGGATAGCGCTTATCCCAGTCGCGCAACAGATCTTTAATCACCTGACGCTGTAGGTTGGGCTGTGAACCACACAGATTGCAGGGGATGATCGGGAAGTGTTTCGCCTCGGCGAAGCGCTCGATATCTTTTTCCCGACAGAAGGCCAACGGACGGATCACCACGTGTTTACCGTCGTCGCTCATCAGTTTGGGCGGCATACCCTTGAGCTTGCCGCCGTAAAACATATTCAGGAACAGCGTCTGCAATATGTCGTCGCGATGGTGGCCGAGCGCAATTTTAGTGGCCCCGAGTTCGGTGGCGGTGCGGTACAAAATGCCGCGGCGCAGGCGCGAGCAGAGCGAACAGGTGGTTTTACCCTCGGGGATCTTCTCCTTGACGATCCCGTAGGTGTTCTCTTCAACAATTTTGTACTCAACGCCCAGGCTGTCGAGATACTCCGGCAGCACGTGCTCCGGGAACCCCGGCTGTTTCTGATCAAGATTGACGGCGACTAGAGAGAACTGGATCGGCGCGCTTTGCTGAAGGTTGCGCAATATCTCCAGCATGGTGTAGCTGTCTTTGCCGCCGGAGAGGCACACCATGATACGGTCGCCGTCTTCTATCATATTGAACGCGGCGATGGCCTCGCCCACGTTGCGGCGCAAGCGCTTCTGGAGTTTATTCAGGTTGTACTGCTGTTTGGGCGTCACCGATTGAATTTCTGACATTTCACTGTGGCTCACGTTCAGGTTTAAGCAGGGTTAGGGCATAAAGCTTTTGGCGGGCAAGTTTATCATCAAGCGTCGCCACAATCGCTATCTCATTGTTGCCATCCTTTTGCATCAACGCCAGTCGGCGATTTTCCCGGCATGTAAACGGGGCGAACGGCCAGTTAGCTATGCTTTTTTCGCCATTTGTTGCATTTTGAAAAAATCTTTCACGGCTAACGGCTTGCCGGTCTGCTATCACGCAATAAACTGTGGTAAATAGGATTGGGACTAATTGGGCGATGAGGGCGGGACATGAAACTGCGGCAGGGGATGTTGGCAGCGTGGGTGCTGGTGCTAGTTGGATGCGGCAGCAGTGAAAAAGCGGCGGAAGAGAATGCGGTCGTGCCGGCGGATGCCGTCAGGTTGTCCGCTCAGGAAATGACGGCCTGGCAGGGTAAGGATTCGGCCGCCGCATCCTGTACGCTGGCTGGCGGTAGAATAGGGCTGGCTCGTCAACTGAACGGCGCCAGCGTGGGCACCTGCCTGCTGACCAACGGACGTCGCTGCGACGCCCAGTCGCTCGAAGATGGCTCCTGCCTGGCCGGTGAATTCCGCTAGCCTAACGGCAGCGGCGTTAGGTCAGCGCGAACGGGCTGTCCTCGCCAAGGCTAATCTGACGCAGACTTTGCAGCGTGGTGCCCGCAATGCTGGTCAGCGCTTCCTCCGTCAGAAACGCCTGATGCCCCGTGAAGAGCACGTTGTGGCAAGCGGAAAGCCGACGGAAAACGTCGTCCTGAATGACGTCGTTCGAGTTGTCGGTAAAGAACAGCGTGCGTTCGTTTTCATACACATCCAGTCCCAGCGCGCCGATTTTTTGCTGTTTTAGGGCTTCGGTTGCGGCCTGCGAATCAATCAGTCCGCCACGGCTTGTGTTGATGATCATCACCCCGTCCTTCATCTGAGCAAATGCGGCCTCGTTGAGAAGATGATGATTCTCAGGCGTAATGGGGCAGTGCAGCGAGATTACGTCCGATTCCGCGTACAGTGTTTTCAGATCGACATACTCCGCCCCTAACTCTTTCGCCTGCGGATTCGGGTAAGGGTCGAACGCCAGCAGCCGCATGCCGAATCCCTTCAGGATGCGCAGCGTCGCCACCCCGATTTTTCCCGTACCGATGACTCCCGCCGTTCGCCGATGCATGTTGAAACCGATCAGCCCTTCCAGTGAAAAGTTGGCATCGCGGGTGCGTTGATAGGCGCGGTGAATCCGCCGGTTCAGGCTCATCATCATGCCGACGGTATGCTCCGCTACGGCTTCGGGCGAGTAGGCCGGTACATAGACCACGGCGATCCCCAGCGCTTTGGCGGCATCGAGATCGACGTTATTGAAACCCGCGCAACGTAACGCCACGATCTTGACGCCGAGCGCGGCCAGTTCGGTCAGCACTTCGCGCCCGCCGTCGTCGTTGACGAAAATACAGACGGCATCGAATCCCTCAGCGGTTTTCACCGTCTGCGGACTGAGCATGAAGTCGTAGTACTCTACCGGGTAGCCATAGTCCTGATTGACCCGATCCAAATATTTTCGGTCATACTGTTTGGTGCTGTAGACAGCTAGTTTCATTGTCGGATACCCCGCCATTTTAGGTTAGGCTAGCATAAAACAGTGATCGTGATGGGGGCCACCGTCAAAACCTCCGTTCCCGTTGCGATAGCGTTTATCAGCATCCCGAGGCGTTCGACGCGTATAAAGAGCCTACCGCTATCCGGCTGCCGGCGTGAAAGGTGGTATCTGTCACATCAGGGTACTATTATGCAGGCCGATGAATGTTGGCTGTTTTTCACCGCGGAAGTCGTTGAAGAGCGGAATGCTGCTACTGTTATCGATGCGCTCAACCTCGCATGGCGTGGAATTCAACGCCGTGCTCACCAAAGACTGATATGCATAATGATGGCGAATGAATAAACACTTTCTACCCCGCGTGGGCCTCGGGCTGGGCGCTATCGCGCTGGTGATGCTGATAAGCTGGCTGACGATTCCGCTCTGGCTGCCTCGCCTGCTGACCTTCCTGGCGCCCCCCGGCGTGACGGTGACGCTGGGCGAGCGGCCCTCCTGGCAACAAGGCGGACTGACTGTGCCGGGGGTCTCCCTACAACTCTCTCAATGTCATCTGCTTACCGTCGATAACGGCCGTCTAACGCGACAGGATGGCGGCTGGCGTATTCATGTCGCCAGCGTGGCGCTGGATGGAAGCTGCCTCGCGCAGTGGCCGAAAAGCGCGGATTCGGCCTCAGAGACGTCAACCAGCCTGTCGGAATGGGAGCGGCGTCTGCCCGTGGGTGAAGTGATCATTGACCGCATCACGCTGACGCCTTGGCTAGATGACGTCAGCGCGCTGCATCTGACCTCCCGTGACGGGAAGCAATCACTGAACATCGATAACGCACGTCTGAAGCTGCAGGCCGACCTCATCGGCCAGACATTGACGCTGCGACGTGCGGAGTTGACCGCGCTGCCCGATCGCCCGCCGCTATGGATTGAAGGCGAAGCGCAGCTTTCAGATTCGCTGACTAGCCTCCCGGAAAAGGGACATTTGCTGGCAGGCCGACTGCCGTTCGATTTACCTGAGGCGGTTCAGGCGACGCTTGATTGGCAGGATTCTCAAGGAGAGCTGAGGGTGGCGAAAGAGGCGGACGCCCAACCGTTATTAAGCCTGCCGTGGCACGTCAGCGCGGATGCCATCACCGTGAGCGGGGGGCGCTGGACGTGGCCGTACAGCGCGCAGCCGGTTTCGGGCGGACTCTCGCTGGCGCTGCGCGACTGGCGTCAGATCCACGGGCTGCCCCAGATCGAGGCGCGCGTCAATATGTTAACGCAGGGCCACAATGGCCGGGCCAACGCAGTGTTGACGTTGGGGCCAGGTTCGCTCGGCCTGAGCGACAGCGATCTGCGTATCCAACTGGCCGGACAGGCTAATCTGGCGAATCTGTCCTTTTCAGCCACGCTGCCGGGCGTGCTGCGTGGCGCGTTGCTGGATCCCGATCTAGTCTTACTGCCCGGTTCTCTGCTTCGCGCCTGGGGACAGCCCCAGCCTGGCCTGACGCTGGAAGATGCGCGCTGGCCGCTGGCCGGGATCGTGGTCAACACGCATGGCGTGAGCGGACGACTGCAGGCGATTGTCAAAGCCAACGACGCCTACTGGGGACGATTCAATCTGCACATGGACGGCAAAGCGGAGCGTTTTTGGCCGGACAACGGCGTGTGGAATTGGCGCTACTGGGGAAAAGGACAGTTGCCGCCATTGCAGGGGCAATGGGACATCGCCGGGCGCGGGCGCTGGGAGGACGCATTGCTGGAAGTCAGCACATTATCCAGCGGGTTAAACCAACTGCGTTACGGCGGGATGACCGTCGCCCAACCCCGGTTGACGTTGGTGCAGTCGCTGCGATGGCAGCGTGATCAGACACAGGATGCATTCGCGGGCGCGTTCCGGTTAGTGGCTGACCGTATCGCATTCAGCGGCGCCGGCGCACTACCGCCCGCCGAGCTGAACGTTCAGGTCCAGGGCGAACATCCCAACCATTTCCTGTGGCGCGGCGCGTTGCAGGCTAAGGAGATCGGGCCGGTCAAACTGATTGGGCGCTGGGACGGCGAGCGCCTGCGCGGCAGCGGCTGGTGGCCGCCGCAATCGCTGCACGTCTTCCAGCCTCTGCTGCCGCCGGACTGGAAAATCAAACTGCGCCGCGGGCAGTTTTACGGACAGGGTGCGTTTTCTGCGGCCCGCATACAGGGTTTTCGCGTCGGCGGTCACTGGGTGGTTAAAAATGGCAGCGCCTGGCTCAACGACGGCGACGTCAGCGGAGTGGACTTCGTTCTGCCTTACCGCTATGCCGATTCGCGTTGGCAACTGGGCATTTCGAGACCGGTCTCGTTGCGGATCGCCGAACTGAACAGCGGACTTCGGATGCAAAACATCCGTGCGGATGTGTTCGGCGCTTATCCCTACAGCGATCGACACCCGCTCACGCTGGCTGGGGTAGAAATGGCGCTATTGCGGGGTAAGGTGTCGCTGACGCCGCTGCGTTTCCCACAGCGCGACGCGGCGCTGTTGAGGATGGATGGGATTGAAACCAGTGAACTTATGACCGCGATTAAGGTGAACAAGGTGGCGTTATCCGGCCGCGTGAGCGGCGTGTTGCCGATCAATTTCAATCATCCCACGATGCTGGTGCAGAACGGCCGCGTGACCAACGACGGCGCGTTGACGCTAAGGCTGGATAAGGATCTCGCGGATGAAGTGGCGCAGAGCAATTTAGTGAGTGCGGCGCTGGTGCGCTGGCTGCGCTATCTGGAAATTGACCATTCCACTGCGACGCTACAACTGAGCAATCAAGGGGAACTGTTGATGAAGTCCTTTATCAGCGGTCATAATTCGCCGCGAGATGCGCGACAGCAGGTCGATCTGAACTATCGTCATCAGGAGAATCTGTTCCAGCTATGGCGTAGCCTACGCTGGGGCGACACGATACAGAACGCGCTGGAGCAGCGGTCAATCCAATAAGGAACCACACGATGCATGACAGACGAGCCGTTTTATGGCTGGCCGCTCTTTTTTTGATCGGTTGTACGCCGCGTATTGAAGTGACCGCGCCGGAGACGCCTATTACCATCAACATGAATGTGAAGATCGATCACGATATTCACATCAAGGCGGACCATGAGGCCACGCAGTTGTTGGAAAAGTCGGATACCGACGTTGCGGAACAGATAAAAGAAAGCGCGCCGTCGGGCGCGCAGAAAGAGTAGTAGATCCAAAGCACTTAGCACGAACGAGGGAAGAGAGAGAGCTTACACGTTGGCCAGTTGAGTGAGCTGGGCCTTTGCGTCCTGCAACGATTTCTGAGCGATTTCCGGGCCGTAGCCCATGCCTTCTGCAAATACGAATTCGACGGCGGTGATGCCGATAAAGCCCAATATCAGCTTCAAATAAGGCGCGACCAGATCGCGCGGGGTGTCTTTATGTATGCCGCCGCGGCTGGTCAGCACCAGCGCGTGTTTGCCTTCCACCAGACCTTCAGGGCCTTGCTCGGTGTAACGAAAGGTCACGCCCGCGCGGACGATGAAGTCGATGTAGTTTTTCAACTGCGTCGAAATGTTGAAGTTGTACATCGGCGAGCTGATCACAATGAGATCATGGGACAGAAGTTCGTCGATCAGCGTATCAGATAAGGTTAGCGCTTCCTGTTGACGCGGCGTCAGCGGCGTTTCTGAAGGACCAAAAGCCGCGACCAGTTCACCGTCCAGCACGGGCAGCGGCTTCGCCGCCAAATCACGAAGGGTGATGGTGTCACCGGGGTGTGTCGCCTGCCACTCAGCAACAAAATGGTCAGCCATTTGGCTAGACTGGGAGTAGTCCGCCAGAATGCTTGATTTCAGCACGAGTACTTTCTTCATTGCCTGTTCCTTGTCTTGGAGAGTTAGAGGGTGGAGTCAACGCGGCGTCAGTCGCTGATGAGTTTCCTTATAAGCAGTCTAGCATAGACGCGATAGGGTAATATTTCGAGAACCTCGTTTGATTTAATTGAACAATTTGGCGGGGTGGCAGGTTATAGCCTGCGGCGTCAATGTGATACCATGCCGCCGCCAAATCTAAGCGTGGCGGCCAGTCTCTTCGCCACGTCTGCCAGACGTATTTAAGGAACCAACCGTGAAATCACAGCTCACCGCATTTTATCCCCACATCAATGCGTTAATGCTGCGCGACCAGCAGCGGCTGCGTCGCCGGGTTCAGGGCGCCCTGAAGGTGAAAAATCCTGAAGCTCAAGCGGCCATCGCCAGCGAAATCGAAGCCGATATGGAGACGGCCCGCCAGCGGGTGGAAAATCGTCGCGCCTCGCTGCCGGCTATCCGCTATCCCGACGCGCTGCCGGTCAGCCAGAAAAAAGACGCCATTATGAAGGCGATTCGCGACCATCAGGTGGTGATTGTGGCTGGGGAGACCGGTTCGGGGAAAACAACGCAGCTGCCGAAAATGTGTCTGGAGCTGGGTCGTGGCGTGACGGGCTTGATCGGGCACACTCAGCCGCGTCGTTTGGCGGCGCGTACGGTGGCGGATCGTATCGCCGCCGAACTGGAAAACCCGGTTGGCGGCACGGTGGGTTACAAGGTGCGTTTTAACGATCAGGTTGGCGACAACACGCTGGTCAAACTGATGACGGACGGGATCTTGCTGGCGGAAATTCAGCAAGATCGGCTGTTAATGCAGTACGATACCATCATCATCGATGAGGCGCATGAACGTAGCCTTAATATCGACTTTATCCTCGGCTATCTGCGCCAGCTACTGCCTAAGCGGCCCGATCTGAAAGTCATCATCACCTCGGCGACGATCGACCCGCAGCGTTTTTCTCGTCACTTTAACCATGCGCCTATCGTCGAAGTTTCCGGCCGCACCTTTCCGGTGGACGTGCGCTACCGGCCGGTGGTGGAAGAGGCGGAGGACAGCGACCGCGATCAGTTGCAGGCCATTTTTGACGCGGTGGACGAACTGAGTCACGAAGGTCCGGGCGATATCCTGATCTTCCTCAGCGGCGAGCGTGAAATTCGCGATACGGCGGATGCGCTGACGCGACGCGATCTGCCGAATACCGAGATATTGCCACTGTATGCCCGCCTGTCCCATCAGGAGCAAAATCGTGTTTTTCAGTCCCATCACGGCAGGCGTATCGTACTGTCCACCAACGTCGCCGAAACCTCGTTGACGGTGCCGGGAATTCGCTATGTGATCGATCCCGGCACGGCGCGGATCAGCCGTTATAGCTACCGAACCAAGGTGCAGCGCCTGCCGATTGAAGCGATTTCTCAGGCATCCGCCAACCAGCGTAAAGGGCGCTGCGGACGCGTTGCGGCAGGGGTATGTATCCGCCTTTATTCGGAGCAGGACTTTCTGTCGCGCCCAGAGTTTACCGATCCGGAAATTCTGCGCACCAATTTGGCCTCCGTGATTTTGCAGATGACGTCGCTCGGTCTGGGCGACATTGGCGCATTTCCGTTCGTTGAGGCCCCGGACAGTCGTCATATACAGGACGGCGTGCGGCTGCTGGAAGAGCTGGGCGCGATCCAGACGGCGGACAACGGTCACTATCGACTGTCTCCGCTGGGTCGACAACTGGCACAGTTGCCTATCGATCCCCGATTGGCGCGCATGGTGCTGGAGGCGCAGAAGACACGCTGCGTACGTGAAGTGATGATCGTGACCGCCGCGCTGTCCATTCAGGATCCGCGCGAACGGCCGCTAGACAAAAAGCAGGCATCGGACGAAAAACACCGTCGTTTCGCTGACAAAGACTCCGACTTCATGGCCTTCGTCAACCTGTGGAACTATTTGCAGGAGCAGCAGAAAGCGCTCTCGTCGAGCCAGTTCCGCCGCCAGTGCCGCACCGACTTCCTCAACTATTTGCGCGTGCGTGAATGGCAGGATATCTACACCCAGCTGCGTCAGGCGGTGAAAACGCTGGGGCTGCCGGTCAATAGCGAACCTGCGGACTACCTCAGCCTACACTGCGCGCTGTTAACCGGACTGCTGTCTCATATTGGTCAGAAAGACGTAGAGAAGCCGGAGTTCAGCGGTGCGCGCAATATGCGCTTCTCCATTTTCCCCGCCTCAGGTCTGTTCAAGAAACCGCCTAAATGGACGATGGTCGCCGAGCTGGTGGAAACCAGCCGTCTGTGGGGGCGCATTGCCGCACGTATCGAGCCGGAGTGGGTGGAGCCGCTGGCACAGCATCTGATTAAACGCAGCTACAGCGATCCGCACTGGGAAAAAGCCCAGGGCGCGGTGATCGCGCAGGAAAAAGTGACGTTGTACGGTCTGCCTATCGTCACCGCGCGTAAGGTCAACTACGGGCCGATCGATCCCGTGGTCTCGCGGGAGTTGTTCATCCGCCATGCGTTGGTCGAGGGCGACTGGCGCACCCGCCATGCGTTTTTCCGCGCCAATCTGAAACTGATGGCCGAGGTTGAAGATCTGGAAAACAAATCCCGCCGCCGCGACATTTTGGTGGACGATGAAACGCTGTTTGCTTTTTACGACCAGCGGCTGCCGCACGATGTGGTGTCTTCGCGGCATTTCGACGCCTGGTGGAAACAGGCGGAGAAGGAAAATCCCGATCTGCTCAACTTCGAAAAAACCATGCTGATCAAAGATGGCGCGGGCAGCATCAGCGCGTTGGACTATCCAAACGTCTGGCAGCAGGGCAACCTCAAACTGAAACTGAGCTATCAGTTCGAGCCGGGCGCCGACGCCGACGGCGTTACCGTGCATATTCCGCTGCCGATCCTCAATCAGGTGCAGGACGAAGGTTTTGAATGGCAGATCCCAGGCGTGCGTCGCGATCTGGTGATCGCGCTCATAAAATCGCTGCCCAAGCCGATTCGTCGCAGCTTTGTGCCTGCGCCAAACTATGCCGAAGCCTTCCTGGCGCGCGCCAAACCGCTGGAACGCGGGTTGTTGGATGCGCTGGAGCGTGAACTGCGTCTGATGACCGGCGTCACCCTTCCTCGGGAAGAGTGGCACTGGGAGCAAGTGCCTGAGCATTTGCAGATGACATTTCGCGTTATCGATGAAAAAAATCGCCCGTTGCGTGAGGGAAAATCCCTGAGCGCGCTGAAAGAGCAGCTCAAAGAGAAAGTGCAGGAGACGCTGTCCGCCGTGGCGGACGACGGTATCGAACAGAACGATTTACATATATGGAGTTTCGGCGATCTACCGACCCGCTATGAACAGAAACGCGGCGGCTATGCGGTCAAAGCTTATCCGGCGCTGGTGGATGAGAAGGACAGCGTGGCGATCCGATTATTCGACACGCCGCATGAGCAGCAGCAAACCATGTGGAAAGGGCTGCGTCGATTGCTGTTGCTGAATATCCCATCGCCGATCAAATACCTGCATGAAAAGCTGCCGAACAAGGCGAAGCTGGGATTGTACTTCAATCCTTACGGCAAAGTGCTGGACTTGATTGACGACTGCATCGCCTGCGGCGTGGACAAACTGATCGCCGAGGCCGGCGGCCCGGTGTGGACTGAAGAGGGTTATCAGCGTCTGCACGATAAAGTCCGCGCAGAGTTGAACGATACGGTGGTCGACATCGCCAGTCAGGTGGAGAAAATCCTCACTGCGGTCTTCGCCATCAACAAACGTCTGAAAGGGCGGGTGGACATGGCGATGGCGCTGGGCTTGAGCGATATCAAAAGCCAGATGAGCGGTCTGGTGTTCCGCGGCTTCGTCACGGAAAGCGGTTGGCAGCGTCTGCCGGATGTCCTGCGTTACTTGAACGCGATCGAACGGCGGTTGGATAAGCTGGCCCAGGACGTCCACCGCGACCGCGCGCAGATGTTGAAGGTGGAGCAGGTGCGTCAGGCATGGCAGCAGTGGTTGAACAAGCTGCCGCCCGAGCGGCAGGAAGAGGAGCAGGTCAAAGCCATTCGCTGGATGATCGAGGAACTGCGGGTCAGTTACTTCGCTCAGCAGCTGGGTACGCCTTATCCGATCTCCGATAAGCGCGTGCTCCAGGCGATGGCGCAGGTGGCGGAATAACGCGACGGCTTACCGGACGCCGCTAAGCGTCAGGCAGGCCTAGCGTCCGGTTTTTAATGCCCTGATAGGCCGTTTTAACCTCTTCTTCACCGTATTTCAGCTCCAGACGTTTGACTGTGAAATGCCCCTTGGCCATATTTTGATAATGCCGTGTGAAGAGCGTATTGATGGTCGCGCCGCTGGCGGCGCCAATCACCGGTATGATCTGCGCCGCCATTTTCTGCGTCAGCGTCACGCCGAACCGGGCGGCGACCGCGTCAATCACCTTCGCCAGAATCGACGCCGCGTGGCGTGAACTCACCGTGCGCGTCGATCCTTTCTTACTGACTAATGCCATCAACTCGCGTGATGCATGACGAGTGATGTCGGACAGAATGGCGCGTGACGCGTAATAGCCTGAGTCCGTCGGGTCTAGCGTTTTCTCCCGCCCCCCCAGAGCGAAGACTTCGACACAGGCGCTTTTGACGTCTTCATCCGCCAGCGAAAACCCTTCGCTGCGGGCGATATCCGCCACCGCGCGCATCATGATGGTCGTGCTGATGGGCATTTCCACCAGCAGTCCAGCCATCCCAAAGAATCCAGATATCGCGCCGGACGTGGCGGCGGCAACCCGGTGCAGCCCTTGAGACGGCGCGTGGTGAGGGTCATCTCCCAGTGTATAGAGCGCGGCATCCACCGCTTTATGCAGCGCGGCTCGGACGCTCTGCTGTATTTTACGTTGCAGACTCTGCGGCAGCCTCGCCAGACTCCAGGTCAACGGCTTTCCGATCGCATCGGCGATTTGCAGCGTCAGCGCCGGGGCTTCGAGTAGAGTGACGGCCCGCTGGAGCGCACGCAGATCGTCGGGGTGTTCAATGAGGGTCATGAGCAGCTCGCATTATGGCGGAGAGTGATCTAGGTGTAATAAATGATGCTGGAATTTGCAACGTGAAGACGGTTGTTATCTGCCGCGACTCAATATAGGCTGAGTGTTTTTAAATGCACTTAAAATGCATGAATACCTACTTACTTGAGGGGGGATTCTATGATAGTCAGAACCTGGCACGGCTGCGTGCCCCTCGAACATGCGGAGGGATTCGCCCGCCACTTGCAGCGTACCGGCGTCGATCATTCACGAAGCGTTCAGGGCAACTGCGGCGCGGAAGTGCAGCGGATGAGCCAGGGCGCCCATGCGCACTTTTTTTTGGCGACCTACTGGAAAGACCTGTCCGCTATCAAGGTTTTTGCGGGGGAAGACTACCCGCTGGCTGTGACTTACCCTGACGACGAACAGTTCGGGTTGATTTCAGATCCGTTGGTGCTTCACCATGAGATAGCGGACATCCAACCGCTATTGCCGTCAACCTGATCATGGAGCAGGGCGCTGAGACAACACATCCAGCGACTGGCGGATGGCCGTGACGGCGACCGCCTGATTATCCGCACGATCCCGCTCGCTGGCATCCGGCGCGGAGCTTTGAATCGCCGCCAGCGCCCAGCTATCTCCCGTTTTCAGCATCAGCGGCGAGCCGCTGTCGCCAGGCAGTGTGTCGCAGCGGTGCGTCAATACCGCCTGATTTTTCCACCCGGTGACAAGGCAGTCCTGATGCCGATACAGCGTATCGGGGTGATCTTCAGGATAGCCAGCCTGCGTCACCTTGCGGCCCTGTTTCTTCAACGACGATTTGAGATCCTGCGCATCCCCTTGCCATAGCGGGAGCGGCGCAATGCCCGGCGGCGTTTTTTCCAGCCGAATTAACGCATAGTCTAACGGCGCCGCTGAAGGAGGGACGATCCAACCGTCGCCGTCCGCCTTGAGCTGTTTCGCCAGCTGCTTATTAACCATCGCTTCCAGCTGGTGCGTTTCAAATTTCCAGCCCGACGGCGTGGCGTGAAAACGCAGCGCCACCGGCTTGTCGGCGACGCCCGGCGGCGCCAGCACGCAGTGTCCGGCGGTGAGCGCAAGATGCGGCGAGATCAGCGTCGCCGTGCAGAGATTGCCGCTAGCGGTCTCTACCTGACCAATGGCCTGCCACGGCCATTGCGCGGTATCCGGTACGGTATCGCGGTCATCATGGTTAAAGAACAGAATGCGTTGCTGCTGGAGAACGTCTTTGGGCGGGGTGGCGTTGACGCCCGTCGACAACAGGGTGATAGAACAGAGCAGCCAGGCCGATATGCGCATGAAATAATTCGCCTTTAACAAAAAAATTTTCTGTTAACAGTATGGTTAACTTCCCCGATTTTGGAAACGATGTACAAAAATTCAGAGCTGAGCAGGGCGACGGTGTTTTCGGCGTTGGCGGACGGGCGGGCTGAACGCGCTATCGTGGTGTCGAAAACGCTATTAAATGATCGAAAGTCAGAAAAAAAACAGCATGATGATCAACGCGCCGAGGAGCAGAAGCGATAATACAATTTCAAAGGAGTAACGACGAAACATCATCTTGGCTCCATGAAATCGACGCCCGCTGAATGGGGTGCCGGACGGTTGATAAACGCGCCTTTGACTCAACATGATAAAACCACTCGTGCAGGAATCTATTTCTATATCAGACCATTATTTCAAAATAGATCCCCGCTCGCGCGGGGATTGAGTCTGGTGCTGGACGTGACCGATGACTTATGCAGCCGGAGTTGCTACGGCTTTTTTGGCTTTCTTCACGTGTTTTTTAGCGGCCTGCGCTTTCTGCGTCGCTGGTTTTTTGACATGTTTTTTCTTGGCGGCCTGAGCTTTCTGGGCCGGTGCTACCGCTTTTTTCTTAGCCGCTTTTTTCGTAGCCTGAGCTTTCTGCTCGGTTGCTTTCTTCGCCTGTTTTTTCACGTGCTTTTTGGCGTGTTCGGCTTTGGTCTGCGTGGTGGTCGTTGTCGTGGGTGCGTTTGCAGCAGGCGCGGCGGTGGTGTCAGCTGCAAAAGCGACAGAGGACAGACCCAGTGTTGCGCCAGCGATCATCACTAATACTTTATTCATTATCAATTCCTCATTGTCCGTTTACGTTCGAACCCCAGTGTTGGGCCGATGTAAGGAGAATAGGGAATGATGCGCTAACGGTCTGTGAGTGTTTGGTTTCCGCGTGTAACGGTTTGTACAACGTTAGCTCCCAACATGTCTGCCGCCGCCGCGCTGGCGACGACGGGCCAGAGAAACGTCATTTTGGCGCCGCCTAATGTGCTGGACTCCGCGCGAATAGTGCCGCCGTAGGCGCGAACAATCGCGTGGACGATAGCCAGCCCCAGCCCACAGCCGCCGCTGCTGTTCTCAATTCCCGCTTCCAGCCGCACGAATGGCTCGAAGATGCTCTCCCGGTCCTGGGGGGCAATGCCGGGGCCATCATCCTCTACCTGGAGACAGGCGAAGCCGCGATCGCGCGTCAGTCCCACGCGAATGCTATGTTGGGAGAAGCGCAGCGCGTTATTGACCAGATTATTCAGCACGCGCTCCATCAGTCGCAGGTCCACGTAGCCGAAGTGCTGATGGCGGGGCGCGTTCAGCTCCAGCCTCTTGTCGGCATGGACCAGACGAAAGTCTGCTATCCGCTGCTCCAGCCACTGGGAAAGATCGATCTCTTCAAGATGCAACGTCACCTGAGGGCGGTCCAGCCGGGCGTAGGTCAGCAGTTCGTCAATGAGAGACTCTAACTGGCCGATATCCCGATTAAGCGCCTCTTGCTCGTCTTCCGGCAGGTTTTCGCTCATCGCGAGACGATAACGCAGACGCACCAGCGGCGTGCGTAGTTCATGCGCGATATTGTCAATAAGCTGTTTTTTGCTGGCGATCAGCCGATTGAGGTTGTCTGCCATCAGGTTGAACGCCACGCCCAGACGAAAGAGGCTGGACGTATTATCGAAGTGGGTGCGCTCCTCCAGATGACCGTCACCGAGCCGCTGCGCCGCGTTTTCCAATTGCAACATCGCCTTCCAGTGCGGCCGTATCCATAAAAAGACCGGCAGCGCCAGAGAAAGCCCGATGAGGACCAGCATCAGCAGGTTCAGCAACCGCATTTCGTGCAGGAAAAACAGGTAGGGGATCGGGCCGACCGCCAGCACATAGTGACTGCGGGGAATGCGCTGTATGAACGTGTATTCGTCATCCAGTGCGATGATTTCGCCCTGCGTCAGGCGCTGTTGCGCCTTGTTGCTGAGCTTGTATTTATTCATCGGCTCGATGTGCATTTTGAACGACAGATTGAGGTCCATCTGACTGAGGGTTTTGTGCCACTCGCGCGGCGGCAGGGTGCGCAGTTCGTTGCGGATCAGATAGAGCGAGCTTTTCATCAGGTCGTCCATCGATTGACGTCCCGCGCGTTCTGCCGTGGCTTTGTAGACCAACCCGACCAGCAGGGTCATGACCAGAAAGCTGGCGAACAACAAAAGAAAGAACTGAATGAACAGTTTTTTCATGGCGCGTGGGTCTCCCAGGCGTTGGGCGCGAACAGATAACCTTTGTTACGGATGGTTTTGATTCGCACCGCCTCCGGCGCCGTATCGTACAGTTTCTTGCGCAGGCGGGAGATGGCCACATCGATGCTGCGATCCATGCCATCGTAGCTGACGCCGCGCAGGTTTTTGAGCAGCGCATCGCGGTCCATGATGTGTCCGGCGTGGGTAGCCAGCTGCCACAGCAGGTCGAAATCGGCCGTCGACAGGGTGATGTCCTCGCCGGCCAGCATAACCTGACGATTCACCGGATCAATACACAGCAGACCGAAGTTTAGCGACTTGTGTACCTGTACTGTTGCGCTGGTGTCCAGCGTCGGCTGGGGCGGGGTGGCGTACTGGCGGAAGTGCAGACGCAGACGCGCCAGCAGTACGGCGGGAGGCGTGGTTTTCAGAATGTAGTCGTCGGCGCCCATTTCCAGCGCAAGAATATGGTTCATGTCGCTGTCCAGTGAGGTCAGCAGCACGATGGGGCCAGAGAAACAAGGGCGCAGCTCGCGGCACAGCGTCATTCCGTCTTTGCCCGGCAGCATGATATCCAGCAAAACCAGATCGGGTTTATTCTGCTCGATTACCGCCAAGGCGTTATCGCCGCGCGGCTCAATGCGCACATCAATATCGTGTTTGCCCAGATAGGCGGCAATCAGTTTTCCCACTTCGGGATCGTCTTCAACAAAAACAATCTTATACATACCGTCGAACTCTTTTTGTTAATCGGCTACAGCATAGCGCGCGTCACCTTTTGTCACCATGTGTCAAGCGTAAGCGGGTGTTAAAAGCCCTCGACCAGATGGAAGCCGGTGAGCAGAAAAAGGGTATTCAGAGTGAGTGATAGCGGGATGAGGGTGAAGAAACCGGCCAGTTTTAGGGCTGGCCGGTGAAGGGAAGACAGCGATCAGGCTGTCAGTGGAAGCGGCGTCGTTGGCGTCGCTTCGAGCGCAAGATCCAGTGACGGATAGAACACCAGGCGGTTTTCTATCGGCACCACGTTGGCGCGGGCCAGCGTTTTTAACGGCTGGAACGGAATGTCGGTAATCACCAGCCGCTTTTCAGGCGGCAGCAGTTCGGTGAAGCGCAAGAGCGCGTTCAGTCCGCCCGCATCCAGGACCGGTACAGCGTCCCATTGCAGGACGATGGTCTGGTACTCGTTGCTGCGAACCAGCAGCTCGCCGAAGATACGCTCGGCGGCGGCAAAGAATAGCGGGCCGTTGATGCGAATCACCAGGCGCTGCCCTTGTACCGTGGCGGGCAGTTCGCTGAGACGTGTCATTTTCGCTATCCGGCGCATGAACAGGATAGATGCGAGAACGATGCCGACGGTAATCGCAATCACCATATCGAACAGCACCGTCAATGCCAGGCACAGCACCATCACGATAATGTCGTCTTTCGGCGCGCGACGCATCAAGTCGATAACTTTGTGCGCTTCGCTCATGTTCCAAGCGACCAGCAGCAAGAGTGAGGCCATCGCCGCCAGCGGCAGATAAGACAGCCACGGCGCCAGCACCAACAGCGCCAGGATCACCAACAGCGCATGCACCACGGCGGAAATCGGCGACGTGGCGCCGGCTCGGACGTTGGCGGCGGAACGGGCGATAGCCGCCGTGGCTGTAATCCCCCCGAAGAACGGGGTTACGATGTTGCCGATGCCTTGACCGATCAGCTCGGTGTTGGAGTTGTGTTTACGTCCGGTCATCCCGTCTAACACCACGGCGCAAAGCAGGGACTCAATCGCGCCGAGAATCGCCATGGAGAAGGCGGCGGGCAGCAGCGCGGAAATGGTGCTCCAGCTCAACGGCATGATGCTACCGTCGCTCCCCGGCATATTCCACGGCAGGACGAATTGAGGCAGGATCGGCGGAATACCGTGTCCCGCCGTACCGTCAGCCAGCAGGTAGCTGAAACGTGAACCGATAGTGGCGACGTGAATGTCCAGCAGCGACAGCAGCCCCATCACCAGCGTCCCCGCCAGCAGCGCGGGCAGATGGCCGGGCAGGCGGATGCCGAGCTTGGGCCAAATCACCAGCACGGCCAGCGTGACAATACCGATCAGCGTGTCGCCCAAATGCATGGATGGCAACGCGCTGCCCAGCGCTAGCACTTTGCCGACGTAATGCTCCGGCATCGCC
Organism: Lonsdalea iberica; assembly: GCF_002111585.1. Classification (GTDB taxonomy): domain Bacteria; phylum Pseudomonadota; class Gammaproteobacteria; order Enterobacterales; family Enterobacteriaceae; genus Lonsdalea; species Lonsdalea iberica. Next base: position 89,467 of record NZ_LUTP01000005.1, read on the forward strand.
GGGATAGTCAGGCCGAAGAAGTCTTTCACCTGCATGGTGGCGATGGTGATGGCGATACCGGAGGTGAAGCCCAGCGTGACCGAGACCGGAATATATTCGATTAGCCTCCCCATACGACAGAGTCCAAGCACCAGCAGGAAGACCCCGGAAAGCAGCGTCGCAATCAGCAGGCCAGAGAGGCCATACTGCTGGGAAACCGGATAGAGAATGACGACGAAAGCCGCCGTGGGGCCGGATACGCTATAGCGCGAACCACCGCATAATGCGGTGATCAGGCCGGCGACCGCGGCCGTATATAGACCGAATTGAGGGGGCACGCCGCTGGCAATTGCCAACGCCATCGCCAGAGGAATTGCGATAATGCCGACGGTGATACCGGCGATAAAGTCTTGGGAAAAACGTTTGAACGTGTATTTTTCCCGCCAGCAGGCGTCAATAAACGCGCTAAACGGTTTAATGCCGTTAAATAGGTATGATTTCATCTAAGACTAGGACCAACAAAATGAAAACAGATGGCGGGTCGGCAGGAGGCCCGTCGCGGGTTAAAGTATTACGATACGCCCATTGTTCGGCGAAGATCCAGATGTAAATCAATAGAAAAGCATTCTGTATTACCTTTCGGTTCCAAGCGGAACCTTTGAACCTACTCCACAGGTAATGGATTAAATGTTTAAAAAAAGGCTTACCGTCCGAGCTGATGCCCTAACCCCTGGAGGTTCAAGAATGCGCATTGAGCGCGGGTTCGGGGAGAAGAGGGGGAAAATGCAGGAGGAAGCTTGCATGCGGGTTGAAAGGGCATCGGCGTCTTGCTTCGATGCCCTTTCAGAATAGGATCACAGCATGATGGTCATGATGTAGGCGGCAAACATCGCCAAATGCGCACTCCCATTAAGCACGTTGGTACGGCCGGTGGAAAATGAGATGTGGCACAGGACTAGTACGGTCACCATCACGACGATGTGCGGCATATCCAGCGCGAAGTTCAGCGTGTTGCCCGTGATCATCGCGATCAGCGTAACGGCGGGGACGGTCAGCGAGATTGTCGCCAGCACGGAGCCGAAGAACAGATTCATCGCCCGCTGAACCTGGTTTTGCAGAACGGCTTTGATGGCGCCCAGACCTTCCGGCGACAAAATCAGCAGCGCGACGAGAAACCCCGTGAACTGCGACGGCGCGTTCATGCGTTCAAGCAGCGTCTCCAGAAGTTTGGAGTCCATTTTGGTGACGCTAATGACGGCAACCAGGTGAACCAATAACCAAACCGCATGCCAGAGCGAACTGTGGGCCGACGGTTTGCCGTGATGGCTATCCCCTTCGCCGTCGCTCTCATCTTCATGTTCATAGACGAACAGACTTTGGTGAGTGCGGGTTTGAATTTTCAGGAAGACGCCGTACATCACCGCCGAGATCAGCGCGATGATCAGCGACTGCGAGACGGAAAAGTTGCCTGCCGGTAGCGCGGCGGGAAACACCAACACCAGGACGGCCAAGGGAATAATCGCCATCAGATACTGCTTGATGCCGCCCAAATTGACGTACTGCGTGGCAAATTTACGTCCGCCCAGAATCAGGGCGAATCCCACCAGCCCGCCGGTGACGATCATGATGATGGAGTAGAGCGTGTCGCGCATCAGATGCGGGCCGGCATCGCCGGTCGCCATCAGGGCAGAGATCAGACTGACTTCCAGAATGACGACGGACAGGCTGAGAATCAGCGATCCAAAGGGTTCTCCCAGACGGTGGGCCAGCACGTCCGCATGACGGACAACGCTGAAGGCGCTGGACAGGATCCCAACCAGCGCCAGGGCGTTAATGGCAATGATCGCCCCCAGACTGGCGGTGTCGCCCCACATCACCAGCACCAGTAGCGTTACGAGGGGAAGAACGAGCGTATATTCATGATGACGGGTTTTTACCGTTTCGGCGGATGAGGTCATTCTTGAAGGTTCCTTAATTTGTGTAGCGAGCCTGCTGTTAGAAATAACGTATAACGTCGTTATGGAATAATCGCCATGCCAAGCACCAAGCGCCGCTAAAAGCCCTGATTTGTGACTCTAGCTATGCATTTTCTGCAAAAAGATATCTGAATATATTATTTTTATATTTTTTACTTTTATCTCTCTAATAATAAACGAAATTGCTACAACCAGTCACTATTTAATCACTTTCCGCGAGCAATTTATGAGCATATTATGGTGATATTTACAAACCAACCGATGAAAAAGAGCGTAAGAAGCGGATTTAATTAAGTTTTCATTTTCGAGCGTAGGTGGAACGGCATACTGACGTCACCCGTGAGACCGCACGAAGTGATTTCCCCTGCAAGTATGATGGCTTTTTCCCAGAACAAAAAAACAGAAAATTACCACGGTACTTCATGATGTTGAGCAAATTGGTCTGCAAGGAGAACGTTTCCGACGCGGCGGCAAAATAATCAACGTGCGCGTTGATTGTACGGTTCATGATCGTTCAGAATAGCCGGGCGACGCCATTCGGCACGACAGCATTAAAGGGGTGAGGAAAAAAAACTTGTGTTAACGCGTGATTTTTTACGGAAAGCCGATTGCCGGACGTCGTTCGGCCACATCGAAGAACATTTATTGCTTACCCCGCAGCAGCGAGCTGACTCTCTGGAAACCACTTTATCCTGTCGCCCCAACCATGAGGGCGTGTGGATTTTTGGCTACGGCTCGCTCATGTGGAACCCGGCGTTTGATGCGACAGACAGCTGTCTCGCTACGCTCAAAGGGTGGCAGCGCGCGTTCTGCTTACGCCTTACCGCAGGGCGGGGCACTATCGCACAACCCGGCAGAATGCTTGGACTCAAGCCGGGCGGTGAAACGACCGGTCTGGCCTATCGTTTACCGGAAGAGCGCGTGCGCGAAGAGCTTGAGCTGCTGTGGAAACGGGAGATGCTGACCGGTTGCTATCGCCCACTATGGTGTGAGCTGGAGTGCGCCGAAGGGGGCTACCTTACCGCGCTGGTTTTCGTCATCAATCCTGACCATCCATTATTGGAACAGGACACCTGCATTCAGCGTGTGGCGCCGCTAATCGCCCGCGCCCGAGGGCCGCTGGGCACAAATGCGCAATACCTTTTCTCCTTGGAACGTGAGCTTCAGCATTATGGTATGCCGGACGACAATCTGATTGCGCTGGCGCAGCGGGTAAGGGAGCTATTGGACGTGTCACCCGCTCGCGAATAACCCTCCTAACGCCGTTATATAACTTATAGTTATATTTATATTGCTGAATATAATTTCATACGCTTTTGTCATCTCGCCTACACTCCGGGCCTTATTTTTTGCTCGGCAAATGAGGGATTAGGCAGTGCGGACAATTCATGAACACCTCCAGGCCGGGTGGCAACGAATGGGCAGGGGGCTAAGCAGTCTACTGGCGCTGGCCGTCACGCTGCTGGGGCTTCTGCTGTTCACTTTTTTACTGACTCATCTGGCGCCTATCGACCCGGCGCTGCAAATAGCCGGCGACCGCGCCAGCGAGGCGACCTACCTGCAAGTTCGGCAGCAGTTGGGGCTGGACCAACCGCTATGGGTGCAGTTCTGGCATTACCTGACGGCGCTCGCTCACGGCGATCTCGGCATTTCCCGCAGTACGTCTCAGCCGGTCTTCGATGATTTGATGCGGGCGTTCCCCGCGACGTTCGAGCTGGCGACCTGCGCCATCATCATCGGATTCGTCTTTGGCGTGACCCTGGCGCTGTTGTCGGTGTTGAAGCCCGGCAGCGCACTGGACAATGCGGTGCGAATGTTCTCGCTGGTGGGTTATTCCGTCCCCATTTTCTGGCTGGGATTGTTGAGTTTGCTGCTGTTTTACGCGGTCCTGCATTGGGCCGGCGGACCGGGACGATTGGACGATATCTATCAATACACGATGGAGTCACGTACGGGATTTGTGCTGATCGATACCTGGTTCAGCGGCGATCCGGAGATGTTCCGTAACGCCATTCGGCATCTGTGGCTACCCGCCAGCGTGCTGGGCCTGCTGTCCATGGCGGGCATCACCCGACTGCTGCGGGCGGCCATGTTGGATGAATGCCATAAAGAGTATGTTTTGCTGGCTCGCGCCAAAGGGGCCGGGCAACTGCGGATCTTACTTTGCCATGTCCTGCCGAATATTCGCGGCGTCATGGTCACCGTGCTGATGCTGTCTTATGCCAGCCTGCTTGAGGGCGCGGTGCTGACCGAAACGGTCTTCTCATGGCCTGGCGTGGGACGTTATCTGACGACGGCGCTGTTTGGCGCGGACATCCCCGCCATTTTAGGCTCCACTCTCCTTATTGGCCTGTGCTTTATCCTGATGAATGCGCTAGCCGATGCGCTGATTTACCTGATCGACCCTCGGACACGATGATGCGATTGACACTCTTAAAGGGACTGCGCTCGCAGCCGCGCGCCCGACGAACTCTCTGGCCTGCCGTTAACAGTCTAAATATCGGCGGCGTTCTCCTGGTCCTGTTGATCTTGCTCGCGCTGTTTGCCCCGTGGCTGGCGCCGTTTGACCCGAATGCGCAGTCCATCACCCAGCGCCTGCTGCCGCCTTCGCCCGAACACTGGCTGGGAACGGATGGTTTTGGCCGGGATCTGCTATCACGGGTGCTTTATGGCGCTCGGCCGACATTGCTGCTGGTCTCACTGATCCTGGTTCTGACCGTGCCGGTCGGGCTGCTGGTGGGGATCAGCGCGGGCTATCTCGGCGGCGGGATCGAGAAAGCGCTAATGCGGCTGACCGACATCGTCCTGTCTCTGCCGGGGCTAGTGATCGCGCTGGCGATGGTGGCGGTGCTGGGACCGGGACTGCTCAACGGCGCTTTGGCGCTGGCGCTGACCAGCTGGCCGCAGTTCGCCCGTCAGGCCCGCGCTGAGACGCTGGCGCTGCGCCGCAGCGACTATTTGGCCGCTGCCCGTATGCAAGGCATTACCGGCCTGCGGCTGATGAGTGGACACATATTGCCGCTATGTTTGCCCGGCGCGGTGGTACGCGCCGCGTTAAGTCTGGGCGGCATTATCCTTGCCGCCGCCGGACTGGGCTTTCTGGGTATGGGCGTACAGCCGCCAACCGCCGAATGGGGCTCCATGGTCGCGGAAGGCAGCAAAGTCATTTTCGACCAATGGTGGGTGGCGGCCGCGCCGGGCGGCGCAATCTTGTTCGCCAGCCTGACATTCAACCTGCTGGGCGACGGCCTGCGCGACAAATTGGACCCGCGACATGAAAAATAGTGAAACCACGTTGCTGGATGTCAACCAGCTGTCCATTGGATTGGCGGACGACCCCGACACGCTGCTGGTGCATCCCTTATCGTTTCGTCTGGGCCGGGAGCGCGTCGCGCTGGTCGGCGAATCTGGTTCCGGCAAATCGCTGACGGCCAAATCGCTGATGGGGTTGCTGCCGTCCGCATGCCGAATTCGCAGCGGCGATGTCGTGATGAACGGCCAGTCGCTGGCTTCGTTGAGCGAAAGCCAATGGCGTCAATGGCGCGGCGACCGGGTGTCGATGGTATTACAAGACCCGAAACATGCGCTGAACCCGATGCGTCAGGTCGGCTGGCAGGTGGAAGAGCCGCTGAAACTGCATACTTCGCTCCCGGCGCGCGAACGACGCGAAAAGGTGTTGGATATGCTTGACGCCGTCGGGTTGGCGGAACCGAAACGGTTGTATAAGCAGTACCCGCATCAGCTTTCCGGCGGAATGGGACAGCGCGTCATGTTGGCCATTGCGCTGATCACTGAACCGGAGCTGCTGATCGCCGATGAGCCGACGTCTGCCCTTGACCATGAGCGACGCGATCAGGTGCTGTCGCTGATTGACCGGCTGGTGGAAGAACGCAATATGGGACTGTTGTTGATCAGCCATGATTTACCGCAGGTGGCGCGACACTGCGAACGGGTGCTGGTGATGTACAAAGGGCGATTGATGGATGCCCTGGCGGCGGAGGATTTACCGCAGGCCACTCACCCCTATACCCGAACGTTGTGGAACTGTCAGCCGGGTAAACACACCCGGGGTCAGGTATTGCCAGTATTGGATCGCGCGTTGCTGGAGTCGTTGTCATGAGTCGTGATGCTGTGTGTCTTCGTCATTTAAGCGTGTCTCACCCGCAGGGGGGACACGTCAATCAGGTTGTTCACGAAGTCGATCTGACCATTTCGCGCGGCGAATGTTTCGGGCTGGTCGGCCCGTCCGGTTGCGGCAAATCGTCGTTGCTGTGGGCGCTGGCGGGCCTGAATCTGCATTGGCAGGGCGAGATGACGTTGCTCGGTCAGCCTGTGAAACCGCGCCATACTTTTACGGGAGAACTGCGCCGTCGGGTACAGATGGTCTTTCAGGATCCGTTTGCTTCTCTGCATCCGCGCCATCGTCTGAAGCGCACGCTGTCCGAGCCGCTAAAACTACGCAGGGAAACGGATATCGACGGGCGGATTGAACGCGCTTTTCAGCGCGTCGACTTGCCGTTGACGCTGTTGGATCGCTATCCGCATCAGCTTTCTGGCGGCCAGCGTCAGCGGGTGGCGATCATCCGGGCGCTGCTGCTTGAACCGGAGCTGTTGCTGTTGGATGAGCCCACGTCGGCGCTGGATATGTCGGTACAGGCCGAAATTCTCAACCTGCTGAACGAACTGAAATCGGCGGGCGACCTGACCCTGATATTGGTCAGCCATGACGGCAACGTGATCGACCATCTGTGCGACCGCGCCGCGGCCATGTCGCAGGGGCGTCTGCTGATGGGCTGATGAGATTATCGTGAACGGTTATATCAAAGCATTTTATGCCATTAGCGTTATAACCGGTCTTTTCTCTAGACTCTATCCAACATTGAACTTGTGTCATGGAGACATTATGAAAAAGTGGCTTCCTGTTATCCTGGCGACGGTTTTACTCGCCAGTCCATCGCTGCGAGCGGCGACACCGCCGAATACGCTCGTGGTGGCGATTTCCCTCAACGGAATTATCAGCCTGGATCCTGCGGAGAGTTTTGAAACGGTCAGTACCAGTTCGCTAGATGCGCTGTATCAGGCGCTGGTGAAAAGCGATCGCGTTAACCCGACTCAGATCAACCCCGACCTGGCGACATCCTGGCAGGTCGGCGCGGACGGACGCAGTTTGATCTTCACGCTGGATCCGAAAGCCACCTTTGCCTCCGGCAACCCGGTATCGGCAGACGACGTGATTTACTCGTTCACTCGGGCGGTGAAGATGAACAAAACGCCGGCGTTTATTTTAAACGAGCTGGGCTGGCAGCCGGAAAACGTGGATGCGCAGTTTAAAAAGCGGGATGACCATCAGCTGGAGGTCCGCTGGCCGGCGGATATCGGCAGCGATCTGGCGCTCCGGCTGTTGTCCTCCGGCGTGGCCTCTATCGTCGATAGCAAAGTGGTGTCCAGCCATAGCGTCGGCGATGATTTCGGCAGCGGCTGGTTGAAAAGTCACTCAGCGGGGAGCGGCGCCTATCAGCTCCGCAACTATATTCCTCAGCAGGCGCTGGTGCTGACAGCCAACCCGCACGGCGTGAAACAGCCGAAGCTCAAGCAGGTCATTTTGAAGGACGTGGCCGATCCGGGCGCGCGTCGCCTGCTGTTGATTCAGGGCGATGCCGACGTGGCGTACGATCTGGGCGCGGATCAGTTCAGCGCGCTGGCGAATCAGCCGGGCGTCAGCATCAGCACCTCGCCGGGCGGTAAAATCTACTATCTCGGCTTCAACACGCAGGATAAACGGGCGCCGACGCTGGGTAACCCTGCCTTTTGGCAAGCGGCCCGTTGGTTGGTGGATTATGAAGGGATCTCGAAAAATCTGCTCAATGGTCAGTTTATCGTCCATCAAAACTTCCTGCCGGAAGGGTTTGATGGCGCGGCGAAAGACCAACCCTTCAAGCTGGACGTCAATAAAGCGAAGAAAATCCTCAGCGATGCCGGCATTAAACCGGGCACTCGCTTTGCGCTTACCGTGATCAATCAGCCGCCGTACACGGATATCGCACAGGCGCTACAGGCCAGTTTTGCCCAAGCCGACATCCATATCGACATACAGCCGGTGGTGGAAAGCGAGCTGTGGACAAAAATGCGCTCGCGTAATTTCCAGTCAATATTTGTTTATTGGGGCCCGGACTACATTGACCCGAATACGAATGCCAGCACCTTTGCCTATAACGTGCCAAATGGCCCGAAAACGCTGGCCTGGCGCGTGGGTTGGGATATTCCGGCGCTCAGCCGGCAGACGCAGGCAGCAGCGGCCGAGCGCGATCGTGAGAAGCGCCAAGCGTTGTACCAAACGTTACAGCAGGAGATTCGTGAGCGTTCTCCGTTCGTGGTGGCGCTTCAAGGCATGCGTCTCGTGGCGGTGCGCGACAATCTGAAGGACGTGAAACAAAGTCTGGCCAACTCCATGTTGTATTACGATGACATTGCCAAGTAGGGCGGCAAGCCTTCCCGGCGTACTCCAACGCGGGGACAGACATCCCTAACTCGGTGAGCGAGCCGCAAAAGAAAAAACCATCGACCGCAAGGCCGATGGTTTTTTTATGTCGCTAGCAGAAGGGACTCTCGCGATAGCGAGGAACGAGTGGCCTTACCAGCCGACGCCCAGACCCAGAGAGTACAGGGTATCGTTGACGTTGCCCTGAACGCTTTGCGTCCGATTGCGCGCCACCTGCATGCTGACGGAAGACCAGTTGGTGAGCTTGTAGCGCAGACCGGCACCCGCTTTGAAGTACAGCTTGGTGGTGTTGTCGAAGGAGCGTCCGACTTCGCCCGTGGTGAAGAGCTGCGTTTTCTTACCAGAGAAGTAACGGCTGTAGTCCCATTTCAGCGCACCGGCGAAGAAATCGTCCTGGCCGTCTTCCTGATAAACGAACTGCTGGCTGCTCACCAGCGCGGTGACAGAGAAGGCGCCCAAATCGTTATCCCAGAACTGATAACCCGGACCCGTACCGATCGCGCGGCTGATCTTAATTTCTTCCACCCAGTCGCGTTTGTATTGGTAGCGGCCCTGCCAGAACCAGTTCTCGTCGATGAATTTGTCCAGCGCATATTCGCCTCCGACGTTTTTGGTGCTGTCGACGTCGTCTTCCTCGGCCATGTGGTAGCCCGCATCCAAGTTATGACGCCACGTACCGTGCAGGAGTTTGGTGCTCAACACCACATCGTGATTGTTGGTGGTCGTCGAGCTTTTCTTGTGTGAAAAGCCGGCATCAATGTTGCCTTTCCAAGAGAGGTCCTGCACCAGGGGCTTAGGAATGATCATAGAGTTGATGTCGCTCAGCGCCAGCGTGCCTTCGTTCGCCGTTCCTGACTGATTGCTGCCCTCGCTCAGCGGCTTCTGGACCACAATCCCGCGGGTTTCCGCCGGTTTAATGGCCGGGTAGAGCACACCTTCTTCGTACCGGTGGCCCTGAATGACCATCGCGTGGTCGGTCTGGAAGGTTTTGACTTTATCCCAGGAAACGGACAGCGTATCGGCATAGTCCGTTTTGATAAACAGCTTGCCGCTGTCCAGCAAAGTAATCTGTCCGGTGACTTTGTCACCATTGGTGAGCCAGAGGGTATCGGCGGCGTAACTGGTGGAAACACCCGCGACAGTCAGGCCGACGTACAGGCCGAGAGTGGATAGTGCAAATTTGGAATATGTCATGTTGTGAGATAAACAAATGGTGACTGAAGGTGAAAGACGTCCTTGAGACGTTCGGCCGTTAGAACACCGGTTGTTAACCGGCGCCGCAAACATTAACAGGAAACGAGCCGTGTCTCTAGGCATAAGTAAGTATCAATTAGAATGTAAATCGTTATAACCGAGGTCATTAATGATTTACCGATATAATCGTGTGGAAAGCCCATGCTTCCCACGGCGAAACGATTAAGCTGCGCTGCTCGACTCAGTGAGTCGACGGTTCAGAAAGCGGTTTGTCAGCGCATTACGTATCCGCACCACAACCTGTTCCTGAAATATGACGCACAGCGCCACCGTCGTTAATAGGAAAATGCCGTAACCGGTCATCGAAAGCTGTACTTGACCCGCCGTAGTCACGCACTGAGACCAGTTGCCGAAGCAGCTTATGGGGTTGGCCCGGACCAGCTGTTCGAGCGTGCGGTAAAGATTAAATAATGGTACATGCAGCGCAAAGATAGACAACGACGCGGCACCCAGTCGCGGGGACCATTTCCTGATCATCTCGCTGCCAGGGTCGCGGGCTTGCGCCGACAGACAGACTAGCAGGACCTGCGAGGGCAGTAAAAGTCCGTTGTGCAGCAGGAAATACCAGTGCGCTCTGCCACGGGTAAACAGAACGGTGGCGATGACGAAACAGACCACAATAAAAGCCACCAGCCCTCTGCGCTGCCGCGCTGTTAACGCGGGGACGACACCGTCTTTGTACTGTCGAAAAATCGCATAACCGAGGATCCCCGCCAGAAACTCGGGCAGCCGGAAAATTGGGCCGCGTTGCAGCAGACCGGTATACGGCATGCCGTAGAGTTTGTGCCAGACCACCCATACTGCAGGCAAAAGATAGAGTACGAAGATGAACGCCAGCCAACGGCGCGGGTAGTGGCTATTCATCAGACGGGGCGCCAGCAACGGAAACAGCAGATAGAAGAAGAACAGGGTGGATAGCGACCACAACGGCGCATTAAAGGTTAGAAAATAAGGGTTCCACGCCTGTAGTAATAACAGTTGTAACAGGCTGTTGAACGTGAGTTGGGCGTTATCCATATAGTGACGCAGCGTGGCCGGATCGACTCCGGGCTGGTTACTGTCATAAATCACGAACCGCGCGCTGGCGACCTGACCTTCCGGTGGAATCGCCAGCCACTGCATCAACATGACGACCAAAATTGAGCTGATAAGGCCGATGATGTGAATGGGGTAGAGATTGAATAGACGCTTAGCCATAAATCGTCGGGCCGGTTCACGTAGCTGACCGTCCCGAATATACACGTGGGCGAGTAAAAAGCCGGACAACACAAAGAAGGTGCTGGTCGCAAAGAACCCCATACTGGTCAATTCATCCAGAAACGGGATGTTGAATCGCTGAGGGTAGACGTGCAGCGTGTGGTAGACCATAACGTAACATCCCAGCAGAAAACGGAGCCATTCGAGTCCGATAAACCGCTCTTTACTGACTTTCATCTCTATCCTCCGTATGCCTGGCTGCCAGGTTTTAATCAGTACAATTGACTCAGTTTAGGAAAAGAATGCGGAAATATATGTAGGAATCGGGCGATAAATGCTTTGGATACAACGCTAAGCATCCTTATCACCGTGGTTGAGACGTTACAGCTAAAAGGGATTGCGCGGGTGAATGACACCTGACTGCTTGGACGCTATTAACCAATAAAAAGGCATTTCGGTCTAGTCGTTTATTTGTGATGGTATGTAACTTTTCCGCCTGTTCCGGCGACGTGAAGTCCTTGGAAAACAGAGGGCGGTCAACAAACCAGCAGTCGGATGTATTGGGCGGTACAACGTGAAATTTTGACTATACTTAACCTCGGTTTCGAATTGCGATGGTTAATCAACCATTACGCTGCGATCCTTTTTAATGGGCAAACAGGTCAGTCACTAACTAGATGAGGTAGGTATGGGCATTCTTTCATGGGTTATCTTCGGTTTGATCGCGGGTTTCCTCGCCAAGTGGATCATGCCGGGAAATGATGGCGGCGGTTTCTTCATGACGGTACTGCTGGGCGTAATCGGCGCGGTTGTCGGCGGGTATATCAGTACCTTCTTCGGCTATGGCCGCGTAGACGGTTTCAATTTCGGCAGCTTCATCGTGGCTGTTATCGGTTCACTGGTGGTGCTTTGGATCTATCGTAAAATCCGCAGTTAGCCTATAGCGATCGTTGTCCGCATCTGACAGGTGCGGACATAAAATAACCTCTGTACCTTTATTCCCCCTCCTTTATTTCTTATTGTTATCGCTGTCGACATCCTCATTTACTTTTGTTACTTAAATTTATTATTTATTTTTACTAGAATAACCGTTTCAGCGGCAATGTTCTCTTCACCCCCCGCGGACTCACGAATCTCGGCGGCATGCTTCTTTTTTTTGTCATCCTGCGGGACTCGAAAGTATTTATCATTTCATTAACAATGGCGTGTCGATAATTGATGTTCGTCATAATATTCATATCAATCGCGATAGAACCAGTCAGGTTAAGTTGTTTCAAATCAATTTAGCCTGCATGCCTCGGTGATAGGATTGCCGTTAGTTAACATTTAAAATCAATGGATATGGTGAAAAATATGAGTAGCGCATTTTATATTCCGGCAGTAAACCTGATGGGCGAAGGCTCTTTGCAGGAAGCGGCTAAGCAGATTCAGACACAGGGCTTCAAACGCGCGCTGATTGTGACCGATAGCGTACTGAACAAGATCGGCGTGGTCGCCACGGTGCAGACTTTGTTGAATGAACATCAGGTTTTCAGCGCTGTTTATGATGGCGTGCAACCTAACCCGACGGTCAAAAACGTGGACGAAGGACTGAGCTTGCTTAAGTCCAACGACTGCGACTGCATCGTTTCTCTGGGCGGTGGCTCCTCACATGACTGTGCAAAGGGGATTGCGTTGCTGGCGACCAACGGCGGCCAAATTGCAGATTACGAAGGGGTCGATAAATCACATCGTCCGCAGCTGGCGCTGTTTGGCATTAACACCACAGCGGGTACTGCTTCCGAAATGACACGCTTCTGCATCATTACTGATGAAGTGCGCCACGTGAAAATGGCTATCGTCGATCAAAACGTCACTCCGCTCATGTCCATCAACGATCCTGCACTGATGGTCGGCATGCCGGCGTCTCTGACGGCGGCAACCGGTATGGATGCGTTAACGCATGCGATTGAAGCCTACGTATCAACAGCCGCAGATCCGATCACGGATGCCGTCGCAATCAAAGCCATCGAGCTGATTCGCGACCATTTGAGCAACGCGGTACACGACGGTAAAAATATGGAAGCGCGTGAACAAATGGCCTATGCGCAATTCATGGCGGGGATGGCCTTTAACAACGCCTCTCTGGGTTATGTGCATGCGATGGCTCACCAACTGGGCGGCTTCTACAATCTGCCTCACGGGGTCTGCAACGCCGTACTGCTGCCGCATGTCGTGCGTTATAACGCCGCCGTTGCCGCCGCTCGCCTGAAAGACGTGGCGAAAGCCCTGGGCGTTGACGTCACCACCCTGAGCGACGCGGATGCAGCCGAAGCGGCGATTGCGGCTATCGTCAAGCTGTCCAGCGACATTGGCATTCCTAACGGCCTGAAAGAGCTGGGCGTCAAAGAAGAAGACTTCAATACGCTGGCGGACAACGCCCTGAAAGATGCTTGCAGCCTGACCAACCCGAGACAGGGTACGCACGCTGACATCGTCTCCGTGTTTGCGGCCGCGATGTAATTCGTCCGGGTTTCATACACTCTTGAGGGCGGCGTGAGCTGCCCTTTTTTATGCCCGAAGCATGACGACAATAAAGCGGCGGGTTGTCTACCCCGCCTGGGAATGGCCTGAGAAGCGTTATTGGTCGCGACACGCCCACGAATGCCGCGCCGGACTGGCGCGTAAATAGCCGCGGCAGTCCGACTGCGTGCACTCAAGACGTTTTCGAGGTGTGGATAAGGGCAATTAATGTGTGGTGATCACATCTAACGCCCGCAGATTTTCCGGCATCCAGGAGAGTTTTACCCCGGTGCCGACCTTCCAGGACGGATCCACATCACTAGCCGGTAGTTTGACCATAAACTGAGATTGCCCCGCGACGTCGGTCATCATCCGTACGTGGTCGCCCAGATAGATAAACTGACTGATACGCGCATTGACCTGCTGCGCGCCGGGTTGAAGATGTTCGGCGTTGATTTTGATCCGTTCGGGGCGGATGCACACCGAGATGGTTTTGCCTGGCGAACTGGGGCGGACCTTCAGCGCTTTCAGCTCGGTGCCATCTCCCAGCGTCACGTTGTAATAGTCGCCGTCGCTGCCTGACTGCGTGCCGATCAACGTGTTGTTCTCGCCGATAAACTGCGCCACGAACGCATTTTGCGGGCGTTCGTAGATATCGTTGGGGCTGTCCATTTGCTGGATGATGCCGTCATTAAATACCGCTACCCGGTCGGACATCGTCATCGCTTCGCTCTGATCGTGAGTCACATAAACCACCGTCAGTTCCAATGCGCGATGTAGCTCTTTGATCTCTAATTGCATATGCTCGCGCAGCTGTTTATCGAGCGCCCCTAGAGGTTCATCCATCAGCACCAAACGCGGCTCAAACACCAACGCGCGCGCCAGCGCCACGCGCTGCTGTTGTCCGCCGGACATCTGTGCTGGATAGCGGTCGGCAAGACTGGTCAGTTTTACGCGATCCAGCACGCGGTCGACTTTCTCTTTGATGTCACTGCGATTCAGACGGCGGATGGAGAGCGGAAAGGCCAGGTTTTCCGCCACGGTCATATGCGGAAACAGGGCGTAGTTTTGAAATACCATGCCGATGCCGCGTTGATGCGCGGGCTGATTATGTAGCGGGGTATCGCGTAACAGTATTTCTCCCTGCGTCGGGGTTTCAAACCCGGCCAGCATCATCAAACTGGTGGTCTTACCCGAGCCGGACGGGCCGAGCATCGTCAGAAATTCGCCTTCCTGAATATCCAGATTCAGGTTCTTGACGACCAGACGATCGCCATCGTAGGTCTTTTGAATATTTTTGAAGCTGACAAAGTTTTTCATTACGCCACTCTCTCACTGTGTCTGTATTCAACGAGATATGCATAAATCATGCCCGCTTAAAAATCGAGGGTGAAGACGAGAGAGTGTCGTCGGGAGGCACTGCGCGTTGGGCCGCGGTCAGGACGGTTATCTTATGGTCACCACGCGGGAAATAATTCTGCGGCGTGGTTATATTCACTGGCGAATGACTGGGCATGTTGAACGGTTTTTCGACATAGCAAGCGAGAGATCAAAAAAAGCGATGCCTCAAAATGGTGAGGTCACGGGTGGGGAAAGGCACCAAAATAGTGCCTCCAGCCTCGCCATCAAGCCTGCTTTGAAAGTGTGCGCATCTCCTTCAAACAGCTCACGACCACGGCGAACGCCCGCGCCATATCTTCCTCGTTAACGCAGGCGTACCCCAGCAGCAGCCCGCGCTGGGGGCGAGGGTGGAGGTAGTAGCTGGAAAGGGGTTTCACCATGACGCCGCGCTGAATGATGCGGCTGCTCAGCAGCACGTCGTCTGTCGCCTCGGGCAGCCGTAGAATCAGGTGCAGGCCCGCGTTGCTGTTATAGCCCAGATAGTCTTCGCCCAGATGTTCTACGATCAACTCGCTAAGCAATGCCCGGCGGCGGCCGTACAACAGGCGCATCCGGCGTATATGCGCGGCATAGTGGCCCTCGCGTAGAAACTGGCTCAGGGTCAGTTGCGTCAGCATGTGACCGCCGCGGTAGAGCTCGTCGTGACCGGTTTTAAGCTCTCGCGCCAGATGCATCGGCAGCACCATGTAACTCACCCGCAGACCCGGATAGAGCGTCTTGCTGAACGTGCCGATATAAATCACCGGCGGTTGATTCTTCAAGCCGCGCAGCGCCGGGATCGGGCAGCCGGAAAAGCGAAATTCGCTGTCGTAATCGTCCTCGATAACCCAGCTGCCGTGCTCCTGCGCCACTGCGAGCAACCGTTGGCGACGCGCCAGGCTCATCACCGCGCCCAGCGGATACTGATGCGACGGCGTAACACAGATAAGGCGAGGTATCGACTGAGGCGAGATGGTTTCCGGCGGCACCATGCCTTGCTCATCGACCTCAACGGGCGCAATGCGCAGCCCGTTGATGGTCAGTACGTTGCGCATCCCCCAGTAGCACGGCTCTTCCAGCCAGGCCAAATCCCCCGGGTTGCACAGCATTTTCGCGAGTAAATCCATCGCCTGATGCGTGCCTTCCGTGATGAGAATCTGTTCGGGGCGGCACTCCACCGAACGCGCGATACGCAGATAGTCGACTAGCGCCTCTTGGAGTTCGGGGCTGCCGCCTTTCGGCGAATAGGAAAGCTGTTCCGGCTTCATACGGCGGGTGATGCGCGTTTGCAGCCTGCGCCACAAATCGTGAGGAAAGCAGGTGATATCCGGAATACCCGGCATGAATGCGCCCCATTGACGCGCCGACGCGCCGGTATAACCCAGCAGGTTCATTCCGCGTCGCGACAGCTCCTGCATTGCGGGCCTGACGGCGCTTTCGCTGTTGTCCCGCAGTGGGGGAACGGTGGCGGACGGCAACTGCTTGGTCACATACGTTCCACTGCCGGTACGTGTTTCGATATAGCCCTCCGCCAGCAGTTGCTCGTAGGCGGCGATGACGGTATTGCGGGACAGCGACAGCTGCTGCGCCAAGTCCCGCGATGAGGGCAGGCGACAGCCGGGAGCGATAGCGCCTTCCAGGATGGCAAGCCTAATCGCGTCATTCAGCCGTTTGTTCAATGTCCCATCTTGCTGGTTTTCCAATCCCTGCAACAGCAGGTCTGTGAGTAGAGAGCGCAAATTGGATCCCTTAAATTTTATAAATTGGCTCTGGATTATAGAACCATGTAGGCGGTAAATAGCAACAACAGACGTCAATCGTCAGCCGCAAGCAATGCGTCAGTCTATCGAATCGGAGCAAACAAAATGAAAAACAGCGAACTCAATCAACGTCGTTTGGCGGCGACACCGCGTGGTGTCGGCGTCATGTGTGATTTTTTTGCGGCCAAGGCGGAAAATGCGACGTTATGGGATGTGGAAGGGAATGAATATATTGACTTTTCTGCGGGTATCGCCGTGCTCAACACCGGTCACCGCCACCCAAAACTGCTCGCCGCGGTGCGCGAACAGCTAGAATGCTTCACGCATACCGCTTATCAAATCGTGCCTTACGGCAGCTATGTCACCCTCGCGGAGCGCATTAACCAACTGGCGCCTATCGACGGCCCAGCTAAAACCACCTTTTTTACTACCGGCGCAGAAGCCGTTGAAAATGCGGTTAAAATTGCACGTGCACACACTAAGCGTCCGGGGGTTATCGCTTTCGGTGCCGCTTTCCATGGTCGTACGCTACTGACGATGACCCTGACCGGCAAAGTGGCCCCTTATTCAACGGGTTTCGGGCCGTTCCCCGGATCCATTTTTCATGCGCTCTATCCGAATGAGCATCAGGGCATCAGCGTTGAACAGGCGATAGAAAGTATCGATCGCCTGCTGCATACGGACATTGCCGCCGATCAGGTTGCGGCCATTATTCTTGAGCCAATCCAAGGCGAAGGCGGCTTCAACGTGGCGCCGCCGGAATTCATCAGCGCGCTGCGTAAATTGTGCGACCAGCACGGCATGTTGCTGATCGCCGACGAAGTTCAAAGTGGTTTTGCGCGTACCGGCAAAGTGTTCGCCATGGAGTATTACCCGGACAGAGCGGATCTGATCACGATGGCGAAAAGTCTCGGCGGCGGTTTCCCAATCTCCGGCGTTGTGGGACGTGCCGACGTGATGGATGCGCCGGGGCCTGGCGGGCTGGGTGGTACCTACGCCGGTAATCCGCTGGCGGTCGCTTCCGCGCTGGCCGTGCTGGACGTTATCGAAGAAGAGCAACTGTGCCAGCGAGCGCAGAAGCTGGGCGCTACACTGGTAGAGACGCTGGAGCAGGCCAAAGCGCACTGTCCGGCAATCGTGGATATTCGTGCTCGCGGTTCGATGGTTGCGGTGGAATTCAATGACCCGCAGACAGGAAAACCGAGCGCGGAAATCACCAAAAAATATCAGAAGGCGGCGCTGGATCAGGGGCTACTGCTGCTGACCTGCGGCGTGCACGGCAACGTCATCCGGTTCCTGTATCCACTGACGATTCCCGATGCCCAGTTCAGCCAGGCCCTGGCGCTCCTGTCCCGCGTTCTTTCTCAGTAAAGGTGGCTTCATGCAATTGAAAAATAAAACGTTATTTCGTCAGTCATGTCTTATTGACGGCCAATGGCAGGATAGCCTGAGCGGCGAAACGCTCAGCGTCAACAACCCGGCCACCGGGGCGACGCTGGGGACGATCCCGTTGGTGACGGCGGAACAGACTCAACAGGCGATCGACGCAGCGGAAAAAGCGCTCTCGTCTTGGCGTCAGCGCACGGGCAAAGAGCGTGCCGCCGTATTGCTAGAGTGGGCGCGTCTAATCCGCGAAAATCAGGCCGATCTGGCGGCGTTGCTGACAGCCGAGCAGGGTAAGTCTCTGGCGGAAGCGTCCGGCGAAATCGGCTACGCCAATGCCTTTATCGAGTGGTTTGCGGAAGAGGCCAAACGCGTTGAGGGGAGTGTGCTCCAGTCTCCGCAGGCCAATCAGCGACTGCTGGTGCTGAAACAGCCTATCGGTGTGACGGCGGCCATTACCCCGTGGAACTTCCCGGCGGCGATGATTACCCGCAAGGCCGCGCCAGCGCTGGCGGCAGGCTGCACCATGATCGTCAAACCTGCCGAACAGACGCCGTATACCGCCTTGGCGCTGGGTGAACTGGCTGTTCAGGCCGGGATTCCCGCCGGCGTTCTGCAGGTGATCACCGGCGAAGCGCCAGCGGTGGGCAAAGTGCTGTGCGACAGCCCGGTCGTTCGCAAATTGAGCTTTACCGGCTCGACGGAGGTCGGCCGTATTTTGATGGCCCAAAGCGCGCCGACGGTGAAAAAACTGTCTTTGGAACTGGGCGGCAACGCGCCGGTTATCGTATTTGATGACGCCGACCTTGAATTGGCGGTGAAAGGCATCATGGCTTCCAAGTTCCGTAACAGCGGACAAACCTGCGTCTGCGCGAATCGGATCTACGTACAGCGCGGGATTTATCCGGCGCTGGCGGCCCGGTTGGTCGAAGAAGTCAAAAAACTCAAGGTCGGCGACGGCACTGAGCCGGGAGTGACGCAGGGGCCGTTGATTGATGAACAGGCGGTCGACAAAGCGCGTCAGCACATCGATGACGCGTTGACGAAAGGTGCCACGCTATTACTCGGCGGCAAGTCCCACGCGCTGGGTGGCACGTTCTTCGCCCCGACGGTGATTGGCGACGTTACGCGCGATATGCGATTTGCACGTGAAGAGACCTTCGGTCCTGTCGCTCCGCTGTTTCCGTTTACGGATGAAGCCGAAGCCATTGCCATGGCGAACGACACCGAATTTGGATTGGCGGCGTATGTCTTCACGCGCGATGCGGTTCGTCAGTGGCGGGTGCCGGAAGCGATTGAATACGGCATGGTCGGCATCAATACCGGGCTGATTTCCAACGAAGTCGCGCCGTTCGGCGGCGTCAAACAGTCCGGGCTTGGTCGTGAAGGATCGCGCTTCGGTATCGAAGAGTATTTGGAGATGAAATATCTTTGCGTGGACCTTACGCCATCTGCCTGATGCCGCACTGACGCGGAAGACCATTCCGCGTCACCTCTCCGTCACATGGTGGTGCATTCCAACTCACGCAATGCACCATGCTAAAGCAAATTTCCCTCAGAACGCTCCCCCGTAAAATCGTGCGCACTGCACATGTTCAGGCTCTGCCCTTATCTCGCCGCACGTTGCCTTAATCCCCCTTTTTTTGCCCAAAGTGGCACGAAATATGCTTTTACAAATAGGGGATTCATCACCACAGCAATGACTGTTCACACAACTTTAAAGTGCCGCCGTTTGGCATTGCGTTCACACTTTTACCAGGAGCCAGATTATGTTGAAAAAATTTGCTTTATCCGCGCTGATTGTCGCAATGAGCTCTCAGGCCTGGGCTGAAAACCTGACCGTAATTTCCTTTGGCGGCACCAATAAGGATGCGCAGGACAAAGCGTTCTATAAGCCGTTTATGGCGGCGGGCATGGGCACGATCGAATCCGGGGAATATAACGGTGAAATGGCGCGCCTGCGTGCCATGGTTGAAACCGGTCAGATCAGCTGGGACATCGTTGAAGTCGAAGGGCCGGAGCTGCTCCGCGGCTGTAATGAGGGGCTGCTGGAACCGCTGGACTGGAAGAAATTGGGTGAGGCGTCCCAGTTTGTGAAGGGGGCGGTTTCGGAGTGTGGCGCCGGGATCTTCGTCTGGTCGACGGTGCTGACCTACAACGCCAACAAATTGAAGCAGGCACCGACCAGTTGGGCCGATTTCTGGGATGTGCGGAAGTTCCCCGGCAAACGCGCCTTACGTAAAAGCGCCAAGTTCACGTTGGAAATCGCCCTGCTGGCCGACGGCGTGAAACGTGAAGATCTGTATAAAGTGCTGGCAACGCCCGCTGGCGTGGATCGCGCGTTCAAGAAGCTCGATCAAATCAAGTCCAATATCCAGTGGTGGGAGTCCGGCGCCCAGCCGTTGCAATGGCTGGTTTCCGGCGATGTCGTAATGACCTCCGCCTACAACGGCCGCGTCGCCGTGGCGCAGAAAGAAAAGCCGGGTATCAACATCGTCTGGAAAGACAGCATTTACGATCTGGATAGCTGGGCGATCGTAAAAGGCTCGAAACACAAAGCGCTGGCGGAACAATTTATCGCCTTTGCCAATAAGCCGGAGAATCAGAAGGTCTTTGCCGAGAACATCGCCTACGGCCCCACCAATATCAAAACCAACGAACTTCTGCCTGCCGCCATCCGCTCCAACTTGCCGACCGCGCCGGAAAACCTGGAACAGTCTCTGGCAGTGGATACCGAATTTTGGATCGATCACGGGGAAGAGCTGGAGCAGCGGTTTAATTCCTGGGCTGCTCAGCAGTAATCCCGCGTCGGTCTGAAAGAGTAAGGAGAAAATTGATGACCCAGAACGAAAGGGTGGCCGCTGCGCCACCGGCCGAGCCCCTGGAGAACGCCTGCCTAAAACAGCAGCTGCGTCATGCCCAGTCGCGTTATAAGAAACGTTCGCTGCTGCTGATTGCGCCGCTGTTCTTGTTCATCCTGGCCAGCTTCCTGTTTCCCATTTTTTCGATTCTGGGCAAGAGCGTATCCAACCCTGAACTACGCACCCATATGCCCGCCACTATCGCCGCGTTGAAAGAGTGGTCGGGCAATGAGGTTCCCGATGAGGACGTATTCAAGGCGCTGATCGCCGATCTCCGCCAGGCCCGCAGCGGCGGACAGGTGGCGGCGATCACTAAACGGTTGGGGTATGAAGACGGTCAGTATCGTACGCTGGTGAACCGTACTCTGCGCAAAATGCCGCCTGCCGACAGTCCCTCGGTACGAGGACAGCTTATTGCCGATCAGCCTCTGTGGGGGGAGGTCAGCACTTGGAAAACCTTCCAACGCGCTTCCCGCCCGTTCACCAGCTATTACCTGCTTGCCGTGTTTGACCACCGGGTTGATCCGCAGACAGGAGAGATTACGGCGCAGCCGCCCGAACAATCTCTGTATATCGACGTGCTGGTGCGTACGCTGAAAATGGCCGGGGTCGTGACGTTGCTGTGCGTGGGGCTGGGCTACCCGCTGTCGTACTGGCTGGCTAAACAGCCGTCTAATCGCGCCAATTTGCTGATGATTCTGGTCTTGCTGCCGTTCTGGACCTCGCTCATCGTACGCACGGCGAGCTGGATTGTACTGTTGCAGTCCGGTGGTCTCATCAACCGCTCGCTGCTGGCGCTGAATATCATCGACCATCCGCTGGTGTTGGTGTTCAACCGCGTCGGGGTTTATATCTCGATGACGCATATCCTGATGCCGTTTTTCGTCCTGCCGCTCTATGCAGTGATGAAGGGGATTTCGCCCAATTATGTCCGCGCCGCCATCTCGCTGGGCGCGCATCCGTTTATCGCCTTCTGGCGCGTGTACGTGCCGCAAACCTATGCCGGAGTCACGGCAGGCGCGCTGCTGGTATTCATGATGGCCATTGGTTACTACATCACGCCCGCGCTGCTGGGCGGGCCGGCCGATCAGATGCTGAGCTACTTCGTGGCGTTCTTCACCAATACCACCATGAACTGGGGGATGGCGGCGGCGCTGGGGACGCAGCTGTTGGTCATCGTCACTTTGCTGTATGTGGTTTACATCCGTGTGACTCGCACCAACGCTGAGATTGCCGCGCAATAACTGGAGGACAGGGAAATGAGACAACAAGGTGCGCTGGTTATCCGTTTGTGGAATGCGTTCTTTAATTTTTACGGCGCGGCGATGCTGCTGTTCCTGATTGTACCCGTGCTGGTGATAGTGCCGCTGTCGTTCAATGCGGGCTCGTTCCTGAGCTATCCGCTGGCTGGCTTTTCACTGCGCTGGTATCGCGAGTTTTTCCACTCTAGCGAGTGGTTGAGTTCTCTCGGTAACAGTCTGCTGATCGCGCCGCTGGCGACGTTGCTGGCGACCGTGTTGGGCGTTCTTGCCGCGGTTGGCCTGGTGCGCGGTGAATTTCGCGGTAAATCGCTGGTCATGGCCGTGCTGATTTCGCCGATGATTGCGCCCGTCGTGATCGTCGCCGTCGGCATGTTTTTCTTCTTCGCCAAACTCTCGCTGCTCAACAGCTATCTGGGATTGGTGCTGGCGCATGCGATGTTGGGCGTGCCGTTCGTGGTTATTACCGTCACGGCCGTACTGAAAAACTACGACCAGAACCTCACTCGCGCCGCCGCGAGTCTGGGGGCGCCTCCGCTGTTGGCCTTCCGTAAGGTGACGCTGCCGCTGATTGCGCCCGGTGTGTTTTCCGGCGCGCTGTTCGCGTTCGCGACATCGTTCGATGAAGTCATCGTCACATTGTTTCTCGCGAGCCCGCGTCAGCGTACGTTACCGCTGCAGATGTTTGCCGGGATCCGTGAAAACCTGGACCCGACAATCGCGGCGGCCGCGTCGATGATGGTGGGGGCCGCGCTGTTACTGCTGATTGTGATGGAAGTGCTGAGACGTCGCGGTGAAAAGCTGCGCGGCGTAAAGCATGGATGATGGCGGATTGCACCCTTGAGTGAATTCGGTCAGCGCTGGCGACTGCACCGCGATAAGTTGTGTGCTGTTGGCGTCTAAACAGAAAGCCCCGAGCTAGTGACTCGGGGCTTTTTTGTGAGGATGACCGCGGGGAAGGGGCCGGAGGGGTATGCGGCATACCGCCTGCGGCTTATTCGTCGTCAGGCATCCGGCGAAGAGATGTAATCGGGATTGGGCGCGTCGTCGTCCTGGATAATGGACTCGAAGCTGCGTAGACGTTTATAGATCGACAGTAGCTCTACAATCGTGGTCCAGGAGTTGATCAAATACTGGAACGAACTGCGGACCTGGTCGAACACGTTGTTGATCTGCGACATCAGGCCCAGCGTGAGCGCACCGGCCACGATGGAGGGCAGCAACACGACGATCCCGAAGACATTGTCCACCTGCAGATACAGCACGCGCGCAATGTTGAAATAGGTGTAGTGGAAGTACAGCCGGAAGTAGTTTTTTCGCACATTGGTAAACAGCTCGCGCACGGTTGGCGGCGTGGCGCGCTCGGCATGATCCTCCCCGTAGACCAGTTCCTTACGGTAAGCGGCTTCTACGCGCTGGTTATTGAACTCCAATCCCGGCAGTTTGATGCCTATAAAAGCCAGCAGCCCGGTTCCCGCCAGCGACCAGACCAGCGCGGCGATCAGGAGGGCATAGGGGATTTGGCCGAGGATCGGCACTTCTTTGACGTGGACGGAGAGCGTAATCAGTACCGGCAAGAAGGCGATCAGCGTCATGACCGACTGGATCAGATTGACGCCCAGACTCTCGACCGTGGAGGCGAAGCGCATACTGTCTTCCTGAATACGCTGGGCGGCCCCTTCGACATGACGCAACCGCGGCCAGTGCGTCATGTAGTAGTCGTTCATCGCCATTCGCCAGCGAAAGACGTAGTGGCTGACGAAAAACATATTTAGTACGCCCACCACTACCGCACAGAGCGCGATGCCGAGAAAGACCGCCAGTTCGTGATAGAACGCGCCGATGGTGACGGCATGCGGGGTGCCGAGCGCTTTCTGAATCAGATCGTAGAAGGGCACGTACCAGGCGTTGACCGCGACGCCGACTTCCACGGAGAAGTAGGTGACGAAGATAATCAGAGCCGAACCAAGAATGGACCAGCGCTGCCAACGGTGCGGGCTGAATATAAACCAGCAGGCCGAGAACAGACCGACGGCGATCGCATAGTAGCCGTAAAACCACAGGAAGGCCGGGCTCCAGAATCGGACGGCGCTGGTGGGCAGCGGTTGATCGGTCAGATTCAGCAGATTGGCCCCCAGAGGGCGGGCGAAAGCGTACCAGAGGGCGATGCAGATCAGCGTCCAGATCGCGGCGGAAGAGAAGAACAGTTTGGGATGAGGAAAAAACGATTTAAACATAAAGTCTGTCTTACCTGTTAAACGCCGATGCACAGAGTCGGGTGCCTGTCGACCAGACCGTGGCGGCCGTTGCCGGGGAGGCGATTCTGCGCTGTGTTCAATGGATTACCATGCTTTGAGTAATACCAGATAGTGAACGGATGTGCAGGATTATATTGAAACTATTTCTAATTTTTTACCCGACAGCATGCTGTTTTCCACTTGCGTGACGGGCGACCTCAGCCGTCTTTTTGGCGAGCATACGTCACCTGACCGGCTCGTTATCCATATCGGTTACCTCCACGCCGCGCGTGGTGTCCTGCTCTAGTTGTCGCAGCACCCGATAGACCTGAGCGACGGCTTGTAGCGTGTCTCTCGGAATATAACGGCCTTCTGGCTGACGGTAGAGCGTGCGGGCGAGCCAGACGAAGCGGATCACCGGGATGTTGGCCTGATGCGCGCGCGCGATGAGCTGGCGCGCCTCCGCATCTTCGCCTTTGCACAGGATGCGCGGCAGCGGGGTTTGTCCCGGCCGGTAAAACAGCGCCACCGCGTAGTGGGTAGGGTTGACCAGCAGTAAGTCGGCATTTTCCACGTGGCCTGCCGGACGCGGCTTGGCCGGCGCGTTAAGGATGTCGCGCGCCAGCGACTTACGCTGGCCTTTCATATGCGGATCGCCCTCGGAATCCTTATGTTCGTTGCGAAGATCTTCATGACTCATTCGCTGCTGTTTCAGGAAGTAGTATTTCTGTAATCCGAAGTCGACGACGGCCAGGGCGAGCAGCGCCGCCAGCGTCGTGCGCTCCACGCGCTGGAGTACCACCGCGACACCGTGCCAGAAGCCATCCAGGTCGCCGTAAGCCAGTTCGACCAACCACTCCAACTGCGGGATAACCACGTGATAGAAGATAATGCCGATGGTGACGGTCTTCAGAGTGTTGGTCAGCATCTCCGTCAGCTTGCGCATAGAAAACATCTGCTTGATCTGATTGACGGGATTGAGCCGGTTAAAATCCAATTTAAGCGCCTCAGGGGCGAACAAGGGACCGTATTGGATCCAGGCGCCGACAATGCGCATCAATAGCGCAATCGCGACGGTCAGTAGGCATAACGTGGCCAACAGGCTGAGCGCCTCGCCGACGATCTCGTTGACCGCATGTCCGAAGGGATCGGTCAGACGCTTTAGCGGCAGTTGCATCAGCATTTCCAACTTTTCCATGCCGTCATTGACCAGCGCCAGGATCATTTCCAGCAGCGCGGCGCTAATCAACAGCTTGGGAATGTCCTGACTTTGGCCGACTTCGCCTTTGCGACGCGCATCACGTAGCTTCTTCGGGGTCGGCTTTTCGGTTTTTTCGCTCATGCGTCAGCCTCTGCGGGGCCCTTCAGGGGAACGCGGGGAAAAACTGCGGCAATACGTGTTTCAGGTCCGGCAGCGAATGAATCCGCCCTTCGGCGAGATATTGGAGCACCGGCAGGTACACGATGAAGAACGCCATCCCGGCGAGACATTTGGCAGGCACGGACAACACGTAGACCTGCAACTGCGGGCTGTACAGGCTGAGTATAGCGATGCTGAATTCCAGTAGCAGCAGCAGCGCCACCAGCGGTCCGGCGAAGATGACCAGATGCGTAAAAGTGTCGGCCAGTAGGTCCAGATAGGCGTGAAAGCCGGTTTCGCCGAGCGGCGGCAGCCACATCAGCGCGGGCCACAGGCGATAGCTGTCCCAGAGCAGCTGCGTCAGCCCGGAGAGTCCCAGCGTCAGCAACAGCATCAGCCCCAACAACTGCTTCATCATATGGCCGAGGGGCGTCGCGTCGCTGCCCAGCGCAGGATTGAGTTGTCCGCCGATCAACGCGCCGCGCTGGTTATCGAATAGCGCCCCCACGGACTCGAACAGCCAGAAAGGCATCGCCAGAATGCAGCCCAACAGGAGCCCGACCACCAGCTCCTTAAGCAACAGACCCGGCAATAGCGGCCAACGCAGCGTTGTGTCCTGCATTTGCTGCTGGATGGCGGCGGCCGGCACCAGCGCCAGCGCCAGTACGATGGCATTTCTGAGCAAGCCTTTCACCAGCGAGAACGAAAATAGCGGCACCAGCAACAGGCAGGGATAGAGTCTGGCCATGCCGAGCGTCAGGGCAAAGATAAAGTCATAAAGACGGTCGAGAGTGGCGAGGGTCAGCATCGTGGCCTCATGCGCGAGTTTGTTCGATCATATTGAAAGCCAGCAGGGTCAGTTGGATCAGCTCGACGCCAATCCAGCGACCGGTCATGGCCAGTACCAGACCGACCGCCACCAGCTTGATGGCGAAAGGGAGCGTCTGGTCCTGTAGCTGCATGACGGCTTGCAGCAGCGAAATCAGGACGCCCACGATCACGGCGACGACCAGCGGCGGCGCGGACAGCATCACAACCAGGACCATGGCCTGTCGAAACAGATTCAAAATTTCCACATACGCCTCACAGGTAGCTATAAAACAGGCCGTCGAGCAGCCGGGTCCAGCCGCTGACCAGCACGAACAGCAGCAGTTTGAGCGGCAGCGAGAGCGTCGTCGGCGCGACCATCTGCATCCCTAGCGCCAGCAGCACATTAGACACAATCAGGTCGATGACGATGAACGGTATGTAAATCAGAAAGCCGATTTTGAATCCCGCCTGCAGTTCGGAAAGCACAAAAGCCGGGATCACCAGCAAGATATTGTCTGTAGTCGCTTTTTCGGACATGGCGGCGGGCCACATGCGGAGGCTGTTCTCATGCAGATGGGTGAGAATATCGGGATCGGTATTGCGAGACATAAACTTTTGCAACGGTTCGATGCCCTGCGTCGCGGTGGTTTCCAGCGTGCTGAGATCGCTCATATCCAGCGGCGTATCCTGAAAGCGTTGTTTGATATCGCCGAAGACCGGCGCCATCACGAACAACGTGGCGGCCAGCGCGATGCCATACAGCGCCATATTCGGCGGCACCTGCTGTACCCCGATGGCGTTCCGGGTGATCAACAGAACGGTGGCGATTTTTAAAAAACAGGTACAGACCACCATCATGAGCGGAATCAGCGACAAGGCCCCCAACATCAGGGCGAACATGACCGGATCGAACGCGCCCGCCGTCATGACATAGGTTCCCGATCAGGCTGCAATGCGCCGAGCCTTTGGGTGATTTGCAGGCCCAGACGTCCGGCAATCTCCACCAGTTCGCCCCGGGCCAGCGGCACCTCGCCGTGATAAAGCATCGCTTCGCCCGGCTGCGCCTGCTGGACCGTAACCACGCTGCCGCAGGACAACTGCTGCAACGCCTGAAGCGTCAGAGAAAGGTGCCCGCAGCGGACCGTCAGCGTCAGAGGCAGCGCGGGCAGCGGCGTCTCATCAGCCGTTGCGGTTGTCGCCATCTCATCGGCAAACGGCATGTCATGTGGGGATGAGGATTCGAAAGCGTCATTCACCGGACACTCCTCCTGTTCAGCGATAAGAAAGTGGGTGGGCGTCAGGCCGCTCCATTGGAGCTGGCCCCGAAACCGTCGCCCGCCGAGCGAAATAAGGCCATCGCCGTGCGGGGTAAAACTGCAAGTAGGTGGGTAAATCAGGTCGCCCGGTTCCAACGCGTGAATTTGTTTGGGTGACAATGTCACTTCCGCCAGCATCAAAGGCACGGCGATCGGCAGCGTCGGCGGCAAAGCGGACGCAGAAGAAAACCAGCCCGGCTGACGCAGCAATGACAGCAGCTCGCTACCGGGCATGCAAAGCAGGCTGCGGGCGCGCTGGGACGCGACCTGAACGTCCAGCCACAGCGGGATCGCCTCGGCGGCGATAGCGCCCGTGGCCGGCGTCAGCGGCCCTAGTAGCGTGTAAAGCTGCGGGCTGAGGGCATGATTAAACAGCGCCCAAAACCACTCGGTCGCCGTCGGGTCTTCTTCCTGCGTCGGCAGCAGCGCCGGGCAGTCGGACATGAGCGATAGCACAGGCGTAGGGGCGCTGAGCGAGAAGCACCCCGCCGCGCTTTGCCAGACGTGTGCGGGAGCCTTAGGTTCCCGGTGCGACGCCAACGACAAACGCAGCTCGCCCTGACGACCGTCGTCAAAGCTGAACGCGAAGCGGCGGCCCTCCGCCAACTGCTGAGATATCCGCGCCTGCAAAGGCGTGAGCGGGCGTAGCCTGAGGGGGGATGGCGATAATGAGGTATTCATGGCTCCTCCTGAACGTCAAATCCCAGCCTGATTGGGCAGTCGAGCGCCGCAGACAGCGCCCGTCGGCAGCTTTCTCGCTGCCGACGGACCTCTTGATAGGCAGAACGCTGGAATCGCAACATCACTTCCCAGCCAATGGGGGCTAGCGTGCTCATCCGGACATCGACGTCGCCCAGCTGCGGCAGTTGCAGGCTGAAAGAGAGCGGGCTGTGGAAGACGAGATCGCGCCCGGCTGCCAGCTCGGCGTGCAGCCTTTCCATGAGTGACATTGTCACTTCTTCGGCGGCGGAGTTGCGCGTCAAGCCCGGCGACAGGGTGCCGCTATCCTCGGGCGCCGACCCGGGCGTGAAGACGTTGTAGAGCGGCGCAGACAGCAGAAGTTCGAAGTCTGAGGGATGCGCCGTCGCCTCATCGCCGGAATGGGCCGCACCTCCGTGCGAGCGCGGCAACGGCTTCTCCGCCGAGGGCGACGGAACCGTGCGCGGCGGGGATGAGGGGGCGGCTGGCGGGAGATAGGCACTCATCATGGCTCCTGATTCAGTGTCAGTAAAAATTCCAGTTTTTCGACGGCTTTTTGGCGCTGGCGCTGCAGCGCGCGCTTGTCGGCGACCTGCCGCCGATGCTGCTGGCAGCGGGCTTCGCCGTCTTCGCATTGCTGCTGCTGTTGTCGCAGGCGTCCGATCTGTTTCTGTGTCCGCTCGCGCTGCTGTTGCAGGCTGTCCAGCGACTGCGCCTGCTCCTGCTGGTGCTGACGAAACTCTTCTTGCTGTTGCCGGTAAAGTTCTTGCTGCGCCTCTCGTTCCTGCCAGAGCAGGTTGAGCGCGGTTTCCCGCTGCGCCAGCGCCTGCGTGTCTTCCCGTAATTGCGATTCGGCGCGGCGCAGGCGGTGACGGCGGATAGGCAGCAGCAGTTGGAGCGTGGCGTTCAGCGAGGACATGGCGCGCCTCCGGTCAAGAGCGTCAGCGCATTAGACGTCGGCATAACGGCTGACCTCGCTGAGTCGGGCGGTAATCTCCGCAAAGGAAAGGGGGTCGCGCATCGGCTGTTGCAGGAAAGCGTTGATTTTCCCATGAGCCGTGACTGCGGCATCCGTCAGCGCATCGTGCCCCGGCTGGTATTCGCCAAGTCGGATCAGCATGTCGACCTGTTGATAGGCGGCCATCAGTTGTCGCAGCGCTCCGGCATCCCTCAGGTGCGCTGCGCTAGCGACGCTGCTCATGGTGCGGCTCAGGCTCATCAGGACATCGATCGCCGGATAGTGATTTCGCTCCGCCAGCCGCCGTGAAAGCACAATGTGCCCGTCGATGAGCGATCTCACTTCGTCCGCGACGGGATCGTTCATGGAATCTTGCTCGATCAGCACCGAGTACAGCGCGGTGATCGCACCCTGGCGGGTTTGTCCGGCCCGCTCCACTAACCGCGGCAGCAGGGTATACACCGACGGCGGCAGGCCGCCGCGTCCCTGGGGTTCGCCGAGGGCCAGCCCGATTTCACGCTGCGCGCGGGCGAAACGGGTCAGCGAGTCGACGATCAGCAGCACCTGTTTGCCCTCGGCTCGAAAGGCTTCCGCAATGGCGGTGGCCGTGAAGGCGGCGCGAGCGCGCTCCATGCTGCTGCGATCGGAGGTTGAACACACCAGTACGGTGCGTCGACGCAGCGCGTCGTCCAGTTCGTGGTCGAGAAACTCACGCAGCTCGCGGCCGCGCTCGCCGATCAGTCCGAAGACAATGACGTTACAGGGCGTATTGCGGGCCAGCTCCGCCAACAGCGTGGTTTTACCGCAGCCAGCGCCGGCAAAAATCCCCACCCGTTGGCCGCGACCGACGGTCAGCAGGCCGTCGATTGCGCGCAGTCCGGTCGGCAGCGGCTCGTTGATACGTGGGCGCTCGGTGGGCGGTGGCGCGTCGCCGATGACGGGAATGGGGTTGGTGCAGGCCGTACCCGGTTCCACGAAGGCTGACTGACTCTCCGCCGTCAGCGGCCTGCCGAAACCGTCCAGCACACTGCCCAACAGACTGTCGGAAACGTGGACGCAGTGCGGTTGATAGAGCGGCGTGACCACCGCGCCTTGCGCGATGCCGTCCAGCGCCCCCAGCGCAGACAGAAAGACGTGCTGCGGACTGAAGCCGACGACTTCGGCCAGCACCTGCGTCTGATCGTGGCGTTCAATTTGGCACAGGTCGCCAATCCGGGCCTGCGGCAGGCTGGATTCGAGCAGGATGCCGCTGATACCCGTAATGCGCCCCCGCAGCTGAACCGGCGCATAGTCGGCCAGACGCCGTCGCTGCGTGGTCAGCCAGCGTTCGAGCAGCGGATAGCGGCTCGGTTCGTCGGTCGCTTGTGTCGCCATTACCAGTTCACCTTAATCTGCTGTTTGCCGTTGAACTCGATCTGGTTGTTATTGATGCCGACCAGCCGAAGTCCATCCACCTCGTCGCCCACGAATAGGCGTAGACCGCTGGATGTCACCACATTGGCCTGTGCGCCGCTGGTCACTTGTACGATGCGAAACGGCAGCGTATCGCCTTTTACACGGGTGTGATTTTCGATTGGATAAGTGACGCGGTAACGTTGTTGGAATCGCACCAGCATGCGATTGATCATCGGCATTTGGTCTGCGGCGAGCGCGCCGCTGAGGATGATGCGATCCGTCCGTTGGACGACCTGCACATTACTTAACTCGCGCTCGTTCAGCATGGCTTGCAGCGTGGCGGCGGATTGAGCCAGCGAGGTCATCGGGATACGCGTATCAGACGGCGGCGCAGACGGCATGGCGACGCTATCCTGCATCAGCCAACTTCCGGTCAGCAGCACCAGCGTTCCGATGAGCAGCAGGTAACTGCATTTCGCCCACAGCGGCAGGCGGGCTTTGGGCTCAGCGCTGGGCGTGTCGGCGGGGGCGTCGTCGGGCGGCGTTGACGGCGGCACCGCCATCGGCTCGGGCGTGTGGTCAGGCTCGTCCGCCTCCGCTTCTTCCTGCCACGGCGTTTCCGCGTCGACAACGCATAGCCAGATGGCGCCCGCAGCGAACGGCGTTCCGGGCGGCAGCGCGATCGACGCCTCTACCGGATGTCCTTCGCTGTCGTTCACCACGCCCTCCAACGCGGAGAGTGTCCATGCCTCTCCCTGTTTTTCCAACAGGCAGTGACAGTCGCGGATACCGGGGTCGTACAGCACCAAATCCGCATCGTCGGCGGCGCCGATACGACACGCTTGTCCGTTTAATGGCAGGGCGGCTCCCCGATGCAGCCCGGTCAGTACGCGCAGTTCATACATGATTCTGCCTTCTTCTTAAGGGTGAGCGGGAATGTCATGCAGGTCGATGCGGCCCACGACGTTGATGGACAGATAAGACTCCAGCTCGGTGAAAGACAGCACCGGCAGAGCGTGAAATTCGTCCTGCACCAGCGCCCGTAGAGGACTGCGCAAATCTTGCGCCACCAGCAGCAGCGACGACAGCGACGTGGTCGGCGGAAAGCTGTCCCGCAGTTGCGTCAACAGCGCGGCCGCATCGTGCTGCGCTAACGCGAAGAAGGTGTCGTTTTGCGTTTGGCGCAAGGCGTCGCGCAGCAGCTCTTCCGTTTCCGGCGTCAATAGCCAGACCGACAGGCTGTCGTCCCGGCTGTATTGGTGACAGATCTGCGCTTTCAATTGCAGACGGACGTAATCCGTCAGCGCGTTGACGTCGCGCTCATGCTGGCCGACCTCAATCAGCGCTTCCGCTATCGGGCGCACGGCGCGCAACGGAATACGTTCGCCCGCCAGCTTTTGCAGAACGTTGGCGAAGCGGGAGAGCGGCATGATGCGTTGTAGCTCCTGCGCCAGCTCCGGCTGTTCGCTTTCGAGCCAGGCGAGGATGGATTTTGTCTCCTGCAGGCCGATGAACTGGGCCGCGCTTCGATGGATGGCATTTTCCATTCGCGCCAGAATGAGGTCTTCTTCCGTCTGGCGCGCCAACGCCGATTGTTGCAATAGCGCATGATCGGCGGGTAGCCACAGCCAGTGCGCTTCGTCCCGTGCGGCATGGCCCGCGTTCAGATCCTCCTCCTCAGTGGCTTCCGGCGGCACTTCTGGGCGGGCGACCGCCAGGCGCGCCGTACCGAACGTGGCGCGCAGCAAGGGGATCTCATAGACGCAGAATTGAAACTCGTCAGACGCAATTTCAGGGGTGAATTCGATGTCAAAGGAGGGCAGTGTAAAGCCGAACTGATAGACCAGCCGGTTGCGCAAACGCCGGATATTCTGCACCAGCAGTGCGGCGTGCGGCGCGTTGCGGCAGTCGGTGTGGAAGCGCAGCAGGTAGGCGCGTGTGGGGTTAAACCGACGGAGATCCTGATAACCGTTCTGCTCGGCGGGCATGTTGTCCGCCGCCAGCGCGTTGAACTCAGCCAGCCCGAGCTGCTTGGCCCGCCACAGCTGAAAGAGCCCGCTGGACAGGGAAAGCAGGCTGATAAGCAGGAAAACCATCGTCGGCATGCCCGGCAGCAGCGCAAAGCCGAACATGCCGATGGCGGAGATAATCCACGCCTTCGGCTGGCTGGTCAGCTGCTCGGCGATCTCGCGGCCGATGTTGTTGTCCACCTTTTGTCCGTCGGCGGAGACGCGTGTGATGATCATCCCCGCGGTCAGGGAGATCAACAGGGCCGGGATCTGCGCGATCAGGCCGTCGCCGATGGTCAATACCGAGTAGACGTGCATGGCGTCGCCGGCCGCCATTTGGTGTTGCATCACCCCGATGGCGAAGCCGCCGATCATATTGATGAAAACGATCACCAGACTGGCGATCGCGTCGCCTTTGACGAACTTCATCGCGCCGTCCATCGCGCCGAACAGCTGGCTCTCTTTGGTGAGATTTTCGCGTCGCTGCCGGGCCTGCTGTGCGTCGATCAGGCCAGCGCGCAGGTCGCTGTCGATGGACATCTGCTTGCCCGGCATGGCATCCAGCGTAAAACGCGCCGCCACTTCCGCCACGCGTTCAGACCCTTTGGTGATCACCAAAAAGTTCACCACCGTCAGAATCAGGAAGATCACCAGTCCCACCGCCAGATTACCGCCCACGACGAAGTTACCGAAGGCCTCCACCACGTGGCCCGCGTCCTGTTGCAGCAGAATCTGCCGGGTCGTTGAGATAGACAAGGCCAGTCGAAACATCGTGGTCAACAGCAGCACGGCGGGAAAAGTCGAAAAGGCCAGCGGCTTGGGCAGATACATCGCCAGCACGATCAGGAGCGAAGAGATGCAGATGTTGAAGGCGATCAACACGTCAATCAGCCCCGTCGGCAGCGGGATGATCATCATGAAGACAATGGCCATCACAATCACCGCGCCCACGATTTCTGAACGCTGCATGGCGCTGATGGCGATGCGGTTGAGCCAGGAGATGAGTAGGGGCATCTGCTACTCCTTGCCCGGCGCGGCGGCCCTTCCGTCCGTCTCGTGGCGGGATAGGTCGCCGATCAGACCGCGGATAAGGTGCATTGCGGTGTGGCGATGTTTGCTATCTCGCCACAGCGTCTGCGGCAGACCGCTCACCAGCCGCAGCAGGGCGTTGAAAAACAGTAATTGCCGCGTTGCATGTTGTCCGGCGACTTCGCGCCCCAAATTGTGCAAGTCGCGAACGTAGGCGCCATTGGCGCTCAGGCCGATCAGCCGTCGCGTCAGTTCTACCGCGCCGAGCGTTGCCGCCGGAAAGCGATGGGCGTCGTGTTCCAACAGCTGTTGGCTGGACGACAGCGTGTGGCTCAGCTGACGCGAATCGTTGAGGTGTTTCAGCATCTGGCGCAGCGCGGTTGTCGGAATGGAGGACGCCAGCGAGGCGATATCGGCGGCCAACGCCCGTTGCAGGGTACGCAAGCCGGCCGCGAAGTGCTGGGCGTCAAAGCGTTCCAACAGGGCGTCCAGCAGCGAGCTCGGCGATTGCTGATGCACGATGCGTTCGTAATAAAGCTCGCGCAGGATCTGTTTCTGCTGCGGGTCGGTGCTGAACAGGGAGATGGCGGCGGCGGTGTTCAGTCCGGCTCGCACCTCGGGGCCTTTCTCCTGTTGAAGCCGTTCCAGGCTTGACTGGGTCGCTTGTTGCAGCGACGCATCGCCCTGCTGTTGGGCCTGAGCCAGTACATGGCGTAGAACGATATCGCCGCGGGCCGCATCGCCGCCCGCCGCCTGTATCAGCGCATCGACTGAGGCCGGGTGTGTTTGGAGCATTAGTTGACGCATACTCCGGACCTGCTGGTCCAGCGTCGGCTGACGGGGGTTTTCCAATAGGTGAAACAGCTCGGTCAACTTTTCTATACGCTCGATATTCGCTTCCATCCGGTTTTGCGTTTGGCTGATTTGCCTGCGGTTCAGCGACTTGCTTTTGCGCTCCATCTGTTCGCCGAAGGCCGCCGACACTTCTTCCATCCCGTCGTGGATGGCTTTGTCGTGAGAAACCTTCGGGGACGAAGGCTGAGCGGGGGCGGAGGTCGGTGTCTCCGCGTCAACCGCGGCGCTAAAGGGCGTCGCCGGATTGGCTATCGCCGGAGAGAGAGGGGGAATGGCAACCATAGTCTGTCCTGCCTGAATCCATCGTTTAATTGAAGTCATGCGGTTATGTGGCGTTAAGAGAAATCTGGTTCCCGAGTTGGTCCTTAGCATACTTATTGTCACCAGATGTGAGGACCGGGGATGACAGAATGATTGCAATCGTTTGCATTTTGGTCGGTTAGCCTCGGCAAAATGTGGCGCGAATGGGCGATGTCTAATTTATAAAAATAGATTAAAAACAACACCTTAATAATGTTTTTCTCGCTGGCATACGCCTTGCTATCTCCTGTGCGCCAATCACGGCGCAACCTAGGAGAACCAGCAAATGGAACCACTCGTTTTGTCACCGGCAAAGGTCTGCACGATTGAATCTCACCCTGAGGCTGTAGACTGGGAACAGGTCTTTCGGCAGCATGGCAAACGCCTGCAAAATTTCCTTCGTAAACGCGTGGCTAGCAAAGAGGATGTGGAAGACTTGCAGCAAATGACCTACCTGGAGGTGCTCAGAAATCGCGAAAAATTCGCCGGCGCATCGCGCCCGGAAACGTGGGTGTTCGGCATCGCGCTGAACCTTGTTCGCAACCACTACAAACAGGCGAAAGCTCACTCATACGAAGCCGCTGAGGACGAACTGGAAAAGCTCTCCTGCGACAGCGATCCCAGTCGCATCATCGAGTGGGGCCATGCCCTGCATCGTGTGCTGGTGGCGAGTAGGCATCTACCCGAGGAGACCCGACATATGCTCGTGATGCTGGTCGACTCTGATGCCAGCTATCAGGATATTGCCGCACGGTTAGGCATGCCGATCGGTACGGTGCGGTCTCGCCTTTCCCGTGCCAGGGGCTTCCTGCGTCAGGCCGTAGACGCCTGAGCTTTTCTTTGACCTCGCGGCAAAAGAGAACCACTTGTCATTCAGTTTGATTACCCGGTTACAGACCTTGTCATCGGGAGATGACGGTAACCCCGTGCTGCCCGTGGCGCCGAGTTGGAGTCCGGGCAGATCTGCGACAGCATGGAGATGGCTATGTTATACCCCCCTACGCACACCGAATCCCCTCATACCGAGGAGGTTCCACCGATGGAACTTGTCGCGTTCGCGTTTAGCCGAATCAAAGACGCGATCTACATCGTCAATGAGCATAACCAGTTTTGTTACGCCAATGCCGAAGCCTGTCGGGCGCTGCACTACAGCCAGCAGGAGTTTCAGGAAATGTACCTCTGGGATATCGATCCTTGCCGGAGCGCGGAGTTGATTCAGCACAGCTGGCGCGACTGGGAGCGCGGGCTGACATTTGAAACCCAGCATATCAGCCGATTTGGCGCGATGATTCCGGTCGAGGTCAGCGTCAACCATTTCATTCACAAAGGGCGGAAATACAGTATGTGCGTCGTGCGTGATATCCGGGAGCGCAAACACATCGAGAATATCGCCTATGCGCGAGAACAAGAGTTCCGGGCATTGGTGGAAAATACGCCCGATCTGGTCGTCCGATTTGGTCCGCAAATGACCTGCCAGTATGCGAATCCGGCCACGCTGAATCATCTGGGATTCACCGCCGATCAGTTGCTCGGTCATCGGCTGACCGATCTGATGCCGGATGCCTGCTGCGCCCAGCATATTCAGCAACTGGTGCAGTTGGTCGTGGACACGCAGAGCAGCGTGGAAGGAGAGCTGGAGGAGGGGACGCAGGAGCTGGGCGATAAACCGCGCGCCGTTCACCATATTCGATGCGTCCCCGAGTTCGGCCAGAACGGTCAGCTGTCCTCTATTCTCACCGTCGGACGCGATATTTCCGCGATTCGATATGCGGAGAAACGGCTTGAGGAGTCCCACATTCAGCTGCGGCTACTCACGCGCCAGCGTGAGATTTCTCGGGAAGAGGAGCGGAAGCACATCGCCCGGGAAATTCATGACGAGCTGGGGCAGCACCTAACGTCTATGCGTATCGGTTTGTCGCTGCTGCGTATGCAATTCGCGAAAGAAAATCCCTCATTATTGACGCCGTTACAGAATCTGATGGCGCTATCCGATAAGACTATCCAGGTCGTGCGAAATGTGGCGACACGATTGCGTCCGAACGTGCTGGACATGGGGCTGACGCCGGCGCTGGAGTGGCTGCGGGATGACTTTGTCCGCCAATACGGTGTCCAGTGCCAACTCTGTGCGCCGGAACCCGAGGTCTTGATGAACGACGAGTGCGCGACCGCCGCGTTTCGTGTGGTGCAGGAGTCGCTGACCAATATCGCCCGCCATGCCGCCGCTAGCGAGGTGGTTATTGTGCTCGAAAACCGGGAGGGACTAATTGTGCTAAGCGTGCAGGATAACGGCAAGGGCTTCAACGCCCGGGAACAAAAGCCTAACACGTTTGGCCTGATGGGCATGAAAGAGCGCGGGAGAATGTTGGGCGGCGAGGTGACGATCACCAGCCAGCCTGGCAGCGGTACGTTGATCCGCATGATGTTCCCGCAGCGTGCCGTCGCACGCTAACACCGCACGACCGGACAGTAGGGAAAACACGGTCAACACCTTAGGAGATTTACTGAATGAAACTCATCCGATTAATGATCGCCGACGATCACGTCATCATGCGGGAGGGGCTAAAACAGATATTTGCGTTGGACGAAACGCTGCAAGTGGTGGCGGAGGCGGGAAATGGGGCGCAGGTGCTGATCACGTTACGAGAGGTCGAGATCGATCTGCTGTTACTGGACATGAGTATGCCGGGCATCTGCGGAGAAGAGCTGATCATCCGGGTATTGGCGCAGTATCCGCGCTTGCCCATTTTAGTCCTGAGCATGTACAGCGAGCCGCAGATTGCGCGACGCGTGCTTAAAAGCGGCGCGCTGGGCTACATCACCAAAGACAAAGATCCCGAGGCGCTGCTGGTCGCTATCCGTCGAGTGGCGCAGGGGGCGCGCTATATCGACCAAACTATCGCCGAGCAAATCGTCTTTGCGGATTATCTGACGGACGATCGCCCCAGCCATAGTGTGCTGACGGCGCGGGAGCACCAGGTGATGATCATGCTGGCGCAGGGCATGGGCGTCAATGCGATCGCGGAGGCGCTGGCAATCAGCAACAAGACGGTAAGCACCCACAAATCGCGTTTGATGGAAAAAATGCAGTTCACTTCCAACGTCGATATCGTCAAATACGCATTAAACCAACGATTGATCCCGTAGTAGGGTGCTGAAGTTCCAGCCTGAAAAATAACCACTCGACACTTTTGGGTAAGGATTTCCCTACTTTCCCCCTCCTTATTCCTACAGCAACTTCAGCAGTTGACTGATGGTTTAAAGCAGCGATGACAGTAATGCTTTAGCGGCTTCGTCAAGTAACCGCAAGGTGTTGCTTTTTTTTGTGCGTGAATCGTTAAGAAATCGTAAGCATAATAATGAAGTCGCAGGCTGAGCCATTGACTGTGGCCACCTAGATAAGGATAGCCCCCAAGGGTACAGGAGTTGTCATGAGCATCAGAAACCGTCATGTATCGAGTCGACATCTTCCCTATATTGATTGCGGAACTTTTTTTGAGAGCCAGGAAGAAGATATTCATGCCGAGCTAGGCGCCCTCATCAACGATATCGCTCCGCTGGACGTCGATATCATTCTTGAAGGAGAGACCGGGACCGGAAAAGATACGCTGGCACGTCGAATTCATCGGCTCTCCGGCTGTTCGGGACAGCTGGTGGCGGTCAACTGCGCCGCTGTCCCGGAAAATCTTGCGGAAAGTGAACTGTTCGGCGTGGTGTCCGGCGCGTATACAGGCGCCAATCGCTCGCGCGCCGGCTACCTGGAGACTGCCGATAAAGGCATTTTGTTTCTCGACGAGATCGACAGCATGCCGCTGACGTTACAGGCCAAGATGTTGCGCGTGCTCGAAAATCGCGGCATCGAGCGGCTGGGCAGTACGCAGTTCAAGCCCGTGGACATGCGTGTGATCGTCGCAACACAGACGCCGCTTATCCAACTGGTAGAGGAGGGGCGTTTTCGCCGTGACCTCTATTTTCGTCTGGATACGGTCAAAATCCAGCTGCCCACGCTGCGCTCCCGCAGTGACATCATCTTACCTATGTTTCAGCGCTTTACGCGTGTCGCCGCCGAGAGGCTGCAGCGCCCGGCGCCCGCCCTGTGCGGGGAGATACATGAGCGGCTGCTGACCCATAGCTGGCCGGGCAACCTGCGCGAGCTTAAGGCTGCGGCGGAACGCTGGGTGCTCGGGCTTTCCCCCCTGGCGTCGAAACCTGAGGCCGGGACGGCGCCGACGCAGCTCAAGCACCGACTGCGGCGCATCGAAAAATTTCTGATTCAGGACGCTTTGCGGCGTAACGGTCACTGCATCGACGACGTCGTGATAGAACTGGGGATCCCTAAACGAACGCTCTATCACCGTTTGAAGCTATTGAAGGTCCCCTCGCGTGATTTTTGACGGGCTGCGAAAAAGTTGTGTTCATCCGGAACCGTTAACCGCTATCTCCTACTTAATAGAGGAACACGATGACAGGGTCGTCGTCATCCGGTTCATCACACTCTCAACGACTAAATTTCACTGGAGATAACATCATGTTTGGACTTTCAAGTGCCGCATCCCTGGCCTCAATGCAGACTCTGGATAAAACCATGGCGGAAACCACCGCCATGACCACGGCGGCTCAGAGCCAGAAATTAAAAACGGACGCGATGAACTCCATCGCGGATATGCAGATGGATTCTGCATCCAAAGCGATGAACGCCAGCACTAAAACAGCGAAGTCGATCCAGTTCTAATCGCCGTTATTGCAAGCCGAATGGCCGGGGGATTCCCCCGGTTTTTTATGGGTGAAATTTCATCGAAAAGAGGCAGAAACAAGATGAAAATTTCTCAGGTTTCAGACGTGAACCACGCCTTTTCGGGTCTGGGCGGACAAGACGCGACGACGGCGCCCGCGGCGGAAGACATCTCGTGGTTTAGCGCGGCGATCTCGCCCGGCGCGGCGGCGAGTGAAGCGGAAAAGGGCAATGCCGTCTGGATTGACGCGCTGGCTGGGCGTTCCAGCCACCTCGACGGGCTTCGGCAGAAAGCCGAACGACAGGTCGGTAAAAGCATCAATAGCAATAATCCCAAGGATGTGATGGACGCCACAAGGACATTGTCTTCGTTTTATCTCGAAAGTTTGCTCAATGCGAAAGTCGTGGCCAAAAGCGTACAAAGCCTAGAAAAACTGACCAATTTACAGTGAGGTTGAAGCCATGCGTCACGGTGCGCTCAAACGCGGGTTGCTCCTGCTGCTCGTCTGGATTCTGACGGGATGCGGCGACCGAGTGGAACTGTACCGCAACCTGTCGGAGAACGACGCCAACGAGGTGATTGCCGAGCT
Source organism: Lonsdalea iberica (assembly GCF_002111585.1). Classification (GTDB taxonomy): domain Bacteria; phylum Pseudomonadota; class Gammaproteobacteria; order Enterobacterales; family Enterobacteriaceae; genus Lonsdalea; species Lonsdalea iberica. The sequence goes on from NZ_LUTP01000005.1 coordinate 129,804, forward strand.
TGGCAGCTATCACATCGAGGCTGAGAAAAGCATCGATAAAACCGGCATTACGTTGCTGATCGACGCCTACGATATCGAGCGAGCGGTGAATATTCTGAATGCCGCCGGCCTGCCGAGGCAGAGCCGAACCAATCTGGGTGAGGTCTTTCAGAAAACCGGGGTGATCTCAACGCCGCTGGAAGAGCGGGCCCGCTATATCTATGCGTTGTCGCAAGAAGTGGAGTCCACGCTTAGCCAAATCGACGGCATTGTGGTCGCCCGCGTTCATGTGGTTCTGCCGGAGCGTATTGCTCCCGGCGAGCCGATTCAACCCGCCTCGGCGGCTGTCTTTATCAAATATCGCGCCGATCTGGATCCGGACAGCATCAGGCCACGCATTCGGCGCATGGTCGCCAGCAGCATTCCAGGACTGAGCGGAAAAAGCGACAAAGATTTGTCCATCGTTTTCTCCCTGGCTAAGCCCTATCAGGACCGCGTGCAAACGGTATCGCTGGGACCGCTGAAGCTGACGCCGCAAGGGGTCAATCACCTACTGTGGGCCGGTCTTTTTCTGGCATTGGTGATAGCGGGAGGCGTGGGCGGACTGCTGGCGAAGCCCTGGTGGCGGCAACAGCAAGCGCGAAAAAAGCCGCCGAAGCAGGAGTCCTGACCGATGACGCTCCTCGAGGGGATGAGCCGGGAGGCGCAATTGAGATGGGTCCGCTGGTGGGCCTACGGTTGCATCCTGGAGGCGGACGGTAGCTGGCAGGTTGATGCGGGGCTGGCGGGAGGACGAACGGCGATGGAGAGTCTGGCCCCGCAGCAGCATGCGTGTTTGCGCGCGCGTTGGTGCCTGCCGGAAAGTCTGCCGGAGCTGCCCTCGGAGGCGTTGTGGGCACTGATCGCTCTGACGCCGGACCAGCGCGTTTGGGCGCTTGAGCTGATCGCGTCTATTTGCCGCGCGCCGGAGCACCCCCTGCCGCCGGCCCCGTCGCAATGGTGCCGCCGGCTGGCGAAAGCGCTGCGCCCTGGGCTTTGGCTGCCCGAAAACGTGAATTTTACCGCACGGCGGCAGAGCGATGCGCTCTGCTTGCTGCGCCATTGTTTATCCGCAGCCGCCTGGCCGCGTGTTCGACTGCTGTTTCCTCGCTCATTGAGCGTCGGTGTTGAGGATACGCCCACAGCGGCGTTGCCCGTAAGTCGAGTGAACGCGCTGTGCGACGCTGCGATATGGAAAGCGCGCTTTAGCGCTGCGCCGGACGGTGACGACGTCGGCGTGTTTGTTCGTCATAAAATGAGGCTTGAGTGAGATGGAAAAAAGGGAATCTGTATGCTGACACGAAAACAATTGAGGCTAATTAATGGTAGGGATACCGAGGAAGACACGGTCATTAAAGCGGACCGATTGCACCAACATCAACGGGGGCTCCAGGTGATCGAGACCGCCAAACGTCAAGCGAAGGATTTGTTGGCGGCCGCTGAGAGCCGGGCAGAAGCCGAGGCGGGGCGGACGATTCGTCAGGCTGAGGCGCGTTTTATGCGACAGGCGGACGACATCCTGCGCGGATGGCAACAGGAGAGGGAGCAGTTGGAGGCCTTTATGGCCGAACGGGCGGGACAGGTGCTGAACGACGCGATGCGCCAGCTAGTGCAAGATGTACCGGACGAGCAGCGTACCTCCGCGTTGCTGCGCCAGCTGTTACGCCATCAAAGCGGCGAAGGGCGCGGCGTGCTTTACTGTCATCCCGATCAGCAGGTGCAAGTGGCGAAGTGGCTGGAAAATCACTCGCATTTGGGATGGCAACTCGCCATCGACGACGTGTTGAATAAAGATGAACTGCAGCTCATGACGCCTCAAGGCGTCATGAATCTGAGCTGGCGCCGCGCGGTGGAACAGCTGATCCCTGCGCCTGCTTCTACGCCTTAGCCTTTACGGGCGTCGCGTGGCGTCGGACTTCCCGACGCCTCATTGGCTAATCGCCCGTCGGCCCCGCGTGCTGATGGGATGCCGACCCTTCGCGCATGATGGGTGAGGGGCGGCGTGGCGGGTGTTATGCCACGATCCCTTGATGTTGTGCCTCCTCATTCAAACTTTTCCCCTCCTCTGGAACCGCCGCTGATGGCTGACCACCTAATGGCAGGTTCAACAACTCACAGAGGTATGCATCATGTCTTCATCGGTGGGATTACAGCGTCGGCTGGATACCGCGTTTGTGGATGCGCAGTCGCAGCTGGATGCGATGGCGCTGAATGTGGCGGAAGGGGGCGCAAACATGGCGGACAGTCATGCCTTTTTTGAAGCCAGCATGGACTACGCCAACGCCAACTGGGCGACCGGACAGCTGCTGAGCGTTAAGCACGGTCTGGCCAAGGCCATCATCAATGACTTCAATTGAGCTCATTCACCTCATTGAACACTGGCTGAACGGCGTGGACGGCCCGCTCTCGCTCGATATTGACGGCGGGCCGGTTGTGCTGACCCGCTATCCGCGCGGCATTGGCTGTTCGGCGCGGTTGACGTTGGGGAACGAGGTGGATGATGCCTTATTGCAGCGGGCGCTGGTGTTTTCAGCCGCCTCGCTGCAGCGAGGCGGCTGGCAGGCGGCGGCGCTGGCCTACGCCGAAGGGGACAAACAACTCTGGCTATTGATGCGCCACGAACCGGACGCGCCTCAGGCGCTTTGCCGCGTGCTGGAAACCCTGGTGAATCAACGGGATGCCTGGCAGGGGCTGTTGTTTCCGGAACGCCGCAACCCCGCCTTTCCGGTCACTAACCTACACACGCTGGCCTGGTCGCAAGGAGATTGGCATGCGTAACCTGATCTGTTCATGTCTATTCACGCTTTACCGTCTGTTGTGCTGGTCGCTGGTGTTGCTCGGCATGGTGCCGTTAGCGCATGCCGCAACGCCGTCGTCGTGGAATAAGGGCGCTTATGCCTATTCGGCGGAAAACGCGCCGTTATCGCAGGTGTTACAAGATTTTGCCGATAGTCACGGTGTTGAACTGATACTCGGTCCGCTTCCCGATAGCGAGGTTAACGGCAAAATTCGGGCGGACAGTCCGGTGGCCTTTATCGACCGGCTGGCGTTGGAGCATCATTTTCAATGGTTTGTGTACAGCAATAGGCTGTATGTCAGTCCACAGGACGAACAAACGTCGGTGAGTCTGGAGGTCTCGCCGGAAGGCGTGCCCGATCTGAAGCAGGCACTGACCGGTATCGGTCTGCTCAACCCGCACTTTGGCTGGGGGGAATTGCCGGAAGAGGGCGTGGTGCTGGTTACCGGGCCTCAGGAGTACGTCAATCTGGTCAGCCGCTTCGCCCGTAAACGTGAAAGTCGGGAAGAGCGCCACAAGGTGATGAATTTTCCGCTGCGCTTCGCTGCGGTGTCCGACCGCACTATTCACTATCGCGACCAGACGTTGGTGATCCCAGGCGTCGCCACCATTTTGAACGAGTTAATGGATGGCAATCGGACTCCGCCCGTCGGGGCCACGGCCGCCAATAACGGGGCTGATGCCGCGGCTGGGGGCGAACCGGCGACCGGCTACGCCAACAAAGCGATGGAGAGCGAGTCGCGCAACGTGCTGACGCGCTGGGCAACGCGCACGCCTCCCCGCAGCCATGTCGGTAAACCGGCGCTTGATGGCAAGGTCTCTGCCGACGTACGCAATAACGCGCTGTTGATTCGGGATGACGAGAAACGGCGCCCGGAATATCAGCAGCTCATCGACAGCATCGATATCCCGCAAAATCTGGTCAATATCGATGCGGTTATTCTTGACGTCGACCGCACCGCGCTTTCGAGGCTGGAAGCGAACTGGCAGGGCAAGTTGGGCGCGGTGACCGGGGGCGCCAGCCTAATGTCTGGCTCCAGCACGCTCTTCGTCAGCGATTTCAAACGGTTCTTCGCCGATATTCAGGCGCTGGAAGGCGAGGGCACCGCCTCGATCGTGGGAAACCCCTCGGTGCTGACACTGGAAAACCAGCCTGCGGTGGTGGACTTCAGCCGCACCGCCTTTATTACTGCGACCGGCGAGCGGGTAGCTGACATTCAGCCAGTCACGGCGGGCACCAGCCTGCAGGTGACGCCGAGAGTGATTGGAACAGGCGACCAGAGCAGCATCCAACTGGTGATCGACATCGAGGATGGTCAGTTAGAGACGAACGCGGAGGGCAACGCCTCCGGTGTGAAACGCGGTACGGTCAGCACCCAGGCGTTGATTGGCGAAAATCGTGCGCTGGTGCTGGGCGGTTTTCACGTCGAGGAGAGCGGCGACCGGGACCGAAGGGTGCCGTTACTGGGCGATATCCCGTGGATTGGCAAACTGTTTACCTCCCGGCGGCATGAGGTCTCCCGCCGCGAGCGGCTGTTTATCCTCACGCCGCATCTTATCGGCGATCAGAACGATCCTACCCGCTACGTTTCTCAGGATAATCGCCGGCAGCTACAGGCAGTGATGGGCCGAGTCACGCAGCGCAATAGCAAAACCGATCTCTACGGCATGGTGGAGAATGGGCTACGCGATCTGGCCAGCGGTCAGACGCCTGCCGGATTTCACGCCGATAGCGCAGGCAGCCGCCTTAATGAGGTCTGCCGAAGCGCGCGCGGTTTGGTCTACGAAAGCGGCCGTCACCAGTGGTATAGCAATGATGCCGTCACGCTGGCGGTTGGCGTGGTGAAAAACCGCGGGTTGCAGCCACTGCGCTTTGATGAGGCGACCTGCCAAGGGCGTCGCACGCTGGCGGTCGCGGCCTGGCCAAGAACGACGTTGGCGCCGGGACAGTCGACCGAAGTCTACCTTGCGCTGCTGCCGGCCCGTCTGGCTGCGCCGACGCGTCCTTCCCTGATCCAACCCTGATGCTTTAAGGAGAAAAGCATGTATCCCAAGTTGTTCTCGTGCTGTTTTGCGCTGTTGCTGAGCGCCTGTACGGCTAAAACGCCGCCGGCCCAGTGTGCGGACGTTTCCTGTCGTCCCCAGCCCGAAAACCATCAACTGGTGATCTGGTGGCAGGCGGACCTGCGCACTGGCGCGGCTGATTTTACCCAGGTCGCGCTGCCATGACGGAAAGTACGTTAACCGATGTTGAGAGCGGTGCCGCATTTATCGCCGCCATGAACCGTCAGCAGCCGACCCGTTGGCTACCGCAGTCCGGCGTTGAACTACGGTTCAAATTCGGGGAGATCGACGGCTGGGCGCTGGAGCTATCGATCGCGCCGGGCAGGCAATATCCCGGTTTGCTGCGACAGATTTTGGGTCGTCGCTACGACAGTGATGCCGAGACTGAAGGCGCTCACATTTTCCTGCAGGGAACCAACGTGTTGACGATTGGATGGCAGCTTCGGCAACCGGCTGTGGAATACCCGCAGGTGCTGCGTGAGCTGTTTCAGCTGGCGGGCGTGGAGCTGGAAGCACTCGAAAGGACTGATTGATCGCGAGGAAATCATCACAGAGAGGAACTGTTTTCTGCGTTGGCTCACTCATTTAGCAGTACCGCACAGGCGGTTGCCGCAGGTACTGGCGTTATGACGCGGCGTTGCGCACGTCATAGCAGGACATTGCCACGACTCATCAAATGGATAAGGAAATAGCATGATTCAACTATCAATCAAGACCACCCCCGGCGCGGATTTAAGTTCTCAAGCCTCGGGGGTTGATGGCTACCGCTCTCTGTCCGGCGGGACGGGAACGCAGAGCGCTAGCGCCGATCAACTGGGCAGCACTATTGATAAACTGGCCGACCTGCTGACGGCCTGATGTTTACCAGTAAAGGCCAGTCGGATAACACGCAGAGCGGTTTGGAGAACAGCAGCACAGGAACGAAAAGCGGGCTGTCTCCCATCGACACTCAGGATACGGAAGCCGTCGATAAACTTTTCGCTAAGGCGCTGCAGAATCTGCTCGGCAGCGATACGGTCAATTCGCTGAGTCAGGGCGTCAACAGCGGCGCGCTGCTGAGCGACAGTCAGGCGACCCCGGCCAACAAGGAAGCCTATACCCAGGGGGTGAAAGATGCGCTGACGCTACTGCTGGGGAATAACGCTGGCGGCAGCGCGGGTACGTCGTCCTCGCTATCGCTGGGCGGCAACGGTCTTCAGGGATTGAGCACGACTTCTGACTTCACCCAGCTGGGGAATGAGGTCGGTTCCGGCGTTGGCAAAAATGCCGGTTTGCAGGCGCTGAATAATATCGATACCCACCGGGACGGCGTGGATCGCAATTTCGTCAACAAAGAGGATCGTGGCACGGCCAAGGTCATCGGTCAGCTCATGGACCAGTATCCTGAAATTTTTGGCAAACCGGAGTACCAGAAGGATAACGCCTCGTCGTCGGTTCAGGACGACAAAAGCTGGGCGCAGGCGCTGAGCAAGCCGGATGACGACGGGATGACCAGTGAAAGTATGGATAAGTTCAAACAGGCCGTCGGCATGGTGAAAAGCGCGCTGGGAGGCGACAACGGAAACACCAATCTGACTCTGCGCGGCGCGGGCGGTTCCCTGCTGGGCATTGATGCGGCGGTCGCAGGAGAGAAGATCACTAACCTCTCGCTGTCAAAGCTGGCGGCCTAACCACTAGCAGGCGAAGGTCACTGTCGGAAGCCTTGCCCTCCGAAACTCGTCGTGATGCGTTTGTCGAACAAAGATAACAGCGCAGCGGTGCAGTCCGAAGGCGACGGGACATTTTCTGGCATGCAGTCCAGCTCTCCCCCCGGCTCAGCCGGGGTTTTTCTGCGGCGCGATCGACCTGCGCCAGTCACCGATGCCTATCGCGCTGAAGACTGATTCGTCAGGGAGCGGGCGTTCTTCCTGTGAAAAATCGGCTTTTCGCTACGGCTGATCGGCGCGTAAGCCGTGCGTCTTGTCGGCGAAAAGCCGCAGCGAAGGTCTGGATGCGATTGTCGTCTCGCCACATCCACTGTTACTTCCGCCCTGAGCAGGGCTGGACGACGGGGATCTAAATTTCAAACCCCGGCGCGACTTCCTTTATGGGTTTTTTGCACTCTTTCAACTGAGACGCCTGTGGATTTTTGGCAGAACAGTCGGGTTTGAATGGATTAAGGGTGTCGCGATAAAGATAGATGAGCAACAGCAGCAAAATGAGGGCGATTCGGCGGAATCGTTTATTTTTTTTCATGACGGGATCATTGATTTGTTTTACGTGATGTAAACATTTTACTAAAGCTGAAAGGCATTGTTTGCTTGATTAAGGTGCGTTCTCCTCTTCTATTACCTTCATCTCTTCGCGGCCGGATGTGAAATTCGGCCCGGACTGCTATTTCGATAAATTCAAAAGCTGTGCAAGGTCAAAAAAACATCGTTTTTTTGGGATTAGATGAAAAGTCGCGTTATCTACCTGAAGCCGGGAAACCAGGCATGGGGTAACATGGCGTTGATAAGTCGACTTTTTCCGAACAAAGTAAAAAATAAGTTATATAAAAAATGTGCTTATGATTAAATTGCATTTATATGGCAGCGATTTATGCCGTTGTAGTTGATGTAGTAGTCTGTCATTGCAATAAACGTCCAAACATAAGATGTCGTGCGCACTATTCAATTTAGAATGGGATAAATTATGAAATTGCAACAGCTTCGTTATATTGTTGAAGTTGTTAATCACAACCTGAACGTATCCTCTACAGCGGAAGGCCTTTACACCTCCCAGCCGGGCATCAGTAAACAAGTCCGGATGCTGGAAGATGAGTTGGGGATTCAGATTTTTGCACGCAGCGGGAAGCATTTAACGCAGGTGACGCCTGCCGGGCAGGAAATAATCCGTATTGCCCGCGAGGTGCTGTCCAAGGTCGAAGCCATCAAAGCGGTTGCTGGTGAACATACCTATCCCGATAAGGGTTCGCTGTATATTGCCACCACACATACGCAGGCGCGTTACGCATTACCCGATGTGATCAAAGGCTTCATCGATCGCTATCCGCGCGTGTCCTTACATATGCATCAAGGCTCGCCCACACAAATTGCGGAAGCGGTGGCAAAAGGCTCGGCGGACTTCGCCATCGCCACCGAAGCGTTGCATCTCTATGAAGATCTGATCATGTTGCCTTGCTACCACTGGAACCGCGCCGTGGTGGTCAAGCCCGATCATCCGCTGGCGTCGAAAACCGATATCACTATTGAAGAGCTGGCGGCTTATCCGATTGTAACCTACACCTTCGGATTTACGGGACGTTCAGAGCTGGATACGGCGTTTAACCGCGCGGGACTGACGCCGCGGATTGTTTTCACCGCAACGGATGCCGACGTCATCAAAACCTATGTTCGTTTGGGACTTGGCGTGGGGGTTATCGCGAATATGGCGGTCGACACGCAGACGGATCCCGACCTGGTCAAACTGAATGCCGACGATATCTTCAGTTACAGCACCACCAAAATCGGTTTTCGACGCAGTACTTTCCTGCGTAGCTACATGTACGACTTTATCCAGCGTTTTGCCCCTCATTTGACGCGTGATGTGGTGGATACCGCCATCGCGCTGCGCTCGAATGAAGAGATCGAAGCGATGTTTAAAGACGTGGTGTTGCCCGTCAAATAAAGGCGCTGAGCTCCTCACGGTCAAAGGATTCAATCTTCGGCCGTGATAACCCTTTCTCAGACGTCGATCTTCTCTTTGTATTCACAGAGATCTTCTATCAGGCAGGAACCGCAGCGCGGTTTGCGGGCGATGCAGGTATAGCGCCCGTGCAGAATCAACCAGTGGTGGCAGTCCACCTTGAATTCCGCCGGCACCACTTTCAACAGTTTCTCTTCTACGTGCTCCACCGTTTTTCCGGGCGCAAAACCGGTACGGTTGCTGACGCGAAAAATATGCGTGTCGACGGCGATTGTCGGCCAACCAAATGCCGTGTTCAGCACGACATTCGCCGTCTTTCTGCCGACGCCGGGGAGGGCTTCCAACGCGGCCCGATTTTCAGGCACCTGTCCCTGGTGATGCTCAATCAGCATCCGGCAAGTTTTGATCACGTTTTCCGCCTTGCTGTTGAACAGCCCAATCGTCTTGATATAACTTTTCACCCCCTCCACACCCAGCGCGAGCATGGCTTCCGGCGTATTGGCGACCGGATAAAGCTTGGCGGTCGCTTTGTTCACGCTGACATCCGTGGCCTGTGCCGAGAGCAGAACGGCGATCAACAGCTCAAAGGGCGAGGTGTAATGAAGCTCGGTCCTTGGTTCAGGATTGTTTTCCCTCAATCGCTTCAGTATGGCGATTCGTTTTTCTTTATTCATAGTGATGCAGTAAAGCCTTCTTCAAAGACCGCAATGGCGTGTGTGCCGGGGAGGCGTTTACGACGACGCTCCCCAGCACGCGAGATTGCCGCTCAGCGCCGGCATTATAGCGTTCAACGTTAATAAGACGATATCCGGGGTTGCGTGAGACCATCAATCAGGGGAACGGCAAGATTTCCCAACAACACCGCGAAAGCCACCCCTTCAGGATAACCGCCATAGGTTCGGAAAACCCAAACCAACGCGCCGGTCAGTGCGCCTAACAGGAGACGCCCTTGACCCGTCGTCGCCGAAGTGACGGGATCGGTGACGATGAAAAAAGCCGCCAGTAACGTAAAGCCAGAAAACAGATGCAGCGACAGTGGGGCGCAGACTTCAGGTTGAATCTGTCGGCCTGCGAGCGCGCAGAGCGACAGCGCCAGCAAAAAGCTCACGGGGATTTGCCAGCGAATGATGCCCCGAGCCAGCAGTAACAGCCCCCCAGCCAGAAAAGCCAGATTGATCCACACCCAGCGCAATGAGGTGGAAAACCCGTTGAACGTGCTGTCGTCGAACAGCGTGGCAAGCGGTTCTCCCGCAGGGAGTGTGGCGACACCGGTATTGAACGCAAGAGACGGGACCGCGAAGCGTTCGAACGGTGCGAACGCGTGTTGACTGGAGAACAGGGTCTGTAGCGTGCTGATCACATCTTGGGGTTCGCCCGCTGAGAAGCCGTGGTGTATCGAAATGGGGAATGCTAGCACCAGCAGAACATAGCCCGCCATAGCAGGATTGAGGCGATTATGCCCTAAACCCCCGGAGATCTGTTTCACGCTGACGGCTACCGCTGTGGCAAGGACGGCCCACCACCATGGCGCTAGCGGCGGCATAATAATACCGAGCAGTACCGCGGTCAGAAGGCCTGAGTTGTCTTTAGGCGTAGCAGCGACGGTATGTCTCCTAAGTGACAATGTCACTGGCTCGACGACAAGCGCCGTCACCAGGGCCAGCATTATCTGAATAATCGTGCCGCAGCCGAAAAAATAACTCTGTACGGCGATACCCGGCACGCAGGCCAAGATCACCCATCGCATAATGCCGGAGGTCGTCTGCCGTTGATGCAATAACGGCGCGCTCGCAATTCTGAAAGCCATTTATTCCTCTTGAGACTTGGGTTCCGTTTGAGATCTCTGCAATGCCTGCGCGGCCTTTCGTGCCTT
>NZ_LUTP01000006.1 GCF_002111585.1 Lonsdalea iberica
GCTGAACCGAGATAAAAAGCCTGAATTTATATTCAGGCTTTTCTTCTAACGAAAAACCTCCCACACCGCATTATTTCTTCGGTTCGTTCGTCCCATCCCCCACCGTATTCTTATATCGCACCGCAGCGCGGGGCGTTTCATCGACCGTCAGTGAGAAAACATCCGGGCGAGCATAGTGACCGGTGACGTCCATATCGTAGCGGGCTTTGACCAAGTCATCAGTGTCAATTTCCGCCATTAGCAGCCCCGCTGTCCCCGTGAACGGGCCCGCCAGCACGGTGCCCATCGGGTCGACAATCAGGCTACCGCCGTTGATCAGCGGGCGGTGATCGTCCCAGGCCGTGACGCTGATCCCCAACTCGGCGGGCGACGCCTGAATTTGACAAGCGGTGACCACGAAACAGCGCCCTTCGTGAGCGATGTGCCGCATAGACGCCTGCCAGTTCTCGCGTTCGTCCACGGTCGGCGCGCACCAGATTTCCACGCCTTTACCGTACATGGCCATGCGCAGTGCGGGCATATGGTTTTCCCAACAAATCGCCGCGCCGACTTTACCGGCCTGCGTGTTAACAACGCTCAGCGTCGAACCGTCCCCCTGCCCCCAGATCAATCGCTCAGTGCCGGTCGGCATCAGCTTGCGATGCTTACCGACCAGCCCGCCTTCGGGCGTGAAGAACAGTGCGGTGCAGTAGAGCGTATTGCCGTCACGTTCGATGGCGCCGACCACCAGCGACGCGCCGGTGCGTGCGGAGAGTCCCGCCAGCGCCTCGCACTCTTCGCCGTTAAGATCGATCGCGTTGTGGTAGTAGCGTGCATAAGCCTCGCGCCCTTCCGGCAGACGATAGCCTAAATAGGTACCGAAAATCTCTCCTTTAGGATATCCCCCTAAAAGCGCCTCCGGCATGACGACGAGCGCACAACCGCTGCGCGCAATCTCGTCCTCATACGCCAATATCTCCTGCAAGGTCGCCGCTTTTCCTTCGGGAGAAGACCCTAGTTGCAGTGCCGCCACGACGGATTTCGCCATACTCTGTTCCCCTGTCATCAATGGTGGATTGCCGCCTCGCAGATGAGACGGCATAGGCTTCAGAGTGGCACTACACGAACATGAATAAAAGCCCACTTCGTCGCTCAATACTAGGAATGAAATTACTATCGGAACGCTGGATCTGAATTCACTGAAAACCTTTGAGGCCTTGTATGAAGAAGGCAGCGCCAGCCGCGCGGGCGTCAGACACGGGTTAACTCGGTTCGCCGTGATCGCCGCCTTGAAACAACTTACAACGCTATATCACGACCCGCTGTATATCCGCAACGAACGGGGATCGTCGCCTACGGCGGGTATCGGGGTCTAATGGATGAAAAGCGGACGAAACGCGGGCTGAGCCGCACCGTCGGGGCGTCGACCACCCACTTCGCCGCCATCCCCTGGCTATTAAAAGACAGCGATCTAGTGACGACCATCCCCGCGCTCGCGGCAAGGGCCATCGTAGGAATGGTGCCGACGCTGAGCGGTGAGCCTTGTCCGCCAGCGCTGCGCGATCGGCCAATACAGCAGACAGGCGAAGCACTGACCGACTCGACGACTGTCTTCGACGGAGCCTGAAGAACGATAAATTGATATTGGTAACACTTTTGATATTTTGTCGCAGGATCTGTGACTCCTCCCGCGACCTGCCTCATCATTTTTATCCCTTTTTATGGGATCGCCCTCACACATTCAAGCCAGCAATAACCTCATAAAGACCACTGGCGCGCGCCCATGACCGCTTAGGGGTGCTATCCCACCGCTCACGCAATTATCCCACCGACCGGCCGCAAAGTTCGCCACGATAGCCGTCAGCATCAACACTGGCTTTCTCTCTAACTCCTAAAACCCATACAGCCTTATTAAAGCAGCCCGTTTCGCTGTTTTACTGGTTCGTCTGACAAGCAGGTTTTGTATGAAAAATAATACGTTCCTCAAACATATTCCCTGGGTCGTCATCGGTATCATCGGCGCGTTTTGCCTTGCAGTCGTCGCCCTGCGTCGGGGCGAAAACGTCAGCGCGCTGTGGATTGTCGTCGCGTCTGTCTCCGTCTATTTGGTGGCGTATCGCTATTACAGCCTATACATCGCCCAGAAAGTCATGAGATTGGACCCGTCGCGCGCGACGCCCGCCGTCATCAACAATGACGGTCTCAACTACGTGCCGACCAACCGCTACGTGCTGTTCGGACATCACTTCGCGGCTATCGCGGGCGCCGGACCGTTAGTGGGACCGGTTCTGGCGGCGCAGATGGGCTACCTTCCCGGTACCCTATGGCTGCTGGCTGGCGTCGTGCTAGCCGGCGCCGTACAAGATTTTATGGTGCTGTTTATCTCCTCTCGCCGTAACGGCGCGTCGCTGGGTGAGATGATAAAGGAAGAGATGGGACGCGTACCGGGCACCATCGCCCTGTTCGGCTGTTTCCTGATCATGATTATCATTCTGGCGGTGCTGGCGCTGATCGTGGTGAAAGCGCTGGCGGAAAGTCCGTGGGGGGTGTTCACCGTATGCTCGACGGTGCCGATCGCGTTGTTCATGGGTATCTACATGCGCTTCCTGCGTCCGGGCCGAGTGGGCGAGGTTTCCGTCATCGGTATCGTACTGCTGGTCGCCTCCATCTGGTTCGGCGGCATCATTGCGCACGATCCGTTCTGGGGACCGGCGCTGACCTTCAAAGACACCACCATCACCTTCACGCTGATTGGCTATGCGTTCGTCTCCGCACTCCTGCCGGTATGGCTGATTCTGGCACCGCGCGACTATCTGGCGACGTTCCTGAAGATTGGGGTCATCGTCGGTTTGGCGGTCGGTATCGTGATCCTGAACCCGGACCTGAAAATGCCCGCCATCACCCAATACGTGGACGGCACCGGCCCGCTGTGGAAAGGCGCGTTGTTCCCCTTCTTGTTCATCACTATCGCCTGCGGCGCGGTCTCCGGCTTCCATGCCCTGATTGCCTCCGGCACCACGCCGAAGCTACTGGCCTGCGAAACGGATGCGCGGTTCATCGGCTACGGCGCCATGCTGATGGAGTCCTTCGTCGCCATCATGGCGCTGGTGGCCGCGTCCATCATTGAGCCGGGCCTTTACTTCGCGATGAACACCCCGCCGTCGGGTCTTGGCATCGTCATGCCGAACCTGCACCAATTGGGGACGGAAAACGCGCCGCTGGTCTTGTCGCAGTTGCAAGAGGTCACCACGCAGGCGGCCGCGACCGTCAGCAGCTGGGGGTTCGTGATCTCGCCGGAACAGATTCTGCAGACCGCCAAAGACATCGGCGAACCCTCCGTTCTGAACCGCGCAGGCGGCGCACCGACGCTGGCGGTCGGGATCGCGCTGGTGTTCCATCAGATCATCCCCGCCGCAGATATGGGCTTCTGGTATCACTTCGGCATTTTGTTTGAAGCGCTGTTTATTCTGACCGCGTTGGATGCCGGCACGCGTTCCGGCCGCTTCATGCTGCAAGACCTGCTGGGCAACTTCATCCCCTTCCTGAAGAAAACCAACTCGCTGCCCGCCGGTATCGTCGGTACGGCCGGTTGTGTGGGGCTGTGGGGCTATCTGCTCTACCAGGGCGTAGTGGATCCGCTGGGCGGAGTGAAGAGCCTATGGCCGCTGTTCGGCATTTCCAACCAGATGCTGGCGGCCGTTGCGCTGGTGCTGGCCGCCGTCGTCTTGGTGAAAATGAAGCGCACGCAATATCTCTGGGTGCCGCTGGTGCCCGCCACCTGGCTGCTGATATGCACCACCTGGGCGCTAGGTATGAAACTGTTCAGCACCAACCCGCAGATGGAAGGTTTCCTGTTCATGGCGCGGGAGTATAAGGCACGGATTCTGGCGGGCGGCGAACTGACCGCGCAGGAGGTCGCAAATATGAATCACATCGTGATCAACAACTACACCAACGCCGGCCTGAGCATTCTCTTCCTGGTGGTGGTGTACAGTATTATCTTCTACGGTATTCGCACCTGGCTGAATGCGAGAAAAACGGATCAGCGGACGGACAAGGAAACGCCGTACGTTCCCGTCCCAGAAGGCGGCGTCAAAACCTCGTCGGGACATTGATGATCAGCACAGCCCCGCTTTGGCGGGGCTGTACCCTGAGGAAAATACGATGTTTGATCAATTGGGCAAGGCGTCAAAGTATCTCGGACAGGCTGCCCGTATGCTGATTGGGATCCCTGACTATGAAACCTATGTCGCGCATATGCAGACCAACCATCCTGACAGCCCGGTCATGACCTACGAAGAATTTTTCCGAGAGCGTCAACAGGCGCGCTACGGCGGCGACGGTAAAGGCGGCATGCGCTGCTGCTGACCCAAAGGAGAATCATGATGACGACCCCCATTCCCGTTACGGTATTAACCGGTTTCCTGGGCGCGGGCAAAACCACCCTGCTGCGCCATATCCTTAATGCCCCCCACGGCTTGAGCATCGCCGTCATTGAAAACGAGTTTGGTGATGTCGCCTTCGATGACCAGCTTATCGGCGACCGCGCTACGCAAATCAAAACGCTGAGCAACGGCTGCATTTGCTGTACGCGTTCCAACGAACTGGAAGATGCGCTGCTCGATCTGCTCGACGGTCGGGACAAAGGCGACATTGCCTTCGACAGGCTGATGATCGAGTGCACCGGCATGGCCGACCCAGGCCCGATCATTCACACTTTTTTCTCGCATGAAATACTGTGTGAGCGCTATTTGCTGGACGGCGTCATCACGCTGGTGGACGCGGTGCACGCCGATGACCAGCTGGATCGCTTCCCGCTGGCGCAATCGCAGGTCGGCTATGCCGACCGACTGCTGTTGACCAAAACCGACCTGTCGGGCGACCACTCGGCGCTGACCGAGCGCTTGGCAGAATCAACGCCCGCGCGCCGATCTACCCGGTCACGCAGGGTGATATTGATCTGTCGCACCTGTTCAACACCCGCGGCTTCCTGCTCGACGAACGCGTGGTCGCCGTCAAGCCGATTTACCATTTCGCCCCCGGCAAGCCGGATGATATCGCCTCCATCGTCGTGACGCTCGACTACCCGGTCGCGCTGGATGCCGTATCTAACGTCATGGAGGGTTTGCTGGTTGGCTTTACCGATAACCTACTGCGCTACAAAGGCATGCTGTGGATTGAGGATCAGCCTCGCTGTCTGCTATTTCAGGGCGTACAACGCTTGTACAACGCCGATTGGGATCGCGAATGGCTGCCCGAGGAGAAGCGGCGAAGCACGCTGATTTTTATCGGCGTGCAACTGCCAGAACAGAATATCCGCCAGGCCTTCGAAGCCCTGAGACCGCAATAAGCCGCATCACGGGCACCGTTGCGCGGCATTTTTCGACTCACAGCCCCAGCGTTTCCTTCAGGTTTTTGAGATAGCGGCGGCTGACCGGCACGGTTTGACCATCACGCAGCAGCAGCTCCGCCTGGCCGTTGTCCTCCAGACGGATTTCACTCAAGTGGGCCATATTGACCAGATATTGCCGGTGACAGCGCAGCAGCGGCGTGCGGTTTTCCAGCGTCCGCAGCGTTAGGTCAGTGAACCCTTCCCGGCCGCCGTGGCTGGCGACAAAAACACCACTCATGCGACTGCTGACGTAGGCCACGTCCTCCATCTGCAGTAGATAGATACGACCGCGACCGTTGCAGGGAATGAATTTGAGCGGCGGCTGTTGGTCGGATAGCACGGAAATATCCTGCTCCTGTCGTTCCTGTCGCAAACGCGTCAGCGTTTTCTGTAACCGCGGGGATTCGATAGGTTTGAGCAGGTAATCAAACGCATGCTCTTCGAATGCCTTGACCGCGTATTCATCGAATGCGGTCAGGAATACCGTGTATGGCCGGAATTGATCGTCGAGCATTCCCACCATCTCCAGACCGCTGATGCGCGGCATTTGAATGTCGAGGAACATGACGTCGGGCCTTAGAGCATGAACGGCGCCGAGGGCTTCCACCGCGTTGGCGCACTCGCCGACAATCTCAATATCGCTCTCCTTTTGCAGTAGCACACGCAGGTTTTCCCTCGCCAGCGGTTCATCGTCGACAATCAACACTTTCAACATAGACGCTCCTCCAAAGGCAGCCGCAGGATGATGCGGGTAAACCAATCCGGTTCACAGGTGACGGTCAGACCATAACTGTCGCCAAAGCGCGCTCGCAGGCGCTTATCCACCAAACTCATCCCCAGTCCGGTACTGCTCTGGCTGGACTGATAAAGACCGGCATTATCTTCTATCGCCAAAATCAGATATCCCCCCTCCTGGCTGGCTTGGATCGTGATTTGTCCCACGCCCAGCAGCTGCGAGGTGCCGTGCTTGATGGCATTTTCCACAATGGGCTGCAACGTAAACGCGGGCAGCTTTTGCATCGACAGTTCATCCGGGACGTTCAACTGGACGTTCAGCCGCGACTGAAATCGCGCCTTTTCAATTTGCAGGTAGGCGTTAACGTGATCCAGCTCGTCGGCCAGCGTGACGATCTCCGTCGAGCGCTTGAGATTTTTGCGAAAGAAGGTCGACAGATACTGCACTAGCTGACCGGCTTTGTCGCTGTCGTGGCGGATGACGGCCATCAGGGTATTGAGCGCGTTAAACAGAAAATGCGGATTCACCTGCGCATGCAGCAGTTTGATCTCTGACTGGGCCAGCAGCACCTTCTGATCTTCATATTTGCCGGCGAGGATTTGCGCCGACAGCAACTGCGCGATCCCCTCGCCTAACGTCCGATTGATGGAGCTGAACAGACGATGTTTGGCTTCATAGAGCTTAATCGTCCCGATGACGCACTGGTTCTCGCCGCGCAATGGGATCACCAGCGTTGAGCCTAGTTTGCACTGCGGATGGAGCGAGCAGCGGTACGGCGTTTCGTTGCCATCCGCGTACACGACCTCGCCGGTTTCCAGCGCACGCCAGGTATAGTCGGAGGAGATGGGCTTGCCCGGCAAATGGTGGTCGTCGCCGATGCCGGTAAACGCCAGCAGCTTCTCCCGGTCAGTGATCGCCACCGCGCCGATATCCAGCTCCTGGAACAGCACCTGCGCTACCTTGGTGCTGTTCTCTTCGTTGAAGCCCTGCCGCAATATTCCCTCGGTCGAGGCCGCCACCCGCAGCGCCGTGGCGGAAAATGCCGAGGTGTATTTTTCAAACATCGCACGCTTATCCAGCAGGATACGCATAAACATCGCCGCGCCGACAGTGTTGGTCACCATCATAGGCGCGGCGATGTTTTGAACCAGCTGCAACGCTTCCTGAAACGGGCGGGCTAGCAGCAGGATGATCGCCATCTGCGTCAGCTCGGCGACCAGCGTTATCGCCCCCGCGGTGAATGGGCTAAACAGGCTGTCGCTGCGCCCTCGCCGAATCAACACAGTGTGCACCAGTCCGCCCAACAGCCCTTCGGTAATGGTGGAAATCATGCAGCTGAACGCAGTCATCCCCCCCATGGCGTAACGATGCAGGCCGCCGGTCAGGCCAACCAGTCCGCCGACCACCGGCCCGCCCAGTAATCCGCCCATAACGGCGCCGATAGCGCGCGTGTTGGCGATCGAATCGTCAATATGCAGACCCAGATAGGTTCCCATAATGCAGAACATCGAGAAGGTGACGTAACAGAGCAGCTTGTGCGGCAACCGCACCGTGATTTGGATCAGGGGAATAAACAGACGCGTTTTACTCATCAACCAGGCGATGACTAAAAACACACACATTTGCTGCAACAGCAGTAACACCAAATTAAATGCGTACATACCCGGAGGCCGCCAGTTTTTTGTGCAGTGACCTTAGCCTGTTTCATGTAGGCTTTCTTTGAATCGTGGCATATAACTGACAAAAAGTGGTCAAAAAAACCGGCGAGAACCTCATCCCTCCCGTGGAGCGCGACGAAGCGTGATGCCTGACGAAATCAGGATGCGCGATTTCCTGTTTTCGCTCTGCAGCCGTGCCCCCTTAGCGGATTGATGAGCAAAAATAAGTGACGTTGTCACCACGCCGATTTTGGCAGGCAGTTATCGGCGTCAGCCGTGGATGTGAGGACGATAAAGATAAGCCCGCAATGATCACAGAAGTGGGAAGTGGGAAGTGGGAAGTGGGAAGTGGGAAGTGGGAAGTGGGAAGTGGGAAGTGGGAAGTGGGAAGTGGGAAGGCATAGATAGCGTGTCACACTGAAGAGGGATCGACCCGCATCAAGACGAATAATCAGAAAGAGAACAACAGGCGATCGCCGCCGCAGCGGAGATCGCCTTTAAGCAGACGCCGCGCTAGGTCGTCGGTGCCGCCACACTCTCTTCGGTCTCGCTGGCGAAGCCGCGCAGTCCCACCACATGCACATGCTCGTGGTTTTGGTAGACCTTACGGACCAGCTTATAGGTAGTGCCTTTCTCTGGGCTGATGTTCTCCGGCGCTGCGATGATCAGCTGCATTTCCAGCCGTTCACACAGCTCGAATAGCGTGGCGATGGACTTGGCATCCAGACGCGCCGCTTCATCGAGGAACAGCAGACGACAAGGCGAGATATCTTTCCCACGCAGCCGTTTAGACTCTTCTTCCCAGCTCTGCACCACCATGACCAGAATGGACATCCCGGTACCAATGGCCTCCCCGGTCGACAGCGCCCCGCTCTCCGCACGCAGCCAGCCGTCGGTGCCACGATTGACTTCCACTTCCATTTCCAGGTAGTTGCGGTAATCCAGCAGCTCCTCGCCGATGGTTTGCGGCGCGCGCTGGCCCAAATCGATTTCCGGATTCAGACGCTGATAGAGTTTTGCCAATGCTTCCGAGAAGGTCAGACGGTTGCTGCTAAACAGATCCTGATGCATCTCCTGCTGTTCGGACAACACGTTCAGGAGCGTGGTATGCGTTTCACGCACGTTCACGTTCAAACGGACGCTGTTGACCTGACCGAACGCCACCGCCTGCAGCCCCTGGTTCAGCATGCGAATACGATTCTGCTCGCGCTGAATGGTTTTGCGAATGATGTTGGCTACGCTGCGGGAGCTGATCGCCAGCGTTTTCTCGCGCGACGTCAGCTCTTCCGTCAGACGGTTCAGCTCGATCTCCATCTGTTCGATGGCTTCCACCGGGTCATCGGTACGGATAATGTCCTGACGGATGCGCTCGCGCAGGTGCTGATAGACCGCGATGTAGAACTGGATTTTGCGTTCCGGCCGTTTGGGATCTTCGGACAGACGCAACACATCGCGCAGATGTTCGTTGTCCGCCACCGCCTGACGCAGCGCGCCCAGCGCCTTATCCGACATAGAACGCAGCTCGTCACCGCTCATGTAAGCCAGTTCTCGGCGATGCAGCCGACGCTCCATGCCGTTGTCGCGCACCAGGCGCATGACGGAGCACCAGCCCGACTTGGCGGTCACCACCTGTTCACGCATCACATGGTAGTCGCGCTCCAGCTTGCGCAGTTTCTTCTGCAAGGCATCCATTTCGGCTTCGCAGAAGGTCAGCTGTTTTTCCAACTGGTTACGACGAGCACGGTTGTTGCTCAACGCTGCATGCAGTTCGTCGCGACGCTGACGGGCGCGGGCTTCGGACTCTGCATCCGCACGCACCCCGATCTCCGTCAGTTCCTGGGTCAACTCTTTCAGCATGTCGCGCTTGGCGTCATAGGCGCTTTTCAGCGACGCCTGTAGCTGGCTGTACTGCGTCAACTGAGCCTGATGCTGGCGCAGTTGTTCACGCGCGCGGGTGCGCTCGGTTTCGGCCTGCTCCAGCCGCTGACGCAGCTTGTCGTTGAGGTCGGCGTCGGCATTCAGCATGCTCGCGGAATCGGTATAGCTAAAGTGCGCGCGGCGCTGCACCACTTCGGTCAACGCGAAGGCTTGCTGCTTGGCGAGACGCTGCGCGCTCTGCGCCTGCGTATAATCCGCCTGCAACTGTTCATGCTGCTGCGGGTCGTTCTGCAAGACGCTGACCAGCGGCTCCAGCTGCGCCAATGTCGCGCCGTGTTGCTGAATGAAACGCGCGGCATCCTCCGCCTCGTCAAGCTCCTCGCGGATCTCATCCACGCGATCGGCCAACGCGTCGTCACACAACAGGCTAATACGCGGGATCAGGCGGTTCAGCAACGTCGTGTTCTCTTTCGCCTGCTCATACTGCTGACGCTGCTGCTGATTTTCATTGTCGAAATTGCTGATGGCCCGCTCTAACTCGCCGCGACGGCTGTTGAGCTGGCGAATGTCCTCTTCCGGATCGTCATCGAACGCCACGGCCAGATGCGCGCCGATAAAGCGGCTGAACGCCTGATGCAGGCGCTGTGTTTTTTGAACGTCGAACGACAGCGTGGCGTACTGCTCTGACAGGACGTCGCGTTCGCTGCGCAGACTTTCCAGACGCTGTTCGCGCGCGGCGCGGCCAAACAAGGGCACGGACGGGAAGCGCGAGTAACGCCACTGACGGTCGGCGATCTTCACAACGACCGCTTTTTCCAGCTCTTCCACTTCGAACACGCTGTCATCGAACGACTGCGGATCGCCCTCGATCAGGTAGAGATCTTCCGGACAATCTTCCAAACCGGAAAGCTGTTCGCGCACCAGCGAGAGATCCGCCACGACAATCGCGTGACGCGACGGGCCATACAGCGCGGAGAAGTACGGTGCGTCGTCCAGCGTGACATCGTCGTAGATCTCCGACAACAATACCCCGCCAAAACGCTCCGCCAGCGCGTTCAGGCGCTGATCTTCCGAACCGCCCGGCTGACTGAGCCGTTCGATCTGCGCTTCGACTTCACGCTTGCGGGCCGCCACTTCATCGCGTTCGACGGTGGTTTCGCGCTCGCGCTCCAGCAGCTGCTGCATGCATTCCGTGACCTGACGACTGTCCTCGAAGTTTTCCCCGCTCTGTTCGCTGAGCTGGGACAGCGTTTCCTGCGCCGCCAGCCATACCGGCGCGCGGGCCGTCAGTTGCTGGATACGCTGCTGGATCTGATCCAGCTCCTGACGCAACGCCATACGGCGTTCGCCGGCTTCCGCCACCAGTCCGGCCAATTCTTCGATCTGCGCGTCAATCGCCTGCTGCACGCCCTCAAGTTCTTCCGGCTGATACTCCTGACCGTTGCGCTTGGCAAAGTCCTGCAGCAGACGTTCAGCATCCTGCTGTTCCCGCAGACGCTGTTCCAGTTCGGACAAGCGCATACGCAGAGGCTGCACGCGTTCTGCCTGATAACGCTGGGAGGAGCTGTCGCGCAAGAGTTCTTTCGCGACCTGCCAGGCCTCGCTGCGGCTGACCACGCCTGCCACGCGGGTCACCAACTGATAGGCCTGTTCGTATTGGCTGTGCGCCGCGTCCGCCACGCTCAATTTCTGCTCCAGCATCAGCAGCAGTTCGGTGGCTTCCTGCTCGCGGGCGTGGAACGTGTCCAGCCAGTCATCGGCGTTTTCCGGCGTGAGATCCGGCTGCTGACAGAGCGCGCGGGCGCGCTCCAGCGCCTGCTGCGCCTGTTGATACTGAATGGCGCGCGTTTGCTGCGCATCCAGCGCCTGCTGGTAGTCCGCCAGCTGACTTTTCAGCTCATCAACTTCCTGCTCCGCCGCGTCGGCGCGCTCCTGATTTTCTTCTTGCTGATCGTGCGCTTCCGCCACGATTTCGTTCTGTTCTTCAAGCTTGTCACTCAGCTCTTCCAGATCGCCGCTGTAGCGCTCAATTTTTTCCTGCTGACGCATTGCCGTCTGCACCAGACTCAAATGGTCGCTGGCAGACTGATAGTCAGTTTCGAGATCGCTTTCTGCGCCGCTGTGCTCTTGGAGCTCGCGCGACATTTCCACGTGGCGGTACTGCTCGGTCGACAGCTGCTTGCGGCTGCCGAATAGGTCACGGCGCAGCGTCAGCGCACCGTCCAGATGAATGCGTCGATCATTGGCGTGCCGCATGTAGTCTGCCGCCACATAGGAGGTGGCTTCAGAAATCAGGTGCTTGAACAGATCGCGGTCAGACTGGGTGACGCGAATCGCTTCAAGCGTCATGCGGTTTTCACGCAGCGCGGCTTCCATATCCTGAAACGCCTTGCGGACGCCGCTATTTTCCGGCAGCAGATAGTCGCGAAGCGAGCGGGTGATGGCACTGGAAATTCCGCCATACAGCGACGCTTCGATCAGACGATAGAATTTGCTGCGGTCGGACGCAGAGCGCAGCCGCCGCGGCACAATTCCCAAATCGAACATCAGCGAGTGGTAGTCGGTGATAGAGTTGAACTGCTTGAACTGGACCCCGTCGATCTCTTCGAGACGCTCTTTCAGCTCCGGCAACGTCAGCACGCGCGCCTGACGCTCGCCTACCGTCTGGGTCAGAATTTCTGTCGGCGCGACGGTGGTCGGCAGCCCCTGAATGGTGAAGGGCTTGATATCCACCTTGCGGTCGCGGCCGGCGACCTGCTGCAAGCGTACGCCCACCAGCACGCGCTGGTGACGAGAGTTCACCACATCAAGAATGGAATAGCACACCCCGGCGCGCAGCTTGCCATGCAAGCCTTTATCGCGAGAGCCGGAGGTCGCCCCTGCCTCGGTGGTATTACGAAAGTGCAGCAGGGTCAGGTCGGGGATCAGCGCGGTGACGAAGGCCGCCATCGTGGTGGACTTCCCGGCGCCGTTACCGCCCGACAGCGTGGTGACCAGTTCATCCAGGTCGAAAGTACGGGCGAAGAAACCGTTCCAGTTAACCAGCGTCAGTGAGCGAAATTTACCGCGTTCAATCATTCCTGTTCATCCTCAACACTCGGGTTATCGCCGCTTGACTCTCCGTCGTCACTGTCATCCAGCGACAGGCTGCTTTCCAGCGGCATGGCTTCGCCATCGCGGATCATGCGCAGCTGCGCCTCACGCGGGTCGTCGCCGCTGCGCACGTCGGCGCCGAAGCGGAACACCGCCTCGGTAATGCGGAATTTGCTGTTGTCGCTGCCCATGAAGTAGATCATGCCCAGTCGACGCAGACGGTTCAGCGAGGTGCGTACTTTTTCCTGCAGTTTCTGACGGTCCAGATCCGAACCGGTGGAACGCTGATTGACCAGCTTCAGCAGTTTGTTTTCATCCGCCAGGCTCATCAGCTCGTCGTAGAGGTCCTGCTGGCTGAAAATGCCCTCATGCGCGAGACGTTCAGGGCTGAGATAGAGATAACAGAGGATTTTTCCCACCATCATATCCAGCTCCGACAGGACGGAGCGCGGGATCAGCGTCGTCGAACGCGGACGCAGGTAGAAAAAGCCCTCCGGCGCGCGAATCAGTTCTACGTTGTAGCGGCTGTAGAAAAACTCCAGCTCCTCCTGAAAATCCATCAGCAGGGCGTGGTTATCCAGCTCTTCAACGCCGATATGGCGCCCAGCGCGCAGTTGGCTGTCTAACGCCGGAAACTGCGCGTTGGACAGCGCGGCCATGAGTTTGGCCGTAATAATCGGTTCAATATTTGTCGATGACATGGGCCTGTACCTTGGCTCCGTAATCATTGATTGCCTGCCATTGCGCAGGCAATCCGGTAAAATCGGCTTCGGCTACGCCCAGACGCACGGCCTGGTCGACCACAATTCTGGCAACGTCAAATTGCCGGGAGCGAGGATATTGCGCCAGATAGTCGCGCATCACCTCACTCAGAGACAGCGGAATGCGCTGCTGCTTGTATTTTTCCAACGCTTGCTCCACCAAAGCGGCAACCTGCTCACGCATCTCGCTGAACTCTTCATATTCCAGCTCCGGCGGCAGTTCCCCGGTGACTTCATCGCTACGCAGCGCCAGCTCTTCGTCACGCATATCCAACAGCCTGTCGGCGTTGGCGTGTGTCAATGCCCACGGCTGGTCGAAATAGGTCTGCACCGACTGGCGCAACCGCTGCGAGAAAACGCGGTTTTTATCCATATCGATGGCGGTACGAATAAATTTATGGACGTGTCGGTCATAGCCGATCCAGAGGTCGATGGTCTGCTGTCCCCAACTAATGATGCGGTCCAGCTTGCCTTGCAGGTCGAAGACCAGGTTATCGACGAATCCCAGCGTGTCGTTGCCGAGCGTCGCGTCCTGAATGCGCAACAGATTGGCTTGGAGCTTGTCGCCCGCGGCTTCCAGCGTATCCTGCAGCTCGCGCAGAGTGTCGGAGGTTTCGGTCAGCAACTGTTCACAGTTGCTGATGGCCGCGCGCCAATCCTGCGTCAGCAGCCCGGCGATATTCTCTTTCACCCCTTGCTGCTGTTCATCCATGATGCGCTGAGTCAGATCGATGCTGTCGAAGATTTCCGCCACCGAATACTTCAGCGGCGCGAAGACATTGCGGTGCCAGTGAAATTCGTCTCCGCCCTCTTCCGCCGCTTCTGCGGCCCGGCCCAGTTCCTGGGCGACGATGGAGAGCTGCATGGAGAGACGTAGCGCGGAAAACTCGCGCTGACGAATATAGTAGTCCGTGATTCCGATGCCGAGCGGCGTCAGTCGGTAGATGGCATTGCCGTCGGCCAGCTCGCTGGTGAACCGGTTCAATAGGCGCTGTCGCACCAGATCGTTGATCGCGTTGTTGGCGCGTTGAGCAATAGTTTCGTGGGTTTGTTCAAATCCCTGGCTAACGTGACGGAACGCGTCCACCAGTTCGCCCTCACTCATCTCGCCGTCCATGCGTTCGCCGTTGAGCGTGGCAATCGACAGCAAAAACGCCAGCCTTTCCGTCGGCAGCGAAATCGAAAAGTCGTTTTTTCTAGCCCAGGCGACCAGTTCGGGTACGGTCTGGGAAAAATCACTCATAATGCATCCTTTAAAAGGGGCTTATGCGCCATAACGTGGATGTAACGCCCCAGGCTGACAAAAGGCTCCTGCCGGCAATAGCGCTGCTCGAGCGCCAGCAGAGTGTCAAATTCGTCAATCTGTTTTTGCTTGTCCCGCAAATAATCGTGAAATACCCGGATCCCGGTTTTGCCGCTGATCGTCAGGCCTAGTGCGGACAGCCACAGGTAGACCTCTTCCGGATTCAGCGGATGGTCAGGGGACAAAGAACGCCGCTTGCGTTTCGGCATGCGACGTCGACATAACCAAAGTTTCCCAGCACCATGTTGCGCATCAAAAAGGCATGATGGTTATAAAACATCAGCGATAACGCGCCACCCGGCGCCAGACAGTCCGTCAGCGCGCTTAATACCGGCTGGGGTTCAGCCACCCACTCCAACACCGCGTGAAACAATACCAGATCGGCGGGCCGATCCATATATAGGGCGATATCCTGTGCTGCGCAATGTACGACACGCAGACGATCCGTGAGACCTTGGGCCTCGGCGGCAGCCTGCGCCCGCCGAATCATCTCATCGGACACATCGCACAACAAGACCTGGTGTCCTAAAGCAGCCAAGCGGCAGGCCATATGACCTTCACCGCCGCCGGCATCCACAATGACCAAGGGTCGTTGCGGAAGACGGGCCAGCAAGGTTTCCAGATCCTGCCACAGCACGGCCTGACGCAATTTCCCTTTGGTGGTGCCGTAGATATTGCGGGCAAATTTTTCAGCGATATCGTTAAAGTTACGATCCTGCATTCCACGAGTTCCACGCAATTGATGACGGCGCATCCACAATGCGCCGACTCGCTCCTAATCTGACATTTTGGCACAGGCTGGCATAGAATGAATCGCCTGAGACCACGTTCTCCGCCTGGATGGCGCTTTTTCACTCAACCTGGATGCTATTTTATGCTGTTTGACCTCAAAAAGTATGTTGGCAGCCTGCTACAGCCGCTGCCGCTTTTACTGTTATTAATGGGCATCGCGCTTCTGCTGCTGTGGTTCACCCCCCGCCAGAAGACCGGGCGCGTCGTCCTGACCGTGGGCTGGCTAATGTTGGCCTTGATCAGCCTGCAGCCGGTGGCGGATCGGCTGTTGCTCCCGTTGGAATCCCGCTATCCCACCTGGCAGCCCGGTCAACAGCGGGTCGGCTTTATCGTCGTCCTCGGCGGCGGCTACACCTTCAATCCCGACTGGGCGCCCAGTTCAAATCTGGTGGGCAATAGCCTGGCGCGCGTGACCGAGGGGATTCGTCTGTACCATGCCAATCCCGGCGCCAAATTGATCTTCACCGGCGCGGCGGCGAAAGGCAATCCGGTCACCAGCGCCAGCACGGCCGCGCGCGTGGCGGAGAGCCTCGGCGTTCCGGCGGAAGATATTCTGCAGGTAGGAACGGCGCGTGATACCTCGGAGGAGGCGGCCGGTACGGCGCGATGGGTGGGACAACAGCCTTTCCTGCTAGTGACATCCGCCAATCATCTGCCGCGCGCCATGCGCTTTTTCGAGGGCCAGGGGCTGCACCCCATCCCCGCGCCGGCAAATCAATTGGCGATCACTTCGCCGCTGAATCCGTGGGAAAAGCTGTTCCCGTCAGCGCTGTATCTCTCGCACAGCGAGCGGGCATGGTATGAAACGTTGGGCGGCCTGTGGCAGAAGATCAGAGGAACGCAGGCGACGACGGACTAGTCCAACCAGGGCAGCAGCTCGCGCGACGCCCGGTCGAACACCTCCCGGTCTAACCGACCGGTATGAATATAGCGAGATACGGCAGCCCACACGACGTAAAGCCAGCGTCGGGAAACAAAGGTTTCTGACACCGGCGCACGACGCAAATAATGGTACAGCAGTTGTTCCGCCATCCCTTCGTCACACAACCGGAACAGCTCGTATTCGCGCGGCGCCCACAACATCATGCCCGGATTGATCATCGCCAGCAGTTGATCGCTGCGGCTATCCTTCAACATGCTGCGCAGCGACAGGTTGCCGTGCACCAGCACGCAGGGATCGTTAAAGTCCCGGAATAGCGCGGGTAGCGCCTGACGAGATCGGAACAGCAGCGCCCTGTCTTCCCGCGTCAGCAGCGGGGTCTGCACCAGCATCAGCGTCGACCACAGTACCTCCAGCCGCTGGGCGTACCAGTTGGGCCAGCTGTTTTCCTGAATGCTATCGACCGACCCAACGCAGCCGTGGCTGTCAATACGATGCCAGGCCAGGACGCTGTCCACGATCTGCTCCATAAGAGACTCCCAGCGCGGTGGCGTTCGGGTCGGCGTTTCGACCGGCACGCCGCGCAGCCGCTCCAGCAGCAATAACTCCTTATGCGACGGATGCTGACTCATCACCATCCCGTAAACGGTCGGCACCCGCACGTCGCCTTCACGCGACAGCATGCTCAGCTTGTAGGCCTCCTGCTGAGCGACGCCCTGACATACATAGCTTTTGACCAACAACGGAATCGCGTGACCTTCCTTGTCATACATGGCGTACAGATGTGCATACGGTTGTTCACTAATACGTTCAACGCGGCTAAGAGGTTCCCCTAATACCGCACTCAACTCGGCTTTAAGCAATTCCATAAGCATGAGACCTTGACTGAAGGGAAGGCTTGTCGATCGTATCATGCCGTTGTGGGGAGGCGGTTTTCCTCAATACAGATCGAACAAAGCCGGAATCTGCCCATGATGGGCGCAGAACCTAAAGAATAGCAAAAGGTTCCGCGCAAAGCGTGCTAGGGATTACTGGCGTTCGAAAGCGCCGAGGTCCGGCGCGGCGCCTTTGTAGGGCAGATTAAGATTGCCGCCCTTGTCGATGAGCCAACTACCGGCTGACAAATGCAGGCTTTTCAGGTCAGGTAAACTGCCGTCCGATTTCCGTTTTGCATCCCAGCCGGTTACAGCGACGCTCTCAAACTCGGCATCGGACAGCACTTTTGACTGATTCCACGAGTTGTAGCGCATATCCGCGCCTTGCGTATTTATGAGCGCGACGCCGCCATACGAGATATTATTGCGCGCTATGCCCAGGCCGACGTCTCCACCGCTGGCGTTGATGCCCAGCAAGTTGAAATTAGGTCTGTTTTTGTAGCCGGTATTATTGAAGAAGTTATTAGCGACCGGGTGATGGTTAGCATAAAAACCCGCGCTTTTGTTCATGAACGCCACGCTCTGACGCACGGTATGCTTGGGGGCGTTAGCAACGTAGCGTGCGCCGTATCCGCCAATTTTGAAACCATTGCCGTTGCCCGCGGCCAGCGACGTGGTCGTGCCGGGCAAATAGCCGTGCAGCCACGCCCAGGAGTTTTCAACCGTGACAGGCGAATAGGCGTTGATAAAGTCGAAACCGTCATCCGAATTCGACCATGCCCGACAGCCGCGCAGAAGGTTTCCCGGTTGGTTGGCGGCGACATGTACGCCGAAGCCGTCACCGCTCTGTCCTGCGCCGTTTGACGTCAGCGGGTCGTAGTTGTGGTGGGAATCGCAATTGATCACCTTATTGTTGGCGCCGTTCTGCAAAAAAAGCCGGTACCCATGATGTGGTGGATGTTCAACTGCTCGAACGTGTTGTTACTGCCCTTAATCCACACGCCCCAGGATTCATGATTGAGTCTGTTATGCTGCGGGACGCCGACAATCTCAAGTCCTTTCAGTGAGACCCAGTTCGCCGCCACGTTGAACCCTTTAATGCGGCAGTCGTCTTTCATTTTGCTGAAGTCGAATACCGGCGTTTCGCCCGAGTAGGCCAAGTACTGAATCGGTTTGCCCGCCGTCCCGCTTTTATTCAGCGTCACCGCGTTGACGACATCGGTACGACTCGCGCACGAGTTAGCCCCCGCAGTAAAACTGTATTTTCCACCGCGGATCCACAGCCGGTCGCCGGGCGCAAGGGTTTGCTGGGCCCGTCCGATTGTTTTCCAGGGCGCGGTAAGCGTCCCGCTGCCATTATCGTTGCCGGTCGGCGACAAGTAAAAGGTGGCGGCCGTCGTCGGCGCAACCGCGCCCGTCAGCAGGCTCAGCGCCAACGCTAAGCGAATAGTGTTACTCATTTCCATGTATCACTCCTTCCTTGGGGGTCTTTATTAACTCTGTTTCGAGGTTCTCCAACACGCGCAGCGCGGTGTCGTGGCACCCTCAGACAATCTTGAACGCATCGTTCACCGCCTTGCCCAGTCAGACGGCGCTTCCCTGAGATAACGTTCGATACTGGACCGGTTCAGCACGGTCCTGAAACCGGGATTCAGGCGTATTGTCCCGGAGGTCAGCAAAACGGGCGGCTATCATATCCGCCGGTGCGCTCGTCAAACGATGAGGCGAGTACGATCAGCCGCCCGCCATCGCCGAACGCACACGCTCCAGATCTTCCGGCGTATCGACGCCGACGCTTGGAATCGCTTTCGCCACGTCAACGTGAATTTTTTCGCCGTACCACAGTACGCGCAGCTGCTCCAGCAGTTCGATTTTTTCCAACTCGCTCGGCGCCCAGCTCACGTAACGGCGCACAAATCCAGCCCGGTAGGCATAGATGCCGATGTGACGCAGGAAGTGATCGCCGATGTTCTCATTCGATTGGGCAAAGCGCTCGCGGTCCCATGGGATCGGCGCACGGGAAAAGTACAGCGCATACCCTTCCGCATCTCTCACCACTTTTACCGCGTTGGGGTTGAACACCTCTTCGCTGCCGACAATCGGCACGGCTAACGTCGCCATCCCTGCCCGGCTTCCCGCCAGATTTTCAGCGACCTGACGTACAATGACCGGAGGGATCATCGGTTCGTCGCCCTGGATGTTCACAATGATCTCGTCATCCGGAAGACGGTAGCGTTCAATCACTTCCGCCAGCCTTTCTGTCCCTGAGTTGTGATCGGGACTGGTCAGACAGACTTCTCCGCCCGCCTGACGAATGACCTGCTCAACGTCGGGATGGTCTGTGGCCACGATCACACGCTCTGCGCCCGACTCCTGCGCACGTTCCATCACGTGGATCACCATCGGTTTACCGTTGATGTCCGCCAGCGGCTTGCCCGGTAAACGGCTGGAGGCGAAGCGGGCCGGGATAATTACGGTAAACGTCATTTTGCGGTCTCGTCGGCCGTCAGGTGTCGGGCCTCGTGATCCAGCAGGACCGGGATGCCGTCGCGCATGGGATAGGCCAGACCTTCAATCTTGCAGATCAGTTCCTGTTTTTCTTTATCAAAAACCAAACGTCCGTTACAGACCGGACAAGCCACTATTTCAAGTAAACGATGATCCATCGTGCTTCCTCCATCAAGAAGCTCTTTGTCAATAAGAGGCAACGCGCCTTAGCGGGCGTTCGGGTTGCCCTGTCGATACTGCGCAATCAGCTGTTCGAGCCGCGATAATATGGCTTCTGCGGGCGCGGCGGCTAGCTCGGCGGTCACCGGCAGATACCACCAGTTTTTCTGTGCGAAAGCGCGGCACTTCACCGCGTCTTTTTCGGTCATGATCAGCGGCTGATGTTCTCCGCCGGGTAGCGTAGCGAGCTGGGCGGGCGAATAGGACTGATGGTCTGCGAAAGCAACTTCATGTTGCACGGTCGCACCCTTCTGTTTCAGTGTGGCAAAGAATCGCGGCGGATGCCCGATCCCTGCCATCGCCACCAAAGGCGGCAGCTCGGCGACCGGGCGCCGTTCGCCGGTCGCCAGATTAACGGCATCGTCCGCGGAGAGCTGCATCGCGATCTCGCCTGCCCGAGCATCGCCGCCATTAACGATAACCGCATCAACCGATGCCAGCCGGGACGCCCGCTCGCGCATCGGTCCTGCGGGTAGCCACCAACCGTTGCCGAAACGGCGAACGCCATCGATGACCACCACTTCGTAGTCCCGCGCCAACGCATAGTGTTGCAGCCCATCGTCGGTAATCACAATATCCAAAGGAGAGGCGGCCAACAGCGCCGCCACGGCCTGGCGACGTTTGGGTGCGACGGCAATGGGAACGCCTGTACGTTGAAAAATCAGGACGGGTTCGTCGCCCGCCTGCATGGTGGTAACGTTTGGCGAGATCACCAGAGGATAGCGATCCGCCTTTCCGCCGTAACCGCGTGATACCACACCCACACGGTAACCCCGCAGCTGTAACTGTTCAACCAGCCAGATGACGACCGGCGTTTTCCCGTTGCCTCCCGCCGTCAGGTTGCCCACTACCGCCACCGGCAAGGGCGCGCGCCACGCCTGACGCCAGCCCCAGCGATAGCTCAGGCGGATGAACCCGCTGATCATGCCATAGAGTAGCGATAGCGGGATCAACAGCCAGTAGAGCGGCGAGCGACCTGACCAGATGCGGTCAATCATGAGCCAAACTGCATCTTGTGCAACTGTGCGTACGCGCCATCGCGAATAATCAAATCGTGATGATTGCCGCGTTCAATAATACGGCCGTCTTCCACCACCAGAATCTCGTCGGCGTTTTCAATTGTGGAAAGACGGTGAGCGATAACCAGCGCGGTACGGTCTTTCTGCAACTCGTCCAGCGCCGACTGAATGGCTCGTTCGGATTCGGTATCCAGCGCCGAGGTGGCCTCGTCCAGAATCAGAATCGGGCAGTCGCGCAGCAGCGCGCGCGCTATCGCGATACGCTGACGCTGTCCGCCGGACAACAGCACGCCGTTTTCACCGATCACGGTATCCAAGCCATTATCCATCTTGCTGATGAAGTCCATCGCATGCGCCATGGTCGCCGCGCGTTCGATATCTTCGCGGCTAAACGACTTATCGTAGGCATACGCGATATTGTTCGCGATGGTGTCGTTGAACAGGTGCACATTCTGAGACACCAACGCGACCTGATTACGCAGTGAAGACAGCGTGTATTCGCGCAGATCGTGACCGTCCAGAATGATTTCGCCTGACTGGATATCGTAAAAACGCGTGATGAGGTTGGCGATAGTCGATTTACCGGAGCCGGAACGTCCTACCAGCGCGACGGTTTTACCCGGCGGCACATGCAGGCTGATATCGTTCAAGGCCAACGTCTCTTTGCCCGGATAAGCGAAATCGACATGGCGGAACTCGAGGTCGCCTTTGGCGCGCTCAATTACGCGTTTGCCTTTGTCCGTTTCTTGTTCCATATCCAGAATAGTGAACAAGGTCTGGCAGGCGGCCATACCGCGCTGGAACTGCGCGTTTACGTTGGTCAGCGATTTCAGCGGACGCATCAGTGTGAACATCGCGGAGAAGACGACCGTAATGGTCCCGGCGGTCAGCGTTTCCATCACGGAAGGGAAGCTGGCGGCGTACAGCACAAAGGCCAGCGCCAGCGAGGCAATAAATTGCACGACCGGATCGGAAATGGAGGAGGCGGACACCATCTTCATGTTCTGCTGACGCATGCGGTTGCTCACCGAATCAAAGCGCTCCGCTTCCACTTTCTGTCCGCCGAAAATCAGGACTTCCTTATGCCCTTTGAGCATCTGTTCCGCGCTGGTCGTCACCTGCCCCATCGTGTTTTGCATGTTTTTACTGATGTTACGGAAGCGTTTAGACACCAGACGAATGCTGTAGGAAACGATGGGCGCAATCACAATCAGGATCAACGAAAGCTGCCAGCTGTACCAAAACATCAGTATAAACAGACCGATGATGGAGGCGCCCTCACGAATGACGGTGACCAGCGCGTCCGATGAGGAAGCCGCGACCTGTTCGGTGTCGTAGGTGATTCTCGACAGCAGCGTCCCTGTGGACTGTTGGTCGAAGAACGAAACCGGCATGCCCATGATGTGGCTAAATAACCGGCGACGCATGTTCATCACGACCTTGCCGGAGACCCACGCCACGCAATAGCTGGAGATGTAGCTGGAGATCCCGCGCATCACCATCAGCCCGATAATGGCTAACGGCATCCACACCAGCACGTTGCGGTCAGCCTTGCCGAATCCATCGTCCAACAAAGGCTTGAGCAGCGACAACATCAGCGTGTCGCTGGCGGCATTCATCACCAGCGCGACGCCTGCGACAAACAACCCTGTCTTGAACGGCGTGATCATCGGCCATAGGCGACGGAATGTCTGCCACGTGGAAAGATCTTGATCATTAATCATGCAATAAACCTGAGCCTATAGAAATAGCCGCCTATATTACCCATTCACGGCCCCGTGAGAAAGACTAAAGGGGAATCAGAGCGATATGCGGAAATGCAACCGCGAATGTACTCATCCTGTGATGCGGCGTGTCTTCCCCCTTCGTCGAAAAATCCGCTCCGAGGCCTGAAGGCTTTCGCGCCGCATAGACGTGCGCCACGGCCCTTTTTCATGCCGCCCTAAAAAATCGTTTGGGTTATTTCCCACCTCAAACGACAACACGCTGCAATATGTTAGTAACATAAGATAGGTCGGGTGATTTCATTTACGTCACCACGCGCCATAAATATGTACCCCCCAAGAATACATCTAATGCCGACGTTATTTTTACGCTAATAATATTGGCGAGAAAATATATTAACCTGATCGCGTTTTTTATTTCTTCCAGCCGGAGTGAGGTTAAACAGATGCCATTTTGGAAAAGCCTTAAACTCGGTAAAAATAAAGTCACGAATTATGGTCACATCGGATGGGTATTACGATCAGGAAATACTGCGTACGTTCATAACTCCACGCCCTTGGTGGAGAAAGTGACAATGGGGGGCGTCGTCGATAGCCGGACGCCATCATGATGTCTCGGGACCTACGCCAAAACGGCGATGATACCAACGCGGGGAGATCGCCTCCCTAAAGCCAAAAACCTGCCAGCCTTCGGAGAAAAAGCGCACGCTTAATTGACCGGACGTGGCCGTGTCGTGCCACGGGTGATCCATCTGGCGATAGCGCCGCCGAACTTTCACCGACGGCAGTCGCCACGGGTTATAACGAGAGTTGGATGACGCCGACCATTGTGCCCCCACGGCGCGAATGAAAGGCGGGGACGAGGACGTCGCGCTGCCGTGATGCGGCACCTGCAAAATATCGGCTGCCAGCGCCAGCCGCTGGGTGCGCAGCAATATTGCCTCCGTTTTCGCCTCCACATCGCCGGTGAGCAGAACCCGAAACCGACCGTCGTCGACCGCGACGACACAGGAGTCATTGTTTCCCGCATCGACAGTGATCCGCGGCGGCCACAGCACGCTGAAATGCAGTCCCTGCCACTCCCATCGCTGTCCTTTCAGGCACGGCTGGTGTCCTGCCCTCGCCATCGGGCTAAATACCTGAACGGCGGGAAACCGTCGCTTTAGTTCACCCAGTCCGCCGAGGTGATCCTGATGACTATGGCTGACGATAATCCGCTCCAGTTTCAGCCCCCGCCACCTGAAATAGGGCACGATTTCACGGCTCGCCATATTGCCGCCCGTCCAGCTCGCGCCCGTATCGTACAACACGGCTTTGCCATTACGTTCAATCACGACGGCCATCCCGTGACCGACATCCAGCATATCCACTCGCCACAACGGCGCTGGCGCTTTCGGTCGGAGGAGCAGGATCAGCAGCAGGCTAAGTACGCTCAGCGGCGCAGATCGCCACCAGGCAAAACGCCAGATCGCCACCGCCAGCCACCCCGAGAGACTCCACGGCAACGCCTGCTCCCCTAACGACCACCAGCCGGATGGCAACGCCGCGAGCGGCGCGAACACGCCCGTCAGCGAACGATCGGCCAACCACCAAAAAATGGCGCTAAAGGCTGGGGCGAAAGACAGCAGCAGCGCGACTAGCACCAGCGGCGTCGTGACAAAAGAGACCAGCGGCACGGCCCACAGATTTGCGGGTAAAGACGTCAGGCTGACGCCGTGGAACAACGCGACCTGCAACGGCAGCAGTAATAACGTCATGCCCACCTGTAAATGCAGCCAGCGGAGCCAAACCCAGCGTTTAGGCCTCAGGAAAGAACGAGGCAACGGCGCCCACTGATACCAAAAAATCAGCGCCGCCACCGCGAGGCTCGATAACCAAAAACTGTCGGATAATACGCTTAGCGGATCGCCGGTCAGAATCAGGGCCACACACCCAAGCCACACCTGCCACGGCGTACAACTTACGCATTTCAACCGTAATAGCGTCCATACGCATAACGCCAGACCCGCCCTGACTGCCGGCGGATTTCCCCCAGCCAACCAGACATAGCTTAGGGCCGCGAATAGTCCGACGAACAATGGAAAGCGATAGCCGATACGATGTACCGGGAACAGGTATTGGACGCCCCGGGCGATCCCCCAGCCGAACAGCGCCGCCAGCGCGATATGTAATCCGGAGATCGCCATCAGGTGCATCGTTCCCGTCCGGCGCAGAAGGGCCTGGGTATCTTCATCCACGGTGGCCATTTCACCCAGCGTTAACGCTAACAGGATGGAGCGCCACGGCAGGTGTTCAGTCTGACGCTCCACCGCCGTCACGATGCCCTGCCGAACCCCGCAGCGCGTATCCAGCACCGCCGCGCGTTGTACGGTGCCCGTCAGCGTTTGTCGACGGGCCAACGACCAACGCTGGCTGTCGAATCCGCCTTCGTTCAGCCGACTGTGCACGGGCCGAAGTTGTAGCCTGAGTTGCCAGCGTTGCCCGCCGCACCACGCGTTCAGTGCCGTAGACGGGGTCAGCCGGACCGCGACCGGAGGAAACCGCCGGCGACCGTCGACCCGAATCAGACGCACCACCGGGGCGGCTTCCGGCAACGCACCAAAGCGCACGCTAATGATATCCACCTCTGCCGTTACCTGCCTTGAGGTCAGCTCCGCCGTCTGGTCGACGGCCTGCCCGGCGTTGTAGCATCCCCAGACCAGCGCGAATATCGCCAAGCCCAAGGCGCGCAAGCGGTTGGAAAGGTAACGGCAGGCCAGGATCAGCGCCGCTAGCCCCCCTACCAATGCGGTGAGCGGCGGGATTTGCGGTAGCCACAATAGCGGTAAAATTCCGCTTATCAGCGCAAGCGCCATGACATTCAGCGACATAGTAAAGCGGCACTCCCTGACCGTTTCGCCCGCCAGTCGGACGGCGTTTTTATCCCTTCATCCAGTCTATTTTTCACCGTGCTGAAAGCACAGCAGCCGGTGATTGAAGCGCGGGCCGCCGCGCAAAGATAAATGTCATGTCATGTAACGGCGGTTGAGTGAGAAACGTGGGCAGTCAGGCAGTCAGGCAGTCAGGCAGTCAGGCAGTCAGGCAGTCAGGCAGTCAGGGTGATGCGCGGAGAGACAGAAGGCAAAAGCTTATTTCAGCGAGGTCAGCCTATCACCACCGCTCAAGCCACAGGGCCAAACGCCTATCATCACGCTAAGGCCGCTATCGCGCCCTTCCGCCCATAGGCGCGTTGGCGTGGGTGTGTTGTTCCGTATACGGCGCCGACAGCGGCGTTTAGACCGTGTTTGTCTCATCGTCCGCATTGGGATGGGCGGAGATAACGCCGCCTCTATTCGCCGCCAGCCCCGATCTCTCACGCGAAGCGATCAAGCCGAAGGGCGCGCCATTGCGCGAGCAGGCAAAAAAAAGGATCGCCGCAGCGATCCCTTGAATACGTCATGAAACAGGTTATTTAGTCTCAGCAGCTGATTTGATTTCGCCCATTTCTTTGATTTTGCGTGACAGCTCACGGCGTTCCTTCGACAGATCCGCGTTTTTGATGATGTACTCATCAACACGGTCTTCATAGTCGCTGCGCATGTTGGCAATGATGTTCTGAATATCATCGATCGACATACCCGGCTTGATGTATTCGCTCAGGTTGTCCAGCAGCAGCACACGTTTCTGGTTATCACGGATTTTCTTTTCGTTATCGGCGATTTCACGTTGCAGCTTGTTTTTACGACGGAATGTACGCACAAACGCCAATACGTCCTGGAAACACGGTTTGTTGTTACCCTTATCCATTTTCTACCCTTACTTAACTCATATTAAGATTCAAGATGCGGAAACCGCCCGTGCTAAACATACAGGTTAGCAGTTCTCATCGACAAGTCGGTATTGACTGAATGCAGCCACTGCCGGGTGCCGACGGCGATTACAGATGAGCTTGTTTTATCATTGTTTTCACTTTCTTTCACCCGCTTTCCCTTCCGGCCGCCGCAGGACGGCGTTGCGTGGCGGCTGACCGACCACTCTTCATACAATTTTAGCAACAGAGCTTTGTGCGACTCAGCGCGCGTACAGCGGTGATCTTGCGTGCCGCCCTTTCTGCTCGCATAGGGGGGGCCGACGCCATACGCTTTCGCGAATATGGCGATTATCTCAAGACCAGTCAGTCCTATCGACACCCACATTTTCGATGCGTCATTATATTGAAGAGGAGATTTGCCATGGCAATCCCTTATTAGGCCGACGATAAGCTACGGTAACAAACCGAAACAAAAAACGGGTGTCATTATACTTCCGCGTCTTCTAAACCTTATTCAGGAACCTCGTCGCATTACCCTTCATCATCTTTCAGGTAATCAATAATTTATTCGGAAAATATTATCAGGCGCTATAAATCATCGAAAATGGATTAATTCGACATGTCCAGTGCCGTTATCCGGAAATAAATAACAACGCCTATCACACGATTTTCCCGTTAACGGGCGCATGATGATTCATGCAAAGGACTCACAGAGAGGCAAGCAAGTGAATGTGAACTTTTTCGTTACCTGTATTGGTGACGCGCTGAAATCAAAAATGGCGCAAAACTCGGTATTACTGCTCGAAAAACTGGGATGTACCGTTCACTTTCCTCAAAAACAGGGCTGCTGCGGCCAACCGGCGTTAAACGCGGGGTATACCGCCGATGCCATCCCGGGGATGAAAAATCTGATCGCCGCGCTGGAAGACAATGACGACCCGATCATTTCCCCGGCCGGTTCCTGTACCTACGCCATCAAAAGCTACCCCGAATATTTGAAGAATGAACCTGAGTGGGCCAAGCGCGCGACTCATGTCTCCGACAGAATCTGCGATCTGACTTCTTTCATCGTGAATACTCTCAACGTCGTGGATGTGGGCGCAACCTTGCCCGGCAAGGCGGTTTACCATCCCTCCTGCAGTCTATTTCGCAAACTGGGCGTTCAGCGCGAGCCAATGACGTTACTAGAGCACGTCAACGGGTTGGACATCGTCCCGTTTCCCTTATCCGAAACCTGCTGCGGTTTTGGCGGCACGTTCTCCGTCAAAATGGCGGAAATATCCGGTGAAATGGTGAAAGAAAAGGTCAGTCACATGATGGAAGCCAACCCCGACTACCTTATCGGCGCCGACGTTAGCTGCCTAATCAACATTGGCGGCCGCCTCCATCGCGAAGGCAAATCCGTGAAAGTCATGCACATCGCCGACGTGCTGATGAGCCATTAAGGAGCCCACATGTATCTCAAAACCAGCGACGTCCCGTTTCATGAACGGATCCGCGAACAGATTGACGATGCCGTCATGCGTAAAGCGGTGGCGATGGCTCAAGAGCGCATCGGCGCCAACCGACAAATCATGGTCGATGACCTCGGACACTGGGAAGCATGGCGCAGCCGTGGCGAACAGATCCGGCGGCACGTGCTCGAAAACCTGGACGCCTACCTGTATCAGCTCTCCGAAAATGTGACGAAGAATGGCGGACACGTCTATTTCGCCTCCACCAAAGCGCAGGCGACGGACTATATCCTGACCGTCGCGAAACAGAAACAGGCGAGGAAAATCGTCAAATCCAAGTCGATGGTCACCGAGGAGATCGGTCTCAATGCCGCGCTTCAAGGCGCGGGGTTGACCGTCATCGAAACCGATCTGGGCGAATACATTTTGCAACTCGCCCACGACGCCCCGTCCCATGTGGTCGTCCCCGCCATTCATCGCGATCGCCACCAGATCCGCAAAATTCTGCATGATACGTTGGGCTACACCGGCTCCGACACCCCGGAGGCGATGACGCTGTTTATTCGCGAACAGATGCGCCCGCAGTTTTTTAGCGCGGATATCGGCATCACCGGCTGTAATTTCGCCGTCGCCGAAACCGGATCGGTATGTCTGGTCAGTAACGAGGGCAACGCGCGGCTGTGCACCACGCTGCCGAAAACGCACATCGCCGTGATGGGCATGGAGCGTCTCGCGCCGACGTTCGAGGAAGTTGATGTCCTGATTACGCTGCTGGCTCGCAGCGCGGTCGGCGCTCAGCTGACCGGCTATAACACCTGGCTGACGGGGCCAAGGGAGGCAGACAACGTCGATGGCCCCGAGGATTTTCATCTGGTGGTGGTTGATAATGGACGCTCGGCCGTGCTCGGATCGGAATTCCGCGACATTTTGCACTGCATCCGCTGCGGCGCCTGTATGAATACCTGCCCTGCGTATCGTCATATCGGCGGTCACGGCTATGGTTCAATCTATCCCGGCCCGGTCGGCGCCGTACTGTCTCCGCTATTGGGCGGCTACGCCGACTTTAAAGATCTGCCCTACGCCTGCTCGCTGTGTTACGCCTGTAATAGCGTCTGCCCGGTCAAAATTCCGCTGGCGCAGCTGATCCTTAAACATCGCCGCAGGATGGTCGACGCGGGCCTGCCGCCTAGAGTCGAACAGGTCGCGACGCGCCTGTTTACCTATGCCAATAGCCACCCAACCCTGTGGAAGGTCGGCATGGTCAGCGGCGCCCACGCTGTTAACTGGTTTATTAAAAACGGCAAAGCCCCCTTGAATATCGGCGCCATCGGCAAGTGGACGGAAGCACGCGATCTGCCCCAAAGCGACGGCGAAAGCTTTCGCAGTTGGTTCAAGCAGCATCAGGCGAATAAAGAGGAGAAGCAGTGATGGGAAATGCCAATCGCGACACGTTCCTGGCTCAGATAGCCCAGCAGTTTAGGCGTCCGGTGCGCCATCAGCCCGCGGCCGCTCCGCCCCCGGTTTGCCGCTATGAGAAGACGCGGCTGGCGGATCTCTCCCTTCAGCAGCGCTGCGACGCCTTCGTCAAACTGGCGCAAGAGACCCTCAAGGTCACCTGCCGACTGACCCGCGAGCAAGACGCCCCGGCGGCCGTGCGCGAACTCTGCCAGCACTATATTCAGGATCACAAAAACAACGGCGATCAGCACGAAAACCGGACCGCCGTGATGGTGAGCGGAGATGCTCGCTTACAGACGTTGGGGATCACCTCCGCGTTGCAGGCGGCTTTTTCGGCGCAGGTGTGGGATGCATCGCAGGGGGAGGTAAATATTCACGCCGCAGAGCGGGCAGACGTTGGCGTCGTGTTCGCCGAGTACGGACTGACAGAGTCCGGCGGCGTCGTTCTGTTTTCCGCGCCGGAACGCCCCCGTTCGCTGAGCCTGCTGCCCACTTCCTCGATTTTCGTGGTGCGAAAAAGTACGCTGCTGCCCCGCGTCGCTCAGTTGGCGGAGCGTTTGCATCAGAAGGCGCAGTCCGGAGAGCGCATGCCGTCCTGCATCAATCTGATCGGCGGTCCCAGCTCTACGGCCGACATTGAGCTGAGCAAAGTGATCGGGGTACACGGCCCGGTCAATGCCGCTTATCTCATCATCGAGGATGACTGAGCTCTGCCACTGTTCGTCCCGGCCGCCAGGCCGGGACATTCCCCCTTACCGGTACCGATCCCCTCCGCCGACTTCTGCCGGACGACGATATGGTTTACCATTGCCGCCATGTCACGTTTCGCTAACCGGCGTCCCAAGCGAAACCTCCCCATCCGCACCCGACGCGCCCGATACATGCGTACCCGGCGGGTCCTTGCAACCGACAGAGAAACCGCGTGTCTAATAAATTCAGCACTCCGACCTTCTTTATTCACGACTATGAGACCTTCGGCAAGCATCCGGCCCGGGATAGACCCGCGCAGTTTGCTGGCGTCCGTACCGATATGGACTTCAATATCATTGGTGAACCGCTGGTCATCTACTGTCAGCCGACGGACGACTATCTGCCGGAGCCGGAAGCGGTGCTCATCACCGGCATCACGCCGCAGGTTGCCAAGAGCAAAGGCGTATGCGAGGCGGAGTTCGCGCGTCAGATCCACGAAGCCTTCAGCGTGCCGGGCACCTGTATCTTGGGCTACAACAACATCCGTTTCGATGATGAAGTCAGCCGCAACATTTTTTACCGCAACTTCTACGATCCCTACGCCTACAGCTGGAAAAACGGCAACTCACGCTGGGATCTGCTGGATGCGCTGCGCGCCTGCTACGCGCTGCGGCCGGAGGGGATCGTCTGGCCGGAAAATGACGACGGTCTGCCAAGCTTCCGACTTGAACACCTGACCAAGGCGAATGGCGTCGAACACACGCAGGCCCATGACGCGATGTCCGACGTTTACGCGACGATCGCCATGGCCAAACGGCTGAAAACCGCGCAGCCCAAACTGTTCGACTATCTGTTCCAACTGCGTAACAAGAATAAGGTTAACGCGCTGATTGATATCCCGAAGATGAAACCGCTGATGCACGTTTCAGGCATGTTTGGCGCGGCGCGGGGCAATACCAGCTGGATTGTGCCACTTGCCTGGCATCCGGAAAATCGTAATGCGGTGATCATGTGCGACTTGGCGGGCGATATCACGCCGCTACTGGAGCTGGAGCCTGATGAACTGCGCACGCGGTTGTACACCAAACGCGACCAGTTGGAAGAAGGGCAGTCTCCCGTCCCACTCAAACTGGTGCAAATTAACAAATGTCCCGTGCTCGCGCCCGCCAGCACGCTGAGGCCGGAAGATGCGGCACGATTGGGGATAGACCGACAGCACTGTCTCGATAACCTGCAACGTCTGCGTCAACACCCGTTGGTACGGGAAAAAGCGGTGGCGCTGTATGCCGAAGCGCCCGCCTTCGCCGCTGCTAACGACGTAGATCTTCAACTGTACGACGGCTTTTTCAGTGACGCAGACCGTGCGGCCATGACCATTATTCAGGAAACGTCGCCGCAAAACCTGCCCGCGCTCGATCTGAAATTCGCCGACGGCCGCATTGCAGAACTGCTTTTCCGCTTTCGCGCCCGCAATTATCCCGCCACGCTGGATGACCGCGAACAACAGCGCTGGCTGCAGCACCGCAAAGAGGTCTTTACTCCGGAACGTCTGGAGACCTATCTGAATAATCTGCACGAGCTGTATCAGTTGCATCAGGATGATGAGAAAAAGTCACTCCTGCTCAAGTCCCTGTTCGCCTATGCCCAGCAGGTGGTGGGCTGATACCAGCGCCTGACCGACGGGATAAGACTCAAGGTTGACCGCCGTCAAAGACGACGAAAGACGCGACACGACCCGCAGGTCAACGCGATGCCCGTCAGAATACCCTCTGGCGGGCGGTCTTGTTTTTACGGGCGATATTTGTGCCGGACGGCCACACTTCCGAGCGTTTAGCGATAAAAAACGGCCGCTGGGGATCACTCCCTCGGCGGCCGTTTTAGCATCAGGCTAATGTGGCGGAGTTAGACAATGTCTTCACTGCACTGCGGCACCGGCTGTCTGAAGCGGCGGGTCACCACCGCGAGATACAGCAGGCCAATCGCGGCCCAGACCAGTCCCAACGTCATCGACGTTGCTTCCAGATTCAGCCACAACGCGCCGACAGCCAGCGCGCCCAAGACCGGCAGCAGCAGATAATTGATGTGATCTTTTAGCGTCTTGTTGCGACCTTCCCGAATGTAAAACTGGGAAATGACGGACAGGTTGACGAAGGTAAACGCCACCAGCGCGCCGAAGTTGATCAACGCCGTGGCCGTCACCAGATCAAAACATACCGCCGACAGCGCAATTACGCCCACCAGCAAGACGTTCAGCGCAGGCGTCCGCCATGCCGGGTGGATGTAGCCGAAGAAGCGCTCTGGGAAGACACCGTCGCGTCCCATGACATACATCAGACGGGAAACGCCCGCGTGTGCCGCCATCCCGGACGCTAATACGGTGACGCAGGAGAAGACCAGCACGACAGACTGGAACAGTTTACCCGCAACGTAGAGCATGATTTCCGGCTGAGACGCATCCGGGTCTTGGAAGCGAGAGATGTCCGGGAAGAACAACTGCAAGAAGTAGGACACCACGATGAAGATAATGCCGCCGATCAGCGCCGTCAGGAAAATAGCTTTCGGGATCACGCGGCCCGCGTCTGGCGTCTCTTCCGACAGGGAGCTGATGCCGTCGAAACCGAGGAAGGAGAAGCAGAGTATCGTAGCCCCGGTAATCATCGGTACCACCTGTGCGTGCTCAGACCAGAACGGTTTGCTGCTCACCAGCGTTCCCGCGCCTTCGCCGCCGGAAATCCCGTGGATCACCAGCGTCAGGAAGACCGCCATTATCGCCACCTGGACAACCACGATCACCGAGTTGAGGTTCGCGACGATGTTGATGCCGCGCAGGTTGAAGAGCGTCATCAGTCCGACCAGCGCCGCCACAAAGATCCAGGACGGTACGCCGGGGAAGATCGCTTCCAAATAAATTTTGGCGAGAAGGATGTTGATCATTGGCATGAACAGGTAGTCCAGCAATGAGGACCAGCCCACCATGAAACCAATGTGCGGGCTAATCGCTTTCTGCGCATAGGTATAGGCCGAGCCCGCGGACGGGAATCGACGCACCAATTTTCCGTAGCTCACCGCCGTGAACAGAATGCCGGTCAAGGCAAAGGCGTATGCGGTCGCCACGTGGCCATCGGTGAGGCCGGAAACAATGCCGAAGGTGTCAAAAATTGTCATGGGCTGCAAATAGGCGAGCCCCATCATCACAACTTGCCAGAGCGTCAGTGTTTTTCTTAGTTGTACTCGTTGGCTGGAAACCGCTGCATTATGCGACATGACGCATCCCTCCGTTGCCGGCAATAGATATACGGGTCAGGGATGTCGTGAATCTATTGGACATGGGGAGGCGATGAGAAACGGTGTAGTTTGACTTGGATGAAGACAGGTTGCCGCCGTCAATGGATGCTGACGCACGATCGTAGAAAGTCGACGCCGCTGCGGCGCCATAGTCGCTGCTCA
The DNA here is from genome assembly GCF_002111585.1 of Lonsdalea iberica. Taxonomy (GTDB): domain Bacteria; phylum Pseudomonadota; class Gammaproteobacteria; order Enterobacterales; family Enterobacteriaceae; genus Lonsdalea; species Lonsdalea iberica. The sequence continues at coordinate 33,657 of NZ_LUTP01000006.1, forward strand.
CACAGCGCAAACCGGCGGGCACCGGTACTGCTACAACAGATTGCCCCATTTCACATATTCCTCTTTCTGCCTTCGTGGCAGCCTGGTCTGATATCGTTCCGGCACGACGTCCGGCCCCTTCATTAAGAAAAAAAAGTCTCAAAAAAATAACCGACGCTATTAACGTCGGTTATTTCAGGGCGCGTATTCTGCCGGAGAGGGGGGCAAGAGACAAGACTTTGCGCGACCGCAGGAGTTATTTAAATTAAGTCACCGGTAGTGTCTCAATAACGGCTCGCTGACAGCGGCAAATTACAGGACCCGTTTCCTTTTCTCGTGCTGTTCCAGCTCCAGCGCGGTAATCACCTGTTGCAGACTTCGCTCCTGCCCAGGCGTCAGGCACGGGAACTTGAAGCTGAGCCGTTGCACCTTTTTCACTTCGCCTTTGGCGCCGACAATGCGGCTAACTGCATGGCTGATGAATTGTACGTCGATGCTGAACTCGCCATAGGTGCCCAGCTCCAGCGTAACGTTTTCCAAAATATCGCCATGCCCGAACTGTTCAGCAACGTCTTCCTGTTCGCTCAGCAGGCAGACGCCGCCCAGCGAAAGATCTTTGATCGTGAATTGGAAACGACGCTCATCCGGCAGACTGCCTCGACAGAACATCGGCGGCCAAGCCGGAGAAGTAATGCGAAAATAGTTGCGGCGCTGGATGCGATAGAGGTCGGCGGGAATCGTGGCGCGGAATGCCGGGAACCCCTCGTAATCGATTCTGGATACCCCGTTCGCATTAAATTCCACCTTCGCGCCCGCCGGCTCGGCAACGAAATACATCTCCGTGTCCAGTACGTCATTCCCCTGCGACGTGCCGCCGAGGTCGAAGATGAAAATATTGTCGTCCGGCCGAACATCTAGAATATTACTGATGAAATGACCCCGTGCGTGATTCACCATCAGCGCCGTCTTGTTTTTATGCAGCTCGCGGAGCGTCGCGCAAATCGCCAGTTTGTTTCTCTTTAGAAATTGTTCTTTTTTGGTTTCGTCCATATTGTCCATCCCAAAGTTTAATCGTTACCGCGACGAATCAGTCCCGATAAGTCACAGCTTAGAGTTATACGTAGGATATCGTCAGTTGCGTCCCCAACTTTACGTTGGATTGACATTATAAGGGGTGATTAAAAAATTTATTCAGCGGGATAGTGATGCAGCAACCAGGTCAGCGCCAGTAAATCAGCCGTGCCGCCAGGGCTGAGATGACGTTCGGTCAAGGCGCGATCCATCGCTTGTAAGCCAGGAATGGTGACCCCCTGCGCCAGCAGATGGGTTGCACAGCGCTGGACGAACGCCAGCCCTTCCAACCCGCCGCGAGCTACGACATTGGTGTCCGGATTGTGCGCCATCAGCACCACCAACGTATGCAACAACGCCGTTTCCTGATCGTGCTTGCGCAGCGCCTGTCGATAGGCGGGCAGAGCCAGTCGGGTCACCGTTTCAAAGCCGCTGGCGGCTTCCCCCCGAGCGCCGGTCAGGCCGTAGCGCTGGAACAACAGCTCTCCGGCCGTCGCCGCCCGATGGGAAAGAGACAGCTCTTCACGCACCAGATCGCGACACATGTTCGCCACGGTTTGGCATAAACTTCGCTGCGTCAGCGCCACACCGTTCGCCGCCAGCCAGCCCGCGGCGCTGCACAGCAGTCCGCAGGCGAAGATGCCGCCTTTGTGCGTGTTGACACCGTACGTCGCCGCGAGCATGGCTTGCTCGCAGGCGATGCCGACAGGACGAACCTGTGCCAGCAACAGCTTAGGCGACAGGTCCGCATGGGCATAGCCCTCGTCGATAAAGCGCCGCAGCCAGGGCGTGATCGCATCAATGCTTTTTTGAAACAACTGAACGTCCATGTCATGGTGCGCGCCGTTGTTCGCCCGGTCCACCAGCCCCGGTTTCGGCGTCAGCAAGACCTCCACCGTCAGCGCTTGTACCACCCATCGATCGATATCCGGCACAGGCAGCGCCGCGCGAGCGCCAAAGGACACGGCAGTCTGCGCCAGACATTCGTCAGCGTGAGGAGAAATAGGCATTTAGCCTCTCCTCAATCCGGGTGAGGACGTCGGACAACGGGTGCCGCCGCGAACGCGCGCAGGCATGGGCTGGCTCGTCGCATAACAGACAGCGGCGACCGGCGCGATCGAGACCCGCGCGATTGAGCGCGCCGGACTGCGGGCAGAAAACGTCGAAGTCCCACAGCCGTCCGAGCGGATGCGTATCTTCGAGAATAACGGTGGCGCGCTTAATCGCCAGTGCATCGCCACCCACCACCCAGAATCCCTCCGCGCCCGTCTCCAACCAGTGCAGCTGATGTTCCGCCACCTGCCAGCCCTGTTGACGGCTCAAGGCATCAAACGCCGCCACGGCCTCTTCCATCGCGCGGCGATACAGCGGCGAGTCTTTAATTGGCCCCGGCGTCACCAACGTCAGCGACACTAATGGGGCATGATGCCTCGCCAGCAGCGCCTGCTGCCGGGCGGCTCTTCGCTCTTTCGCCGCCAGCAGACGTTCCAGCGTAACCGTTGCGGGCGACGGCGCCGTCACGTTATTCATCGTCCTCTTTCACCTGCCGCACGACGTCAATGACGCTGCCGTCGCGATAGCGGATTACCCCGACGATGCGGTCGTGAAACGCGATCGGTTTCGGCTCGCCTACCAGCGCCACCGCACGCTCATACAGCGCTTCGATCGACATGACGGTCAGCCCGGCGGCAGTCAGTCGCTCTGCCACTTCAGGACGCGCCGGATTGACCGCAATCCCGTGGTCGGTCACCAGGACGTCGATGCTTTCGCCCGGCGTCACACACGTGGTGACATGACGAACCACAGTCGGAATACGGCTGCGAATTAACGGCGCCACGATCACCGTCAAGTTAGCCGCCGTCGCCACGTCGCAGTGTCCGCCGGAAGCCCCACGCATTACGCCGTCGGAGCCGGTGATGACGTTAACGTTGAAGTCCAGATCGATTTCCAGCGCGCTGAGGATCACCACGTCCAGTTGATCGCAGCACGCCGCCTTGGCGCTCGGGTTCGCGTAGACGTTGGTCGAGATTTCCACATGGTTGGGATTGGTCGCCAGCGAGTCGGCCGCGTTGGCGTCGAAGCACTGCGTATCCAGCAGTTTCTCGATCAATCCCTTTTCATGCAGGTCGACGATGCTGCCGGTGATACCGCCGAGCGCGAAGCGCGCCACGATGTTCTGCTTCTGCATCCGGTCTTCGAGGAAGCGGGTACAGGCGGTGGAGGCCGCGCCGGAGCCGGTCTGGATTGAGAAACCGGGTTTGAAATAGCCAGAGTGTTCAATCACATCGGCGGCGGAACGGGCGATCAGCAATTCACGAGGATTGCTGGTCACGCGCGCGGCCCCCACGCTGATTTTGGCCGGGTCGCCCACCTCTTCGACCTGCACAATGTAGTCCACCTGATCCTGCACGATACTGGCGGGCATATTGGGGAACGGCACCAGACTCTCTGTCAGCAGCACGACGTTGCGGGCAAATGCCGCATCCACCATCGCGTAGCCCAGCGAACCACAGCGGGATTTTCCGTCCGTCCCGTTGGCGTTGCCGAATTCATCGCTGCATGGCACGCCCAGAAAAGCGACGTCTATCTTCAGCTCGCCGCTTTGCAGCAGATGCACCCGGCCGCCGTGAGAGTGGATCTGCACCGGCTCTTTCATCAACCCGTGCGACACGGCGTCAGCCAGCTTGCCGCGCATACCCGAGGTGTAAATTTTACTGATGACCCCGTTGCGAATGTGTTTGACCAATGGCGCGTTGCAACTCATCAACGAGCTGGAGGCGAGCGTCAGGTCTTTGAATCCCATCTCCGCCAGCGTCTCCATCACCTTGTTGATCACCTTATCCCCTTCACGGAAATGGTGATGGAAGGAGATAGTCATACCGTCTTTCAAACCGCTTTTGACGACGGCTTCTTGCAAATCGGCGCACAGCTTACGCTCGTGCTTCTGAGTCAGGTCGTTCAGCCACGGCGTGTTGTGATTGGCGTCGACGAACGGCTGTAACGCGTTTTTTTCTGGAAACTGCTGACGAAGCGCTTCAATAATGTTGCTCATGATCAAATCCTGTCATTGCTGAAAAAAGGCCGACGTTTATTTACGCACACCCGATGCCTGGGCGCGTTCCACTACCCGGCGGGCATGGTCGATAATCGGCGCGTCAATCATCTTGCCGTTGAGCGAGATGACGCCCAGTCCAGCGCGCTCGCCCTCTTCCGCCGTCTTAATCACCAGTTGGGCGTAATCCACCTCATCCTGTGTCGGCGCGTAGGCGTTGTGCAGCAATTCAATCTGACGCGGGTTAATCAGCGATTTCCCGTTGAAGCCCAGTTTGCGGATCAGCTCGACTTCTCGCAGGAAGCCCTCTTCATCGTTCACGTTGGAGTACACCACGTCGAACGCGTCGATCCCGGCCGCTCGAGCGGCGTGCAGCACGGCACAGCGGGCATAGAAGAGTTCGGTGCCGTCGCCGCGTTCCGTCTGCATATCCATCACATAGTCAAAGGCTGCAAGCGCGATGCCGATCATGCGCTTGGAGGACCGCGCGATAGATACCGCATTGATCACGCCGACGGCGGATTCGATGGCCGCCATGATGCGCGTCGATCCCACTTCTCGACCACAGGCTTTTTCAATACGCACCAGGTGCTGTTCCAACTCGTCGACATCGTCGGTGGAGTCGGTTTTCGGCAAACGGATCACATCCGCGCCACCGCGAACTGCGGCTTCCAGATCCAATAGCCCGAACGGCGTGCTCAGTTGGTTAATGCGCACCACGGTTTCAATATCTTGATACATCGGGTGTTGCAGCGCGTGGAATACCAGCAGACGGGCCGTGTCTTTTTCTCGCAGAGATACGGCATCTTCGAGGTCGAACATGATCGAGTCGGGTTTATAGATGAATGCGTTGGAGAGCATGGCGGCGCTGGAACCGGGAAGAAATAGCATACTGCGGCGTAAGGTCGACATTAGAGTTTCTCCCATTCAATCTGCTGGGCATCCGCTCCGCGCAGGACGGCGCTCTGCACCCGGGCGCGGATCACGCAATCCAGCGCGCCTTTGTCTTCTACGATGATGGTGCCGTCTTTGACGCCCAACGCCGTCAGGGTTTCATCGACGACTTTCTTAATTTGATCACCGAACTGCTTGATGACGTCACTATTGATCACGACGGTTAACTGACCTTCAGCAGGGGCGACTTTGACCAGCAAATCGCTGGACTCAAAGGTGCCCGCCAAGGCTTCCTTGACAATCTTCATCTTTATTTCCTGCCTGATACATGAAAAGTGAATTACGCGTACTGAGGCTCGCAGTAACGCTGTAAATGCTGCAACGTGGTCGGCGGCACCATGTCCCGAATGGGATCGAACTGGCGCAGCTTCAAGAGTTTTCTAACTTCCGAGGCGGAGATAGCCCGGCCTGAATGTTCGCAGGTGCGCTCGATTTCAATCACCTTGAGCGCAGGCGCCTTCACCCTGCCGTCCTGCTCCAGCCAGTAATGCATATCCTGATTGTATTGATGCGTCACCGGACAGAAGGGTTCTGTCCCGACGAAACGCTGGTTGATACCGAGCGCGGGAGCGATATATTTGCGGAAAATAATCAGGTCAATGGCCGCATGGGCCTGGGTGATCAGCTTCTCTTCCTTCAGGAAATAGCCGGGAAAGGTGGCTTTAGAAATCATGTAGTCCGAGCCGGGGTGCACCGTCAGATTAGGGATATGCTCAACCCCTTTCTGCACCATCTCCAGCCGCTCGCTATAGGGAAAGAAAGAGACGTCTTCGCGAACGACGAAGATATGCAGCCAGTCGCTGGCGCTGGCGGCCTGTTCAGCCAGATAGCGGTGACCGAGCGTGAAGGGATTAGCGTTCATCACAATTGAGCCGATACGCTCACCAGGCTGCCGCAACGCAGACAGCTTCTGACAGTATTGTTTAATGCCTATCGGCGTATTTTCCATCAGCACCGCCGTCTCGTCGTAGCTAGCGATGGGGTAAAAGCCGCAGCCGCGAAAAATGGCGATATTGTCGGGTTTAGTGTAGAGAAACAGGTGGAATATGCCGCGATCGGCAGCCAGTTGGACGACTTCGTTGACCATCCGCACCCCCAGGTTCAGGTCTCTGAACTCAGGGTCCACCGCCACGCATTTGATGGTGTTCGACGCCAGTCCCGCGCAGGCCACCAAGTGACCGCCGTGCCTCCCTATCACAAAGGTATTCACGTCATTGTCCATTCCCAACTGACAACGAGTCAGAAACTGGTGGATCTCCTCCAGCTCCTCGGCAGGGTCTTTGACATCGAGTGTGGTGATAAAGAAAGACTCATCGTCATACATAACGGTAATCCTGCTTCTGACGGCTATTCAACATAACGGCTAAAAATATCCCCGCGCAAACGGGGACCGAATTCAATGGGTGATCGTAGCTGACGAGGGCTGAACATCATCGATGCGGCTTTTCGCCTCGGCGATGTTATTGCTCAGCCTGCCGAGATGTTCGATGTCGACTTCGATGCGATCGCCGGGGCGCATAAACAGCGGCGGGTGGCGTTTTTTGCCCACGCCGCCCGGAGACCCGGTGATGATGACATCGCCTGGCGCCAGCGAGGTGAAGGTACTGATGTACTCAATCAGCTCCGGCACCTTGTGCACCATGTTGCGGGTGTTATCTTCCTGCACCTGGCTGCCGTTGAGATAGGTATGAATATTGAGCACCTGCGGGTCGGGGATCTCATCGCTCGTCGTCAGATAAGGGCCGAACGCGCCGGTCTTCGGCCAGTTTTTGCCGGCGGTGAACCAGCTGTGCTGCCAGTCTCGTACGGAACCGTCCATATAGCAGCTGTATCCCGCGACAAACGATAAGGCGTCTTCCCGCGCGATGTTTTGACCGCGGCGACCGATGACCACCGCCAGCTCGCCTTCATAGTCGAACTCGTCCGAGAACTGGGGTTTCAGCACATCGGTCATATGTCCGGTCTGAGAATCGGCAAAGCGGACAAACAGGGTCGGCGCCGGGTCGACCTGATCAAACTCTTTCCGTTTCGCTGCATAATTCATGCCGACGCACAAAATTTTCCCAGGATTAACGATAACCGGTAAGAAGGTGACATCCGACTCCGCCACATCCGGCGCTTCATCGACCAGGGCTTTCGCCGCCGCCAAGCCGTCTCCCGCCAGCAATGCTTTTAAATCCGGATAACGCTGACCCAGTCTGCTGCGCAGGTCAATAAAGCCAGCCGGTGTATAAATGCCGTAGCTGTCTTTTCCGTTATGGCGGTAGCTTGCAAGTTTCATAATGATTCCCGTATTAAAAATAACTTATGCTGGTTCACTGCTTTACTGTCGTAATGAATTAAATCAGGAAGTTCCCGAGCACCAGCAACGCCACGGAAACATTAATGGCGCCGCCGATGCGGGTCGCAATCTGGGCGAAAGGCATCAGCACCATGCGATTGCCGGAGGTCAGGATGGCCACATCGCCGGTCCCACCCTGCCCACTCTGGCAACACGAGACAATCGCGACATCGATGGGATACATCCCGATCTTTTTACCGACAAAGAATCCGGTCGCGACCAACGTGACCACCGTGGTGACGATAACGATCAGGTTCGTGATGGTGAAAGCATGCACCAACTCTTCCCACGGCGTAATCGCGACGCCGACGGCAAACAGAATGGGATAGGTCACAGACGTCTGGAAGAATTTATAAACCACCTGCGATCCTTCTCGAATCCGCGGCGAAACGCCATGCGCCAACTTCACCAACACCGCGGCAAACAGCATGCCAACCGGCGCGGGCAGACCAATGTATTTATGGCCCAGCATGCCCACCATATAGAGCATGATGGCCAGTAAGGCGCCTGCGGCCAGCGCGGTCACATCGATTTTGCCACTCAGTTCGGCCGACAACGCTGTCGTCTTTTTGTCATCGTTCGATTTGCCCGGCAGGAGTTCCCCTTCGCCGGTCAGGTGCGGATAACGCTTGCCGAGCTGATTGAGCATCCCTGCCAGCAGGATAGCGGTCAGGCCACCCAGCATGACGATGGGCAATATTCTTCCCAGCGCCACGCCCTGATCCATATGCAGCAGGGTCGCGTACCCGATGGAAAGCGGTATCGCCCCCTCGCCCACGCCACCCGCCATGATGGGCAGCACCAGGAAGAAGAACACCTGGAACGGGTCAAGACCCAGCGCGACCCCGACGCCGACGCCGACCAACATCCCGACAATTTCGCCACACAGCATCGGAAAGAAAATCCTGATGAAGCCCTGAATTAAGGTGTCCCGATTCATGCTCATGATGCTGCCGACGATAATGCAGCAAATGTAGAGATAAAGGATGTTGGTGGACTTATAGAACAGGGTGGTGGAGTCAACCACGACCTTTGGCAGCAGTCCATAATATACCAGCGCGGAAGGAATAAAGGTGGCGCAAATGGCCGCGGCCCCCATTTTTCCAATAATCGGCAAACGCTTGCCGAATTCGCCGCAGGCAAAACCAAAAAAGGCCAGCGTCGCCACCATGACGACAATATCGCTGGGCAGCTTGCCGTCCAGACAGTCAAGCGCGATTAATAGACCGATAAGGAGGAATAGCGGCAGAGGAATAATACCGATTTTGTAGGTATCCAGTACATACCACCATTTTTCTTTAAGCGAACGCTTCACAGAGCGCTTATCCTTTACAGCGATATATGAATCATCTGTCGTACTCATGCCCCTGCCTCCTTGTATTATTTTACCAGTCATATTAGGAGGTCAAAAACAATAATTGTGTGATAACCTTCAAATTGAAAAATGAGTTTTAATGGCACTTATGGTTTTTAAAGTTTTAATTATTAACTTGATAAAAAACAGATGGTTACCAAGTTAACATTATTAAACAATTTTCGTGAACATGCCGTTAATTTTCATCTCTATATAACTGACGGAAATATCCCCTGCTCATGTTATAAAAAGGTAATTAAAATGTTCCATGGCAAATTTATTTGCCTACAAATGTCTACATATTTGCCTGTCTATATTAATCCTGCGGATAACTTACCTGTCGGCGCTCACAAGAATGGGCACTGCTTATCCCCTTTCACTTCTTTCATGCTAGATTGAACTTTCAGACAAAACAAACTTGGCGGTGTTAGCGCAACATGGCATTGAGGCTTTCATTTCATCTCAGACTCTTCATTTATCTGATGATTTTCTTTTCCCTACTGTTAGCCATGGGCAGCCTTTATTATTACCGCGCCACATCTCAACGCCTTTACCATGAGCTGGGCGGACGGGCGCAGGTGCAGGCAAAAGAGATCGCCGTGATCCCCACGCTTATCACCAGCGTCAAGCAACGCGACATCCCCACTATTGATCTTCTCGGGCAGAAGTTAATACAGAACAGTGACGCCAGCTTTATCGTCATTGGCGACCGTAGCGCCGTGCATCTTTTTCACTCCTCGGACGCTCAGCTGGTCGGCAGCCAGATGGTGGGCGGGGATAATGCGGAAGTGCTTGCCGGCAAGACGACGATCACCCTACGCCACGGCGGAACCGGCATTTCCCTGCGTAGCAAAGCGCCTATCATGGACGGCAACGAGGTGGTGGGCATCGTTTCAGTCGGCTACCTGAAAACGCACATCGACAGCCTATCGCTCAGTAATGTCAGCCACGTTCTGCTAGGGATCGTGGCGATTTTTATCGCGCTGTTCCTATTTTCATGGTGGTTTTCTCGCAATCTTAAAAAACAGATGTTCGGGCTGGAGCCCCTGGAGATCAAACTGCTGGTCCGCCAGCAGCAGGCGTTGCTCGAGTCCATCGACGAAGGCGTCATCGCTATCGACAAACAGTCGCATATCGCCGCCATCAACCATTCGGCGAAAACGCTGCTGGAGCTGAACGATCCCGCCGTGACGCTACGTGGCAGACCGATAGACGAAGTCATCAAGTCCGTCCCCTTCTTTTCCAGCGACGAGATGTGGACCAGCGATACCCATGACGAAATTTGCCGCTTTAACCATGTGACCGTCATCGCCAGCCGCGTGCGGATTATGCTGGAAGACGAGCTACAGGGGTGGGTCATCAGCTTTCGCGATAAAAACGATCTTCACACGTTGAGCTTGCAGCTCAGTCAGGTAAAGCGCTACGCCAACAGCCTGCGAATATTACGCCATGAGCAGTTGAACTGGACGGCGACGCTGGCCGGGCTGCTGCACCTGGAGCGCTACGATGAGGCGATTCGCTATATCGAAGCCCAATCGCAGGGCGCGCAGGCCACCTTGGACTTCATCTCCGCGCGTTTCAGCGCTCCCGCCCTGTGTGGATTACTGCTGGGGAAATACGCCAGCGCACGAGAGAAAGGACTGCAAATACTCTTCGACCCTCGCTGTCAGCTGAAAGCTATCCCCGACGCGCTGCGTGAGACCGAGTTGATGTCGATCATCGGCAATCTGCTGGATAACGCGATGGAGGCCACGCTGGCCAGCCCGCGGCCGCATGAACCGATTGAGGTCTATATTCATGATAATGAGCGGGAACTGGTGATCGAAATCGCCGACAAAGGCACCGGCATCGCCCCGGAGATAGCCGACCGCATCTTTGACATGGGCGCCACCAGCAAGACCACAGGCGATCACGGGCTGGGGCTTCATCTGGTCGCAAACTATGTCAATCAGGCCCAGGGGGTGATTGAGGTTTCCGCCAACCCGCCGCAGGGCACTATTTTCTCCGTTTTTATTCCCCGGCATCTTACCGAGACTCACCAGACAGAGACCAACAGGAACACAGAGCATCATGTCAATTGAGAAACCCACCTCATCGACGGACGAATCGGTCGAAAACTTCGAGGTCCTCATCGTCGAAGATGAAAAACGACTGGCCGACATCCATGCCGAGTTTATTGAAAAGAATTTCAACCTAGGCATCGTCGGTATCGCCTCTACGCTCCAAGAAGCGCGGCGATTACTTCAGCTGCATCGTCCCCGTTTAATGCTATTGGATAACTATCTGCCGGATGGCGAAGGCATCTCATTGATTGAGAGTGAACTCATGAAGGGAATGAACTGTTCGGTCATTTTCATCACGGCCGCGAGCGACATGGACACGTGCGCCCAGGCGATCCGCTGCGGCGCGTTTGATTACATCATCAAACCCGTGTCCTACCCGCGGCTGCGTTCATCGCTGAATCGGTTTATCCAGTTCGTAAAGGCGCAGTACACCTACAAATACGTCGACCAGCAAAACGTCGACGTTCTGTATCAGCTCCAGTCGAGCGCCGCCCCCACCGGCTCGTCGGTGAAAGGCATCGAGGAAAACACTCTGAATTTGATCCAGCAGATCTTCCATGACGCCCCCGACACGCTGTTTTCAGTCGATGAGGTGGTCGCCCGAACGGGGCTGAGCAAGACCACCGCCCGCCGCTATCTGGAGCACAGTCTGGAAAATCATTTTCTCGACGTGCAGATGCTGTACGGCAAAATCGGTCATCCTCGACGCCTGTACCGAAAAAATAATGGCTAAAGAGGATCTGTCAGTTGAGCGGGATCGTCATCGGGTCTGGATGCAGGTACTCGAATCCCAGTTCGCGACAGATAAGCTGCCCATCGACGAGGCGCGCCGCCGCCGGGTCGCCCGCCAAAAATCGGGGCGGGTCCAGATGCAAACGCTGCGCCTGTGCGGTATAGAAAACTTCCCGGGAAGGATGCAGCGGCGCGCACAGGTTGTAGAGATGTCCACCGTGCGGCAGCTGCAACAACAGGAGAATGGCCGCAACCACATCCTCCTGATGAACCAGATTGACACCGTGACTGCCATTCGGCACGTCGCGTCGCCCGGCCAGAAAACGCCCAGGATGGCGTTCCGCGCCCACCAGCCCGGCGAGCCGCACAATATCCACCTCCGTATTCGGCAACGCGTGCAACCATTGTTCCAGCTCAACAATGCTTCGCGCCGTCGCGGTATCAGGCTGCAGCGCGCTGCTCTCCTTAACGATGCCTTGCGTCCGTCCGTATACCGACGTCGTGCTGGTAAACACCATGCGCTGAACGCCGTGGGCCAACGCGCTGTTGACGATCGCCTGAACCGCCTCCAGATAGCCTGCCCCCTCCTGGGACACCCTGCTCGGCGGCAACGTCACAATTAGCGCCTCCGTGTCCAGCAACGCTTCCAGCTCACGGGCTTCGCACTCGAGTTCTGGCGTCAGACGCAGGCGATAACATTCAATCCCTACGTTGCGTGCCGCCTCTACCCCGTCATCCGTGGTTTTGCATCCGACCACCTGATACCCGCGGCCCATCAACGCCATTGCCAGCGGCATGCCCAACCACCCTAACCCGATAATCGACACTTTTTTCATTTCACGCTCCCGCCCTGACCCGCTTGTTTCCACCTACTATCCACGCTCAATTAACCATAGCAACACCAAATGCTTGCGGAGAGGTAAAAAACGGTTGCACAACCGATACGACTTGGTTTAGGTTAAGTCCAACACGAGAATTAAATCATCCACTTCAATGGACAATATTATGTTAAGCGTTCTGTTCAACCACCATCATCACCATCACCCTGACTAGTCTTTCAGGCGATAGGTGCTGGAAGACGGTTAGATCTTCCAGTGGCGCAGAACGTTAAAGAGAGCCCTCGGAAGATCGTCTTCCGAGGGTTTTTTTATGTCCCCCGTTTTTAAAAGAAGCCTGCATCAACAGGCACATCAGACAGGAAAATTGAGGTTTATATGCTGGATAAAACACGTTTACGCATCGCGATGCAGAAATCAGGCCGTTTGAGCGACGAATCTCGCGAGTTACTGGCCCGCTGCGGTATTAAAATCAACTTGCAGCAGCAGCGTCTCATCGCTTTCGCTGAGAATATGCCCATCGATATCCTGCGCGTTCGCGATGACGATATCCCAGGGCTGGTCATGGACGGCGTCGTCGATCTGGGCATCATCGGCGAAAACGTGCTGGAGGAAGAGTTACTCGACCGCCGCGCCCAAGGCGAAGACCCGCGTTACTTTACGCTGCGCCGTCTGGATTTCGGCGGTTGCCGCCTGTCGCTGGCGATGCCGCTGGATGAGGAATACACCGGTCCTCAATGCCTGCAAAACAAACGTATCGCCACGTCTTACCCCCACATCCTTAAGCAGTACCTCGATAAACAAGACATCAATTTCAAATCCTGCCTGCTGAATGGTTCAGTTGAAGTCGCTCCTCGCGCGGGTCTGGCCGACGCCATCTGCGACTTGGTTTCGACCGGGGCCACGCTGGAAGCCAACGGTCTGCGTGAAGTCGAAGTGATTTACCGGTCCAAAGCCTGCCTGATTCAGCGCGATGGCGAAATGCCCGCAGAGAAACAGGAATTGATCGACAAACTCCTGACCCGTATACAGGGAGTGATTCAAGCTCGCGAATCCAAATACATCATGCTCCACGCGCCCAGCGAACGTCTGGACGAAATCATCGCGCTGCTGCCGGGCGCCGAGCGTCCGACTATTTTGCCGTTGGCCGGAGAGAAAAGCCGCGTCGCCATGCACATGGTGAGTAGCGAAACCCTGTTCTGGGAAACAATGGAAAATCTGAAAGCGCTGGGCGCCAGCTCTATTCTGGTGCTGCCGATTGAGAAAATGATGGAGTAATCACCATGGCGAACAGCTTCGAAACACTCATAGATTGGCAAACCTGTTCAGAATCAGAGCGGCAACAGCTGCTGACGCGCCCGGCGATTTCCGCCTCTGGCCAGATCACCGCCATCGTCAGCGACATTCTGGATCGCGTGAAAGCCGAAGGCGACAGCGCCCTGCGTGACTTCAGCGCCAAATTCGACAAAGTGCGGGTGGACAGCCTGCGCATCAGTCAGCAGGACGTCGACGCCGCGGCCGACCGTCTGGGCGATGACATCAAACAAGCGATGGCGATTGCCGTACGTAATATCAAAACGTTTCACGAGGCGCAGCAACTGCCACCAGTGGACGTCGAAACTCAGCCCGGCGTCCGCTGCCAGCAACTCACCCGTCCTATCGCCAACGTCGGGCTGTATATCCCCGGCGGTTCTGCGCCCCTGCTCTCGACGGTACTGATGCTGGCAACGCCCGCAACGCTGGCGGGCTGCAACCGCGTCATCCTGTGCTCCCCCCCGCCGATTGCCGATGAAATTCTGTATGCGGCGCAGCTGTGCGGCGTGCAGGAAGTCTTCCAACTGGGCGGCGCGCAGGCCATTGCCGCCATGGCGTTCGGCACCGAAAGCATTCCGAAAATGGATAAGATCTTTGGCCCCGGCAACGCCTACGTGACCGAAGCCAAACGTCAGGTGAGTCAGCGTTTGGACGGCGCGGCGATCGATATGCCCGCCGGGCCTTCCGAAGTGCTGGTGATTGCCGACAGCGGCGCGACGCCGGACTTTATCGCCTCCGACCTGCTTTCTCAGGCGGAGCACGGTCCGGACTCGCAGGTGATTCTGTTAACGCCGGATCGCGAGCTGGCTCGGGCCGTCACCGTGGCGGTGGAACAGCAGCTAAGTCAGCTTCCGCGCCGCGAAATCGCTGCACAGGCGCTGGCCAGCAGCCGTGTGATCATTACCCGCGACCTGGCTCAGTGCGTCGAGATCAGCAATCAGTATGGTCCTGAGCACTTGATCATCCAGACCCGCAATGCCCGCGATCTCGTTGACGACGTCATCAGCGCCGGCTCAGTCTTCCTCGGCGACTGGTCGCCGGAGTCCGCGGGCGACTATGCCTCCGGCACCAACCATGTGCTGCCGACCTACGGCTATACCGCCACCTATTCGAGTCTGGGGCTGGCGGATTTCCAGAAACGGATGACCGTTCAGCAATTAACGCCGCAAGGCTTGCTGGCGCTGGCGCCCGCGATAGAAGTGATGGCGCAGGCGGAACAGCTGGCCGCTCACAAAAACGCCGTCTCCCTGCGCGTCGCCGCCCTGAAGGAGCAAGCATGAGCATCGAAAATCTGGCACGCGAAAACGTCCGTCAGCTGACGCCCTACCTGTCGGCCCGCCGTCTGGG
This sequence comes from Lonsdalea iberica, assembly GCF_002111585.1. GTDB lineage: Bacteria > Pseudomonadota > Gammaproteobacteria > Enterobacterales > Enterobacteriaceae > Lonsdalea > Lonsdalea iberica. The sequence continues at coordinate 48,700 of NZ_LUTP01000006.1, forward strand.
GGGCAGCGGCGATGTCTGGCTGAACGCCAATGAGTTTCCTCAGGAGCCGGAATATCAGCTCACGCTACCCACGCTCAACCGCTATCCGGAATGTCAGCCTAAGCAAGTGATTGAGCGCTACGCGGCCTACGCGGGAGTCAGACCAGAGCAGGTGCTGGCTAGCCGCGGCGCGGATGAAGGTATCGAGCTGTTAATTCGCGCCTTCTGCGAACCCGGTAAAGACGCGATTCTGTTCTGTCCGCCGACTTATGGTATGTACGCGGTCAGCGCCGAAACGTTCGGCGTAGAACGCCGCACGGCGCAAAGTACAGCGGACTGGCAGCTGGATATGGCCTCGATTGAACGGCAACTCGATAACGTCAAAGTGATCTACGTCTGTAGCCCGAACAATCCGACGGGCAATCTGGTGAACCCGGAAGATCTGCGTCGCCTACTAACACTGGCGCAGGACAAGGCGCTGGTTGTTATCGACGAGGCCTACATCGAATTCTGCCCAGAGGCCTCCACCGTAAGCTGGCTGGCGGACTATCCTCATCTCGTGATCCTGCGCACGCTGTCTAAAGCATTCGCGCTGGCGGGACTGCGCTGCGGCTTTACGCTGGCGAACGAAGACGTCATTCAGCTGCTGTTAAAGGTGATTGCCCCGTACCCACTCTCTCTACCGGTGGCTGACATCGCCGCACAGGCGCTGAGCGAGACGGGTGTCGCGAAGATGAAGGCCAATGTCGCCGAGATACTGGACAATCGTCAGTGGCTGGCCGATAAACTGCAGCCGCTGGACTGCGTACAGTCGGTGTTCCCCAGCGAAAGCAACTACCTGCTGGTGAAGTTCAATCCAACGACCCAAGTGTTTAAATCTCTGTGGGAGCAAGGCATTATTCTGCGCGACCAAAATAAACAGCCCGGGCTGGCCGGGTGCCTACGTATTACCGTCGGCACCCGCTACGAATGTGAACGCGTTATCGCCGCCCTACAGGCGCTTTCCGGCATCACCGCTTAATCTTGAGGAACGATTGTGGGATTGAAATACCTTTTTATCGACCGTGACGGCACGTTGATCGCCGAGCCCCCTGAGGATTATCAGGTTGACCGGCTGGACAAACTGGCGCTGGAGCCGAGTGTCATTCCTTCGTTGCTGGCGCTGCAAAAGGCTGGCTTTAAACTGGTGATGATCACGAATCAGGATGGACTCGGCACCGCCAGCTTCCCGCAGGACGAATTCGATCCGCCGCATAACCTGATGATGCAGATCTTCACCTCACAGGGGATTGCCTTCGAGCGCGTATTGATCTGCCCTCACCTGCCGTCTGACCACTGCGATTGCCGCAAACCGAAAACCGCGCTGGTTGACGCTTTCCTGAAAGACAACGTGATGGACAGCGGCAACAGCTATGTCATCGGCGATCGGGAAACGGATATCGAACTGGCGAAAAACATGGGGATCACCGGTCTGCGCTACCAGCGAGACGGGCTCAACTGGGCTGATATTGTCACCCAGTTGACCCGCCGCGACCGCCACGCATACGTCAGCCGGGTGACGCGCGAAACGGCTATCGACGTTAACGTCTGGCTAGATCGTGAGGGTGAGAGCCAGATCAGCACCGGCGTGGGGTTCTTTGACCATATGCTGGACCAAATCGCCACCCACGGCGGTTTCCGGATGCAGGTGGAAGTCAAAGGCGATCTGTACATCGACGACCACCACACGGTAGAAGACACCGCGCTGGCGTTGGGTGAAGCGTTGAATAAGGCACTGGGCGACAAACGCGGTATCGGCCGCTTCGGTTTCGTGCTGCCGATGGACGAATGTCTGGCCCGCTGCGCGCTGGATATCTCCGGCCGTCCGCACCTGGAATACAAAGCAGAATTCAACTATCAGCGCGTGGGCGATCTGAGCACGGAAATGGTCGAACACTTCTTCCGTTCGCTCTCTTATGCAATGGCCTGCACGTTGCACCTCAAAACCAAAGGCCGTAACGACCACCACCGCGTCGAGAGCTTGTTTAAAGCCTTTGGCCGCGCGCTGCGTCAGGCTATCCGGGTCGAAGGTGATACGTTGCCGAGCTCGAAAGGAGTATTGTGATGGACGTAGTGATTCTTGATACCGGCTGCGCCAATCTGTCATCCGTCGCCTATGCGGTGAAACGTCTGGGCTATGACCCCGTCATCAGCCGCGAGTCGGACGTGGTGCTGCATGCCGATAAACTGTTTCTGCCGGGCGTCGGCACGGCGCAGGCCGCGATGGAACAGCTGAAAGCGCGCGATCTGATCGACCTGATTAAAGCCTGCACCCAGCCCGTACTGGGTATCTGTTTGGGGATGCAGCTGCTGGGCAGCGCCAGCGACGAGAGCGGCGGTATCGACACGCTGGGCATCGTCGACGCGCCCGTGCTGAAAATGGAAGACCAAGGGCTGCCTTTGCCGCACATGGGCTGGAACCAGCTAACGCCGCAGGCGGGTCACCGTCTGTTCCGCGACATTCCCGAGGACGCTTATTTCTACTTCGTGCATAGCTACGCCATGCCTGTCTGCGCCGATACCATCGCACAGGCTCAGTATGGCGATCCTTTTACGGCCGCAGTGCAAAAAGAGAACTTCTACGGCGTGCAGTTCCACCCGGAACGTTCTGGCGCCGCTGGCGCGCAGTTGCTGAAAAACTTTCTGGAGATGTAAACGATCATGATTATTCCCGCTTTAGACTTGATCGACGGGCAGGTCGTCCGTTTGCATCAGGGCGATTACGGACAGCAGCGCCAATACGGCAGCGATCCGCTTCCTCGCCTGCAGGATTATCAGCAGCAAGGCGCGCAGGTGCTGCATCTGGTCGATTTGACCGGGGCAAAAGATCCCGCCGCTCGCCAGATCCCCCTTCTGAAAACGCTATTGGCCGGCGTCTCCGTGCCGGTACAGGTCGGCGGCGGTATCCGCACCGAGCAGGACGTAGAAGCCCTGTTGGCGGCAGGTGCCCGCCGCGTCGTCATCGGCTCCACCGCCGTCAAAGATCCCGCGTTGGTGCAATCATGGTTTACGCGCTACGGCGCAGAGGCATTGGTACTAGCGCTGGACGTGCGTATTGATGCCGACGGCGTTAAAAATGTGGCGATCAGCGGCTGGCAGGAAAACTCAGGGATCACGCTGGAACAGACCGTCGAGCGCTATCTGCCGTTGGGTCTGCGTCACGTGTTGTGCACCGATATTTCCCGCGACGGCACGCTGCAGGGTTCTAACGTGGATCTTTATCGACAGATCTGCCAGCAATACCCTCAGGTGGCGTTTCAGGCTTCCGGCGGTATCGGCTCTCTTGCCGATATTGCCTCGCTGCGCGGTAGCGGCGTGCAAGGCGTGATCGTGGGTCGCGCACTGCTGGAAGAAAAATTTAACGTAGCGGAGGCAATCGCATGTTGGCAAAACGGATAATTCCCTGTCTTGACGTGCGCGACGGACAGGTGGTGAAAGGCGTTCAATTCCGCAACCACGAAATCATCGGCGATATCGTTCCTCTGGCGCAGCGCTATGCACTGGAAGGCGCGGACGAACTGGTGTTTTACGATATCACAGCATCCTCTGACGGCCGCGTCGTGGATAAAAGCTGGGTCTCTCGCGTGGCGGAAGTGATCGATATCCCCTTCTGCGTAGCGGGCGGCATTAAAAGTCTGGAAGAAGCCGCACAGATTCTGTCGTTCGGCGCAGACAAGATTTCCATCAACTCGCCGGCGCTGGCCGACCCGACGTTGATTTCCCGGTTGGCCGACCGCTTCGGTGTTCAATGCATCGTCGTCGGGATCGATACCTGGCATGACGCCGACACCGGGCGTTATCATGTTAATCAATACACCGGTGACGAGAAGCGCACCCGTGTTACTCAGTGGGAAACGCTGGACTGGGTTCAGGAAGTTCAGAAGCTCGGCGCAGGTGAAATTGTTCTCAACATGATGAACCAAGACGGTGTCCGCAACGGCTACGATTTGGAACAGCTGCGGCAGGTACGAGACGTCTGTCAGGTGCCATTAATCGCCTCCGGCGGCGCCGGTACTCGCGAGCATTTCCTGGAAGCATTCCAGAATGCACGCGTCGATGGCGCGCTGGCGGCATCGGTCTTTCATAAACAAATTATTAATATTGGTGAACTGAAACAGTTCCTCAAGCAACAAGGCGTGGAGATCCGGGTGTGTTAACCGAACAACAAAGAAGCCAGCTAGACTGGGAAAAAACCAACGGCATGCTGCCTGCTATCGTACAACATGCCGTCTCCGGCGAAGTACTGATGCTGGGCTACATGAATCCTGAAGCGCTGCAGGCGACCGAAGAGACGGGAAAAGTCACCTTTTTCTCTCGCACCAAAAACCGACTGTGGACCAAAGGGGAAACCTCAGGCAATGTCCTGAACGTCGTCTCCATCACGCCGGACTGCGATAACGATACCCTGCTGGTTCTGGCCAATCCGGTTGGCCCGACTTGCCATACCGGTACTAGCAGCTGCTTCTCCCCGGCAGCCAGTCAATGGCAGTTCCTGTTTAATCTGGAGCAGCTGCTGGCAAGCCGTAAGGCCGCCGACCCAGAAAGCTCCTACACCGCACGGCTCTATGCCAGCGGCACGAAGCGTATCGCGCAAAAAGTCGGCGAAGAGGGATTGGAGACCGCGCTGGCTGCAACCGTGCATGACAGGGAAGAGTTGACCAACGAAGCGTCCGATCTGATGTATCACCTGCTGGTACTGCTTCAGGATCAGAATTTGGATTTGGCGACTATCATCGGCTGTCTGCAACAACGTCATACCCAATAATCAGCTCATGAACGAGGTCACCCTGCGTTGGCTAGGGTGACCCTCATCATCCCCGCTGTTGACGCCTACCGCACTCTACTGGTCATTCAATTTGGCCTGATGCGCCTTATCACGCGCCGCGCTCGTGACTTCGACGGATGTCACCATCATCACTGATGTACGGGTTCATGCCTCTTCGACATGTGCGTCATGCCCAACTCATCAGCATTTTTGAAGGCTGGTTAATGTTCCGCCTGCTTACTTACCCTTACCACATCCTTCAATGCCTCGGTACACTGCGCCGACTATGCACCGCCGAAGCAGCTCCGTTTGTTTGTTCTCTCCACTCAACAGTTCGCAAAAGAGGCGGCCGCACAAATATGCCGCCTGACAGGTCATCGCCTGAGACCATCCTGGTCACACCTCTGACAATCAGCGATGATCCGTAAAGTTAACCAAGGCTTCTCACTATTCCACGGCTACTGAAAGTCAAAAATGCCACCAGGCACGGTACCGTCAACGCGCCGATTCAAATAGATAAATTTCTACATAATCACTACACCCGCGGATCTTTCCTATCACGACTGAGTGGCTGACTGCCTCATTCATCCTGCATACAGCCATGCCCTCTTCGTCTGCACTGCGCCTCAACCCTCATATCTCAGAGGTAGACTCGTTGGCCAAATCGCAGACAGAAAAAAGGCGCCCCTTGTGGGGCGCCTTTTAAAATTTCTTACTCAGCAGTCTGTTGCACGTCATACCGCGCAAGATGCTTACCTACTGCTGTCATTCAGCCGTAGATATTCGCACGATCGCGCAGTTCCTTGCCAGGTTTGAAATGGGGAACGTATTTACCTTCGAGTTCCACCTTTTCACCCGTCTTCGGGTTACGTCCAACACGCGGTGCACGGTAGTGAAGTGAGAAACTGCCGAACCCACGGATCTCAATACGATCACCTTCTGCCAGCGTACTCGCCATCTGCTCGAGCATCTCTTTAACCGCATCCTCGACTAACTTGGCCGGGATATGAGATTGCTGTCCAGCAAGTCTTTCAATAAGCTCAGACTTGGTCATAGTTCCTCCAAGTATATGGTCAGATAACACCATAGTAACTTACTACCGTTTGAGACCGAGCGGCATACTGTCGCTCGGTCCACCGTGATTACTCGCCTTTAGCAGCTTTGAAAGCTTCAGCCATTGCATTGGAGAAGTTGCTTTCTTCCTGTTTGTTGTTAACAGAAGCAATTGCATCTTTCTCGTCAGCTTCGTCTTTAGCACGAACAGACAGGCTAACTACGCGGTTCTTACGGTCAACACCGGTGTACTTCGCTTCGACGGAATCGCCAACGCTCAGAACCAGAGTTGCGTCTTCAACGCGGTCACGCGCGGCTTCAGAAGCACGCAGGTAACCTTCAACGCCATCAGCTAATTCAACTGTAGCACCTTTAGCGTCAACGGCAGTAACTTTACCCGTAACAATCGCACCTTTCTTGTTCATAGACAGGTAGTTGTTGAACGGGTCTTCAGCCAGCTGTTTAACGCCCAGGGAGATGCGCTCACGCTCTGCGTCAACCTGCAGGACAACGGCAGCGATTTCGTCGCCTTTCTTGTACTCGCGAACAGCTTCTTCGCCAGCTACGTTCCAGGAGATGTCGGACAGGTGAACCAGACCGTCAATGCCGCCATCCAGACCGATGAAGATACCGAAGTCAGTGATAGACTTGATCTTACCTTCTACGCGGTCACCCTTGTTGTGGGTTTCAGCGAACTGCTGCCACGGGTTGGATTTGCACTGTTTCAGGCCCAGGGAGATACGACGACGTTCTTCATCGATATCCAGAACCATAACTTCAACCACGTCGCCCACGTTAACCACTTTGGACGGATGGATGTTTTTGTTGGTCCAATCCATTTCGGAAACGTGAACCAGACCTTCAACGCCTTCTTCGATTTCAACGAAGCAGCCGTAGTCAGTCAGGTTGGTTACGCGACCGGTCAGACGAGTGCTTTCCGGGTAACGTTTAGCGATAGCAACCCAAGGATCTTCGCCCAGCTGTTTCAGACCCAGAGATACACGGGTACGTTCGCGGTCGAATTTAAGCACCTTAACATTGATTTCATCGCCAACGTTGACGATTTCGCTCGGATGCTTAACGCGTTTCCAAGCCATGTCAGTGATGTGCAGCAGGCCGTCAACGCCGCCCAGATCAACGAACGCACCGTAGTCAGTGAGGTTCTTAACGATACCTTTAACTTCCATGCCTTCCTGCAGGTTTTCCAGCAGCTGATCGCGCTCTGCGCTGTTTTCGGATTCGATAACTGCACGGCGGGAAACCACAACGTTGTTACGTTTCTGGTCCAGCTTGATCACTTTGAACTCAAGCTCTTTGCCTTCCAGGTGCAGCGTGTCGCGTACCGGACGCACGTCTACCAGGGAACCCGGCAGGAACGCACGAATACCGTTCAGCTCAACGGTGAAACCGCCTTTAACTTTACCGTTGATAACACCGGTAACAGTCTCAGCTTCTTCGTAAGCTTTTTCCAGCATCAGCCATGCTTCGTGACGCTTAGCTTTCTCACGGGACAGCAGAGTTTCGCCGAAGCCGTCTTCGACAGCGTCCAGTGCAACGTCAACTTCATCGCCAACCTGAATTTCAATTTCGCCCTGCGCGTTCTTGAACTGCTCAGCCGGAATGGCGGACTCAGATTTCAGACCGGCGTCAACCAGTACGACATCTTTGTCGATAGCAACAACAACACCGCGAACGATGGAACCCGGACGGGTTTCGATTTCTTTCAGGGATTCTTCAAAGAGTTGAGCAAAAGATTCAGTCATGTTGATAATCTTAGGGTTTCTTAATTTAACGTCCATCTGGCATCCTGCTCGATGGGGCTGTTTCACATACCTCGCTACGCATCCTTACAGCGAGGTGGGATTATTTATTGGTTTGCCGGACCCAGCTTTTGACTTACATAAGCCAGCGCCCTTTCAACCACTTCATCTAGCGACATCTCGGTCGAGTCCAGCACCAGAGCGTCCGGCGCCGGCACCAACGGTGCTACAGCTCGATTACGATCGCGATCGTCGCGTTCTTTAATCTCGGATAAAAGACGTTCAAAGTTAACACTAAAGCCCTTCTCCTGCAACTGCAGCATGCGGCGTTGCGCACGCTCTTCCGCGCTGGCGTCGAGAAAAATCTTCACGGCCGCATCGGGGAAGACGACAGTCCCCATATCCCGACCATCGGCAATCAAGCCGGGCGCCTCGCGAAAAGCGCGTTGACGACGCAGCAACGCCTCGCGTACTCGGGGAAATGCAGCCGTTTGCGACGCCGTGTTGCCCACTTCTTCTGTACGGATTGCCAGGCTAACGTCTTCGCCTTCCAGCACCACTTTCAACTGCCCGTCTTCGGGAACGAAACGGACATCAAGGTGCGTCGCCAGCGGCACCAGCGCTTCTTCAGAGTGGATATCCACCTGGTGATGCAGCGCCGCGAGCGCCAGTACGCGATAGATAGCGCCGGAATCCAACAGATTCCAGTGCAACGCCTCTGCTAATGCCTTGCATAGCGTGCCTTTACCCGCGCCACTCGGCCCGTCAACCGTAATTACCGGTGCAGTCACCGCCATGTTCTTCTCCTTCACACAGGGAAAATCTTCGTGCCATTGTAGACAATAAAGTCAGCTATTATACGCCGACATAGCGATAAAATTTAAATAAAAGACTTATACCTACTGAATATCCGGCGAATTCTTATACGAAGAGCGGATAAAACTATTCAGGGAGGCGTAATTCCCCCCCCTGAAATAGTACAAATCAAGCAAACTGACTCAGTCGTGCCAATTGCTCAAAATAGTCGGGGAAGGTTTTCGCCGTGCATTTGGGGTCGAGGATCGTCACGGGCGTGTCGGAGAGTGCCAACAACGAGAAACACATCGCCATACGGTGATCGTTGTACGTACCAATTTCAGCTGACGTTAGCTGTTTCGGCGGAGTAATACGGATATAGTCGTGCCCTTCTTCTACTTCCGCGCCGGCTTTACGCAGCTCGGTCGCCATCGCGGCTAAACGATCGGTCTCCTTGACGCGCCAGTTATAGATATTGCGCAGCGTGGTAGTGCCGCCCTCCGCAAACATGGCCGCAGTCGCGATGGTCATGGCCGCGTCGGGGATATGATTCATGTCCATGTCGATGGCGTGCAGCACATTACGTTCGCATTCGATGTAGTCGTCGCCCCAGCGAATAATCGCGCCCATTTTTTCCAGCACATCGGCAAAGCGCACATCGCCTTGAACGCTGTTACGCCCTACGCCGGTTACTCGCACCACCCCGCCCCGAATAGCGCCAGCGGCCAAGAAATAGGATGCAGATGATGCGTCCCCTTCAACTAAATAATCGCCCGGCGAGCGGTAGCGCTGCCGCCCCGCGATCTGGAACGTCTGATACGCTTTGTTTTCAACGGAAATGCCGAACGTTTCCATCATATGCAACGTGATGTCGATGTACGGTTTGGACACCAAGTCGCCCTTGATGGTGATGCGTGTGTCTTTAGGCGCCAGCGGAGACATCATCAGCAACGCCGTCAGGAATTGGCTGGAGACGCTTCCATCCACGGTGATATCGCCGCCCTGGAAACCCCCTTGCAAACGCAGCGGAGGATAGTTCTCCTGCTCCAGATAGTCGATGCGCGCGCCGCCCTGACGCAATGAGTCGACCAGGTGACCGATAGGACGCTCTTTCATGCGCGGTTCACCCGTCAGGACGACATCCCCTTCCGTCAAGCACAGCGCGGCAGCCAGTGGACGCATCGCGGTTCCTGCATTGCCCAGGAACAATTCAATCGGCTCGTTGACGTAAAACGGATGGCCTAGCCCTACGATATCGCACTGGGTCCGGTCTGCGGATAAGTGATAGCTGACGCCCAGCGCTTTGAGAGCATTCAGCATGTGACGCACGTCATCGCTATCCAGCAAATTGGTTAAGCGCGTCGTGCCTTCCGCCAACGCCGCCAGCAGCAGCGCGCGGTTGGATACGCTTTTCGAGCCGGGCAGATTGATCGTGCCGTCGATGCGTTTTATGGGTTGTAGGGTCAGGGATTCCTGCATGTGAATTGTTGTCTCCAAAATAGTGATATAAAAAACCCGGCATCCGACCGGGCTTTTAAATGGGGCGAGCATGGCCGCATGCTAATGCGATTAGCCGTGGCGACGTTCGAAGTCAGCCATAAACTCGGTCAGGGTCTTCACTCCTTCCAGGGGCATCGCATTATAGATGGACGCACGCATGCCGCCAACGGCCCGGTGCCCTTTCAACGCATGCAGGCCAGCGCTCTGCGCTTCCTGCAGAAATACGCTGTCCAGCGCGGCATCCGCCAGCAGGAAAGGCACATTCATGCGGGAACGGTTGGATGCTGCGACATCGTTGCTATAGAAATCGCTGCGATCGATGACGGAGTAAAGTAGCTCGGCCTTGGCCTGATTCTTCTTCTCCATCTCAACCAATCCGCCCTGCGCTTTAAGCCATTTAAACACCAGCCCGGAAAGATACCAGGCAAATGTCGGCGGCGTATTGTACATAGAATCGTTGTCGGCCAGAATTTTGTAATCCAGCATAGACGGCAATTCCCGGCGGGATTTGCCCAGCAAGTCGTCACGTACAATCACCAGCGTCAGGCCGGCGGGACCGATGTTTTTCTGGGCGCCTGCATAGATGACGCCGTAGCGAGTGACATCAATCGCTCGGGACAGAATGCTTGAGGAATAGTCGGCCACCACAACTTTGTCGCCGAAATCAGGCTGCTCTTCAATGGCCATGCCGTCGATGGTTTCATTCGGGCAGTAATGGACAAAAGCGGCATCGTCCGACAGCGCCCACTCGCGCATTGGTTTTACTGCCCGCAGGCCATCCGCACGCGTTTTCACGTCGATGACATTGGGCGTGCCATATTTCTGCGCTTCATTAATTGCGCTGTGGGCCCAATAACCGCCGTCGATATAGTCCGCTTTGTTATTGTCGCCCAATAGGTTCATCGGCACTGCCGCAAATTGCGCACGCGCCCCGCCGTGGCAGAAAAGGACTTTATAGTTGGAGGGAATATTGAGGAGATCGCGCAGATCCTGTTCTGACTCGGTGGCGACCCGGATAAATTCTTTGCTGCGATGGCTGATTTCCATCACTGACGTCCCCAGCCCCTGCCAATTACACAATTCCTGTTGCGCTTGACGCAATACATCGGTCGGCAGCATCGCCGGACCGGCGCTAAAATTAAAAACCTGAGTCATTTCCCCTCACCACATTCTGTCTAAAATATAAAAAAAATGGCGACCTGAGTCGTCGCTGGTTTTGCTTGGTTATTGGTTTTATCACTCGTTATTCGCGCCTGCAACGCTTATTCACCCCGGTCATCGAAAACGTGGCCAACCGAGAGCCGACGCCGTCCCTTCACCTGTTGCCCGCCTGTTACAGAGAATAAATAGAGTCGGCGCAGAAAAGTCCGTATCATGCCTTTTCTGCAAAAAAACAACCGAGTGAGCAACATGACCCAAACGTTTATCCCAGGCAAAGACGCCGCCCTGGAAGACTCCATCGCCCGTTTTCAACAGCAGCTCCAAGACCTGGGGTTCAACATCGAAGAAGCCTCTTGGCTGAACCCGGTGCCTAACGTCTGGTCTGTCCATATCCGCGACCGAGATTGCGCGTTATGCTTTACCAACGGTAAAGGCGCAACGAAAAAAGCGGCATTGGCTTCCGCGCTTGGCGAATATTTCGAGCGTCTGTCCACCAACTACTTCTTCGCCGATTTCTATCTGGGTCAAACCATCGCTCACGGCGACTTTGTCCATTACCCAGACGAAAAATGGTTCGCCCTGCCAGAGGACGATACACTGCCCGACGGCATCCTCGATGATCGGCTACACGCTTTCTACAATCCTGAACACGAACTGGCCGCGAACGACCTGATCGATCTGCAGTCCGGCAACGCCGAACGCGGCATCTGCGCACTGCCTTTCACCCGCCAGTCCGATCTACAGACGGTTTATATTCCGGTCAACATTATCGGCAATCTGTATGTTTCAAACGGGATGTCCGCGGGCAACAGCGCTAATGAGGCGCGCGTTCAGGGACTTTCCGAAGTATTCGAGCGCTATGTTAAGAATAGAATCATCGCGGAAGCCATTAGCCTGCCGAAAATTCCGGCGGATGTGCTGTCCCGCTATCCCGGGGTTGTCGAAGCCGTCGCCACACTAGAGCAAGAAGGCTTTCCTATTTTTGCCTTCGACGCTTCCCTGGGCGGAAAATACCCGGTGATCTGCGTGGTATTGTTCAACCCGGCCAACGGCACTTGCTTCGCTTCGTTCGGCGCACACCCCGACTTCGGCGTCGCGCTGGAGCGCACCGTGACAGAGCTATTGCAGGGCCGCGGGTTGAAAGATCTGGATGTCTTCACCCCGCCAACGTTCGACAATGAAGAAGTCGCTGAGCACACGAACCTGGAGACGCACTTCATCGACTCCAGCGGTCTGATCTCCTGGGATCTCTTTAAAGACGAGTCCGATTACGCTTTTAGCGACTGGGATTTCAGCGGTACGACCGAGCAGGAATTCGCGACGCTGATGGACATTTTCCGCGAGGAAGATGCAGAGGTGTATATCGCTGATTATGAGCATCTCTCCGTTTACGCCTGCCGTATTTTGGTACCGGGCATGTCCGACATTTATCCTGCCGAAGACCTAATGCTGGCCAATAACAGCATGGGGGCGCATCTGCGCGAAACCTTGCTGGCGTTACCTGACAGCCAATTTGGTCAGGAAGAATATCTGGCGCTGTTGCAACAACTCGACGACGAAGGACTGGACGATTTCACCCGCGTGCGCGAACTGTTAGGTATTGCGACCGGCAAAGATAACGGCTGGTTCACGCTGCGTGTCGGTGAACTTAAATCCATGCTGGCGCTGGCGGGCGGCGATCTGGAACAGGCGCTGAGTTGGGTCGAGTGGTCGCAGGACTTCAACCAGTCCGTCTTCAGTCATGAGCACAGCAACTACTATCGCTGCCTGCAAACCCTGCTGGAATTGGCGCTGGAGCCGGAAAGAGAGGCTGAGCAGTATTACGATGCGTTGGTCAAGATGTACGGCCAAAATACTGTTGAAGAAGCCAGCGCGGCCATCGCAGGCGAATCCTGCTTCTACAAGCTGTTCTCTGTCGATGCTTCTCTGACCGCGTTGCCCGCTCACCAGTCTCTGCTGGCGGCCTATGAAAAGCTGCAACAGGCCAAACGTAAGCACTGGCGATCCTAACCCTCCTATTAATACGGCAAGCTTGTGCTTGCCGTCTCTCACCATGATCCCGTTTTTTATTAGTGGGGTATATATTTACACGCTGATGGATTCCCATCGCTGCAACAATGCTTTACACTCCCCGCGGCTGTTCGCCCCCGGTTTCCGTTTTTCGTCAGCCTATATAATCCCAGACTAAATTTAGGGTGATTTTTTCCTAACACCTTAATTTAATTATGGATATTAATTCCGATGTTACTACTTGGTTAAATTTCGACTAGTGGCGATGAATTTAACCGCTATAATTATATTATAAGTGCCATTTTTTAATAAAAAATACCTATTACGGCGCTTATGCTTAAACGTTTTTATATTTTTAAAAATATTTTTCCTTATAATTCATTCGGTTAACCTAAAAAACACCTCATTTTGGGCGGTATAATACCTATCAAGTACCCGCCATTATGATCCATATCAAATTTCGCATTAATATGCTTTGTTAATATCACTGCGCTGATAAACTTTAAGAGAGAGTTAGTGTGAAAGCTGACAACCCCTTTACTCTGCTACTACCGGCAGCAATGGCAAAAGTTGCGGAAGATGCAGGTGTCTATAAAGCCACAAAAAAACCGCTTACTACATTTTCCCTCGCGATATGTGCGGGAGTGTTCATCTCCATAGCATTTGTCTTCTACATCACTGCCACCACAGGGTCTGCCTCTATGCCATTCGGCATGGCCAAGCTGGTCGGCGGTATCTGCTTCTCTTTAGGGCTGATGCTGGTGGTGGTCTGCGGTGCGGATTTGTTTACGTCCACCGTGTTGATTCTTGTGGCTAAGGCCAGCGACCGCATCACCTGGCGGCAGTTAGGCTGTAACTGGGTGAACGTCTATTTTGGGAACCTGGTAGGAGCGCTGATCTTCGTTGCGCTGATTTGGTTCTCGGGCGAGCACATGGTTGCTAACGGCGCATGGGGCTTGAATGTTCTGCAGACAGCGAATCACAAGCTGGAGCACACGTTCACTGAAGCGCTGAGCCTCGGCATCCTGGCAAATCTGATGGTTTGTCTGGCCGTCTGGATGAGTTACTCCGGCCGCACCCTGCTCGACAAATGTCTAGTGATGGTTTTGCCGGTAGCCATGTTCGTAGCCAGCGGTTTCGAGCATAGCATTGCAAACATGTTTATGATTCCCATGGGAATTGTGATTAAAAACTTCGCTTCGGAAGAATTCTGGCATGCCATTGGGATGGCGCCGAGCCAATTCGAACACCTGACTATCCACAATTTTATTGTCGATAACCTGATCCCGGTCACTATCGGCAACATCATTGGGGGCGGGTTGTTGGTAGGCTTAACTTATTGGGTTATTTATTTGCGCGGTGGAAACAAGCACTAGGGTGTTATCGGCCGCAACATCGGGTTTTAAAAATCCATATAAAAGGTAGGTGTAAAATGACCGATCTGAATGAAAAATTAGCCAACGCATGGCATGGTTTTAGCAAAGGTGAATGGCAGAATGAAGTCAATGTTCGCGACTTCATCCAGAAAAACTACACGCCGTATGAAGGCGATGAGTCTTTCTTGGCGGGCGCTACTCCTGCAACCAGCGCGCTGTGGGATAAAGTCATGGAAGGCATCAAACAGGAAAACCGCACTCATGCGCCTGTTGATTTCGATACTGATCTTGCTGCCACCATCACCTCGCATGATGCGGGCTACATCGATAACAACCTTGAAAAAGTGGTTGGTCTGCAGACTGATGCTCCGCTGAAACGCGCGCTTATCCCCTTCGGCGGCATCAAGATGGTTGAAGGTTCTTGCAAAGCGTACAACCGCGAGCTGGATCCGGAACTGAAAAAAATCTTCACCGAATACCGCAAAACTCACAACCAGGGCGTGTTTGACGTTTATACCCCTGACATCCTGCGTTGCCGTAAATCCGGTGTTCTGACTGGGCTGCCGGATGCGTATGGCCGTGGCCGTATCATCGGTGACTACCGTCGCGTTGCGCTGTACGGTATCGACTACCTGATGAAAGAGAAATTCGCACAGTTCAGCTCTCTGCAGAGCAAACTGGAAAACGGCGAAGATCTGGAAGCCACCATCCGTCTGCGTGAAGAAATTGCTGAACAGCATCGCGCTCTGGGACAGATTAAAGAAATGGCAGCCAAATATGGTTGCGATATCTCTGCTCCGGCTACCACCGCTCAAGAAGCAGTACAGTGGACCTACTTCGGTTACCTGGCTGCAGTTAAGTCTCAGAACGGCGCCGCGATGTCCTTCGGTCGAGTTTCAACCTTCCTGGATATCTTCATCGAACGCGACCTGAAAGCGGGCAAAATCACCGAACAGGACGCTCAGGAACTGATCGACCACCTGGTCATGAAACTGCGTATGGTTCGCTTCCTGCGTACCCCTGAATACGATGAGCTGTTCTCCGGCGACCCGATCTGGGCGACTGAATCTCTGGCCGGTATGGGCCTGGATGGCCGTACGCTGGTCACCAAAACCAGCTTCCGTTTCCTGAACACCCTATACACCATGGGGCCGTCTCCGGAACCGAACATGACCATCCTGTGGTCTGAAAAACTGCCGTCAAACTTCAAAAAATACGCGGCTAAAGTCTCCATCGATACCTCTTCTCTGCAGTATGAGAATGATGATCTGATGCGCCCTGACTTTGACAATGACGACTACGCCATTGCCTGTTGCGTTAGCCCGATGGTTGTGGGCAAACAGATGCAGTTCTTCGGCGCTCGTGCCAACCTGGCGAAAACCATGCTGTATGCAATCAACGGCGGTATGGACGAAAAAATGAAGATGCAGGTAGGCCCGAAATCTGCACCGATCATGAGCGAAACCCTGAACTTCGACGAAGTCATGGAACGCATGGATCACTTCATGGACTGGCTGGCTAAACAGTACGTCACCGCGCTGAACATTATTCACTACATGCATGACAAGTACAGCTATGAAGCCTCTCTGATGGCGCTGCACGACCGTGATGTGTATCGCACCATGGCATGCGGCATCGCAGGTCTGTCTGTTGCGGCTGACTCCCTGTCCGCTATCAAATACGCCAAAGTGAAACCTGTTCGTGACGAAGACGGCCTGGCTATCGACTTTGACATCGAAGGCGAATACCCACAGTTCGGTAACAACGACCCGCGTGTTGATGACCTGGCCTGTGACCTGGTTGAACGCTTCATGAAGAAAGTTCAGCAGCTGAACACTTACCGCAATGCAGTACCGACTCAGTCTGTACTGACCATCACGTCCAACGTGGTATACGGTAAGAAAACCGGTAACACTCCGGATGGTCGTCGCGCTGGCGCGCCGTTCGGACCCGGTGCTAACCCGATGCACGGCCGTGACCAGAAAGGGGCTGTAGCCTCTCTGACTTCTGTCGCTAAACTGCCGTTTGCTTACGCGAAAGATGGGATTTCTTACACCTTCTCAATCGTACCGAACGCTCTGGGTAAAGACGACGATGTTCGTAAAGCCAACCTGGCTGGTCTGATGGACGGTTACTTCCACCACGAAGCATCCAGCAACGTAGAAGGTGGTCAGCACCTGAACGTGAACGTGATGAACCGTGAAATGTTGCTCGATGCCATGGAAAACCCGGAAAAATATCCGCAGTTGACCATCCGTGTTTCTGGTTACGCAGTCCGCTTTAACTCGCTGACCAAAGAACAGCAGCAGGACGTGATTACGCGTACTTTCACGCAGTCCATCTGATTATCCTGTCTGCCTGAAAAGGCGTAAAATAAAGGCTCCACTCTGTGGGGCCTTTTTTCACCGCTTCACCGGAGCATTCAGAGCCTGTTTTGTCAGCCCGCTGTGACCGTTTACCAGGGAGGGCTGCCAAAACAGATTCGACGCAGCGTCATCATGATGTACTTCGTGCACAATGTGACGTCATACTGCGCCCCAGCTGGCCGCTATTGTTCGGCCCAACCCGGAGAAACCTCGCAATGTCAGTAATTGGTCGTATTCACTCTTTCGAGTCCTGTGGAACCGTCGACGGTCCAGGCATACGCTTCATCGTCTTCTTCCAGGGATGTTTGATGCGCTGTCTCTACTGCCACAACCGTGACACCTGGGATACTCACGGCGGCAAAGAGATTACGGTAGAAGAGCTGATGAAAGAGGTGGTCACCTATCGCCATTACATGAATGCTTCCGGTGGGGGCGTGACCGCCTCCGGTGGAGAAGCCATTCTGCAAGCGGAATTCGTTCGCGATTGGTTCCGCGCCTGTCAGGAACAGGGCATCAACACCTGCCTTGATACCAATGGATTTGTACGCCGTTACGATCCGGTGATTGACGAACTGCTGGATGCCACCGATTTGGTGATGCTGGATTTAAAACAGCTTGACGACACCATCCACCAAAATCTGGTCGGTGTTTCCAATCATCGTACGCTGGAATTCGCACGCTACCTCGCAAAACGTAACCAGAGAACATGGATTCGGTATGTGGTCGTTCCCGGTTGGTCCGATGACGACAAGTCAGCGCACATGCTAGGAGCGTTCACTCAAGAGATGGGGAACATCGAGAAGATTGAACTACTGCCCTATCACGAACTGGGTAAACACAAATGGGTCGCTATGGGCGAGGAGTACCAGTTGGATGGCGTTAAACCACCGAAAGCCGAAACGATGAACCGCGTTAAATCCATTCTTGAAAGCTACGGCCACCACGTCGCTTATTGAACATTTACCGCAAGCCGGTCACCTGTGGCCGGCGTGTTGATTCAACCTTCAAGCTGCTGCCAGTGGATTGGGATGTTGATGATTGGCCTTTCTTAGTAGCATGACCAGATAACAGAAAGCAATGGCGCCAATGAGAACGAACAGCAGTTTATCGGAGTATGACTGCATCAGCATCGCCGCCAAACTCGGTCCCGTCAGACTGCCAATCGTGTAGCTCAGCAGCAAAGCCTGATTCATCGCCACCAACTCTCCCGCCGCCACTTTCTCGCAGGCCCAAGACATGGCCACGGGATAGAGCGTAAATGCCGCGCAGCCCAGAATGAATAACGCTGGCACCATCGCAACTCGACTGAAGCCCAGCATCATGATACAGCCGATGATCACCGCGAACACTAATACCCGCAGTACCATCAGGCGGCCATAGCGATCCGCCATTTTGCCTACCGGCCATTGTCCAAAAATACCGGCGCTAATCAGCAGCGCCATCCAATAACCGACCTGTGCGTCACTCATTCCCTGATGGGCAAGATAGAGCGGCATCAGACCATACATTGATCCCAAGATGATGCCGGAAATCACACAGCCATTAATGCCTAAACGGGCCGTACGGTAACGTAACATCTGCCAGACATTCACCTTGTGCGTCATAATTTGTGGCGGGGAAAGGCGGGCAAACAGCATCGGTAATACACTGAGTACGACCAGCGTCACCGCCCACGGCAAGACGCTAAATACATCGGTTTGGACCATGCTCAGCAGGAGTTGCCCCACGACGCTCCCCAGATAATACGCCATCATGTACGCCGCCAGCAGTTGCCCGCGGTGAGTGGCGTGACCGCCGCAAAGCAGCGCGCTTTCCACGACAACCCATATCAATGCACAACCAACGCCCGCAATTAAGCGCCACAGCAACCAGCTCCAGAAATCGACCGACAATGCTAAGGCTGCAGTAGCGGTAGCCAGCAGGATGGCGGCGAAGTAATAAGAGCGATTAAACCCAAACCGGTGGATCAAGCTCCGGCCAACAACGTGCCAATCAGGTTGCCACTGAAGTATGAGGAACCCACCAACCCGACTTGCCATACCGACAGCTGTTGAGCATTCAACCAAAGGGGAACGAGCGTATTAAGCACAGCAATGCAGACCGTTAGCAGCAAGAGACCGCTAAGCAGCAAAATGACCGGGCGCGTATAGGTGAACATGGGTCGATGACCACGAGAGAAGATATTTTGCGCGCATCATGCCACCAGCAAAGTTAAAGTCAATCTGTGTTGAGAGAGTGACCGCACGATTTGTTCATGGCCTCATATAGCGGAGGCCCACCACGTCTTAACGAATCTCGGCTTGGGGTATTTTTTAGGGTAATACGCTTTTCCTATAGCCAAATAACGCGGACGCTACCCCAGGTCTTACCAAGAGTCTTACGATGAAAGCACCCCAACGCACATTGCTGTAAACACCAAAGTTTAGGGATAAAAAAAGCGCCCCTGAGGGCGCTTTTCTGAGCTGAAACGGCTTAGCCGATAAATTCCAGTCCGTGCATATAAGGACGCAGCACTTCCGGCACTTCAATGCGTCCATCAGCCTGCTGATAATTTTCCATCACGGCGACAAGCGCACGCCCTACAGCCAGACCAGAGCCGTTCAGTGTGTGAACCAGACGGGGTTTCTTCTCACCTTTGCTGCGGCAGCGAGCCTGCATGCGACGCGCCTGGAAATCCCACATGTTGGAGCATGAAGAGATTTCACGATAAGTGTTTTGCGCAGGCAGCCACACTTCCAGATCGTAGGTCTTACAGGATCCGAAGCCCATATCGCCCGTACATAACAGCACCTTACGATAAGGCAATTTCAGCAGTTGCAGGATTTTTTCCGCATGTCCGGTCAACTCTTCCAATGCCTGCATGGAATCTTCAGGGCGCACAACCTGCACCATTTCGACTTTGTCGAACTGATGAACGCGAATCAGACCGCGAGTGTCACGTCCGTAGGAACCTGCTTCAGAGCGAAAGCACGGCGTATGCGCCGTCATTTTGATCGGTAAAGACTCTTCATCCAGGATTTCGTTGCGCACCAGATTGGTCAGCGGCACTTCCGCCGTCGGAATCAAAGCGTAATTGCTACTATCCGCTTCTTCAGACAACGGCTTGGTATGGAACAGATCTTCGCCGAACTTCGGCAACTGGCCTGTACCATACAGGGAGTCCTGGTTAACCAGATATGGGACATAGGCTTCCAGGTAACCATGCTGCTCGGTATGTTGGTCCAGCATGAATTGGGCAAGCGCACGATGCATACGCGCAACCTGTCCGCGCATAACGGAGAAGCGTGAACCGGTCAGTTTCACACCGTCGGCCATGCTCAAGCCATTGTTGAGCTCGCCCAGCTCGACGTGGTCGCGAGGTTTAAAATCCAATTGGCGCGGCTCGCCCCAACGGCTGATTTCCTGATTTTCGGTCTCGTCTTTGCCCAACGGCACGCAGTCATCAGGCAAATTCGGGATCGTCAAAGACAAGTCGCGAATCGCGTTCTGAAGTTGATCGAGCTCTTTTTTCGCAGATTCCAGCTTCTCTCCCAATGCGTTAACTTCACGGCGCAGCGGTTCAATGTCTTCACCACGTGCTTTAGCCGCGCCGATCTCTTTCGATCGGGAGTTACGTTCTGCCAGCAAACTTTCCGTTTCGACCTGTAGCGTTTTGCGACGTGCTTCTTGTGCGCGCAGCGCCTCGACGTCCAGTGTAAAACCTCGACGAGCCAGTAGTTTTTCGGCAACTGCGTCTAGCTCATTACGCAGTAAATTGGGATCAAGCATGCTAGTCCTGTGCTTTTTATTGATGGAAGAGATATAACAGCGGGCCTGCAAAGGTCCCTGTAGCAGAAAGATATCGGCTGTAACCTTACCGCAACGGGTAGGCTAGCGGTAGCGTTTTGTCGGGCTATTTTGATCCTGAGAGGCCAGCCAGGCGAGCTTTTCACCGATCTTCCCCTCTAAGCCGCGAGAGGTTGGATGATAATACTGCGTAGCCGCCAATTCCGAGGGAAAATAGTTCTCGCCTGCCGCATAGCCATTGGGTTCGTCATGCGCGTACCGATACTCAGCACCGAGACCCATCTCCTTCATAAGCGCGGTGGGCGCATTGCGTAAATGGTCGGGCACATCGAAATCCGGATTTTCACGGGCATCGCGCATTGCCGCCTTGAATGCCGTATAAACGGCATTGCTTTTAGGCGCGCAGGCCAGGTAGACGATAGCCTGAGCGATCGCCCGCTCCCCTTCGGCCGGCCCCACGCGGGTAAAGCAGTCCCACGCGGCAATTGCGACCTGCATACCACGGGGGTCGGCATTACCCACATCTTCCGATGCAATCGCCAGCAAACGCCGGGCGACATACAGTGGATCGCCGCCCGCCGTGATAATTCGGGCGTACCAGTAAAGTGCCGCATCCGGCGCGGAGCCCCGCACTGACTTATGCAATGCGGAGATGAGGTCGTAATAGCGGTCGCCTTTGTTATCAAAACGGGCGCTGCGTTCACCGGCGACCTCGTTAAGCAAATCGGGGGTCAGATGACGCTCACCGGCAGCATCGACTTCCGCCATATCCGACATCATTTCCAGCAAATTCAACGCGCGACGTGCATCCCCGCTCACCAGTTGAGACAGCAGGCGTCTCGTCTCATCAGGCAAGACGATATGCTGTTTTCCGAGTCCACGCTCGCTATCCTGCAGCGCTTGCGCCAAGACCACTTCGATATCCTCCGCCGTCAGCGCTTTTAATAAATAAACGCGGGCGCGGGACAACAATGCCGAATTCAGCTCAAACGAGGGGTTCTCTGTGGTCGCGCCGATGAAGGTGATCGTGCCGTCCTCGATATGAGGGAGAAAAGCATCCTGTTGGCTTTTATTGAACCGGTGTACTTCATCCACGAACAGAATGGTGCGACGCCCAGCATCACGATTATGCCGCGCGCGCTCAATCGCTTCGCGAATTTCCTTAATGCCTGACGTCACTGCTGAAATACGCTCAACATCGGCATCCCCGTAACGACCAATTAATTCCGCCAGCGTGGTTTTTCCGGTTCCCGGAGGCCCCCACAGAATCATCGAATGTAGCTGTCCGGACTCAATCGCGCGCGGCAACGGTTTGCCCGGCCCCAGTAAATGCTGCTGGCCAATATACTGCGCTAACGTGACTGGCCGCATACGCGCGGCCAGGGGCTGAAATTCATTCTGGGAAAAGTCGAGTGACAGATTACTCACAGACGCCTCACTGACGTTGGTCGTCCACCGCCACCCCTTTGGGCGGTGTAAAGGTGAATTTTGCCGCGTCTACCGCTCCGTTCTGCTGATCTTTGAGAACGTAGCTACTACGCTGACCGTCCTGTTCGGTGGCAGTAAAGCCTTTGATGGTGCCGGAACTGGTCACGCTGATGGAGAATTGGCGCAGGTTGCCGCTGGCGGACTTCGGCATTAGCTCGAAGTCATCGCCTTTCTGCGTCACATGGTAGTTCTTCCAGTCGCTCGGGCTGTTGCGCGTAATCAGGATAAACGGCGTATTCCCCGTCGCATCTTTCACCCAAGTCGCGGTGACCTGCTCGACAAAGGGGTTATAAAACCACAAAGTCTTGCCGTCAGAAATCAGTACGCTTTCATCCGGCGACGTCGTTTTCCAATTAAACAGATTCGGACGCTGGACCCACAGTTCGCCTTCGCCATCTTGCACCGCGGAACCATCATTGCCGGTCACCTTTTGTGAAAAACTGGCATGGAAACTATTAACTTTGCTCAGACGACTTTGCAAATCGCTGGAGGCGTCCGCATGAACGACGCCGGATACCATGCTCGACAGCAAACAACCGGTCATTAACCATTTTTTTATCATAAAAAGATCCTTTTACTATCTTGATGGCATCGGTCAACGGCTGTATTGGACAACCGCCGAGTGTACTACCTCACTGTAGATCAGCGAGGTAAACCGAAACAGCCGTCGTTGTCTGTAATATCGGGCTTTACGCATCTTTGCACAGACGATAGCCGTTTCGGTCCAAGTATTATTCCATGGGAGGAGGAGCGAGAACTTCGCGATTGCCGTTATGCCCCGGGGAGCTGACAATGCCCTGCGCCTCCATCTGTTCTACAAGACGCGCCGCCCGGTTGTAGCCTATGCGGAACTGGCGCTGTACGCCAGATATTGATGCGCGGCGTTTTTCCACCACAAAGGCCACCGCCTGATCGAACAGCGGGTCGAGCTCTTCATCCCCATCCAGACCCAAACTGCCGCCTTCGCCCTCATCACCGCCTTTAACGATGCTGTCGATGTATTCAGGGCGACCGCGCGCTTTCCAGTCCTGGACGACGGCATGCACTTCCTGATCACGAACGAATGCGCCATGCACACGCACGGGTATTGACGAGTTAGGCGCCATATACAACATGTCGCCCATACCCAGCAGGGACTCCGCCCCGCCCTGATCGAGGATCGTTCTCGAATCGATCTTGCTGGAGACGGTAAACGCGATACGCGTGGGAATGTTGGCCTTAATCAGCCCGGTGATAACATCCACCGACGGGCGCTGCGTCGCCAGAACCAAATGAATACCTGCGGCACGCGCCTTCTGCGCCAGACGCGCGATCAGCTCTTCCACCTTTTTACCCACGGCCATCATCAGATCGGCGAATTCGTCCACCATCACCACGATGTAAGGCAGTTTTTCCAGCATTGGCGGCTGTGTTTCCATGCTGTCGCCCGGCTTCCAGAACGGATCGGGAATGGGGCGGCCCATAGATTCCGCCTGTTCGACGCGCTCGTTGTAACCACTCAGGTTACGCACGCCCAGCGCCGACATCAGCTTGTACCGCCGCTCCATTTCGCCAACGCACCAGCGAAGCGCGTTAGCCGCATCCTTCATGTCCGTTACGACCTCTGTCAGGAGGTGCGGGATACCTTCATAGACCGACAGCTCCAACATTTTGGGGTCGATCATGATGAAACGAACATCTTTCGGCGATGCTTTATACAACATACTGATAATCATGGCATTGACGCCGACGGATTTACCAGAACCGGTCGTCCCCGCCACCAGCAAATGCGGCATTTTAGCCAGATCGGCCACCACCGGCTGGCCCGCGATATCCTTGCCTAGTACGACCGACAGGGGCGACGGATTGTCGCGGAAACTGTCGCAATCCAGGACTTCACGCAGGAATACGGTCTGGCGACGTTTGTTGGGCAACTCCAGACCGACATAGGGTTTGCCGGGAATTACTTCGACAATACGCACAGCCACCACGGACAGTGAACGAGCCAAGTCCTTCGCGAGGTTAGAAATTCGCGCCGCTTTTACGCCAGGCGCCAGATCCAGATCGAAGCGCGTGATGACCGGGCCGGGATGATAATCCACGACCGTCGCCTTGACGCGATAATCCGCTAAACGCGCTTCAATCAGTCTTGCCGTTTGTTCCAGGGCAAAATCATCCACCGGGTCTTCATTGCCCGATGGCGGAGTCAGCAGATCGAAAGAAGGGAACGGTGTGGTCGGCTTCTGTAACGGCTGGTCGTTACGCATCAGGAACGGGTGGATCAGGCTATCCATAATAGACGGAGAAGCATCGTTGTCCTCATCCTCCGCCGCGTCAGGTGCTGGAGTTGATACCGCCGCTGCGGGCTGGACAGAAGGCGTAGACGCGTTTTGCGAAGCAAAATGCTCTACGGCAGCGGCCTCTTCCTCAGGAGACAAAGTAAATAACGGCTCGCTTGGCGTATCGTCAACCAGGTCAGCCAACGGAGAAATAGCGAAAACACTGTCTAACGGCGGAACGTTCGTAGAGTGAGGCGGTGGCGAAACTTGCGACGGCGGCGCAACCTGCTCAGCGGAGCGCTCTTCCGGCCCATCATTCAATGTGTCGTGACCGTAACGTTCCTGTTGCTGCTCAGCGAAGTCCTGAGCGAGCTGATGCATCAACGCATCGTCCTCTTGATCTGCTTCGATACTCTCCACGGGCTCGACGCCCCCATTCAGCTGCGCTTGACGTTGAGCGTCTCGCTCCTGCTGTTCCGCCAGGCGCTGCGAGGGCAGCTTGATACCGTATGAAGCCAGCTCACGCCGCGTTGGAATGCGCACAGGATTCGGGCGCGGCAATTCCGGCCCTACCCCCTGCTTGATCTGCGGATTCGAATCATCTGCTGAAAAGGCCGGAGTAAACGACAGCGAAGACGCCGCCTGACTTGTTGATACCGTTGCCGCAGCCGCTGCCGCTGCCGTAGCAGGCGTTACTGGTGTGGACGGCACCGGGGGAACCGGGTCGTCTGGCGGAGCGTGATGCATCGAGTCTTCGTTCAAAGGCTCCGCAGCCGGAGACTCAGGCACGTCGAAAGAATACAGGGGAGGGACTTCGCTTTTTTCCGTTTCGCTGACGTGCTTATCCGTCTCCGTCGGGACGGTGACAACCTTCTGGCTGTCAATGGGCGTGGCAGGAACCGTGACGTTTCCGGCTGGTGTCTCGGTCGCAGACATGTCCTGCGAGACGTCCTCTATTGCCGGCTCGGAAGACGGTGGCGAAGGCACCTGCTCTTCAGCGGCTACTGGCTGAACACCAGGCTCCGCTGGGGCAGCGAGTAGCACATCGTCTTCATCCACCTCGTGTTCGCGAAGCGCGACGGAGGGCGTTACTGCAGTTTCATGCTCCGTATCGTGCGCCATATCCTCTTCGTCGATAGCGTCATCACGGCGTCCGCGGTTGGAGAATAAGGTCAAGCAGCCCATCACCGCAGCCCCGATTTTTTCCGCGATCGTCAGCCACGACCAACCGGTGAATAACGTCAGCCCCGCCGCCCAAACGCACAAAAGAATCAGCGTAGAGCCGATGCTGTTAAATCGCGGAATCATGGCGCTGCTGAGCAAACTGCCGAGCACGCCGCCGGAGGCAAAATAGTACAGGTCGTCCACGTTGACGGCGGCTAAACCACACGAGGTCAGGATGAGCGCCAAAGCGCCAATCAGACGTAGAGAGAAGGTGAAATAGTCAAGCGCATGCTGATGGTTTCGCTGACGAAAAATCAGCCAACAAAGCGAGATCATCACGGGGGGAATGGCATAAGCCAATACGCCAAAAACGAAAAACAGCGTATCGGCCAGCCAGGCGCCAACGCCACCGCCCAGGTTGTGAATGGGTTCATGCCAGGCGGTCTGAGACCAGCTAGGATCGGACGGGCTGAAGCTCAGCAGCGAAGCGGCCAGGTAGCAGGCGAACAGCCCTGCAACAACAAGCAACGCTTCTATTACACGCCGCCCCGCGCTGAGTTTTTCCAGCGTAATTTCTTTATCTTCAGTGTATTCCTGGCTCAAGCGTTTCTCCAGGTTCCGGTAAAGGAGTCATGACAAAACGCCGAGAAGGTCCCGGCGCTGTAGCTGTATAAAATCACAGGAGTGTAGCTGAGTTTGCCGGGCTTTGCACCCATACGTCAGCGGGTCTTGATGACCAACCGGTTGCTCTGCTTAACTTCTTCCATCACCACATAGGTGCGGGTGTCGTTAACGCCAGGCAGACGCAGCAACGTTTCCCCCAGCAGTTTACGGTAGGCAGACATGTCCGGCACGCGGGTTTTCAGCAGATAGTCAAAATCTCCGGAAACCAGATGACATTCCTGAATATCTTCCAGCTTCTGTACCGCAGTATTGAACTGTTCAAATACATCCGGCGCACCACGGTTCAGCGTGATTTCCACGAAGACCAGAAGCGAAGCATCCAGATAATGAGGATTCAGTAACGCCGTATAACCATTGATAAAACCCTGTCTCTCCAGACGTCTAACGCGTTCCAGACACGGTGTGGGCGACAAACCAACCCGCTTGGACAGCTCCACGTTGGAGATACGACCATCTTTTTGCAATTCGTTCAGGATATTGCGATCGATACGATCAAGATCTTTTCCCGGACGTTTTTTTGTGTCTACCATTATTATTGTCTCTCTTCACTCTTCCCTGCTCATCGCTCCCTCTGGCCCACATCAATGTGCCAGAGTTGCCCCTAAAGAAGACCCCTGTCTATTTTGTACATCAAAAGTCACGTCTGTTTATTCCGTATCCCGCGTACGACAAACAGGTGCATGAGCTATGCTGTCGCCTGCCAATTAAACAATGCCAAAACGGATAAAAAGCCGAGCATTCAACTATTCACATACAAAAATTTTCCTCTTCATAGGATGTTTTCGCAAAAGCGCAGCCGATTGTCAAAGCAAAACAATTAAAATCAGAAGAAACTGCCAGATTCAAATCCTAGAAACGCTGCCAGGCAGCGTTTTGATGCTTTTTTGCTGGCCGCAAGTTAGCTCGTTACATCCCCGCTCCAGCCGTGTTTCACTTTTTTCAATGGTTGTTAACGATAAGACAAATAGTTAACAACATTCCCCGACACTTTTTTTAGGCCGGTAATTTCCTTACAATCGCCCTATCGTCCCTCCACTGGAGTTAAGGAACTCATGGGTACAGCCAAACACCGCAAACTGTTAATTCTGGGCTCCGGCCCCGCCGGATATACCGCCGCGGTCTACGCTGCGCGCGCCAACCTGAATCCGCTATTGATTACCGGGATGGAAAAAGGCGGTCAGCTGACCACTACAACAGAAGTTGAAAACTGGCCGGGTGATGCCGATGATTTGACCGGTCCGGCGCTGATGGAACGAATGCACGCCCACGCCACGAAGTTCAATACGGAAATCGTCTTCGACCACATCAACCGCGTCGACCTCCAGACTCGCCCTTTCCGCCTGTTCGGCGACAGCGAAGAGTACACCTGCGACGCCCTGATTATCGCCACGGGAGCCTCCGCTCGTTATCTGGGGCTGCCGTCTGAAGAAGCGTTTAAGGGCAAAGGCGTTTCCGCCTGTGCGACTTGCGATGGATTCTTTTATCGAAACCAAAAGGTCGCGGTCGTCGGCGGTGGCAACACGGCCGTAGAAGAAGCGCTGTATCTTTCCAACATCGCCTCTGAAGTTCATCTGATTCATCGCCGCGATACTTTCCGTTCAGAAAAAATTCTGATCGATCGTTTGAACGAGAAAGTCGCTAACGGCAACATCGTGCTGCACACCGACCGTACGCTGGATGAGGTTCTGGGCGACGAGATGGGCGTCACCGGCGTTCGTCTGCGCGACACGCACAGCGGAGCGACGGAAACACTGGACGTCGCCGGTGCCTTCATCGCCATCGGGCACAGCCCGAACACCGCAATTTTTGATAATCAGCTCGCGCTGGAAAACGGCTATATCAAGGTGCAATCCGGCATTCACGGCAACGCGACGCAGACCAGCATTCCCGGCGTGTTTGCCGCAGGCGACGTCATGGATCATATCTACCGTCAGGCTATCACCTCCGCCGGAACGGGATGTATGGCCGCATTAGATGCCGAGCGCTATCTGGATGGTCTGGGCAATAGCTGATCACCCTTGCCTGAGGGAGTTTTCTCTCTCTCAGGCCTTTCTTTCTCGATTTGTGAAAATTGATCGCACAGCCTCATTTTCCGCCTCTTTTCGTTTGCATGACCTTCTCGTCACGATAACATGACGCCAAATTGACCGAACGCCCGAACAAATGTTAACCCGCGGTTATACAAGCGTTATTTCGCAATACTCTCACAAGAAGACAATCGGCAACTGATGAAAAATTCCCGACAACAAGAACTCACCCGCTGGCTGAAGCAGCAAAGCCGGTTGGCGCAACGCTGGTTGCGCCTTTCGCTTCTGTTAGGGCTGGTGAGCGGTCTGCTCATTATCGCCCAGGCCTGGCTATTAGCCGCGCTGTTGCAGGCGCTCATCATCGATCACACCCCTCGAGAACAGTTACTCGCGCCGTTTTCGTTGTTAGCGGCCACATTTTGTTTACGCGCGATTATGAGCTGGATACGGGAGCGCGTCGGATTCCGCTGCGGCGAGGTCATCCGCCGACAGATTCGTAGTAAGGTGCTGGATCGCTTACAGCAGTTGGGACCGGCCTGGATTCAGGGCAAACCGGCCGGAAGCTGGGCGTCGCTGATTCTAGAACAGGTCGACGACATGCAGGATTACTATGCCCGCTATCTGCCGCAAATGTATTTGGCGGCGCTGATGCCGCTCCTGATCCTCCTCTTCGTCTTTCCCATCAACTGGGCGGCGGGACTGATCCTATTTTTGACCGCCCCGTTGATCCCCATATTTATGGCGATGGTCGGCATGGGCGCAGCAGAAGCCAACCGCCGCAATTTCCTGGCATTGGAACGCCTGAGCGGTCATTTTCTTGATCGCCTGCGGGGACTGGAAACCCTGCGGTTATTCTTCCGCGGTCAGGCCGAAACCGATCGTATCCGTCAAGCCTCCGAAGATTTTCGCCGCCGCACGATGGAAGTGTTGCGAATGGCCTTCCTTTCCTCCAGCGTACTAGAGTTCTTCGCATCGATTTCCATCGCCATCGTCGCGGTCTATTTCGGTTTCTCGTATTTGGGAGAACTCAACTTTGGTCATTACGGGACTGGCGTCACCTTGTTTGCCGGTTTTCTGGTCCTGATCCTTGCGCCTGAGTTCTTCCAGCCTCTGCGCGATTTAGGGATGTTCTACCACGCTAAAGCCCAAGCCGTCGGCGCCGCGGAAACCCTGTATACCTTCCTTTCCGAAGAGGGGGAGAGCGTCGGTGGTGGCCAGGCGGATTTTGATAGTGTCGAATCGCTGGAATTGGTTGCCAGAGATCTGACGATTCTTACGCCAACCGGATCCGTACTTGCCGGACCGCTTTCGTTCACCATTGCGGCCGGGCAACGGATCGCATTGGTCGGCGCCAGCGGCGCAGGCAAAACGTCGCTGTTGAATGTGTTACTTGGGTTCCTGCCCTATCGAGGCTCTCTGACCGTCAATAACGTGGAGCTGAACACAATCGCCCCCGATGCCTGGCGCAAGCAACTGAGCTGGGTAGGCCAGAATCCGCATCTGCCGGAACAGACCCTGCGGCAAAATATTCTGCTAGGTCATCCCGAAGCAGATGAACAGACGCTTCAAACAGCGGTAGAAAACGCCTATGTCCACGAATTCCTGCCTTGTCTGCCTCAAGGACTGGATACCGTGCTGGGCGATGCCGCGGCACGCCTCTCCGTCGGCCAGGCTCAGCGTGTCGCGGTGGCAAGAGCCCTGATGCGCCCCAGCCATTTACTGTTGCTGGACGAGCCTACGGCCAGCCTGGATGCACATAGCGAACAACGGGTGATGAATGCACTGAGTGCTGCCGCAGCGCGACAGACAACCCTGCTGATTACGCATCAGCTCGACGAGGCCAATCGCTATGATGAGGTGTGGGTGATGGCAGCGGGACGTCTGGTACAGCAAGGGCATTTCAATGCGCTCAGCACGTCGCCGGGGCCTTTCGCAGAATTGATGGCACAACGCCGAGGAGAGCTCTGAGATGAAGAAAACACAGGTCATCCAGGTATTGATGCCGTTTCTGGGGCTTTATCGCCGCTACTTTTGGCGACTCAGTTTGGGAGTAGTGCTCGCCATCGCTACCCTGCTCGCGAGTATCGGACTGCTGGCGCTCTCCGGTTGGTTCCTTGCCGGCTCGGCGCTCGCCGGACTCGCCGGGCTTTATACCTTCAACTACATGCTACCCGCCGCTGGCGTCCGCGGCGCCGCGATTACACGCACAGTGAGCCGCTACTTCGAACGACTGGTCAGCCACGATGCCACCTTCCGCGTGCTGCTGCATCTGCGCGTGTATACCTTTAGCCGCATTCTGCCGCTTTCCCCCGGCGGGCTCAGCCGTTTTAGACAGGCAGACCTGCTTAACCGCCTGGTGGCGGACGTCGATACACTGGACCATTTGTATCTGCGTGTGATTTCGCCGCTGGTCAGCGCTCTCTTCGTTATCGTGGTGGTGGCTTTCGGTCTTAGCTGGCTGGATAGCACATTGGCGATGACGCTGGCGTCCATCATGCTGCTGCTCTTGATCATCATGCCGCCGGCGTTTTACCGAACAGGCCAGCCGGTTGGCGAAGCGCTGACTCAGTTACGCGCGCAATACCGCCTCCAGTTGACCGCCTGGCTACAGGGGCAGGCCGAGCTGACTATCTTCGGTTCGTTAGTCTCTTTCCGGCATCGGCTGGATCAACTGGAAAATCGCTGGTTATCACGGCAACGTCAGCAGGCGACGCTCAGCGCGCTAGCGCAATCCCTCATCATCTTGAGCGGCGGACTCACCGTCACGCTGATCCTGTGGATGGCGGCCAGCGGCGTCGGCGGTGATACGCAGCCGGGCGCGCTCATCGCCTTGTTTGTTTTCGCCTCGCTGGCCGCCTTTGAAGCGTTGGGTCCGGTCGCAAACGCCTTCCAACATCTCGGACAGGTCGCCGCGTCCGCCGTTCGAGTCGACCAGTTGATGAAGCTGACGCCTGCCGTCGTATTCACTGCCGAGGGCCCCCCCCCGCTTCTCAGGCCGCGTTAACATTGGACAACGTGAGTTTTACCTATCCGGATCAGCCTCTGCCGGTGCTTCAGCATATTTCACTGAGCCTCCAACCCGGCGAGCACATCGCGCTGTTGGGTAAAACCGGATGCGGTAAATCCACGCTGATGCAACTGCTCACCCGTGCTTGGGACTGTACCGAGGGCGCAGTGAGCCTCAATAGTTCGCCGTTATCTGCCTGGTCAGAAGAGAACCTACGCAGCATGATGAGCGTCGTTCCTCAACGGGTACATCTCTTCAGTGACACGCTGCGTGAGAATCTGCGGCTGGCCGCGCCCGAGGCCTGTGACGAGGCGCTGACTCACGTCCTGCGGCGGGTGGGGCTTGCTCACCTGTTGGAGCACGAGGGGCTGAATGCCTGGCTGGGTGAAGGCGGCCGTCAACTGTCCGGCGGCGAACAGCGCCGAATCGGTCTGGCGCGGGCTTTGTTACATCCTGCACCGCTGATTCTGCTTGACGAACCCACCGAGGGGTTGGACGCCGAAACTGAACAGCGAATGCTCCAGCTCCTGCGTGAGCACTGCAAAGATAAAACGCTGCTGGTCATCACCCATCGCCTACGCGGTTTAGAAAGCATGGACCGCCTGTACGTTATGGACGGCGGACAGATAGTCGAACAGGGCGACCACCAGATGCTGATGGCTCAGCGAGGCCGCTATTGGCAGTTTCATCAACATCTTTAATTGAGGCCAGTCATGCAACTGTTTGAGCTGTCGCCCTTCTCCGTGCAGTTTCCCGATCCGGAGGTGGCGTTAAACCATCCAAACGGCCTGCTGGCATTCGGGGGCGATTTGGCGCCGTCACGATTGATGGCGGCTTATCAGCACGGCATCTTCCCCTGGTATTCGCCGGGAGAGCCCGTCTTATGGTGGTCGCCCGACCCGCGCGCCGTCCTGTTTCCTGAGGCATTTCATCTCAGCCGCAGTATGAAAAAATTCATCCGCAAGACCGAGTATCAGGTCACGTTGAATCAGGCCTTTACCGAGGTAATCAGGGCTTGCGCCACCGAACGGGAAGAAGGCACCTGGATCGACGATGATATTATTGACGCTTATTGCCAACTGCATCAGGCAGGACAGGCGCAATCGGTGGAAGTGTGGCATAATGACAGGCTGATCGGCGGACTGTACGGCATTTCTCAAGGCGCCTTGTTCTGCGGCGAGTCAATGTTTAGCCGTGCGGACAACGCTTCGAAGTGCGGTTTACTGGCGTTTTTGCGTCACTTTGTTCGCCACGGCGGACAACTGATTGACTGCCAGATATTAAACGAGCACACGGCATCGCTGGGAGCGACGGAAATACCGCGCTGGGAGTTCCTGCAACACCTTTCCCAATTGCGGCCCATTACGCTGGGTGAACCGTGCTGGCAGAGACAAACGCTGCCGCTCGCCTAACTAAACGACCCACCTATGATGAATTAATCAAGCGCGGAGTCGCAACGCTTCTTTACATAATGTGGGTTTTTCGGCATTATCTTGCCGGTTAAAAACTAAGGTAGTAAAACCTAGAGGATTCGATGGCCAAAGAAGACAATATTGAAATGCAAGGCACCGTACTGGATACGCTGCCCAACACCATGTTCCGCGTTGAATTGGAAAACGGGCACGTGGTTACCGCTCATATCTCCGGTAAAATGCGTAAAAACTATATCCGCATCCTGACGGGTGACAAAGTCACAGTGGAGCTGACCCCGTACGACCTGAGCAAAGGCCGCATTGTCTTCCGTAGCCGCTAACAGGCCCGCCATCGCTTAACGCGATCCCACGAGGATGTTCGCCCTCCTGCCCTTTCCGCTTGCGGTCAGGGCTTTTGTTTTTTGTGCCCACCTTCACATATTTCACATCTCAGCCTGTGACCCTCTCAGCAGATCACTCTTCGATTAACGTCTCATATATCTCTTTGCCCTAAGATCATTGCATTGAGCAATATTTACAAAATTGTTGCTTTTTTATTGCTCAATTTGCACATAATAGAGGAGTAGAGCGAGCGATGTTAACCCTCCAGGCAATGAGGACATATCCGTTTTTGATTATTTTACAGATAACCACAATCCTGGCTTTTCCCGTTATGGTGATGAAGAGCGCTCACGCAGAAAACCCGCAGCCTATCGCCACGGCTCCGCCGGATATCACGATGGGGCCGCTTTTCGAAGCAGTGCAGAAAGCGAAAATGTTTCCGGATCAAAAAACGTTTGTAGACGCGGTTCCCCGCTACTCGCCCTCGGCCATCATGGCGGATTACTATATGCAGCGGCGGCTGAACAATTTTGACCTGCAGCATTTTGTCCTGCATAACTTCACCATTCCTGCAGACGGTAAAGGTTATATCCCACCCGGCGGCCAGACGCTGCGGGAGCATATCATCGATTTGTGGCCACACCTTACGCGCAGTACACCCGACATTACCCGCTGGGACTCGCTCTTGCCGCTGCCCAACGCCTATGTGGTGCCGGGCGGACGCTTCCGCGAAGTCTATTACTGGGATAGCTATTTCACCATGTTAGGCCTTGCGGAAAGCGACCAGTGGGGTCTCATCCGCAACATGGTGCAAAACTTCGCCTACCAGATCGACCGTTACGGACACATCCCCAACGGTAATCGCACCTATTATCTGAGCCGTTCACAGCCCCCCTTCTTCACTAAAATGGTAGAGCTGCTGGCGAAGCATGACGGCGACAATTTGCTGGTGACCTATCTGCCGCAGATGAAGCGGGAATATCAGTACTGGATGGACGGAGAAAACAGCCTACAGCCCGGACAGGCCGACAAACGCGTCGTCCGCCTCGGCGATGATGTACTAAACCGCTACTGGGACGATCGCAACGTCCCCAGGACCGAGTCTTGGCTCGACGACGTCACCACCGCCAGCGAAGTGCCGGAAAGCGAACGACCGCAGCTATACCGTGACCTACGCGCGGGAGCAGCCTCTGGATGGGACTTCAGTTCACGCTGGTTGAAAGACCCGATGAAGCTGTCGACGATCCACACTACTGATATCCTGCCGGTCGATCTGAATGCGTTGCTCTATCACAATGAGATGGTGCTGTCGAAAGCCAGTCGTTTAGCCAACAAGATGACCGACGCTGATCGTTACGCTCTCAGGGCCGACAAACGCAAGCAGGCGTTGAATCGCTACTTTTGGAACGCGGAAAAGCAATACTACGCGGATTACGATTGGCGCCAAGGCAAAGTGAGCCAGCAGTTGACCGCGGCAACCCTGTTTCCGCTGTATGTCCAGGCCGCCCCACCGAATTACGCGCAAGAGACTGCCCAGGCGGTCCGTAACGAGCTGGTTCAGGAAGGAGGGATGGTGACGACCACTCTACACTCTCACCAGCAATGGGACGCGCCGAACGCGTGGGCGCCCTTGCAGTGGGTCGCGGTGGAAGGGCTACGCTATTACCAGCAAGAGCCGCTCGCCGAAGAAATCGCGGTCCGTTTTCTAAACAGCGTTCGGCATACCTATGAACGCGAGCATAAGTTGGTGGAGAAATATGCGGTTGAAACCGGCGAACTTGGCGGCGGCGGCGGGGGCGAGTACGAACTGCAAGATGGTTTTGGCTGGACGAATGGCGTCACGCTTAAACTGTTGAGTCTCTATCCGCCCCATCAGGATCAAGACGATTAAAACGTCTCACCGATCTCACTTTGATTAACCCTGAGGCATATTCTCTAAAAACAAGGGCATCCATTCGGATGCCCTTGACGTTGGGGTTAGCGAATAACGCGTGGTTAGGACGATACCGCGCCCTCAGTTTTGCGTTTCTGCGCGCTGTGGAAGCTATAGCTCAGCTGCTGGGTCGTGGAATCCAGTTCTACGGTAACGGATCCCCCTTCCACCAGCGAGCCAAAGAGCAGTTCGTTGGCCAGCGGTTTCTTCAGATTCTCCTGAATGATCCGCGCCATCGGCCGCGCGCCCATCGCTTTGTCGTAACCTTTCTCAGCCAGCCAGTCGCGCGCATCTTCGCTGACTTCCAGCGACACGCCTTTGGCATCCAGCTGCGCCTGCAGTTCAACGATGAATTTATCCACCACCTGCTGAATTACTTCGGTAGAGAGATGGTTGAACCAGATGATGCCGTCCAGACGGTTACGGAATTCCGGCGTAAACACCTTCTTAATCTCTTCCATCGCATCGCTGCTGTTATCCTGCTGTATCAGCCCGATAGATTTACGCTGAGTTTCACGAATCCCGGCGTTGGTCGTCATGACCAATATGACATTACGGAAATCAGCCTTGCGACCGTTGTTGTCGGTCAGGGTGCCGTTATCCATTACCTGCAGCAGCAAGTTAAACACATCGGGATGCGCTTTTTCGATTTCATCGAGCAATAGGACGGCATGCGGATGTTTAATCACTGCATCCGTCAGCAGACCGCCCTGATCGTACCCGACATAACCCGGAGGGGCGCCGATTAGACGACTCACCGTATGGCGCTCCATGTATTCGGACATATCAAAGCGCAGCAGTTCGATGTCCATGGCTTTCGCCAACTGTACCGTGACTTCGGTTTTACCCACTCCCGTCGGCCCGGCAAACAGGAACGAACCCACCGGTTTGCGTTCGTGACCCAATCCAGCGCGGCTCATCTTGATGGCCTCGGTCAGCGCCTCGATGGCTTTATCCTGACCGAACACCAGCATTTTCAGACGGTCGCCCAGGTTTTTCAGCACATCACGGTCACTGGCGGAAACACTCTTCTCGGGAATCCGAGCAATGCGCGCCACGACCGATTCAATATCCGCGACGTTGACGGTTTTCTTGCGTTTGCTGACCGGCATCAGTCGGCTACGCGCGCCGGCTTCATCGATCACGTCGATCGCCTTGTCCGGCAGATGACGGTCGTTGATATATTTCACCGCCAGCTCAACGGCGGCGCGCACGGCTTTCGCGGTGTAGCGCACATCATGGTGAGCTTCATATTTCGGTTTCAGGCCGTTGATGATCCGCACCGTCTCTTCAACACTCGGTTCAGTAATGTCGATCTTCTGGAAGCGACGCGCCAGCGCCCTGTCCTTTTCAAAAATGTTGCTGAACTCCTGATAGGTCGTGGAGCCGATAACGCGAATTTTACCGCTCGACAGCAGCGGCTTAATCAGGTTCGCCGCATCGACCTGACCGCCTGAGGCGGCGCCCGCGCCGATGATGGTATGAATCTCATCGATAAACAGGATGCTGGTTTGATCCTGCTCCAGCTGTTTCAGGAGCGCCTTAAAGCGCTTCTCGAAATCACCGCGATATTTGGTGCCTGCGAGCAGCGAACCGATATCCAGAGAGTAGATGGTACAGTCGGCGATCACCTCGGGAACATCGCCCTGAACGATACGCCAGGCCAGGCCTTCGGCGATGGCCGTTTTACCGACGCCGGATTCACCAACCAACAGCGGGTTATTTTTACGACGACGGCACAGCACCTGAACCGTGCGTTCCAGTTCACGTTCGCGACCAATAAGCGGGTCAATACCGCCCACGCGAGCCAGTTGATTAAGGTTGGTGGTGAAATTCTCCATACGCTCCTCCCCTCCAGCCTGCTCTTCGTTCACCGGATTTTCCTGGCTGACCGACGGCCCGGACTCTTCTTTACGCGTACCATGGGAAATGAAATTCACCACATCAAGGCGGCTGACGTCGTGCTTGCGCAGCAGATAGGCGGCTTGCGATTCCTGTTCGCTGAAAATGGCGACCAGCACGTTGGCGCCGGAGACTTCGCTGTGTCCTGAGGATTGTACGTGGAATACCGCACGCTGGAGCACACGTTGGAAGCTCAGCGTCGGCTGCGTATCGCGTTCCGCTTCGCTCTCAGGCAGCGTTGGCGTTGTTTGTTCGATGAAGGTTTCCAGTTCCTGACGTAAAGCATCCAGGTCGACCGTGCATGCGTCCAGTGCTTCACGTGCGGAGGTATTGCTGAGCAATGCCAGCAGCAAATGCTCCACGGTCATAAACTCTTGACGGTGCTCACGCGCTCTGGCGAAAGCCATGTTGAGACTGAGTTCCAGTTCTTGATTGAGCATAGGCACCTCCCCCAATATATTGCCTTAAATCAGGCTTTTTCCAGCGTACATAGCAACGGATGCTCGTTCTCTTTAGCATAACGATTAACCTGATCGGCCTTGGTTTCTGCCACTTCAGCGCTGTATACGCCGCAGATAGCCTTTCCCTGGTAATGAACCGTAAGCATCAGTTGCGTTGCACGTTCGATATCATAAGAAAAAAACTTTTGCAGTACGTCAATAACAAACTCCATCGGCGTGTAATCGTCGTTGATGAGCACAACGTTATACATGGACGGCGGCTGCAATGCTTCAGTATGGCGAGCTTGGTCTGGTCCTCAGTGTGCGACCACGTACTATGATTTCCCATCGTTTTTCCAAATCTTAACTGTGTTTTGCCCTGGTCTACCGTACTTAACAGTAGCACGTCTGTTTTTTATTTTACCATTGCCGAACCAAAATCACCCGGCAACAAAAGTACATCAACCCATTTCTGCGATAGGCGTAATCTTCCCCGCCATTCCGTTACCCATATCAAATTTTGGCGAAGCCGACGCGCCGCCTAATCCATCGCGCTTGACGACCCACGCAATTTTAATAGAGTCTTAGTGTGATTGATGAAGTTTTAATCAATTTTGATTTCACCTTAACCAATAACCCCACCGTAAAAATACGCTTATGAAGGATGGAGATGTATGGAGACGGGTACTGTTAAATGGTTCAATAACGCCAAAGGCTTTGGTTTTATTTGCCCAGAGGGCGGAGGGGAAGACATTTTCGCACACTACTCAACTATCCAGATGGACGGCTACCGCACGCTGAAAGCGGGCCAGGTGGTTAATTACAGTGTGCACCAGGGACCGAAAGGCAATCATGCCAGCCTGATTGTGCCATTTATTGACGAGCCGGTGGCCTAACGACTGACCAAGTACGTCGCGGCGTTGGCGCTGAATCTGCCTGCAAGGCTGGTCACCAAGGTGGCCAGCCTTTTTATCTTAACGACCGCAGAGGTTAATTAACATCAAACCGGCGACTATCCGCACCGCCACCGTAGCGAAAATATCGGTTATGAAGCGCTCGCGGTCAGAGTTCAAATGCGGTGCGAAGCGATTCTCGCTCTTCATCGCTGAGTTCCAGTCGCATTAAACGGTCGTCCAGCAAAACAGGAATATTGACCTCTTTCAGGAGTACCGCCCATCCCTGTTTCATGCTCTCATCCAGATAAATGGGCTGTTCATTGCATTTCAGCAGACTCGCCAGTTTGATTTTCTTTTTATCTTCGCCGATATAGGTATACGGCTGCACGCGTATGAAAAACGATTTTCTGATGTCGTCGAGTTCGACAGGAACAAGTGTTAATTTCGACAGGCATTTTGCTTTACGCCCAGCACGGAAAAATTTCACGCTGTTATTAAACGACAGGGCCGCCAGAATAAGCAAAGCGCCGATAAGTCCCCCGGCAGCGATGATTCGGTTATTCAATTTCTCTAATCCCAGAGTCAGCGTCGCCATTTCCGGATGCTCGGACGAGATGACGACATCCGTCGTGTAGTTGCTGCGCGAAATGTCCAAAAACATGATATTTATCTTTGAGGCATGGACTTCGTTCTTATATTTGTACTTCACATCCGCAGAGCAGAGCGTAATGCTATATTTCATTCGGCATTTCCCCAGGGAAATACCGGCATCCTCCATGACTAACGGGCTTTTACTAATAATGTAGTCACGATAAATATCAGGCACTTCACTTTTAGCGAACACCAATGCAACACATAATATTAACAAGGCCGCAATAAAAGCGCCTAGACTGCTGGCAATGCCGGGGCGAGAAATAAAAATGGGTCGAGAAGAGAGTATCGCCTTTGCCTTTTCCATTAAAAATATATCCTTATTTTATTGCTGCAGTAAAATTGAGTTTCATATAAATCAGAAACAACAAAAAGCGGCGCGATTATAATTACTTTCCCTTCCACTGTAAAAATTTCATTCGGGCTTACTGAAGGACAACGGACAATTAAACGTGGCGCGCTCAAGACAATAAAACTGGAGCGAGTTCGTGAAACAAATGTTCTATTACGAGGGTAAAGCCTGTCGAGCGCGCTATTGTCATCTGTCGTCGCTATTCAGCCCGCCCCCGCGCCAGCCAAAGCACACGTGAAAACATATGACGCATCAGCGGCGGAATTGCCCTTTCCCCCCCTGTCGCCGCTTCCATGGCCACTTCTATGGCAAGATCCGGCTTGGAAGTACGATGAATGGCCTTGGCGATGATTTTAGTTGGCGATAGCGGCACATTATCCGGCAACTGCGCGACGCGGTGATAAACCTGAGCGAATCCGCTCTTATACATGAAATATTCCATATCTCGCGCCGGCAGCACCGTCAAATGGTCTCGTTCATGTTCATGCTGATCCACCAGCAGACTTCGGGTCGTCGCGGCATATTTTTTACCCGCTTCATCGCCGTCAACCAGCACATGCCATTCAATTCCCATGCGCTGGGCGAATTTAAGCAGCGGCCTCAGCCCGGCCTGCGCGAACTCAACCACCTTCACCCCCTCAGCGCCGAAGCGGTGACCGCATTGACGCGCTAGCTCGCCAATCATCCACACTTCCGTTTCCCCTTCCACCAGCAGCCAACAGCGCGCAAACAGCGACGCAGGCCGGTTGATGCGGATGTGGAAGGCAATACGGCGCGCGTCCTCCACCGACATGCCTTGTGGCCCGAGACGATACGTTGCCACCCTGGTTGCATTTCGCACCAGCCGACAAAGCTGTTCTACCGGCACCAGCGATAGCAATTCGCCGGAGTTGGTCGTGGTCATTTTCTGAAGCGGCAATTGGCTTAACAGGCCCCAGGCTACGGAAAGCATAATCGGATGCAGCCGGGTTTCCGGGTCTTCTATCAGCAGCAGCGGGCGAGCCTCAGGGTCGAGCCTCACCGCGCCTTTCGCCTGCAGTAGCGTCACGAACAGGCTAAGCAAAATAATGCGATGATTCCGGCTGTTGGGGCCGGCCATCATGCGGTTGATGGTATCAAGCGCTCGCCATGAGCGGCCGCCGCCCAGACGCGCATGTCGCTGATGACGATCGTTGGGCGCCGCATTCTGTTCGGAGAAATAGTGTTCGACCAATTGACGCATAATCGCCACCCCTTGGTGCAGTTCACGATTGGTCATGCGATGAGGGTTCTGCCCCAGCGACTCCACCAGCAGTTCAAACTGCTGCGCCAGATGTTCTCCGTTTTCGACCTCAGGTTCGATTGACGGCACGGGCTGCCGCCGCATGAAACGAGCATCGCGCAGCCTGAGCACCGGATGAAGATGAATTAACGTCTGCGCCAGCGCATCAATATCCGACAGAGAACGCGCTTGCCCGTGCTCGTCCAGAAAACTGCGCCTGGTCTTGACCGCTTTCGACTGATCGACCTCACCTTCAAGGCGATAAACAATGCGTTTGAGGCGCTCGTCCCCGTGAATAAATAAAGGAAATAGCTTACGGTAGCGTGCAGATTGATGATGACCCACATCGGTTTCACGAAACGTGAAAACGATCTGGAGGTGGTTTTCACGGCTGGCCTCGTCGCCGGGAGTGAAATGGAAGTCATCCAGCTGGAAGCGATATAGCGGCGGCGCGGGGGACAGCAGTAAAGAGAGCGCGTCGAGCAAACTGGATTTTCCCCAGGCATTTTCGCCAATCAAGACCGTATTCTCATCCAACGCCAGAGACAGCCGGTTAATTCCCCGGAAACCAACAATATCGACCTTTTCCAGATACATCCGCCCCTCCTCATGGGCTATGTCATGACCTGCATGGAGACACGCTTCGGCAGGGTCTGATTTCGCCCGCCATCACTGCTTTACCCGATTTTGTTTTTTATTTAAAATCACATAATTACAACTTATCACTCCAGCCAAACCGCGCCACTTTCCCAAGGAAAATCTTCACTATGTATTCAGGATTACTGATCATTCTGCTGCCGCTGATACTCGGCTATCTGATCCCTGTGCGCAATAAAACCCTACTGCAAGGCGTGAACCGGCTACTGAGCTGGATGGTGTACGTCATCCTGTTCCTAATGGGCATCAGCCTGGCCTTTCTGGAAAATCTGGGCAGCAACCTGCTTGCCGTACTGCAATATGCCACCGTTTATACCGTCTGCATTATCGCGGCGAATCTGTTGGCGCTATGGTTGCTGGAAAAACGCAGCGCCTGGACGGCCACGGCGCTTTCCTATGAGGAGATCCCTTCCCGACTAAAAATGATGCTGGAATCGCTGCAGCTATGCGGGGTGGTGCTAGCGGGGTTCCTGCTGGGGCTGAGCCAATGGTCTTTCTTGAAGTTCGCAGCCTCAGGCGGAGAATACGCGCTGCTCGTGCTGCTGTGCCTGGTCGGGATCCAACTGCGCAACAGCGGTATGACCTTGCGCCAAATCGTTATCAATCGTCGCGGCACGATTATCGCCGGTGTCGTGGCCGTCAGCGCGTTGTGCGGCGGCGCGCTGGCTTCGCTGCTGCTCGACATGCCTTTGAAAACCGGTCTGGCGATGGCTTCCGGCTATGGCTGGTATTCGCTGTCGGGCATTTTGATGACTGATGCCTACGGTCCGGTTATCGGGAGCGCGGCATTCTTTAACGATCTGGCGCGTGAACTGATCGCCATCATGCTGATCCCGAGCCTGATTCGATCCCGCCGCGCCAGCGCACTGGGCTTGTGCGGCGCTACCTCGATGGACTTTACGCTGCCGGTACTGCAACGCAGCGGCGGCGTCGACATGGTT
Organism: Lonsdalea iberica; assembly: GCF_002111585.1. Taxonomy (GTDB): domain Bacteria; phylum Pseudomonadota; class Gammaproteobacteria; order Enterobacterales; family Enterobacteriaceae; genus Lonsdalea; species Lonsdalea iberica. Next base: position 90,705 of record NZ_LUTP01000006.1, read on the forward strand.
CCGCCCGCCATCGTGCACGGTTTCATACTGAGCCTGCTGTCGCCGGTCTTGATCGCGATGTTCGTCGCCTGAACCCACAGAGCAGGTGAACACCCGCTACTGCCCCCCGTATTTCTCCAGCAGCGAATCCACGATAGCCTCGGTTTCAGCATCGGCAACTCCGTCATAGCGTTGGGGACGGAAATGCATCTGGAAGGCCGCGATCACACGCTGCTGCTGTTGCGTCGTGATCAAATCATTGACCTCGTAGCCATAGCGAGCCAGCTTATCCAGCAGCGGACGCACAGCGACCGGCTCATCCCGCGCGCGGCCCGCCAGATAAAATCGTACCCTATCCGTATCAGGCCAGGCGCCGATACCGGCCTCCGCCAGCGCTTTCCAGGGGAATAACGGTCCGGGGTCAACCTTTCTTTGCGGTGCGATATCGCTGTGGGCGACCACATTCCAAGGCGCGATCTGGTGGCGCTCCAGGATATCCCGCGCCAGATGCGCCAGCAGCGCCACCTGTTGCGGCGAATACGGCGCCCAGCGGCAGCTCCCCAACAACGAACAACGGTAGCCCTTATTCTCCAATTCTATTCCCACGGAGAGGGAATTCAGTTGAACCGCTCCACGCCAATAGCTGATCCCGGCATGCCACGCGGCCTGGGACTCCGGCACTAGCTGCCACGCCACGGGGACGCCCGCGCTAAGCGGCGGCTTTTCGGGGATCAGATAGTGCGCGCTGACCTCGCCCTGCGTCAGGAGATGCAGCGAGTTGGCGAAGTCCTCCGCGGTGTAATGAATGACCAGCAGTTTGACGCGGGAAGTCTGATTGCGCGACACATCCGCCGTAGACAGTTGGTAATCCTGGCCAATGTGCGATACCGGTACGGCCGTGACGGGCGCCTTGCATCCGGCGAGCAACGCCAGTACCCCGGAAAACAGCATGCTACGCATCAGCCCGCCACCGTCAGCGGCTGAGTTTGACGGCAGTGCCGCTGATCGTGACCATCAGCATACTGCTGTCCTTGCCGACAGTTTCATAATCGATATCGATACCCACTACGGCATTGGCGCCTAAGTCCGCCGCTTGTTCTTCCAGCTCTTTAAACGCAATCTGGCGCGCGCGCCGCAGTTCCTTCTCGTAAGCGCCTGAGCGGCCGCCGACGATATCTCGGATCCCGGCGAAAAAATCCCGGAAGATATTCGCGCCGAGTATCGCTTCGCCCGCGACCACGCCGCAGTATTCAGTAATCACAAAGCCTTCGAGCGTGGGAGTCGTAGACAGTTGCATGGCAATCTCCTTGAGGAATTCGGATGAGTCGTCAAATACATCGTCAGGATGTTCGCGCGGCGACAATGAAAAGGTGTCGCCGTCTGCGCAAAACCCGAGACGGAAGTATAGCCTGCTGGCGCAGTGAATCCTCCGGCAGATTCACCGCTGTTTTCCTGTTGAAAACAAAACAGGCGATAAAAAATCGTTTATGAGGTGTGGTTATCACCTGAGAAATCAGGCGATGAAGACGGGAAATCGTTATTTTATGCTATTAAGCGGGCAATAAAACGCCTGTTTGCAAATTTTAACCCGTGGCGATTGCATAACTATTCTGCCAACGTTACCATTTGCGGCATCAATGTCTATTCAATTCTTGCGCATGAGTATTCAACTAAACAGCATTAACTGTTTCTACGGCGCGCATCAGGCGCTGTTCGATGTCACCCTTGACTGCCCGGCCGGTGAAACGCTGGTCCTGTTAGGGCCCAGCGGCGCGGGAAAAAGCTCCCTTCTGCGAGTGCTAAACTTGCTGGAGATGCCGCGTTCCGGTTCGTTGTCTATCGCCGGTAACCAGTTTGACTTTACCCGCACGCCGGGCGACGACGCAATTCGCGAACTCCGCCAAAACGTAGGGATGGTGTTTCAGCAATATAACCTGTGGCCGCATCTCACGGTGCAGCAGAACCTGGTCGAAGCGCCTTGCCGCGTGCTGGGATTAGGCCGTCAGGAAGCGCACGCTCGTGCTGAAAAGCTGCTGAAACGCCTGCGTCTGAACGACTTCGCCGACCGCTATCCGCTGCATCTTTCGGGCGGACAGCAACAACGTGTCGCCATTGCCCGAGCGCTGATGATGGAACCCCAGGTCCTGCTGTTCGATGAACCCACCGCGGCGCTGGACCCGGAGATCACCGCACAGGTCGTGGGCATTATCCAGGAGCTGAGCCAAACCGGCATCACTCAGGTCATCGTCACGCATGAGGTCGATTTCGCGCGTAAAACCGCCAGCCGCGTGGTGTATATGGAAGACGGGCGCGTTGTGGAGCATGGCGACGCCTCGCACTTCACTCAGCCGCAAACCCAAGAGTTTGCCAGCTACCTATCACACTGATGATTCAGGAAAGCCCTATGAAAAAGGTATTTGTGGCCGCGCTGCTTGCCGGATTGAGCCTGTCAGCCAGCGCAGCAAACACCCTGCGTTTCGCCACCGAAGCCTCTTATCCCCCCTTCGAATTTGTCGGTGCGGATAACCAGATTCAGGGATTTGACATCGATTTGGCTAACGCTCTGTGTCGGAAAATGGAAGCGACCTGTACATTTAATAATCAGTCGTTTGACAGCCTGATACCGGGCCTGAAATTCCGTCGCTTCGATGCCGTCATCGCCGGCATGGACATCACGCCGGAGCGTCAGCGTCAGGTCAACTTTACCCAGCCGTACTATGACAACTCCGCGCTGTTCATCGCACAGAAAGATAGCGTGAAGGATGTTTCCGCGCTTAATGGCAAACGCGTCGGCGTGCAGAACGGCACCACCCATCAGAAGTACCTGCTGGAAACGCATCAGGACATTACCGTCGTGCCTTACGACAGCTATCAGAATGCGGTGCTGGATCTGAAAAACGGCCGTGTTTCTGCCGTGTTCGGGGATACCGCTGTGGTCAACGAATGGCTGAAGCAGAACGCCAACCTGGCCGTCGTCGGCGATAAGGTGACGAACAAGGCGTACTTTGGCGCCGGTCTGGGCATCGCGGTTCGTTTGCATAATGATGCGCTGCTGCAGAAATTCAATAACGCACTGAACAGCATCAAACAGGATGGGACTTACCAGGCCCTTTATCAAAAATGGTTCCAGCAATAGTCTGATACCCGATGATTGAATTACACCCTTTAGCCAGCGCCGCCGGGATGACCGTCGGCCTTGCCCTTTGCGCCCTGTTTTTAGGCCTGATTTTGGCGATGCTGTTTGCCCTGTGGGAAACGGCGCGCTGGAAAATCGTCAGCGCCTGCGGCACCGCATTGGTGACTTTGCTGCGCGGCCTGCCGGAAATTCTGGTCGTGCTGTTTATCTACTTCGGCTCTTCCCAGCTGCTGCTGATTCTGGCGGACGGATTCAGCATTAATTTGTATCTGTTCCAAATACCGGTGCAGTTGGATATTGAAACATTTGAGGTCAGCCCGTTTCTGTGCGGCGTAATCGCATTGGCCTTGCTGTACGCCGCCTATGCGTCACAGACGCTGCGCGGCGCGTTGAAATCAGTCCCGCGCGGTCAGTGGGAGTCCGGACAGGCGCTGGGAATGACGAAAGGCGCAATCTTCCGCCGTCTCATCATGCCGCAGATGTGGCGCCATGCGCTGCCTGGGCTGGGAAACCAGTGGCTGGTGCTGCTGAAAGACACGGCGCTGGTCTCGCTCATCAGCGTCAACGACCTCATGCTGCAGACCAAAAGCATTGCAACGCGTACGCAAGAGCCCTTCACTTGGTACATGATAGCGGCAGCCATTTATCTAGTGATCACCCTGTTGAGCCAGTGGGTCCTTAAACGTATTGAAACTCGCGCCACTCGCTTCGAACGGAGGCCCTCCTGATGCTTGACTATATTCCTGAGCTGCTCAAGGGGCTGCATACCAGCATCACGCTGACGGTCACCGCGCTGATTGCGGCGCTGTTTTTGTCGCTGCTGCTGACCATCGTGCTGACGCTGAAGACGCCGCTGCTCTCCCTGGCCTCCCGCGCTTACATTACGTTGTTTACCGGCACCCCGCTGCTGGTACAGATCTTCCTGATCTACTATGGTCCGGGCCAGTTCGACGCCATCAAGCAGATCCCCTGGCTTTGGTCTCTACTCTCTCAGCCATGGTTGTGCGCCATGATCGCGCTGGCGCTCAATAGCGCCGCCTACACCACCCAGCTATTTTATGGCGCGGTGCGCGCCATTCCAGACGGTCAGTGGCAATCCTGCGCGGCCCTCGGGATGAACAAACGCCAGACGCTACGCATTCTGCTGCCTTTCGCCTTCAAACGCGCGCTGTCGTCCTACTCGAACGAAGTCGTGCTGGTGTTTAAAGGGACCTCTCTCGCCTATACCATCACACTGATGGATGTGATGGGCTACGGGCAACTGCTTTATGGTCGGACTTATGACGTTTTGGTGTTTGGCGCCGCCGGCATCGTTTACCTTTGTGTGAATGGACTGCTAACGTTAATTCTGCGGATGGTTGAACGCCGGGCTCTGGCCTTTGAAAATCACGATGCATAACCACGCACGATTGTGATGCTTCCAGCCCGAAAGAGCCCGACTCTCTCGGGCTTTTTTATGCACTCAGTACGCACACGCCAATGAGTGGAATGCGTCGCTTATCGTCCAGCATTCAAAACCTTAGTCACCGTTGACTGCCCTTTTGCCATTGAATTTGTAATTGTTTTGTTTGCATATAAATTCACTCGGTGGCAAGGTAAGCCTCTAGGGCGGACCGTAATTTCGTCTAACTATAACGATCTGGAGTGAACACAATGAAGAAATGGGTACTTGCCACTCTGTTGGCTGGAATGAGCTTTGGCGTTGCGGCTGCAGACAACATTCGGTTTGCCTCTTCGGCTACCTATCCGCCGTTTGATTTTATGGATGCGAATAATCAGATCGCCGGCTTCGATATTGATCTGGCCAAGGCCATGTGCGACCAGATGAAGGCGACATGTACCTTCACTAATCAGGCTTTCGACAGCCTGATCCCGGCGCTGAAATTCCGTCGTTATGACGCCGTCATTTCCGGAATGGACATCACCCCAGAGCGCAGCAAGCAGGTCGCCTTTTCACAGCCTTACTATGCCAACTCCGCCATTGTGATCTCACAGAAAGGAAAGTTCGCGACATTTGCCGATCTTAAGGGCAAACGTATCGGTATGGAAAACGGCACCACTCACCAGAAATACCTTAATGAGAAGCATCCTGAGATACAGACGGTGTCTTACGATAGTTACCAAAACGCCATCATTGACCTCAAAAATGGCCGTATCGATGGGGTGTTCGGTGATACCGCGGTCGTCGATGAATGGCTGAAAAACAGCCCTGAACTGGGGGCGGTGGGTGAAAAAATTACTGACCCGGCCTACTTCGGCATCGGTTTGGGGATTGCCGTGCGTCCGGACAACTCCGCCTTGCTGGCGAAATTGAATCAGGCGCTCAGCGATGTAAAGGCGAACGGCACTTATAAAACGATTAGCGATAAGTGGTTCCCGGCGCAGTAAGTCGCACACGCGCTAACGTCATCGGGCTGCGGTGCAGCCCGTCTTCACCCGCCTCATTCCCCATCTGTCCCCTTTCCATGCTGTAACTCGCCGCCCTGTCTCTACTCGCCGTCGATCTCCATCGACATCACTCCCGGGCTGACACCCTGCGCTGAATTTACGCTACCCGTTTCAGCAAGGTCAGCACTTCATAGTGCGCGGTATGCGGAAACATATCGAACAGCTGGATTTGTTCGGCGCGATAGCCGGGGAGCCGCGACATATCCTTCGCCATACTTTGGGCGTTGCAGCTGGAATAGAGAAGGTACGGCGGTGCCATTCGACTGAGATACTGACAGAGGTCGTCCCCAATGCCGCGACGAGGCGGATTCACGATAACCAAATCCGGCACCGCGCCTTTTCCGATGGCAAACCGCGTCGAATCCAGCGCCTCGAAGTGCACTTTCTTCAGCCCGAGCAGTTCGGCGGAGCGTCGCGCGCAAGCGATAGCCTCGGCGCTGATTTCAATACCGGTCAACGTCATCTCCGGCGTCGCGCAGTGAAGTCCAAATCCGCCCACGCCGCAGAACAAATCCCACAGGCTGCGGACCGGCAGCGCGTGTACCCAGCGCCGGGCGGTGTCGTATAGCGACGCGGCCACATCAGGGTTGGTCTGGAAGAAGCTTTGCGGGCGGATGGCCAGCGGTATCTGATTAAACGCTTCCTCCAGCACCTGCTGGCGGCTGAGCGGGATTTCTTGCTCCCCTTCCATGATCGCCTGATGCACGGGCTGGATGTTGGCGGATATCACCGCCAGCTGCGGCAGCTGTTCCTGCAACCACGGCAGCGCCGCACGCAATGGGTTCAGTTTGGTTTCCGAGCGTAAAACAAACCGCAGCATAAAATGCCCGTTCAACCGACTTTCCGTCAGCAGCAGATATTTCAGCTCGCCGCGCCGACGAGCCACTTGATAAGGCGTTAATCCCGCCCGCGCGATAAACGTCTTCAGTACCGTAAACACGGGCTTGAAACTGTCGGGATAAAGCGGGCAGTCGCACAGGTCGACCGAGGTGCCGTCGCGATGGAGTACACCCAACAGCGGACGCTCGACGCTGCCGCTCACCACCATCTTGGCTTTATTGCGAAAGCCGCTATGGGGCGAAGGAAGCGCGGGCAGCCACTGACAAACCGAATGGTCAGCCAGCAGGTCATTCAAATGCTGCTGTTTGTCTTCCAACTGCTGCGGATACTCTTTTTCCAACCATTGGCAGGAACGGCAGGTGCCGTCGTTGTAGCGGGCGCAATGCATCACGGTAAATTTGAAACCTGTTAAGAAATCAAAGGAGGCGAATTGTAGCACCCCCTTGAGCGAAAGATTATTTGCGACGCATAAAAAAGCGTTGGCTGCGCCGGGGGAGAAACAGGAGGAGCAGCATGACCACATCCGCCGCCTTGTGCTCCAGCAGCTGTTTAAACACGCCCATCTCATCATCGGCACTTAGATAAAAGATAGGCGGCAGCACATTCGCCACCGATGCGATGAGAATGTAGAGCATCGTCAGACACTGGCAAGCCAGATAGCACCAGCGCCCCCAGTCGCGCCCATACAGTACCGCAAACCCACAGCGGACCTCGAGGCAAAACAGCAGCCATGCCGCCAACATCAGCAGAGTGGTATCCCATTGCGCTGCGCTGTTGCTTAACCAACCGCCGAAACCATCCAGCCCCAGCTCGCCAATCACCAAAGCCAACCCCACGCAGCGGGTGGCGATAATACCGGTTCCCGCCACCATCACCGCGACAGGCGTACCGCGGCGGTACAGTCGCAACGCATCCTTTTTTATAGACAGAATAAGACTCTCCTCCCCATAAACAATAACGCCACCTCAAATCAAGGTGGCGTTATGATGACGGTTGGATCGGCGCTCACTCGCAGTATGCCGCTCAGCCCTGACGCGCTTTTTGCATATCACGTTGCCGCTGTTTTTCCGCCCGTGCCATAAACCACCACGCAATGATCCCAATAATGCCGACCACTAAGAGTATTAGCGAAGCCAGTGCATTAATCTGCGGATTAACGCCCATCCTCACGCTGGAGAAGACTAGCATAGGCAGCGTGGTTGCACCGGGTCCCGAGACAAAACTGGCGATCACCAGATCGTCCAGAGACAGCGTGAACGCCAACAGCCAGCCGGAGACCAGCGCGGGGGCAATCATCGGCACGGTGATGATAAAAAACACTTTGAGCGGCGTTGCGCCCAAATCCATCGCCGCTTCTTCAATTGAATGGTCCAGCTCACGCAGGCGCGCGCTCACCACCACCGCCACATAGGCCGAACAGAACGTGACATGGGCCAGCCAGATGGTCAACATACCGCGTTCCGCCGGCCAGCCAATGGCATGACCCAGCGCAACGAACAGCAGCAGCAGCGACAGCCCGGTAATAACGTCGGGCATCACCAGCGGCGCGGTCAGCATGAAGGCGAAGCCGTTCGAACCCCGAAAACTGCCGAAACGCACCATCACCAGCGACGCCATCGTCCCGATCACGACGGCCATCGTCGCCGATGCCGCCGCAATGGTCAGACTGAGCACAACCGCACTGATCATCGCGGAGTCATGAAACAGCGCCGTGTACCACTGCGTGGACCATCCAGCCCACACCGTCACCAGGCGGGAACTGTTAAAAGAGTAGACCACCAGCATCAGCATCGGCGCGTACAGGAAGGTAAATCCCAGCACCAGAATCAATATACGCCAGGGGGATCGCACTGCCGGTAAATCATTCATGCCTGATCCTCCGCCGCTTTGTTTTGGTGCTTATGGAACCAGATGATGGGGACGATCAGTAGAAGCAGCATCACTGTCGCCACCGCGGAAGCCACCGGCCAGTCGCGGTTGTTGAAGAACTCCTGCCACAGGATACGACCGATCATGATGCTGTCCGGGCCACCCAGCAGTTCCGGGATGACGTACTCGCCGACGGTCGGGATAAACACCAGCATCGAACCGGCAATAATACCGCCCTTGGTCAGCGGCATGATCACACTGAAGAACGTTTTGAAGGGCCGAGCGCCGAGATCCAGCGATGCCTCCACCAGCGAATAGTCCAGACGCGTGAGCGCGGTGTAGATCGGCAACACCATAAACGGCAGATAGGAGTACACCACCCCGATATAAACCGCCAAATTGGTGTGCAGGATCGTCAGCGGACTGTCGATGACGCCAAGCCAGATCAGAAAGTTGTTCAGGATGCCGTTTTCTTTAAGGATCCCCATCCACGCGTAAACCCGGATCAGGAACGACGTCCACGACGGCAAGATCACCAGCAGCAGCAGGATATTGCGGGTCGACGGTTTGCTGTGCGCGACCGCCCAGGCCAGCGGATAGCCCAGCAGCAGACACAGTAACGTTGAGATCGCCGCGACCTGCAACGACTGGAGGTAGGCCTCGATGTACAGCGGGTCAGACAGCAGTTGCAAATAGTTGCCGATGTTCAGCGCGATATTCAACGTGCCATCGACCCACGTCATCAGATCGGTATACGGCGGCACCGTACGCGCCATTTCCGCCAGACTGATTTTGAAGACAATCAGGAAAGGCAGCATGAACAGACACAGGAGCCATAAATACGGCAGCGCGATCACCAGCTTGTGGCCATACAGCATCCGCCAGCGCCTGAGCAGGCCGGCGGTTCTCCCCGTTGTCTGATGTTGTTCAGATAAGATCGTCATTGATGTGTGCTCCCCCTGCTACACCGTTAGCACCACACAGCTGTCCGCATCCCAGCACAACCGCACTTCATCGCCCCACGTCGGCGCATTTTTGCGATAGCGGTAGGCGTTCTGCAACTGTGCACTGAGGACTTGTCCGCTTTGTAGGCGAACATGATAGATCGACAAGTCGCCCAGATAAGCGATGTGCACCACCTCTCCCACCGCAAAGTTGCAGCCGTCTTCCGGTACGCTTTCACACAGCATGATTTTTTCGGGGCGCAACGCGATGGACACGGGTACGCCGTCGACCACCGAGACGTCGGAAGCTACCTTAAGCGGATGCACCAGCCCCGGACTCTGTACGATGAACGCATCGTCCTGACGCTCTTGCAATAGCCCTTCGAACATGTTCACGGAGCCGATAAACTCCGCGCTGAACCGGGTGGTCGGATTCTCATAAATCTCCTCCGGCTCGCCGATCTGCACGAATTTGCCGCGGTTCATGATTGCGATCCGTCCCGCCATCGTCATCGCTTCTTCCTGATCGTGCGTGACCATGACGCAGGTGACGCCGACCCGTTCCAGAATATCCACGACTTCCAGCTGCATCCGATCGCGGAGCTTTTTATCCAACGCGCCCATCGGTTCATCCAACAGCAGCAGCTTGGGGCGTTTCGCCAGACTTCGCGCAAGCGCGACGCGCTGACGCTGACCGCCGGAAAGCTGGTGCGGCTTACGGTTGGCGAACTCTTGCATGTGGACGAGCGAGAGCATTTCCGCCACCCGGTCTTTGATTTCGCCGCGCGACAGCTTGTCCTGCTTGAGACCGAAGGCGATGTTCTTCTCGACGGACATATGGGGGAACAGCGCATAGGACTGGAACATCATGTTGATGGGACGGAGATAGGGCGGCACTAACGACAGATCCTGACCGTCCAACATAATTTGCCCCTGCGTCGGCCGTTCGAAGCCGGCCAGCATGCGCAGCAGCGTGGATTTACCGCAGCCGGACGCACCAAGGAGAGCGAAGAGTTCACCCTTGTAGATGGTCAGGCTAACGTCATCGACGGCCAGTTGTCCGTCGTAAGATTTGGTCAGATTGCGGACCTCCAGCAACGGAGTGGCCGCCTTTTGGGTCTTAGGCTGAGGGCGGGAAATCGCTTCGTTCAAAATAGTGCTCTCCGGCAGAAGCAAGATACATCGCAGTCACCTGACTGCGACAGATGAGGAGGCCATCAGGCGACCGCCGCCGCCTGATGGCCGAGGTCAGCTGGGGGCGTTATTTCCCGCTTTTGACCCTGGTCCACGAACGGGTGATCACGCGATCGATTTTCGGGGACTGAACTTTCAACGTAAACAGCTTGGCGCGAACGTCGGCCGGGGGGTAAATGCCAGGGTTATTTTTAACGTCGTCTTTCACCAGCGGCAAAGAGGCTTTGTTCGGGTTAGCGTAATAGACGTAATTGGTGACGCCTGCGATCACATCCGGTTTCAACAGGTAGTTCAGGAACGCATAGGCTTCATCCAGATTTTTGGCATCTTTCGGGATCGCCAGCACGTCAAAAAAGGCCAGCGCGCCCTCTTTGGGGATGCTGTAGCCGATATTGACGCCGTTTTTCGCCTCTTTGGCCCGATTTGACGCCTGCATGACATCCCCTGCCCAGCCGATCGCGACGCAAATGTCGCCGTTAGCCAGATCGTTGATGTATTGCGAGGAGTGGAAGTAGCGGATGCTCGGGCGCAGCTTCAGCAGCAGATCGTTGGCGGATTGGGTGTAATCGCTCTCTTGGGCACTATTAGGATCTTTACCCTGATAATTCAGTACGGTCGCATAGATTTCCGCCGGGGCGTCAAGGAAGGAAACGCCGCAACTTTTCAGTTTTTCCAGGTTTTCAGGCTTCAACACCAGATCCCAGCTATCCAGCGGAGCGTCCTTGCCCAGCACCGCTTTGACCTTGTCGACGTTGTACCCAATACCGGTGGTTGCCCACAGATACGGCACCGCAAATTTATGACCTGGATCGTGAGGCTCAATCAGTTTCATCAGCTCTGGATCGAGATTCTGGTAGTTGGGCAGTCTACTCTTATCGAGCGGCTGGAAAATGCCTGCGCTGAGCTGGCGCTCTAGAAAGCTGGCCGAAGGAACCACCAGATCGAATCCGGTGCTTCCCGCCATCAGTTTGCCTTCCAGCAGTTCGTTGGAGTCAAACACATCATAGACAACCTTGATGCCCGACTCTTTCTGGAAGTTCTGCAGCGTGTCCGGCGCGATATAGTCAGACCAGTTGTATACATGCAGCGTTTTATCTTCCGCCAATGCTGTGAACGACGCAGCCATCAGCACGCTGGCAACCACACCCGATAACCATTTTTTACGTTGGGTGAACATCCGTCCATTCCTCCATCTCAGGGGATAATTAGGATTAACTGTGTATGAATCGATTACGCGAGTGTGTCGACCAGGGCAGCATTCGCAATGTGTTTTCATCAACTTGCGTCAGAATTCAGTATAGCGACTGACCGTCGAAACACGGCGGACCTCATGCATAACTACCGCTTTAAAGCATAACCGTAGTGAACTGGAGGCACCATAGAGGGGAGATAAAACCGGGGTTTATGAATGATTTACTGGTATTTGGTTGATAGTACACGTCCAATGTCGCCTAAATGCCGTGGAATATATGGCAAATAGGCGAGGAAACTAAAATAAAATGTTGGGGGACAAAAATAAGAAAATGCGATGGTATTGACTGATTAATAACACGATCAATGAAGGCTGGGCGCGATAACGCGACTAGCAGGACTCTCTTCTTCATCGCCGATAAACAGCAGATTATTGGCGCCGGCTTCCATAATCACCATCGACGTCTGCTCTTCGGCCTGCTGCATGAAATAGCGGAACTGCTCAAGACAGATGCCCGCGCCTGCGCTAAAGGTCTGGCAAGCGATCAACTTAGGCAGATTATCGTCCTGAATATCCAAAAATACCTTGGCCGTAAGAGAACTGGCGTTGGTCTGGCTCAGGTCGCCTACCAGCGGGATAAGCGCAGTCGGCTTCACTTCCGCCAACGCGGAAAACACGATGACGTTGTCGACGATATCGACCTTGGCATCGAATATGCCGTCAAAATTTTGCATATGTGGTAAATGCAGCGCCTCACAGGAGTCACATTCGAAATAAATGATGCCCAGTTGATCCAGCCACCGCCGTAGCACATTCAAATCAGGGACGATGATTGAATCCATATAAACTTGCCTCATTACTTACCCATCAGTGAAAAAAGACACCGGCCCGCAAGGCTATACCCGGAATAAATGTCCCGCGGGTGGTGGTAGCGGCGACATCTCAGGGCATTCTCATAAGCTTGCGGGGAGTGACGAACAGCCACAATGCTGTCGGACAACGGCGATGGCCCAAAACGGCTTGAACGCCATCTTACCTTCGCTGCCTGACCCAGACACTGTGCCCGAACGCGAGTCTAGTATATCAATAGCGATGCTGCCGAGTCCCCCTGTTTTTGCCGTCTGAACGGCCAGTTCGTGCAGGAGGGAGCATCCTCGCCGGTGAAAAGACGGAACGCGGCTCGCCGTCAGCGTTTAATCCACCCTTGACGATGCAGATAATTCAAAATAAACGGACGTTGCTCTTTCTCCAGCGCCGTTCTGATATGGTCGCTCCAATTGCCGCTTCGCTGATGGCTGTTGCGGTGCTGGTAATACTCCGCCATGTGCTGGTCATATTGCGCCAGCACGGTTTTATCCATCGGCTGGTAGGTATTTTCGTGGATCACTAACTCGGCGGGCAGTCGCGGTTTTTGATCCGGCTGAACGGCCGGATAGCCCAAGCACAGACCGAACAAAGGCAGCACCTGCTCAGGCAGTTCCAGCAAATCCGTGACCTCGGCGATGTGGTTGCGAATCCCGCCGATATACACCCCGCCCAGTCCAAGCGATTGCGCCGCGATCAGCGCATTCTGCGCCATAATGGCCGTGTCGATACAGCCCAGCAACAGTTGCTCCGCCAACCCCACCTCCGCCTCCGGGAAGATTTGCAGATGTCGGTTAAAGTCCGCGCAAAAAACCCAGAACTCCGGCGCCTGCGCCACGTACGCCTGGCCGCCGCTTAATGTGACCAGCGCCTGACGCGACGCGTTATCGGTAATACGAATGATGGAGCTGCACTGCAACAGACTGGAGGTCGAGGCGCTTCGGGCGGACTGGAATATGGCCTGACGCTGCTCTTCCGTCAGTGGTTGGTCGGTAAATTGACGAATGGAGCGATGATGACAGAGTAAATCGATAGTAGGAGTCACGATGGCGATCCTTACGCGTAATGAAAATGGCTGTCGCGCCGAGGGTCAGCAACAGGCGCGACAATCAACGGATATAAAGGCGACAGCAAGCGTCGCTTAGCCCACAATTATAAGACAGGCCGCCCGACTCACAACGTCATGCGTGCGATACTGATAGCCAGAGGGAATCAATACGACAGGCAATGACTGCTTTTTATTGTGTCGTCGAGCGGGCATAGTAGCCACGTTGGCTAACTTTAAGTTTTTATGAAGGAGTAAGCATGTTTGCTGTAATTTTCGGACGCCCAGGTTGCCCCTATTGCGTACGCGCCAAAGAACTGGCGGAAAAACTGACCGCTCAGCGCGATGACTTCAGCTATCGCTACGTGGATATTCAGGAAGAAGGGATCACGAAAGCCGATTTGTCGAAGACCGTCGGCAAACCGGTTGAGACCGTTCCGCAGATTTTCCTGGATGAGCAGCACATCGGTGGCTGCACGGAGTTTGAAGCTTATGCGAAAGAGCATCTGAATCTGTTTAAGTGACAGCGTCACTTACCGAGCATTGATCCAACATAAGGCGCTTCCCGCGCCTTTTTTATGGCTGATCCAGCACTCAACACGAATGACGTCGCCCGTTTAACGCAAGAAAAACCTCGCGTGTTATTAGCGAAAGAAGTGACGAACGACCGCCCTCAAAAACAGCAGCAACAACCCTCCCAGTAAAGTCCAGAAAACCGACACCACCACATACGCCAAGTCTTGCCAGAACGATCCGCACGATGCGTGGCCTGCACGCAGCAGCCACAGACAAAGGGGCACTGCGATCAAGGCGCCAATCAGGGTATAGCGCATTCTGTCGCAACCCGTCAGATAGCTGGAGATCATACCCGGCAGTAAAAACAGCAACATGCCCGGCTCGCCGTTACCCCCCTGTACCGTCGTCACTTTGAACGACATCATCTTCTGACTGAGAAAAACCAGTGTAAACAATACAAGACAACTGATTATCCCAACCCACCCTTTATTGTTTGCCATGCTTCGTCTTCTCACTATAAACAGGTGACAATACCTTCCGACCTCGTCATACCGCACAGGCCACCAATCGTGGTATTTCCCTGATGTGCCAAGACGGTGCTCTTGGCGCGTTTTATCTGCATACACAGCTGGTTGTCACGCAAATAAACTTCTAGAATAGCGACCGCCACATCAATCGTTACAGACACGGCTGATTCCCTTCATTTCATGCAACTCTGCTGTCGACGCCAGCGTCCTTGTGATGGAGTAAATTTAGCCTAAATTACTTTTATATCAAGAACTTAATAGTAAAAAATAAGTTGCATCCCATGAATATAAACGTCGCTGATTTGTTAAACGGGAATTACATTCTGCTGCTGTTCGTCGTTCTGTGTTTGGGTCTTTGTTTGGGGAAGTTGAGGCTAGGTTCCGTACAACTCGGTAATTCTATTGGAGTTTTAGTGGTCTCGTTGTTTCTGGGCCAACAGCATTTCACCATCAATGCCGAAGCGCTCAGCCTGGGATTCATGTTGTTTATTTTTTGTGTGGGCGTCGAAGCTGGCCCCAACTTCTTTTCGATTTTTTTCCGCGACGGCAAAAACTATCTGATGCTGGCTCTGGTTATGGTCGGCAGCGCATTGGTACTTGCGCTGATATTAGGAAAAATTTTCGGCTGGGGAATCGGGCTAACCGCCGGGATGCTGGCAGGCTCCATGACCTCGACCCCGGTACTGGTCGGCGCAGGCGATACGCTCAGGAACGCGTTCGGGGCCACGCCCATGCTCGGCATCGAACAGGAACACCTCAGCCTGGGTTATGCCCTGACCTATCTCATCGGCCTGGTCAGCCTGATCTTTGGCGCGCGCTACTTACCTAAACTGCAACATCAGGATCTGCCGACCAGCGCCCAGCAAATCGCGCGTGAGCGCGGCCTGGACGCCGACAGTCAGCGCAAGATTTATCTACCGATTATTCGCGCCTATCGCGTCGGGCCGGAGCTGGTGGCCTGGGCCGACGGCAAAAATCTGCGCGAGCTGGGCATTTACCGCCAAACCGGCTGCTATATCGAACGAATTCGGCGTAACGGGATTCTGGCCAGCCCGGACGGCGATGCCGTGCTGCAACTGGGCGACGAGATTTCGCTGGTCGGTTACCCGGATGCGCATGCGCGGCTCAATCCCAACTTCCGCGACGGCAAAGAAGTGTTCGACCGCGATCTGCTGGATATGCGCATCGTCACTGAAGAGATCGTGGTGAAAAACCACAACGCCGTCGGCAAACGACTCAGCCAGCTTAAACTGACCGACCACGGCTGCTTTCTCAATCGCATTGTCCGTAGCCAGATTGAAATGCCGATTGACGATGGCGTGGTGCTGAATAAAGGGGATGTGTTGCAGGTCAGCGGCGACACCCGACGGGTGAAAAGCATTGCAGACCGCATCGGTTTTATCTCCATCCACAGCCAGCTCACCGATCTGCTCGCCTTCTGCGCCTTCTTTATTATCGGCATTATGATCGGGCTGATCTCGTTTCAGTTCAGCCACTTTTCGTTCGGCGTCGGCAACGCCGCAGGTCTGCTGTTCGCGGGCATCATGTTGGGCTTTCTGCGAGCCAACCATCCCACTTTCGGCTATATCCCGCAGGGGGCGTTGAATATGGTGAAGGAGTTCGGGCTGATGGTTTTCATGGCTGGCGTCGGTCTGAGCGCAGGCGGCACCATCAACACCAGTCTGGGCGCTATTGGTCTGCAAATGCTGCTGTCAGGAATGCTGGTCAGTCTGGTGCCGGTGTTTATCTGTTTCCTGTTTGGCGCCTATATTCTCCGCATGAACCGCGCGCTGCTGTTCGGGGCCATCATGGGAGCCCGTACCTGCGCGCCTGCGATGGATATCATCAGCGATGCTGCGCGCAGCAATATTCCGGCGCTCGGCTATGCCGGCACGTACGCCATCGCCAATGTTCTCCTGACACTGGCGGGTTCGCTTATTGTCATTATCTGGCCGGAGCTACCGTTATAGCGGGATGTTGACGAGAGCAAACAGAGATTATTCGAAAGTGCAGCGCGGCAGATAAGCTTCTCCCTTTATCTTCCGCGCGTTGCGCTAATAAGTGACACCGCGTCACTTTTGTCGCTGGTAGGAGGGCGACTCGCCAATCATGATCTTTGCGGCTTGATACACGAGCCCGTGACTTTGATAGGATGCTAATTACCCTATTTCGTAATTAGTTATACTTATTTAAATACCCATTACATTAGTTTCTTAATGTCTGTTTGCACCACCGTTATCTAAACCGCTATATTACTGTCCCGTCTGCCGGCTCACCGGCTCAGGCTATTTCCCGCATGAACATGGCTGTTCCTGCTGCTTCAGGTTGCGGTTGACCGCACTCTGGCACGGCACACAGAACACGCTGTGCGCCACCTTTTAGACCTCTGAACTTGGACAACCTCGCGTTGGCATCAGCCTATGGCTATCGATGGGGCTGTCGTTGACAAGGAGGCCGACACTTATCGCACTGCATTTTATTTTGACTTTATTTACTGAGGACCATCATGGTAATGCGCCGCATCGAACGGCTGAACACACTGGCACGAGCCTTAAAGAAAACCGACAAAATGCGCCTTAAAGAGGCGGCACTATTGCTGGGCGTTTCTGAGATGACCGTGAGGCGCGACCTTAACAGTGGGGAGACCTGCGTAATGTTGCTGGGCGGCTATGTGGTCAGCGATCCTCGGAGCCACAATGTCGGCGGTTATCTCATTGCCGATCGAGAACAGTGTCAGGTGGAAGAAAAACGCCAGACTGGGGAATGTGCGGCACAGTTGGTCGAAGCCAACGACATCGTCTTTTTCGACTGCGGCACCACGACCAGCTTCATCATCGAAGCGATCCCGGACGATATGTGCTTCACCGGCGTCTGCTACTCGCTCAACACCTTTATGGCGCTGCAAAATAAACCCTTGTGTCAGGCGATCTTGCTAGGCGGACTGTTCAACGCGAGCAAAGCCCTGTTTACCCCTATCGGCCACCAGCACGACATGGACCATCTCTGCCCGCATGTCGCGTTTATCTCCGCGGAAGGGGTCGATCTTCAGGTGGGCGCCACCTGTCTCGATGTCGCCGAACTGGCGATAAAACACCGCGCGTTATCGGCGAGTCAACGCAATGTCCTGGTCATCGACAACAGCAAATTCGAGAAACGCAGCCCGGCCCGCATCGGCGAACTGACGCTCTTCGATATCGTGGTCAGCGACCGATTACCGGCCGCCGACTACATCAGCTACTGTGCCGAACAGGACATTCAACTGCTTACCCCGTCGCTAACGGCAACGCCCGGTCAGATGCTCACCCCAAGAGACCGCCAAACCACTGATTTAGTCTCATCAGCACCGCGTCCCACATGCGGCTAAAGAACCCTGCTTCCGGTACGTCGTCCATCGCCACCAGCGGACGCTGAGCGATGGATTTACCCTCCAGCTGAAAATCCACCGTTCCAACGGCTTGCCCTTTTTTCAGCGGCGCCGTCAGCGGCGTTGAGCTGATCGTATAGCTGGCCCGCAGATTTTTGCTCTGTCCTTTGGGAATGCTGAGCGCGGCGTCTTCAGCCACGCTTAAACGCGCCTGCGAACTCTCGCCGAACCATACACGTTGCGTCGTCAGCACCGTATCGCTGCGTACAGGCGTAACCGTGTCGTAGAATCGGAATCCCCAGGTCAGCAGCTTTTCACTTTCGCGAAAACGTATCGCATCCGTCGGCGCACCCAGCACCACGGAGATCAGGCGCATCTCCCCTTGCGTGGCGGACGCCACCAGATTATGGCCTGCGCCGCTGGTATGCCCGGTTTTCACCCCGTCCACGACCAGGTTGCTGCTCCACAGCAGACGATTGCGATTCATCTGACGGATGTTGTTGAAGGTGAAAGACTTCTCTTTGTGCAGCGCATATTCATCGGGCACGTCGCGAATCAGCGCCCGGCTGAGGAGCGCCATATCCCGCGCGGTACTGTATTGCCCCTCCGCATCCAGGCCGTGGACGGTTAGAAAATGCGTGTTGGTCAACCCTAGCGCTTTCACATATTGGTTCATCAGCCCGACAAACGCGTCCTGGCTGCCCGCCACATAATCCGCCAGCGCGATGCTGGCATCGTTGCCGGACTGAATAACGATCCCTTTATTCAATTCTGAGACCGCAATCTGATCGCCGGGCTTCAGGAACATCAGCGAAGAACCGCGCAGCGCCGGATTGCCCGTCGCCCAGGCATCTTTTCCAACGGTCACCACATCGGTCGTTTTTATTTTGCCGGCTTTCACCGCCTGCCCAATCACATAGCTGGCCATGATTTTGGTCAGACTGGCGGGATCGAGCCGTTCATCCGCCTGAGACTCGGCCAACACCTGGCCGCTGTGAAAATCCATGAGGATATAGGCTTTGGCGTCGATTTGTGGCGCGGGCGGCGCTTGTTCCGCGACCGCAGGCAATACCGTTACGAAGATCAGGCTGGCGATGCCGGCCTGTAAGCGGGGAAAACGCATCTTGATTTTCATTGGTTAGCAACTCTGTCCTTACGTCGTTAACTACGGAGAGGAACGCTATGCAGACATATTCTGACACACATAAAAGTAGCCTTTCACGTGCCGTAATAAAACGTCTCAATGTGTAAAGTTAATCAAACGTGAGGAAAACCGGTCCGAGGAGGCGGTGACTGCGGATAAAACCGAGGAAAAAGAGAGGAAAATGGACGCCTCTCCTTCCGCCGCGAACGGACTATAGGAAAGGCGCCCCGGTGCGATCAGCGTCGCTCGCGCTTATCGGCGCGTTTCGCCAGCCAGTCGCCTAGCGTTTGTACGATCTGTACCAGAATCACCAGCGCAATGACCGTCACCACCATGACCTGCGTTTCATAGCGGTAGTAGCCGAAACGGATCGCCAGATCCCCGACGCCGCCGCCGCCGACGATGCCCGCCATCGCCGAGTAGCCGATCAGGCTCACCAACGTTATCGTCAGTCCGCGCAGTAACCCGGAACGCGCTTCCGGCAGCAGCACCGTGCCGATGATACGCATTGGACTGGCGCCGAACGCCTCCGCGGCTTCCACAATTCCTGGATCAACCTCGCGCAACGCGCTATCCACCAGCCGCGCATAAAAAGCGATAGCGGCGACGGACATCGGCACCGAGGCCGCGATAGGGCCGATAGTGTTGCCGAGCAGGATCTGTGTCAACGGCAGCAGCAGCACCAGCAAAATCACGAACGGAATCGAACGGATGATATTCACCAGCACGGTGCTGAGCAGATAGAAAAAGCGGTTCTCCCAGAAAAGATGCCGGTCGGTGACGTAGATCAACAGCCCCAGCGGCAGGCCGCCGATTACGGCGAAGAAAGTCGAAATCCCGACCATCTGGAATGTTTCACCGAATGCGGCGATCAGATCACCCCATAATTCATCCATGCAGCACCTCCACGTTAGCGGTTTTATGGCGGATGTACTCGACGGCGGCCGTGACCTGCGACGGGTCCGTCGCGTGCATCAGCAGCGCCACCAGGATCCCCAGCGCCCGATTGCCGATATATTCGATTTTGCCGTGCAGAATATTCACGGACACGCCGAAGCGCGTCGCGACATCCGACAGGACCGGCTGTTCGGCGGAGTCGCCGACGAACAGGATCTTCACCAGCGTTCCCCGCAAATCCTCTTTCAGCCGGCTAGGCAGCGCTAGATTCAGCGTATGCGCCACCAGTTGGCGAGTGAAATCGTGCTGCGGGGTGGCGAAGATATCGAACACGTCGCCCTCTTCCACCACGCGACCGCCGGTCATCACCGCGACGCGATTACAGATCGTCTTAATGACGCTCATTTCATGAGAGATCAGCACGATGGTAATACCAAGCTTCAGATTGATCTCTTTCAGCAACGCAAGGATCGCGGCGGACGTTTCCAGATCCAGCGCCGACGTCGGCTCATCACACAGCAGCACTTCCGGATGGTTGGCGATGCCCCGCGCGATGCCGACCCGCTGCTTTTGCCCACCGCTGAGCTGCGCAGGGTAGGCCTGAGCCTTATCCGCCAGCCCGACCAGCATCAGGATCTCCGGCACCCGCCGCTCAATCTCCGCCCTGGATTTGCCCGCTGATTTCAGGCTGAAAGCGACGTTTTGCGCAACGGTGCGCGTCTGCATCAGATTAAAGTGTTGGAAAATCATGCCGACTTTTTGTCGACAGTGCCGCAGCCTGGCACCGCGAAGGTCGCTGATACGCACGCCGTTCACGCTAACATGGCCCGACGTCGGGCGCTGTAGCAGATTGATGGTGCGCAGCAAAGTACTTTTCCCAGCCCCGCTCGCCCCGACGATGCCATACACATCGCCCCGACGGATATGCAGTGAAACATTATCCACCGCTTTCGTTTCTCGTTGTTTTTCATGTGGAAAGTCAACGCTGACATTGTCTATGCGAATCATGGTTCGCGCACTCCCGACTGAATATAGGAACAACAGAAAGCCGATCATTGACCGGCTCTATGAAAGGTCACGCGGCCAGATCGTTATGGCGTGGTCGTTGGCGCTGGCGTCTGCGCGTGCATCCATTCCGGTTTCTGGAACTGACTGAACATCGTCGCCGGATTGTCGATCACGGCCGCATAAGCCGGTGACTCGACGGCGACTTGGATGTCCTTCACAAACGGCTTATCAACGTCCGCCGTCCGGACGGCAATGACGTTCTTGAGGTTCTCATCCAGCGTTTCCAGCTTCAGCGCGGAAGAGAGTTTCAGTCCGGCGGAAAGGGCGAAGTTGCCGTTGATCAACGAGGCCGTCACGCTATCCAACGTGCGTGGCAGTTGCGCAGCTTCGAGCGGTTTAAACACCAGCCCTCGCGGGTTGCTGACAATATCTTTTTCCGACGCTTTAGTGGGATCGATGTCCGGCTTGATGGTAATCAGTCCCAGCGACTGTAGGAAGCGCAGGCCACGAGCCAGGTTGGTGGGATCGTTGGATAACGTCACGATGTCGCCTTTCTTCAATTCGTCCAGCGAGGTGATTTTGCGCGAATAGAATCCCATGCTGGCGGTCGGCACCGCGATTAGGCGGGTCAGTTTCAGACCTTTATCCGCCGCGAACTTGTCCAGATAAAGAGTATGCTGAAACAGGTTGGCGTCGATGCTGCCGTTCGACAATGCGAGGTTAGGCTGGACGTAGTCACTGAATTCGCGCACCACGACCTTGTACCCTTTTTGCGTCAGCTCTGGTTTGATGGCCTGTTTAACCATATCGCCATAAGGACCCGGCGCGACGCCGAATACGATGGTGTGTGCGTCGCTCTGCGCGACAGCACTGTGAATGCCCGAGGCCAATAGCGCGGCGACCACCGTCGCTCGTATAGATTGAGAAAATGTCATAACACCCTTCCTGTCTGAGTCATTGTTGTCATTGGTTATCATGATTATTAAGGGAATCAGCGTAATAAATAAATAATAAAAAACCCTATGATTATGCAGGCATAGCGATGCGCGACTTTATTCCGTGCCAGACTCATGGTCTTATCTACATTAATGGTCAAAACGTGACGGGAGGATTAACACAATGCTAACCCTATGGGGACGCGAGAACTCGACGAATGTGAAAAAGGTACTCTGGTGCGCGGAGGAGTTAGGACTGACGTACCAGCATATTCCTCTGGGCGGCGCTTTCGGGGGTAATCAAGACCCCGATTATCTGGCGCTGAATCCCAACGGATTGATTCCCTGCCTGCGCGACGATGAGCTGGTGCTATGGGAATCCAATAGTATCGTGCGCTATCTGGCGGCGCAGTATGGGCAAGATTCGCTTTATTTGGCCGATGCGAAAGTGCGCGCCAGCGCGGAGAAATGGATGGATTGGGCAATATCCTTCGCCACATTTTTTGGGCCGGTGTTTATCAACATGATGCGCACGCCTGCCGACCAGCGCGATAGGGCTGCCGTTGAAGCCAATATCGAGCGTTGCGAATCTTTGCTGAGCATCGCCGATAGCGCGCTGGCGACCCAGCCCTGGTTATCCGGAGAGCACTTTGGCGTCGGCGATATTCCGCTGGGCTGCATTGCCTA
The DNA here is from genome assembly GCF_002111585.1 of Lonsdalea iberica. GTDB lineage: Bacteria > Pseudomonadota > Gammaproteobacteria > Enterobacterales > Enterobacteriaceae > Lonsdalea > Lonsdalea iberica. The sequence goes on from NZ_LUTP01000006.1 coordinate 113,294, forward strand.
CGGCTGGTTCGGCATGCCCATTACACGCCAGCCTCATCCCCATCTGGAGCGCTGGTACCAGCAATTAACGACGCGTCCGGCGTTCAAAAGCAAGGTTATGATTCCCCTCAGCTAAACGCCCCGCTCCGCCGTCAAGATTGGCGGCGGGATCTGTTTCCTGCCGTTGATTCGGGTATAATCCGCCGACTTTTCCCGTACAACCCGATGTATGAGACGCTATGACTGTTAACACCTTCGATCCTTCGCAGACCACCACGCTGGCGGCCCCGGAGAAAACGCTGGCCCGGCAAAAGAAAGGCGGCGACAAACCGCAGGGCAATAAAATTGGTTTTGTCAGCCTGGGCTGCCCCAAAAACCTGGTGGATTCCGAACGCATCCTCACGGAGCTGCGCACCGAAGGGTATCAGGTCGTGCCGAGCTATCACGACGCCGATCTGGTGATCGTCAACACCTGCGGCTTCATCGACAGCGCCGTTCAAGAATCGCTGGAAACCATCGGCGAAGCGCTCAATGAAAACGGTAAAGTCATTGTCACCGGCTGTCTCGGCGCCAAAGAGAACCAAATCCGCGAAGTGCATCCCAACGTGCTGGAGATCAGCGGGCCACACAGCTACGAGCAGGTGCTGTCGCACGTCCATCATTATGTTCCGCAGCCGAAACACAACCCGTTCACTAGTCTGGTGCCGGAATCCGGCGTGAAACTGACGCCACGTCACTATGCCTACCTCAAGATCTCCGAAGGCTGCGACCATCGTTGCACCTTCTGCATCATCCCCTCAATGCGCGGAAAACTGGATAGCCGTCCCGTAGGCTCCGTCCTGGATGAAGCTAAGCGTCTGGTCGACGCCGGGGTGAAAGAACTGCTCGTCATTTCGCAGGATACCTCCGCCTACGGCACCGACATCAAACACCGTACCGGTTTCTGGAACGGCCAGCCGGTCAAGTCCAGCATGGTCAGCCTGTGCGAACAGCTGGCGACGCTGGGGATTTGGGTCCGCCTGCACTACGTCTACCCTTACCCGCACGTCGACGAGGTGATCCCGTTGATGGCGGAAGGAAAAATCCTGCCGTATCTGGATATCCCGCTACAGCACGCCAGCCCGAAAGTATTGAAGCTGATGAAACGCCCCGGCGCGATCGAACGCACGCTGGAGCGCATTAAACGCTGGCGTGAGATCTGCCCGGCGCTGACGCTGCGCTCAACCTTCATCGTTGGGTTCCCCGGCGAAACGGAAGAGGATTTTCAGATGCTGCTGGATTTCCTGAAAGAAGCGCAGTTGGATCGCGTGGGCTGCTTCAAATTCAGTCCCGTAGAAGGCGCCACCGCCAATACGCTGCCCGACCCAGTGCCGGAAGAGATCAAAGAGGAGCGCTACCACCGCTTCATGCAGTTACAGCAGCAGATTTCCGCGCAGCGCCTGCAGGCGAAAATCGGCCTGGAGCTGCCGGTACTCATCGATGAAGTCGATGAAGAAGGCGCCATCGGCCGCAGCATGGCCGACGCCCCGGAAATCGACGGCGCGGTCTATCTGAACGGCGAAACTCGCCTCAAGCCGGGCGATCTCGTGACGGTAAAAATCGAACACGCCGACGAATATGACCTGTGGGGCAGCCGGGTCTAATGACGTTACACCGGGGAATTCTTTCCTCCCGTCCCCGGTATTCTTTTCCTTTTAATTGATCCCTTGCACTAAAATTCATCATTAAGCGTTCACCCGGGACGCTTCGCCTTGCGTGAGCCCGGCAGGTAAAGTAGCCTTGCCGGATGATTTGATTCGTGCTGAGTAAGGCAGACGCATGTGGAAACGCCTGACATTTGGTCTTTTCACCAGCATCCTGGTGCTGGCAGGAGGCGCATTTCTGCTTGACCGCTGCATCAGCTGGCGCACCGCCCCCTACATTTTCGACGACCTGAAAGACCTTCCCCCCCGCCCCGTCGGCGTCGTGCTGGGTACGGCAAAATACTACCGCGCAGGCGGCATTAACCAATATTATCTGTTCCGCATTCAGGGCGCGCTCAATGCCTATAACAGCGGCAAAGTCAGCTATCTGCTCCTCAGCGGCGACAACGCGCAGCAAAGCTATAACGAGCCGATGACGATGCGGCGCGATCTCATATCCGCAGGCGTTGCGCCGATGGATATAGTGCTCGACTACGCCGGTTTCCGCACGCTGGACTCGATTGTTCGCACCCGAAAAGTGTTCGACACCAACGACTTCACCATCATCACCCAACGTTTCCACTGCGAGCGCGCGCTGTTTATTGCGCTGCATCTGGGTATTCAGGCCCAGTGTTATGCGGTGCCGTCGCCCAAGGATATTTGGATGGTAAGAATTAGGGAGTTCGGCGCCCGTCTGGGCACCTTGTTCGATCTGTATATTTTGAAGCGCGAACCCCGGTTTCTTGGTCCAATGATCCCGATCCCCGCTCCGCATACAATTTCTGCCGATGAGCCCGGCTATCCGGCCGTGCCGCCCGAGTATCTGCCGGCTGACACTACGGAAACGGTCGGCAAGAAATCCGCCGCCGCGTTCCATCCTTGATTAAACCGAGTTTATTCGCTAATGGCGACATCGGGCTTGCCTGCGACAAACCGCGTCAGGCGACGCCACAACCACTCCATCGGCCCCTGCCGGAAAACCCGCAGCCAGTAATGCGCGAACAGCAGATTGACGATCCATACCGGCGGCACCAACGCCAACAGCGCCAGCCGGTCGAGCTTCATGAACCAGCCCAGCCGGTAGAACAGCGTGGTGCAGATCAGCGTTTGCAGCAGATAGCTGCTTAGCGCCATCCGACCGATATCGCTAATCCACTTTGTCGGACGCCAGTGCCGCAGCGTCGGCCAATAGCCATAGCACAGCGCCAGATAGCCAATGGCTTGCAGCGGCGCGCTCAGTTCGCCGGGGATCTGCAACAACAGTCCGCACCAGCGATACTCCCAGTTCAGATGCCACTGCGCCGCCGCACCCGCTCCGTCGATGATCAGCGCGGGAACCAGCAGTACCAGCGCGACTTTACGATAGTGGCTCAGACTGAATTCGCCCTTCAGCCAACCGCTGCGCATTAGCGCGCCGCCAAGCAGCATCGCCCCGCAGAGCAGCCAGCCGTACTGCACGCCCATCGATAGCAGACTTTGACTCAGCATCGAGAGCCGATTGCTCCAGGCTTCCGGGCCGCCGGTCACCAGCCAGTGCGCCTCGTAGGCTAGATCGCCAGGGCCTGGCTGCCAAAATCGGCCGCCGGTTTGGCTCAGCAGTTGGCTCAACACCACCAGTATGGCGACCCCCGCCAGATACATGATCGTCCCTGCGCGCAACAGCATTCTGGTGCTGTCAGCCATCCGCAGCATGCCGCAACACACCAGACCAATCAGCCCGTAATCCAGCAAAATGTCCCCATCCCAGAAGAACAAGCTGTGGATCAGGCCGAAGATCATCAGCCAGAACAGTCGTGCGTGGATCCAACTCCGCCCTCTCGGCTGTAAAAGCTGCAAGCTCGCGCCGAACAGCAAAGCGAACATGGTCAGAAATTTCCCCTGCACCAAAATATCCATGATCGCCCAGGTCCAGGCATCGCGCACAGAGGGCTGACCGTTATAGGCGGGGTTGAGGTAGGCGGCTTCCGGCAAACCGAAGGCGGAAACGTTCATCAGCAGGATGCCAAGCAACGCCACGCCGCGGACAAAATCCAACGTGGCGATGCGGGGTTGTACTCGGGAGGGAGTGACCATAGGCGTAAAGGTAGCTCGCAGTCTAAGTAAATACGGGTGTTGTTCGGTTCATAAATTGTAATGACTGAGAGTCTAAAAACCTACGTTTTTACCTCTCCGGGCAAAGAGGTAGGGTAGATGGAGGGATAAAACTGACGTGGCGGGCGTAAAAACCGGCGTCGTTACTATCCCCGACGCCGGTGAATTTTTACCGTGCGTGCCCCTAGTTGTGGTGACGCACCGCGCGCAGGAACTCCTGGCGCGTATTCTGACTGGACTTGAACAAACCGCCCAACGATGTTGTGGTGGTGGCGCTGGTGGCGTCGCGAATACCCCGCGCTTTGACGCAGTAATGCACCGCATCAATAGAGACGGCGACGTTATTCGTGCCCAACAGCGTTTGCAGTGCGACCAAAATCTGCTGGGTCAGACGTTCCTGCACTTGCGGACGCTGGGAGAAAAATTGCACGATGCGGTTGATCTTGGACAGGCCGATGACGCCATCCTTAGGGATATAGGCGACTGTCGCCTTGCCGTCGATGGTCACAAAGTGATGCTCGCAGGTGCTGGTCAGCGTGATATCGCGCACCGTCACCATCTCATCCACCTTCATTTTGTTTTGAATAATGGTGATCTTGGGGAAGTTGGTGTAATCCAGGCCAGCGAAGATCTCTTCGACGTACATCTTGGCGATACGGTGCGGCGTTTCCGTCAGGCTGTCGTCCGTCAAATCCAGACTCAGCAGATTCATGATTTCCGTCATGTGTTCCGCGATGCGGCTTTTCCGAGTCTCCCGGTCCAGCATTTCTCCGCGCAGCGGCGTTTCCAGTCCGCGCGCCAGCAGCGCCTCATGTACCAGGGCGGCTTCTTGGGTCAAAGGTGATGACATTATCGTTCTCCAGCAGATGTAACTTAATGCGGCGCCCTACCGTCTTCAGGCGTTGCCCGCAACAGGCCGTGGAATTGACGACTGCACACATGAAATCGATACAGTGCCACTGACGGATGCACCCTGCGCGAATCCGCGCAATTTAACGAGGGACACAGCCTAATGGAGAGTTCGGCGATGATCCAGTGATTGTGTATCGTGATTGATGAAATTGCTGCAAGTGATGAAGTTTGACGACCACAGACAGGGGGGCAGATACGGTTATTCGGCTGGTTGTAATTAGCCGAATAACCGGGTGCGAAACGTTTAGAATTTTTCCCAGCCGTCATTATCGTTCGCCCGCGTGGCGGGCAAAAGTTTCACGGCCGGCGTCGTTTTTTGTTTCACCGACGGGAATCGCGTGGTCGTAATGGGACAGTTGTCATCTTCTAACTGGAAGAGAGCCACCACGTTCGCCAGTTCGTGCGACTGCTGATCCAACTGCGCGACCGCCGCCGTCGACTCTTGCACCAACGCGGCATTTTGTTGCGTCACGCCGTCCAGTTCATGTACAGCCTGGCCAACCTGAGTAATCCCCTGGGTTTGCTCGTCGGTGGCGGCGTTAATTTCGCCGATCAGATCGCTGACGTGGGCAATCGCCGTGATGATAGTATCCATCGCTTCAGCAGACTGCTGCACCTGCTTATCGCCCACCTGCACATTCACTTCCGACTCCGCGATCAACTCTGCGATCTCCTTCGCGGCCTGGGCGCTGCGCTGTGCGAGACTGCGAACCTCACTCGCGACTACGGCGAATCCCCGTCCCTGCTCGCCGCCGCGCGCGGCTTCCACCGCCGCATTCAACGCCAAAATGTTGGTCTGGAACGCAATGCCGTTAATCACGTTGGTGATGTCTGAGATCTTACTGGAGCTGGAGGTGATTTTTGCCATGGTCTTGGCCACGTTGCTGCTGATTTCTCCGCCTTTCTTGGCCACACCCGCGGCATCCTGGGCCAGTAGACGCGCCTGGTGCACGTTGTCCGCATTGTGTTTCACGGTCGAACTCAGCTGTTCCATGCTGGCGGCCGTCTCTTGCAGCGCCGCCGCCTGTTGCTCAGTGCGCCGCGACAGGTCCTCGCTTCCTACCTTGATTTCCGATGTCCCGAGGTCAATGGAATGCGTGGTGTCGCGAATGGCGGTCACAGTATCGCGCAGTCGCGACTGCAATAGTTTGATGTCCGGGATCAACCGACCCGCGCAGTTACGTCCGAACTCAATCAGCTCGCAACCCAGACGCCCTGCCGTCAGCTGGGCCAGATGGGATTTGATCACCGCAATCGGCTTGACCAAATAGTTTCGCAGATAATATTCGGTGAAGATGAGCACCACGATGCCAGCGAGCAGCACAATGATGATCGTATCGCGGTTGCGCGCATTGTGATCGCTAATAGAAGGAATGATTTTGGAGGCGGACATCTCGTCGCTGTATTTTTTCAGCTCATCGCCAAACGTCCATGCCATCGGCGGAAAAACCTGGCGGAACAGCGTGCGGAAACTCGCGAGATCGTTACGCTGCAGCGCGGAATTCATGGGGTCCACAGCATCCGTGATCACCTTTTCCCAAATGGTGTACACGCCGTTTGCGGTGGTCGGCTCAATCCCGATGTGTTCGGAATTTTTGAAGTTTTCCAGTGCCGTTTTCGTATTCTGGATGGCGGTCTGCGCCATATCCATCGTCTTTTTGGCGTTAACCTGATCGTTCTCCTGCATATAATCCATCGCTCGTTCCAATCGGATCACGGCGCGGAAGTACTGGTCATTGCCGTAAATCAGATAGGAATAATTTTTTTTTCTGCGCTTCGCCCTGCGTCAGTAAATTGGTCGCCTGATTCAGAGAATAAATACTGTATCCCGACGCGATGCCCCATATCACGATCAATGTGCCTACAATGGCTAATACCATTGCATGTATGCTGATGTTTCTCAGAAAATGCATATCCCACCCCATGAGAGTCTTTAATAGGCTCGCGCCCTGACGCGAACAATATTCTTTCTTATCGATAAATGAATGTGCCGCGGTGATTAACACTGTTAAGACGCGCAAAACTCTGCCCTGTTGCTCGCCTTAACTCGCTGATTCTAAAGACCCGCCAGAGAAATGCAGCCAGGCAGGAACGGTGCGTAGGCAACCGTCCCAGACACCTGCCGGGTTTTAATGCCCTAAGTATAGGCACGGATATAAAAAGGGGTATTCAGAGCCACGCTTTTATCTAAAGCCAAAAGAGACCGGCGACTGCGCGAGCGAAAAACACTATTTTTGGCTCTGCGGATTCTGGCGACCCGGGGGTTATATCGCGAGTATCGAATAAGGAGGGATAATAAGAAACGCACCGGAGAAACCGGTGCGCTCAGAGGTGCTCATTAATGACGGAAATTAAAACTGTTCCCAGTTGTCATTGCTGTTTTGCCTCATGCTGGCGGCAGATGCTGCGACCCGCGCCGTTTTTTGGCTCAGCGCTGGGCGTTTTAACTCCAGGCCGCTTTGGGGGCGACCGGAAGTCGGACGCGCTTCACTCTCTAACTTGAAGACGGCGACGGCATCAGTCAGATGGCGCGCCTGTTCTTCCAGAGATCCTGCGGCGGCAGAGGCTTCCTGCACCAGCGCGGCATTCTGTTGAGTCACTCCGTCCATTTGCGTTACTGCCGTGCCAACCTGCTCGATACCGCGGCTCTGCTCATCCGAGGCCGAAGCGATTTCTCCAATCAGATCGTTAACGTGGATAATAGAAGTAATAATCGTGCCCATCGCTTCGCCGGCTTTTTTCACCTGGCTGGAACCGATATCGACGCGTGATACGGACTCGGCAATCAGGCTTTCAATCTCCTTGGCCGCCTGAGCGCTGCGCTGCGCCAGATTGCGGACTTCACCCGCCACCACGGCGAAACCTCGCCCTTGTTCACCGGCTCTGGCCGCTTCGACCGCCGCATTCAACGCCAAAATATTGGTTTGAAACGCGATGCCGTTGATGACGCTGGTGATATCCGCAATCTTCCGGGAACTGGTCGTAATGTCATTCATCGTCCCCACAACTTCATCCGTAATCTCGCCGCCTTTACGCGCGACGGTAGACGCATCTTGCGCCAGTTTGCTGGCCTGATGAACGTTTTCGGCGTTCATTTTCACGGTCGAGCTCAGCTCTTCCATACTCGCCGCCGTCTCCTGCAATGCGGCGGCCTGCTGTTCGGTACGCGCGGACAGGTCGTTGTTGCCTAAGCGAATCTCGCTGGAGCCCTGATGGATGGAGAAGGCACTGTCGCGGATGGTACTCACCGTCGCGCGTAGGCTGTTTTGCAAAAAGGTCACGTGCGGGAACAGCTGCCCGGCGCAGTTGCGGCCAAACTCTTTCAGATCGAAGCTCAGCTGGCCTTCGCTCAGACGTTCAAGGTGCGATTTCAGTTGATTGATCGGCTTCACCAGATAGTTGACCAGATATCGGTCGCTGATTATCAGAATGATCAGGCCAAGCACCATCGTCACAATCAATATGCTTTTGTTCATCGAGACCATCGAATGGACATCGTCAATGGCCTGATTGGTTTGTAGCGCTTCAGCAAATTGGTCTGAATTGGCAGCAAAGCTGACGCTCAGGGCAGGATACGTTACACGGTAAATCTGGCGAAAGTCGTCTATACGACCCGCCTGTAGTGCAGCGAACATGGGGTCGATCCCCGACTCAATCAGCGAAGTCCAGGTCGACGCCGTTCGGGTGATTAACGCCGGGTCAATCTCGAGAGGATCGTTCTGCCGAAACTGTTCCAGCGCGTCTTTGGTATTTTTAATGGCGACGTTGGCTGAGTCCAGCACGGCTTTCGCCGTTGCCGTATCACCAAGCTGCACATAGTCGGCGCTTCTCAGCATACGCGTCACGGCGCGAAAATAGTGATCGCCGCCTTTGACCAGTATTAGATAACTTTTTTTCTGCGACTGATTGACGTCAAGCCGCGATCCCATTTTATTGAATTCGGAAACGGTAAATAAAGATACGCCGACCCAAAGCAGGAGGAATATGCCAAGTATGATTAACATCATAGCCCTGATGGTGACATTCTTCAGAAAGCTCATAAATAAACTCCGTATGTTTTACTAACGATTTCATGCCCGCGCTGATAAACAACCCGGGATGTTAAATCTGTAAAATCGTTCTTTTATTAAAGGGAATAATAGATGCGGTCGGTTGCCGCTTGTTGGCGGGTTCACCCTGGCCGTTCCATTTTTCAATATATTAACCACGCAATTAACAAATGGCGCGGCTAGTATATATCGGCCTAGCGATGAGGTTATTGATTATTTTTAATAGTCTTATGAAAAGTGACAAAACTAATGGCAGTAGACGTTAAGAGTCAAAGGCCCTGTGCTTAAACGGCGATGTTAATGCTGTTTTTATTCATTAATGGAAAAACAAATATTAATCATTCCTTGAATTAAAAGGATAAAATTTCACTCACCTTGAATTTGTTTTATCTCTTTATGCATTACCGTCATTGAGCGAGGGATAAATCTACCCGCTTAAACAGTCTCTGTAATGGGAAAAGGTAATCACGCCCGTTACTGATATTCGTATTCCTGCTCAGGGGATTAACTTTCTGCGGTAAACCGAATCAAAATGATTATTTTTCCCGTCTGATTCATTAAGTCATGGCAAGTTAAAACCCGCCCCATCGACTTAATCATTAGCCTACGGTCATTAAAATAAAGACCGTATCCTGTGATCGCGGGAATAAAGCGGGCGCGTTTGAATCAAAAGAGTTAACGCGACGGCTCGTCGTCTGTGACGCTCACGCCCAAATCGTCGATCAACGCGGTCATGATGGCGGAAATCTGGCTTTCGTTGCGTTTGTAGTAGGTCCAAATGCCCACCTTGGTGGCTTCCACCACGCCTAACTCCTGCAGGCTTTTCAGGCATAAAGAAGTGGCTGGCTGCGATAAGCCCGCCTTTTTCTGAATCAAACTCGCGCATACGCCGTATTGCTGATAGTCGTAAAGTTGCGTGTCATCGGCGAATGCGGTGTCAGGGTCCTTCAACCAAACTAAAATGGCTCTGCGCGTAGGATGAGAAAAAGCTTTGAGCGCCTCGTTTAAGCCCATAAATCATTCACCTTGTAGTCATAGTCAGCGGCATCTCAGCAGATGCCGCCCGCTTAAATACGCTTAGCTCGACGGATAGTCAATATAACCTTTATCCGTTCCGCCATACAGCGTGCCTGCGTCAACGGCGTTTAACGCCAGGCCATGCCGGATACGGTGCGGTAAATCCGGGTTGGCGATAAAGGTACGGCCGAAGCCGAACAGATCGCCGTATCCCCGCGCCAGCATGCGTTCCGCTTTTTCCTGGGTATATTTCCCTGCATACATGATCACGCCGGAGAAGGTCTCACGCAGCGCCTGACGGAATGATTCCGGCAGCTCGGGATTGTTCTCCCAGTCAGCTTCCGCAATCGACAAATAGGCGATCCCCATCGACTGCAACATAGCAGCCGCAGAGACGTATGTATGATGCGGATCATTTTCCACCAGCCCCAGATAAACACGCTCTTCGTCGGTAGTTTCAAACAGCGGCGCGAAACGGACGCCGACCCGCGATGCGCCGAAAACGTCGATGACGGCTTCGGTCACTTCTTTTAGGAAGCGCAGACGGTTAGTCAGCGAGCCGCCGTATTCGTCGGTACGTTGGTTGGTATGGTGAGAGATGAACTGGTTGATCAGGTAACCGTTGGCGGCGTGCAGTTCGACGCCGTCAAAGCCCGCGTCTCGCGCATTCTCCGCCGCCTTGCGATACTGCTGCACCAGCGCCTTTACCTCGTCTGTCGACAACTCGCGAGGCATACTCGGGTCCGCCAGCGTACCGGTACCCGGCCCGGTTTCAATAAAGACTTTGACGTTTTCGGCCCGCAGTGCAGACGGGGCGACCGGCGCTGCGTCGCCAGGCTGCAGCGACGTATGCGAAACGCGGCCCACGTGCCACAGCTGGCAAAAAATTACGCCGCCCTCTTCATGTACCGCGTCGGTCACCTTACGCCAGCCCGCCACTTGCTCCGCATTATAAATCCCCGGCGTCCAGGCATAACCCTGCCCCTGAGGTTCAATCTGGCTGCCTTCCGTCACCATAAAACCGGCGGTGGCGCGCTGGCGATAGTAGGTCGCCATCAGATCGTTGGGGATATCGCCAGGCTGGGTACTGCGGGAGCGGGTCAACGGCGGCAGGGCAATACGGTTGCGCAATGTGAAATCCCCGAGGGTCAGGGGAGTAAATAGTGAATGTTCAGACATCATTTTTTTCCAATATCGGTGAAAGAAGTACGTCACCCTAACACATTTATAGATTTAAATGTAATGATATGACATCATCTTTTTTACCGTTTGCCTCCTGCATCGAATTTGATGCAATGTATCCTAATTAGTTAAGAAACATTGCAACTATGTAAACCAACCTATACTATTCAGTTTATCAAAACTAAACAGATAAACTTATTCACGAATAGAGAAGATGGACCTAACCCAACTCCGCATGTTTTGTCTGGTTGCCGATAGCGGCTCCATGGCTCGCGCCGCCGAGCAACTACAGCGGGTTCCTTCCAATCTGACAACACGATTACGTCAGTTGGAGTTAGAACTCGGTACAGATCTGTTCATCCGTGAAAAACAACGCCTGCGGCTATCGCCTGCCGGACACAACTTTCTGGGGTACGCCCGCAAAATCCTCGCGTTAAGCGATGAAGCGTTAATGATGAGCCACAGTGGCGCGCCCGGGGGACAGTTTGTGCTTGGTACGGAAGAAACCGCCGCCCTGCTGTGGTTGCCCGAACTGTTGGCTCAATTTCACTCTCGATTCCCGCAGGTAGCGATCACGCTGAAATGCGCCGCCGGATCACAGTTATTGGATGAAGTGAGTCACGGCGATCTGGCCGCCGCGCTGGTCAGTTGTCCTATCGACAACGAGGCGCTGCACCACTGTCGGATAGTAAGCGATCGCCTGGTGCTCATTACCTCTCGCCAGCATCCTGCTGTGAATCAAGCCAAAGATTTGGACGGCGCGGTGATCCTGCAAGCTGCCGATGCCAGCGATTACCGGTCGCGCCTTACCAACTGGAGCCGCGGTCAGAGCTCGCTATCGGGGCCGTGGAGCACAGTGAACTCGCTCAGCACGCTGGTGGCGAGCGTCGCCGGCGGCGCGGGCGCGGCATTTCTCCCTCAGTCCGTATTGACCGCGCTCCCCGGCGGCAGCCAGGTTCAGGTCCATTCGCTTCCTGAGACGGTCGCCGATATCGCCGTCGAACTGGTCTGGCGTCGGGATGCTTTTGGTCCCAACGTCGAAGCCTTGAAAAAACTGATGATTGAACGATTCTCATAGTAAGCCTTTTCGCGAGGTCGCAGGGCGACCTCATCGTGATCCATAACGACCCCGTGAAATTACCGCGAGTCATTGATACAGGAATTCACTATGCAAACCATTAAAACCCGTGCCGCCGTCGCCTGGGGGCCCAACCAGCCGTTGTCCATCGAAGAAGTCGATTTGATGCCGCCGCAGAAAGGGGAAGTGCTGGTACGCATCATTGCCAGCGGCGTGTGCCACACCGACGCCTATACCCTGTCTGGTAAAGATCCCGAAGGTGTGTTCCCGGCGATCCTCGGTCATGAGGGCGCAGGAATTGTCGAAGCCATCGGCGAAGGCGTCACCAGCGTCGCCGTCGGCGATCACGTCATTCCGCTCTATACGCCGGAATGCGGGGAATGTAAGTTCTGTCGGTCGGGCAAAACCAACCTGTGTCAGGCAATCCGCACCACGCAGGGTAAAGGCCTAATGCCGGACGGCACCACCCGCTTCTCGAAAGACGGCCAACCCATTTTCCACTACATGGGAACGTCGACTTTCGCTGAACATACCGTGGTTCCTGAGATTTCGCTGGCAAAAATCAGCCCTGAGGCTCCGCTGGAAGAAGTCTGCCTGCTGGGCTGCGGCGTCACCACCGGCATGGGCGCCGTCACCAACACGGCGAAAGTGCAGCCGGGCGACACGGTAGCGGTATTCGGCCTAGGCGGTATTGGCCTTTCTGCCATTATTGGCGCCAAAATGGCTGGTGCGGGACGCATCATCGGCATCGACATCAACACCAGCAAGTTTGAACTGGCGCGTAAACTGGGCGCGACGGATCTGGTGAACCCGAAAGAGTACGACAAACCGATTCAGGATGTGATCGTCGAGATGACCGATGGCGGCGTCGATTTCTCCTTCGAGTGTATCGGCAACGTCAACGTCATGCGTTCGGCGCTGGAGTGCTGTCATAAAGGCTGGGGCGAGTCGGTCATCATCGGCGTCGCCGGCGCGGGCGAAGAGATTTCCACCCGTCCGTTCCAGTTAGTGACCGGTCGCGTATGGCGGGGTTCGGCCTTCGGCGGCGTGAAAGGCCGCAGCCAACTGCCGGACATCGTCCAGCGCTACCTGAATGGCGAATTCCCGCTGAACGACTTCATCACCCATACAATGAAACTGGAAGACATCAACGACGCTTTCGACCTGATGCACGAAGGTAAATCTATCCGTACCGTGATTCACTTTGATTAAGCGGAGGTCGTCCTGTCATGACTGCGCCACTGGAACTTCTGGAGCAACATCGTCTGTTCGGCGGTTGGCAACAGCGCTATCGCCATACCTCTGCCGTAATGCAGTGCGATATGACCTTCAGTCTTTATCTGCCGCCGACAGCGGATAAAACGCCGCCGCCGGTTGTGTATTGGCTCTCCGGCCTGACCTGCACCGATGAGAACTTCGCGATCAAATCCGGGGCGCAGCGCGTCGCGGCCGAGTTGGGTCTTGCGCTGGCGATCCCCGACACCAGCCCCCGTGGCGAAACGGTCGCCGACGACAGCGGGTACGATTTGGGTCAAGGCGCGGGGTTCTACGTGAATGCGACCGAAGCGCCGTGGCAGCCGCACTATCGGATGTTCGACTACATCAGCGATGAACTCCCGCAGCTGATTCAGCAGCATGTCCACGTTAGCGATCGTCAGTCCACCAGCGGTCATTCGATGGGCGGCCACGGCGCGCTGATGCTGGCGCTGCGTCATCCGGGAAGGTATCGTTCGGCGTCGGCTTTCGCCCCTATTGTCAATCCCAGCGCGGTGCCTTGGGGACGTAAAGCGTTCAGCGCCTATCTTGGCGAAGACGAACAGCTTTGGCGCGACTACGACAGCTGTCATCTGCTGGCCGCCAGCGAGCATCCGCTGCCGATACTGATCGATCAGGGCGAGGATGACCCGTTCCTGCCGGAGCAGCTGCAGCCGCAAAAGCTGGAAACGATCGCCCGCCAGCGAGAGTGGCCTCTGACGCTGCGTATGCAGCCTGGCTATGATCACAGTTACTTTTTCATCGCCAGCTTCATTGAAGATCACCTGCGTTTTCACGGGAAATTCTTGCAGCGATAAAGTGAGAGGGGTTTAATACCTGTACGGGCACAGGCGGGGCTTGTCTTATCTGAGGTCTGGCGGCATGAGACCGATCTTCCGGATTTCAGCGTACTGCCTTGCATGCCCGTCCCGTAGATAAAACAAGACACACACAGTCACAGCATTGCAGAACGCCCACATCCTCAGGCGGTAATGCTGCACAGCTAACAGGGAGTGACCAATTTGCAACGTAAGCGTGTTTCATCCGCCGATCTGTTTGCCGTCGGCTACGATGCTGAAACCAGCATTCTCGAAATCGAATTACTGAATGGAAGCCTGTACCAGTATCAAGGCGTCGCACGCATGATCTATGAAGAGCTGCTCGCCTCGAGTGCGAAAGGCAGCTATTACACTCGCTACATCAAAAATTCATTTCCCTACGAAAAATTGCAGTAATCATTCAGGGCGGAAAACCGCCCTACCTTCATGATCTTACTCACTATCTCACGGACTCCACCCGCCTGAATGCGGTCATCAGACGCGCCTCATCCAGCGCCATCGGGACAGAGTGGATGGATTCACCCGGTTGTAAGGTTCGAGCGACAATGGCCTTTATCGCCGCTGTATCGTTGATGTCTATCGCCAGATCGGCCAGCGTCGTGGGCAATCCCATTAGACGAAACGCCCTACTAAGCTCAAGCAGCGCATCGGTATCTTCCAGCAGCGCGCACTGTACCAGAATGCCGTAGGCCACCTTGGTGCCATGGAGAAAACGCTCCGTATGCGGCAACACCGTCAGACCGTTATGCACCGCATGCGCCGCCGCCACGCGGGTGTAACGCTCGCCCAGACCGCCGACCATGCCGCCGCCGGCGATAATCGCTTCGACGACATCCAGAAAGTCCTGATTAATCGTTCCCGTTTCAACCGCCTTCAGCGCGGCTTCGCTTTGTCGGAGCAACACGTTGCGAATGTCTAATGCCGTCTGCAACCCCAGCCGAACGGTCAGCGGCAGCGTTTCCGGGCGGGGGCTCAGCACCACGGCTTCGTACCACTTCGCGAGCGTATCGCCGATACCAGCAAGCAGATAGTCCACCGGCGCAGACAGGATGATGCGCGGCTCCACCAACACCATATGGTTCGCATCTTCGAAGATTTCGAAGCGCAAAGCCTGCCCTTCGTCGTTATACCAGACGGACAGCGGCGTCCACGCCGCGCAGGTCGCCGCGATAGTCGGGATCGCCACGAACGGAACGCCCAAACGACGCGCCACGACTTTGGCGGTATCCAACACCGCCCCGCCGCCAACACCAATCACGACAGAACGATCGTCGCCCGCCAGCGTGACCCATCGCTCGACTTCGCTTTCACTGCAATGGGCGGCAAACTGCGCCTGTTTAGCGCCTTCCGACGAAAATTCAGCAGGTAGATAAGGTTTTGCGGCGTTCAGCGCGCGCGCGCGTGGATCCACAGCGCACGTTCAAGCCTCGGCGCAGATAGAATTCTGTCAGTTTGTCGATAGCCCCTGGAAAGGAAAAGTAATTTGCCGGCCCAACCTGGACGCGGATAGGTGTTGTGCTCATTATCGGTTATTCCTTGCGTTACAACGTGTTGGCCTTTTATTGCGGCAGGGGGGTTCACCCCGAGTGCGGTTTTTGTCGTCAGACCGTCAACGCATCTTAAAATCATCAGGTCCTATTCTTAATCACTTTTTAGCTTAAGTTATGCTTTTTCATTTTTAAACGGGCCGCGAATCCCCATCATTCCGCATTCTTTATCTCAAAAAAGTGTGTTAGTTTTCAGCCAGCTAACGCCACAATCCCTTATCGCCGAGACGAGTTGCCGTAGTTATGTCCATTGCTCACCGTTCACGTTTGGAAATGCGCGACATTTCCATTTCCTTCGCCGGTTTCCCGGCGTTAAAACAGGTGCAGTTTGCCCTGGAGGGCGGTTCTATCCACGCTCTGACGGGCGCTAACGGCGCCGGAAAATCGACTTTAATGGCGGTTCTGTCGGGGTCGCACGACCGCTATACCGGCAACATTTTGCTGGACGGCGCCCCCCTCTCTATCCACTCCCCGCGCGATGCTAAGCGGTACGGCATTCATCTGGTTCAGCAGGAAGTCGATGCGGCGCTAGTACCGACGCTCTCGGTCGCCGAAAACATCATGCTGGACACGCTGGCGCAAAATGGCCACGGTCTGAACTGGCCGCACCTTCGCCGTCAAGCCGCTGCTTTGCTGGCTCAACTAGGGATAAACCTCAACGTGCGTCGCCGTATGGAGCACTGCTCGCTGGCGGAAAAACAGCAGGTGCTGCTGGCGCGCGCGCTGTCGCATGATTGCCGTTTTCTGATCCTCGACGAGCCGACGGCGCCGCTGGACCAGGAAGAGAGCGAACAGCTCTTCGCCGTGGTACGTCGCTTGCAGGCGGAAGGGATGGGTATCGTTTTCATCTCCCACCGTATCCACGAGTTGAAAGCGATTTGCGATACGCTCACCGTTCTGCGCGACGGCGAATTTGTCAGCCGTACGCCGATGCAGGGGTTGAGCAGCGAACAGATCGTTGAAAATATGCTCGGTCATCAGTTAACCGACATCTTCCCGCCTCGGTCATCGGTGACGCATGACAAGACGTTGTTGCGCGTTGACGGCCTGCACGACGACACCCTGTTGCGGGATATCTCTCTGACGCTGCGCGAAGGGGAAATTCTGGGTATCGCCGGACTGGCGGGCGCCGGAAAGACGGAGCTGTGTAAGGCGCTGTTTGGCGCGAGCCGCAGCCGCCTTCACGCGGGAGAATATCGGGGTCGGAAGTGGAAACCGCGCTCCCCTGCCGAGTCAGTCGCCGTCGGGATTGCACTGGTGCCGGAGGAGCGCCGCAAGGAAGGCATTTTCATTGATGAAACCGTGTCTATGAACCTGAGTATCGCCGCCAGCGACAGCTTTTCCCGCTGGGGCATATTCAGTGGACGTCAGGCCGCCGCCTGGGCGAAAACCTTGATCAGCCGGCTCGACATTCGTACCCGAGGGCCTCGACAGACCATTCGTCGATTATCCGGCGGCAACCAGCAAAAGGTCGCCATCGGTAAATGGATGCGCAGTGATATGCAGGTGCTGATTTTCGACGAACCGACCAAAGGCGTGGACATCAAAGCCAAGCAGGATCTGTTTGGTTTGATGGGTGAGCTGTCGCGACAAGGGAAAGGCATTATTTACGCCTCGGGGGAATTTTCCGAACTGGTGGGGCTGTGCGATCGCATCTGCGTCCTGTGGGATGGCCGTATCGTAGCGGAACTGGACGCCGCAACGACGGACGAAGAAACGCTTTTATTATATTCAACCGGAGGAACTCCCGCGTGAGTCAGCCACATTCATCTAACGGGGCTCTCCCTGTCTTCAATCGTCTGTTCGATTTCCTGTACAAATGGGGCATGCTGCTGACCGTTGTCGCGCTGGTGACGCTGTTCGGACTGGCATCAGATAATTTTCTCGACCCGTACAATATCATCAACATTCTGCGATCCATCGCCATTGTGACGGTGATCGCGATCGGTGTTTCGCTATCATTGTCCGTCGGCGGCTTCGACCTGTCTGTCGGCTCCACGGCGTCTCTGGCCAATGCGTTGGTGGTTTCGCTGTTCGTCTGGTATGGCTTTGGCACGACGGGCGCCATTTTGCTGACGCTGGCGTTGTGTATGCTGGTGGGATTATTCAACGCTTTCTTGATCGTTATTCTGCGCATTCCGGACATGCTGGCGACGCTGGCGAGTCTGTTTGTGATCCAGGGCGTCGCGATGACCTACAGTTACGGCGGCTCGATCACCCAAAACATGGTTTTACCCAGCGGGGAAATGGCGGAAGGTCTGATTCCAGCGTTTTTCTCCACCCTCGGGCAGGTGCCGACCATCGTCGTGATCATGCTGGTGGTTACCGTCGTCGTACAACTGTACCTCTCGCTGACCAAACACGGCCGCCGGATGTACGCCATCGGCGGTAATCCCGAAGCCGCGCGCCTCGCCGGTATTCGCACCGCGCGTTACCGGGTCATGGCCTACGTATTTTCCTCGCTGCTGGCCGCGCTGGGCGGTATCTTGCTGGCGTCGCGCATCGGTTCTTCCCAGGTCAATGCCGGCGGCGGCTATTTGATGGATGCCGTGGCCGCCGCCTATATCGGCTTTTCGCTCGCCGGTTCCGGTAAACCGAACGCATTGGGCACGCTGGTCGGCGCCGTTCTGCTGGGCGTGTTGCAAAATGGTTTGGTCATGTTATCCGTGCCTTATTACGCCATGGACATCATTAAGGGGCTGGTGCTCGCTGCCGCGCTGGCGATGACCTACTTCCAAAAACGCTAAGCCGCTCACCGGCGTATCGAATGCCTTTTACGATTGATACGCCGGTGACCACGCCTGTTATTGCACAAACCGGTTAACTTCTCGTTATAAAGCACACATTTCGCTTAAAAAAGTTCATACAAAATTGTGAACTACATCGTATTCCTTTACCTCTTTGTCTAAAATAAGCGCGTCCGTCCTTATTAATTTTCGAGAAACATTTATGGAATCCGCCGCTCCATCACGCTCCACAGCCTGGATGCGTGTCATTACGCTATCCGTTGCCGCGTTTATTTTTAATACCACCGAGTTTATTCCGGTCGGACTTCTCAGCGGCATTGCGCAGAGTTTTGCCATGAAGACCGAAGAAGTTGGGCTGATGATTACCATTTACGCCTGGATTGTGACTCTGGCGTCGTTGATCTGCATGCTGCTGACCAGCGGTATCGAGCGGCGCAAGTTGCTCATCGGCGTCTTTTGCCTGTTTATCGCCAGCCATGTCCTGTCGGCGATGGCCTGGAACTTCACCGTACTCGTGATTTCCCGCGCCGGGGTGGCGCTGGCGCACTCGGTGTTCTGGTCGATCACCGCCTCGCTGGCGATCCGCATGGCGCCGCCGGGAAAACGCGCAGCCGCACTGAGTATGCTCGCCACAGGGACGGCGCTGGCGATGGTGCTGGGCCTGCCGATGGGTCGCATCGTGGGCCAGCTGCTGGGCTGGCGCGTGACCTTCATGGTGATTGCGGTCGGCGCCACGATTTCGCTGATCCTGCTGGCGCGCCTGTTGCCGCGTATGCCGAGCGAACACTCCGGCTCGCTGGATAGCGTTCCGATGCTGTTCAAGCGTCCGGAGCTGGTGACAGTGTATGTGCTGATCGTGATTCTGGTCACCGCGCACTTCACGGCTTACAGCTACATCGAGCCGTTTATTCAGAATGTGGCGGGGCAGTCCGAGAACTTCACGACGCTGATCCTGCTCCTGTTCGGAGCTGCGGGTATCCTCGGCAGCGTGCTATACAGCCGCTACAGCGATAAACACCCGACCGGTTTTCTGCTCAGCGCGATTGGACTGTTGGTGCTGTCGCTCGTGTTGCTGCTGCCTGCCGCGGGCTACGAGTCAAGCATGATCATCCTGTGCATGGTGTGGGGCATGGCGGTCATGGGGATTAGTCTGGCGATGCAGACTAACGTCCTCAGTCTGGCTCCTGACGCCAGCGATATTGCGATGTCTATCTTCTCGGGCCTGTATAACCTGGGCATTGGCGCGGGCGCCCTGCTCGGCAGTAAAGTCAGCCTGTATTTGGGCATGAGTACGATTGGGTATGTGGCTGCGCCGTTGGCAGTACTGCCGTTGGCGTGGATCCTCTACGCCTACTACCGTCGAACCCGTCCGGAAACTCACCCCGCCGTCTAACGGCTCACGCCCTCCCCCCTCCGGCTCCCTGCGGGCCGGAGTTTTCGCCCCTCCTTGTGTCCTCCGCCTGACCCACGCCCTGTTCTTGATCGTCCATGAACCACGCACGAAGCTGGTACCTTTCATTTTCGCCTTAAACCACCGTCACACGACGCCCATAAAAAAGGCCGGTCAGCACGTAGCGTGCGACCAGCCTTTTCACTGACTGTCCTAAACGGGATTATTTATAGCGCGGAAAAACCATGTCGGCGTATTTCACAAAGCGCGTCCGTTTTACCAACTTATAGCTGAGCCAGATCAACAGGAACAGCGGAATACCGATGTAGGTCGCCGCCACGCCGTACCAGTCGATTTTGTCCGCCAGAAACGCCTGATAGTTTTGTCCCAATGTGATGATCAGGCAGAGCACAAACGCGAAGATCGGCCCCATTGGGAAGAAACTGGACAGGTAGGGTAACGCCGCTAAATCCCCGCCCTGCTTAACGTAACCACGGCGGAACCGATAGTGGCTGATGGCGATGCCAAGCCACGCAATAAAACCGGTCATCCCCGAGGTATTCAGCAGCCACAGGTAAACCGTCTGATTGCCGAACATGGAGGTCAGGAAGCACAGCGCGGCCACAACGGTCGTCGCATACAGCGCGTTGCGCGGCACACCGCCACGGGAGAGTCGGCCGAAAATCGCCGGTGCTTTCCCTTCTCTCGCCAACGTGAACAGCATACGGGTCGAAGCATACATGCCGGAGTTACCCGCCGACAGCACGGCCGTCAATATCACGGCGTTCATCACCGCAGCGGCAGACAGCAGACCCGCGTTCTGGAAGACCAGCGTGAACGGACTGACGCTGATGTCTTTGACATCGGTACGCAGTAAATTAGGGTCGGTGTAAGGAATAATTAGGCTGATAATCAGGATGGCGAACACATAGAACAGCAGGATACGCCAGAACACCTGACGGATGGCGCGAGGAATGTTCTTCTGCGGATCTTGGGATTCACCGGCGGCGATTCCAATCAGTTCGGTCCCCTGGAAGGAAAAGCCCACGATCATCGCGACGCCGATCATCGCTGAGAAGCCGCCCGCGAATGGCGCATCGCCAATTTGCCAGTTATGCAGGCCCGCGTGCTCACCGCCTCTCAGGATACCGACAATCATCAGCACGCCCACGCCGATAAATACCAGCACGGTGACCACTTTGATAAGAGAGAACCAGTATTCCGCTTCGCCAAACCCTTTGACGGAGATGTAGTTCAGCAGGAAGATCACGGTCAGGAACAGGGCGCTCCAAATCCAGCCCGGTACATCGGGATACCAGTACCCCATCACCAGCTGCGCCGCAACGAGATCGACGGCGATAGTCACTGCCCAGTTGTACCAGTAGTTCCAACCCAGCGCGAAGCCGAATCCCTCTTCCACATAGCGTGAGCCGTAGGTCGAGAAAGAGCCGGAGACCGGCATGAAGGCCGCCAGCTCACCGAGGCTGGTCATCAGGAAGTAGACCATCAAACCAATGAGCACATAAGACAACAGCGCGCCGCCCGGTCCGGCCTGCGCCACGGTGGCCCCGGAGGCCACAAAGAGTCCTGTGCCGATCGAGCCGCCAATGGCGATCATCGTCAAATGCCGTGCTTTGAGTTCACGGCGTAGCGTTCTGCCCCCTTGTGGTGGGGTCTGAGTATCGTGTTGAGCCATCTTGATTCCGCTTGGCCGATAAAATTGAGGCCCGGATTGTAACAAATACCCTCCGGCTGGGTAGCTGGAATCGCGAATCATAAGAGAGGTTAATAACCCGTTCCTAATTATAAGGAACAGCTATTTATATCGCGTGGAGAGACTCATTGCCCGTCCCTTCATTCAGAATGCGGATAATGGCGGTTTACACTTCGCAGACCGGTTGGCGGCAATAGTCCAGAAAACGGCACAACACGTTGGACAGATGCTTTTGCCGATGATGAACCAGATAAAGCGTGCGATTAAGGTGCGGCAACGGCACCTGGAGCTCCACCAGCGCGCCGGACGCCAGCTGATCGGCAATCACATGACGCGACAGGCAACTGATCCCCATGCCGTAACGCACTGCGTGCTTAATGGCCTCTGAGTTGCCCAGTTCCATCATCAACTGGAAATGCGGCAACCTGTCCAGCAGCAAATGGTCCAGCACTTCACGCGTCCCCGATCCCTGCTCGCGCAGAATCCACGGCGCATTCGCCAGCGCTTCTAAGGTCACCGCCCCCTGCCCGGCCAACGCGCTGTCTGCGGCACAGAACACGACCAGTTCATCCTCGACCCAGGCCTGCGTGATCAGGTCCGGATGATGACAGGGCCCTTCGATCAATCCGAGGTCCACGCTGAACTGCGACACCGCATTGACCACGTCCTGCGTGTTGCCGACCTGCAACTCCAGCGGCGTATCGGGGGAATCGTGGCGATAGCGCGCGATGATTGCGGGCATCAAATAATTGCCGATGGTACTGCTAGCGTAGATGCGCAGGGCACCGACGTCACGACGAAACAGCTGTTCGATCTCCGAAGACTGTTCCAGCAGCGCCAATGCCTTTGGGAACAGCAACCGTCCATGTTCATTGACCAGCAGCCGCTTACCCACCCGGTCAAAAAGCTGTACGCCCAGATGCCCTTCCAGGTCGGACAACGCCGCGCTAACGGCCGATTGCGACAACGCCAGCGCGACGGAAGCCTGCGTCGTCGACCCCGTCTTTAAAACTTCGGTAAAGACTTCAAGCTGACGTAAGGTGATGTGCATAGTGGGCTCTTATCGTTAATACTCATAGGTTATAAATATATAATCAATTTCTATTTTAAGCACGCGGCGCATAGGCTGTGACCCCAAGAGATTCCGTCACAAGGTGCATGCTATGCCGATATTCCTGGCCCGGCTTCGGGCTGTTCCCACCACGTTCACCGTCCGGCCCCAGTTGCCCGGCCTGCTCGCGATAGGACTACTCACGCTGGCCGTTCTGTGGCTGGCGAATGTCCCCACGGTGATGCGCTGGGGATTGGGCTCACTGACGCTGGCGATCCTGCTCGGCATGGTGCTGGGCAATACGCTCTATCCATGGGTGCAGGGATCGTGCGACGCGGGCGTGCAGTGGGCGAAACATTATCTGCTACGTCTTGGGATCGTGCTCTATGGATTCAAGCTCAGCTTCGTACAGCTTACCGCCATCGGCCCTCGCGGACTGATGGTCGACGTCCTCACACTGACCTCCACGTTGCTCTTGGCCTGCTGGCTGGGCCGCCGCTGGTTCAAGCTGGATGAACAAACGGTATGGCTTATCGGCGCAGGCAGCAGCATCTGCGGCGCGGCGGCGGTGCTGGCGACCGCGCCTGTATTGAAAGCCTCCGCCGATAAAGTCGCCGTCGCGGTTTCCACCGTGGTGATATTCGGCACAACGGCCATGTTTCTTTACCCCTGGATCTACGCACACCTCCAATCCAACCATGCGACCCTGTTTACGGCGCAGACGTTCGGCGTCTATCTCGGGTCGACGCTGCATGAGGTTGCGCAGGTGGTCGCCGCGGGCCATGCTATTAATAACGAAGCGGAAAGCATGGCGGTCATCGCCAAGATGCTGCGCGTGATGCTGCTGGCGCCCTTTCTGTTTCTGCTCGGCCTGTGGCTGAAACGGCGGCATTCTCCCGACGCCGGAGCGGTGGAAACCGCGCCGATGATGTTTCCCTGGTTTGCCGTCGTGTTTATTGTGGTGGCGGGGTTTAATTCCCTCTCATTGCTACCTGCGGACTGGGTTGACATGCTGATCAAACTCGATGGCGTGCTGCTGAC
>NZ_LUTP01000007.1 GCF_002111585.1 Lonsdalea iberica
TGGACAACCGCCGTTGGACCCGGTAAGCGATGCGCCGGAAGCGCAGACTGCCGCGACCGAACGTTTCCGGCAGGATGCGGACGTTCAGAACGCACTGAGCCACACGGCGAAACTGTCTGAGGTGAATGTGGCGGACTTCGACGCGGTGTTCTATCCCGGCGGACATGGCCCGCTGTGGGATCTGGCGGAAAGCGCCGATTCCATCTCCTTGCTCGAAGCCTTTGACCGTGCTGGGAAACCGCTGGGTCTGGTTTGTCATGCGCCGGGCGCATTGCGTCATGTCCGAGGTGCCGACGGCGAACCGCTGATCAAAGGACGTAAAGTGACCGGTTTCTCGAATAGCGAAGAGGCCGCGGTCCAATTGACGGAGGTGGTTCCGTTCCTGATCGAAGATGAATTTACGCAGCTGGGCGGACGCTACGAAAAAGGCGCCGACTGGCAGCCCCATATCGTGACCGACGGTCTTCTGACCACGGGTCAAAACCCGGCGAGTTCAGAAGGGGTCGCCCAGGCTTTGCTTAAGCAGTTGGCCTAATCCGCATTTTTATTTCGGAGTGAATTATGAGTTCTTCAGTTACTGCGGCCTCTCTGGCCGCCACCGTCGCCGACATGAAACGAGCGCATGTGCAGGACGGCCCCGCCAGTGGTGAATTGCGCCGCGACCGTATTGAACGCGCCATTCAGTTGCTGACTCGCCATCATCAGGCGCTCGAAGCGGCGGTTCGCGCCGACTACGGTCACCGGAGCCCTTATCTGACCATCCTGGCTGATATTCTGGGATCTGTGAAAGCGTTGAATCATGCCCGAGAAAGTCTGGCGCAGTGGATGCAGCCTGACGAACAGCCCGCGCCGGGGCCGGGGGTTCACGCGCGGGTGCAATATCAGCCGCTCGGTGTCGTCGGGATTATCAGTCCGTGGAATTTCCCGTTGAATCTGACGTTTTATCCGTTGGCGGGCGTTCTCGCCGCCGGTAACCGCGCGTTGATTAAGCCCTCTGAACTGACGCCGCGAACGGCAGAGCTGTTGGCGGATTTAGTCGCGCGTTATTTTGATCCGCTGGAAATGACGACCGTGTTGGGCGATGCGGATGTCGGTAAAGCGTTTAGCGCACAGGCTTTCGACCACCTGATCTTTACTGGCAGCACCAGCGTCGGGCGTCACGTCATGCGTGCGGCGGCGGAGAATCTGGTGCCCGTGACGCTGGAACTGGGCGGGAAGTCACCCGTAATGGTGGATGACGACGCGGATATCCAGATGGCTGCCCAGCGCGTGATGACGGTCAAAACGTTCAACGCCGGACAGATTTGTATGTCGCCGGATTACGTGCTGCTGCCTGAGTCGGCGCGCGATGACTTTGTCACACATGCGCGCGCGTTTGTCGCCGAAGCGTATCCAACATTGTCTGAAAACCCCGACTACAACAGCATCATCAGCGATCGTCACTTCCAGCGGCTACAGCAGTTATTGACCGATGCGCGGGAGAAAGGCGCGACGGTGATTGAACTTTCCGCCGAAGGGGAAGCGGGCGTATCGCTCTCGCAGCGGAAGTTGTCGCCGAAGATCGTGTTGAATGTGACTGACGATATGCTGGTGATGCAGGAAGAGATTTTCGGGCCGATCCTACCGTTGAAAACCTACGCCAAACCGGAGGAGGCGGTCGCCTACATCAACGCACATCCGCGTCCGCTGGCGGCTTACTACTTTGGTCAAGACCCGGTGCGCCAGCGTGATTTCAGCGAGCAGACGACGTCCGGCGCGCTGGTGGTGAACGACGTCATGACGCAGGCGACGATCGATAGCGTACCGTTTGGCGGGGTAGGCGCATCCGGTATGGGCGCCTATCATGGCATCCATGGCTTCCGTCGTTTCAGTCATGCCAAGGCGGTGGTGGTGGTGCAAAGTCCTGTCGGTGAGTCCAACCTGATGATGCGCGCGCCCTACGGGCCGAAAATGGCGGATCTCGACTCCATGCTGAAATCATAATCGCCTAAACAGCCTTCCTGGGCCGCGAACTCATCGCGGCCTTCATTTTTTACCGTCACGTTCCACAGACTGTCACCGTGTTGCGCTAGTTTCTCTTTTATTGTCCCGCTGCGGTTTTATCCCTTGCGCCGCGACAGCCTCATTGACCGGCGTGTTAAATCGGCGGTTGCCCGCATTTCGCTCGGAATTAACGTCTCGCTGCAATGTCTAAACATTCACCGTTGCTGCAATGGTTTTTGTACAGAAACGGCTCGAGCTGTTGGAGCCCCCATTATTCATTGATGCTGTCACGATCCGACAGTGAAGGATAAGCGTTTATGGTGACCCGCTCGTACCCCCTCTTTTTTGCCCGTGACGCCCACCCCAGGCATTGGCCGCTGTGGTGTGGTCTGGCGGTGTTATATCTACTGGTTCAATTGCCTTATCCCATTCTGGTGCGTCTTGGCGGCTGGTTGGGGCGGCGATCTATGCGTTTTTTGAAACGACGGGTCAGCATTGCCCGGCGTAATCTTGAGCTGTGTTTCCCCGAGATTGACGAGCACCAGAAACAGGTCAAATTGACCGAGCATTTTTCGTCGCTCGGCATCGCACTGCTGGAAACAGGGATGGCCTGGTTTTGGCCGGACAAACGCATAAAAAAATGGTTCGATATCGTCGGGCTGGAACATCTGCATAATACGCAGGATCGGGGAAAAGGCGTTATGGTGATTGGCGTGCATTTCATGACGCTGGAGCTGCATTTTCGTATTCTCGGCCATTGCAAACCGATGGTGGTCATGTACCGTCCGCACAACAGCCCCATTCTGGAGCGGGTGCAGAAGTGGGGGCGGTCCCGGTCGGGCAATGTGCTGGTGAATCGCAAAAATCTGATCAGCATGGTACACACGCTAAAACGCGGCGGCACGGTGTGGTTCGCGCCGGATCAGGATAACGGGCCGAAAGGCAGCGTATTCGTCCCGTTTTTTGGTGTAGAGAAGGCGGCGACCTCAAATGGCACTTTCACCATCGCGCGCCTGGCTCAGCCCAAACTGGTGACGGCCGTTGTCATCCGCAAACCGGCGGGGCAGGGGTATCAGTTGGTGATTTCTCCGGCGCTCGAACACTATCCCTATGACGATAGCCTGGCCGCGGCGGCCTATATTAACCGGGCTATAGAACACGAAATCATGAAGGCGCCGGGCCAATATCTCTGGCTGCATCGCCGCTTCAAAACGCGCCCCATGGGTGAACCCTCTCTGTATCTCTAGTCGTCCGACGCACGCGGGGCTTCGGTAGGCTCGCGTCTCTCAGCCCCTGCCTCGGCAAGAATATTCGCCTTATGTTTGATCACGTTAGGTCAATTTATCGTGAAGATATGCGGTGAAATTGGAAATTTACCGTAAATACGCGACATCAACAGTGATACTCGCGGGATTGATTCAAAGATAAATCAATAAACTTCCCTAGAGTGATGCCGATTAATGGGCGACGAGTTGGGATTTATCAAGGCTGGGGAAGTCAACATGAAGTCAATAAATAAAATGATACTAGCGATGGTGGTCGCTGGCATTATGGGGGGGATATTGATTTTGTTGCTCCTGAGCCAGCGGGTGATAGCAAAAAACGATCAAAAAAAAATTGCAGGACTTTGCCGAAGCCATAATGAAGCGTTCCGATGACGTCGTCACTGAATCCAATACCGCGATTAATGAAGCCTACGCACTGAAGTATCCTCTCTGCTCTGAAGACGATTTATTTCAGCTTCGCTACATGATTTACAAGTACCGCTATATAAGCGACCTCGGCCGAATAAAGAACGGCGAATTATTATGTACCGCTGGGCGTGGCGTGTTGTCATCGCCCATTACGCTACCAGAAACAGACGTTCAAAAAGTGGACGGCACTCAGCTTTGGACCGCAGTAAGAGGCCTCTTTGATCCCCGCATTCAAACCGATATCGCCAGCCGCAAAAACGTGGTGGTATTCACATCGCCCGATGCCTTTCGTAGCTTTTCTTATCCACTTAACGGCTACGGCGCAGTGTTAACGTCGGCGGACGATAGCCACATCTTCCAGACTTTTGGCAGTAAAAGCGTGACGCCGAGCCGCTATGAAAGCTCTTGGCTCGCTCAATATCGTCAATCCTACCTGTGCAGTAAGCTGTATGAAATTTGTATTCATGCGCGGCTGAACGCCTCCGGCGTTTTACAGATGCCCGCCTATATGATTACCGCTATCTCGTTGCTGGGCGCTATATTGGGCGGCTCGCTGACGCTGGTTATTTTTCTGCTGCTCGACATTAATCGTTCAATGACCAAACAGCTGCGTCAGGCCGTCAGCCGCAAAAAGCTTCATGTGAATTACCAGCCGATCATTGACCTTAAGGATGAAAAAATCGTTGGCGTCGAAGCGCTGGCTCGGTGGACAAATAAACACGGTCAGCTCGTGTCTCCCGACGTCTTCATCCCTGTAGCGGAAAAACAAGGGATCATCGGTGATATTACGCGGCATATCACTCAGCGCTCGGTTGCCGAGATGCAAAGCGTTTTATTGGATAATCCGGAGTTTTACCTCAGCATCAATCTGGACATCTCCGACGTCCTGGACACCGATTATCAGACCTACCTGAATGAGCAGATTGCGCATTTTGGTGTGACGCCGAGACAAATTATTCTGGAGATCACGGAGCGTTCGACGGCTAATTATGCGACGTTGGCGAAACGATTATCCGAGCTGCGCGCGCAGGGATATCGTATTGCCATCGACGATTTCGGTACGGGTTACTCTAATTTTTCGTATCTCTCCAGCTTGCCGTTCGATGCTTTGAAGATCGACCGAATGTTTACCGAAGCCATCGGCACTGACTCCGTCAACGCACGCATGGTGGATTTATTGTTTACGATGACGTCCATGCTGAATACCTGCGTCATTGTCGAAGGGATCGAAACGGCAGAACAGGCTGCTTACGTCAAAGAACATTGCAAGGACGCCGTGGGGCAGGGTTGGTACTACGGCCGGCCTATGAGCGCGACGCGCTTGAAAGCGTTGTTATCGTAATGCGGCGGACGGGATAAATTGGTTACTGCATTGAATGCAAACGTCGGTGCAGTAAAGCAATAAGCGGCAAGGCGGAATAAGACAAATCGCCGGTCGATGTAATGAAATGCAATGGCGATAAATTGCGCAAATTATAACCTTCAACTTTTCGTGAAAAATGATCATGGCTGGATTCATATCGTAGTAATTATTTTATATTTCCTCCGCCGCTAAGAATAAATATCAATGATGCTTTAAGATGACTCGCTTTGAAATGTTTGGTAATATTTTTTAGCCAACTCAGGCTAAATATAAAACCGTCAAAGAGTCATTCGCAAATGAAAAAATTAGCAGTCTTTGCTTTATCTGCAGCAATATTACTTTCTGGATGCGCAACTATTGTTGGAGAACGATCTCAGGTAGTCAACGTTGAAAGTCATCCCACTGGCGCAAAATTCTCGATACAGGATGAAACCGGGCGAGTCATAGTCACCGGTAATACGCCTCAAAACGTGGTTCTGGATAAATCTAACGGGCATTATTTTGGTGGGAAAAAATACCTGATTACGTTCACAAAAGAAAGTTATCAGCCGCTGACCTTGCCTGTTCGATCATCTGCAAACGGATGGTATATCGGCGGGAACCTGGTTTTCGGCGGTCTTATCGGCTACTTGCTGGTGGACCCTTTCAACGGTGGTATGTATACGCTTCACCCCAAATCCGCCAATGCAATGTTAACACCTCAAGCGCAATAACGTCTGTTTGCATTCTTACGGTGGACTTCAATCAACAATTTTTGATGAGAGCAGTGGAAGAGCTGCTCTCCATTTGTATTGGGTAAATAATAATGAAAAGACTATTTTTTCTGTTTGTCGTATTGGTTTTAAGTGGGTGTTCCAGACCGCATGGCCCGGCCGAATATATATTGGATCAGAACATCGTTAAGCCAAATAATCAGGTCAAGCAGACCAAAGTGACCGTGACCCGAAATAAACAGTTTATCGGTAGCGGGAGCGGCGGTCTCTGTAAGTTTGTGGTCGCGGTTGATGGTATAGAGATTGCATTGTTAAGACAAAATCAGTACGTCACAGCCTATTTAGATAACGGCTTGCACAAGCTGAGAGTCAGCAACGAGTGCGCAGCGATGTCGTTGGGCATGCGGCGAACCGTGGATGTGCTCGCCGACGGCACTGAGCAGGAATATCTGACGGAAGTCGGCATCTGGGGCCAGTACCGACTGTGGCGTACTCGCTAACAGCGCTTTATTCAAGCTTGATAAGCTGCATGAGCCGGCGTAGCTTCGTTAGAGACGATGCGCCGGTTTCCCTCCAGACTAGCTCCGCGGGATTTTTATCACAGAAAGCGATGGGGATAGCTGCTTGAATGATGGCGGAGAGAGAGGGATTTGAACCCTCGGAGGGATGACTCCCTCAACGGTTTTCGAGACCGTCCCGTTCAGCCGCTCCGGCATCTCTCCACGGAAGGGCGATTATAATGCCCCTTTTTGGCGCATTTTAACAGTCCCGATCCCCATTTTTAGACCTGAGTGACGACATAGCGAGCAATATGCATGAAGTGGCAATGGAAAATCTCATCGCCTTCGCCCGAAGAGGGGACCGCATGGCAGTCTGCACTGTCTATCCCACTGCTGGCGCCGCTGGACGAACGCGAGCGGCACCAGTTGGTTAACCTTGCGCAGCAGTTTCTGCGGCAAAAACGACTGGTGCCCCTGCAGCATATTGAGCTGGATGGGGTGATGCAGCAACGCATCGCGCTGTTGTTTTGCCTTCCCGTGATGGAGCTCGGCATTCACTGGCTTGATAGCTTTCATGACGTCCTTATCTATCCTTCGCCGTTCATCGTGACGGACGAATGGGAGGACGAGATTGGCCTGGTCCATTCAGGGGAGGTTGTTCAGTCTGGGCAAAGTTGGGAGCAGGGGCCAATCGTGCTTAACGGGCAGGATATCCAAGACTCTTACGATCTGTCGGGATTCAATCTGGTGATCCACGAAGTCGCGCATAAGCTGGATCTGCGTGGCGGGCATGAAGTCAGCGGTGTTCCACCGCTTCCGCTGCGTGAAATAGCGCAGTGGGAGCAGGCGCTCCACGGGGCGATGAGCGAGCTGCAGGAGGAGATTGACCTGGTGGGAGAGGAGGGGGCCAGTATGGATCCCTACGCCGCAACCGATCCCGCGGAGTGTTTCGCCGTGCTGTCCGAGTATTTTTTTAGCGGGCCCGAACTGCTCTATGAACGTTTCCCCGTGGTCTATGACGTGTTCACGCGGTTCTACCGACAGAAGCCGCTGGAGCGTTTACAGCGCTGGCGAAAAGGGGTCGAAGCGACTTCATCGCATAACTTTTGAGCATAACAACGCGAAATTGAACAGAGGCTAAGCAGTTAGGGTATAAACGCGATTTTGGCGTTGACAGCCCCGAGTGACCTAGATACTATGCGCCCCGTTCACACGATTCCTCTGTAGTTCAGTTGGTAGAACGGCGGACTGTTAATCCGTATGTCACTGGTTCGAGTCCAGTCAGAGGAGCCATATTTAGAGAAGCCCGCTTCAGGAAACTGAAGCGGGCTTCTTGCTTTACCTGCACCTGAGCAAGTTCTTGCCACATTTCGACAGGGCGAGATAACGAGAGAGCTTTCAGCTACGTTTTCCAATTTCCTCCGCATCGGGAGAATCTGGTGGTCAAAATGAGATCAGGTCGAGATTAGTTCAATAACGATTTGACCCGTATAGGTCCCCATACGAGACGAAAACCCGCGAGTTGAAACTCGCATTACTCCATAAAACGACCATGGAACGTGATCCTTCCTGACTCATCTTCGTGAGCGCTGCACTCTATAAGCGTTCGCATAATGACCACTGTATTTATTTCATTCTACAGCTTTTAATAGTGTTCTCTTCGTATTTTCAAGAAGAGTAGGCATTGATTGATAAGAGGCATGTATCAAATGTATGGAGTTATTAATTGTCGCTACGCCTATACTCTGTTCGCCTTCAGTGCCAACTAAAATATTCGGCCCCCATATCGAGTCTATTTTTATATCACCCAAGTTTTCTGAAAATGGAAGTATCCCTAAATTTGATAGCATAATATCTGGAGCACACATTTCATTGTCGAAGGATGTATTGTTTTCTAAGTCGTTGTTATCCATATAAGGCTGATAAAAATCCATTAACGCCGTCATGCCAGACTTTTCCCGGTAACAGCTTAAGTCATTTGTGATTAATCTGGATATATCCCAGAATGTGTCCGGTTTAGATGGGTTATAGCTATAGGTTGGAAATAACGCTAAAAAACAGAGACTATAATCCAGCCCGAAGTGTTTTCTGGCATCAATAGGCGTACAAATCCTTACTGGCCTTCCATCCCATTCAGGGGACTTGTACAAGGAAAAGGCAAAGGCGGCGGATAATGTCCCGTGAACCGTTGTCTTTTCCTGTTTTGCTCGTTCTCTTATTTTGCTTGAAAGCCCGGGCGATAGACGTTCACGGAAAATTTTTAGTTTTGCGAAATCCCGTTCAGTATAGGGTACGGGCTTATTGGTGAAAGAAGGGGGTTTTATATTTCCGATTGAGTCTAAGCTTGAAGAAAATAAATCCTCAATCGGGGGAAGTAACGTCAAGGCTGGTAGTGTATTTCCTGCCAAACGCTGTAAGACGTCATAAATAAAAAAGGATAACGATCTCCCATCTGAAATACCGTGATGAGACGTCACAATGATAACGCAACGTTCTTCACTGTAAAGAAGAGCAGCTTTTAGCAAAGCTTTATCACTTGTATCAGATGGAGTAAAAAACTCTCGTTTTATCTCTTGTTCAACAGAATATGTTTCATTTAAATATGAAACTCTCAATGGAATCTCGATGCTGTCGTCATGGAAAAAACACAGCTGGCCTTCTCCATTAGTGCCCACATATGCATTAAGTAATGGATGTCTTGACTGAACATCTTTCAGGGCTTTCGACCAACTTTCTATCGTTGTGAAACCAGACACTTCAGCTGTCATACTGAGATTTTTTGGACTTACAGCATCCATTTGCCAAGCCCGACGCTCAAGGATGCCGAGTTCTCTTATAACAACTGGTTTCTTCATTTGTCTAAAACTCCCCTTTATCATTTAAATTTGACACCTCACTCTTTATATAAACTAGTGGGGGGCACTTACGATGGTCGAATGGAAAGCATCCTCAACACTTAGTCGATGAAATGGATTTGTTCAACTCTTTCTTCGCTAAATATTAGCGGGGGAATAATTTCCTAAAATTTTATTGCATTAAATTAATTATTCTAAATTAATCCTGAGATACACAAGGTGAACAACCTGCTAGATTGTTTTGGATGAAAAATAAAACGTTAATCTATCTGTCTGTTGGTGCTAGCTTTTTATCCAGCCTCTTGAAGATTTGCTGTGCTTTCGACTTTCGGAAACGTGGAGCAAGTGTATTGAAATAGGTTGTTCAAATTGCTCCGAGACCTTAGCTCGCGATAGTAAAAACGAGCCTCTATTAGTTAATTTTTGACTCGAGGGTGACAGCGCTGGGAAAAGTAAATTGATGGCGCTAGCGAGTGAACATGGGCTACACAAGTGCCGCTCACGAACACATGCCCGATCTGCCGGATAGTGAAGCACTACGACGTATCGACCCACTATATGTATGACTATTCATAAGGTGAAAATTGGTTTTTCTGCTTTTCTAAGTGGGTTAATTGTTTGCATATCAATATGTTTTATTAATATCTTGGGTTTTGAAGAATTTATAGTATCAGCTTTCGTAGGCTTAATAATTAATTGCGATGTGGCGTTGAAACAGTTATTTTTCATGATTGTTTCGGGTCTATTGGAAGCGAGTTGGATTTTTTAAATTGATGATATGACAATGAATGATAAGGCGTTGGCGGTATGATACCAGTGCGCGAATCCCCCATTTTTTGCTGACAATTTTTGAGGTTAAATAACAGCTTTTTTTCTGATCAAATTATCATAGTTTTATTCTGTGTTTGCTAACTTAACGGTTATATAAGGAAAATCTATGGAAGGAAAATCACGGAAGACAGTAGCGGAAATCCTGGTCAAACATTTAGAAAATACCGGGGTGGATATCGCCTTTGGCGTTTCAGGTGCTTATATATCCCCGGTATGGAAGGCGCTGACCGAATCGTCTATTAATACCATTCATTGCCGACATGAGACCGGCGCGACGTTCTGTGCTTCTGAATACAGCTTGTATCATCATAAGCCTGCCGCCGTCTTTACCACCGCGGGACCGGGTATCACCAACGCATTAACGGCTGCGCGCACGGCAAAGCTGGATGGCGCTAAAGTGATATTCATCGCCCCGATTACCACGGCGAAAAGTAATGGATTGTGGGGGTTGCAACAAACGACGGTAGAGGACGTCCTTGCCCTGCAAGGAGAGGGAATTTCGGGCTACTTCGATCGTGTCGTATGTATTGATGAAAAAGCAAAATTGAGTGAAGCGATTGACGCCATCAATCATTTCAATGTTTCCCAAGGCCATGTACTGGGAATTTTCATTCTTCCCAACATACAGAAGTCAGAAATTGCAGAAGAGGAATACAACGAAACACCATCCTCTCTCTCCTCTCCGATCGTCTGTGAAGATAAGGGCGCTCTGGACGCGCATCAGCAAGAAATAGCAGAAGTTCTGGCTGCGGGTGATGCCATTATTTGGAATGGCTTTGGTTGTCTCGACGCGTCGGATGTATTAACGCGACTCGCCATTGAAACCCAGACGGCGGTGATGTCGACGCCTCGCGGGAAAGGTGTCTTCCCTGAAAATCATCCGTTATATATCGGCTCTACCGGTTTAGGCTGCGATGAGCCGGCACTTTTGTCTGCCATCGATAAGCTGTCGTTGAAAACAATGGTTATCTTGGGAACGCGGTTGGGGGAATCCAGCGCGCATTATCTTCAAAATAAAATAAAAGGCGTCAAGGTCTACTACGTCAGCCTGGAAAAGGCCGATATTAAAAATAACCTGCCTCCTAAAACTGAAATGATTCATGCCGAACTCACCGCCTTTCTACAGGGCGTCTACGAGAAAATAAAAACGCTGCCTCTCGCTCATCGCTCAACCGCTCTTCCGCAGCTCAAAGCGTCTCGATGTGAAGTCGCGGTCAAGAACAACGATGGCGTGGTTAATCCAGTCGATGTCATGGCCGCCATTCAAAAAGTAGCGATTGATGAACACGACTGTCTGGTGGCGTCCGATGCCGGCAACTCGCATGTCTGGGCAAACCGATTTTTGCAATTTCAAAAGCCCAACCGATACCGGGTCAATTCCGCGATGGGTACCATGGGGCATTATGCCTGCGGCATCGTCGGGCTGGCGATGTCGGGGAAAGTCACCGTGGGCATCATCGGCGATGGTTCGATGCTGATGAATAACGAAATTAGTACCGCAGTGCATCACCGAGTCCCGGCGATTTGGGTGGTATTGAACGATGGCGGCTACAACATGTGCAGGCAGGGGTTGAATTCGGTCGGTTATCCGGCGCTGGATTGCGCTATTCCAATGGTGGATTTCGCCATGTTCGCTCATGCGCTAGGGGCAAACGGTGTCTGTGTCACGAGTCGCGCCGAATTGGAAAGCTCGCTACGTACGGCGGTTAACCAAGCGCTTCCCACTGTCATTGATGTGCGCATAGACAGGGATGTACTGCCGCCGGTATTGGGTCGACAAAACGCCGTCAAATCGCTGTAAATCAGTTCTCACCGCCGAATTAAGCATCAAGCCTGCGGGTGTTCATTCCCCGGAGAGACTGAGACGAGGGTTTAACCACAACCTCTTTGCGAAGAGAAGGGCATAAATCTTGGGTGAGAGGTCTCCCGGTTCTCTCTGAGGCGAGTTCAGGCGCGCGTATTCCCGCTAATCGTGAGGACTTCCCGGGCGTGAGCGCTGTCGTGCTAAAGCGCAGCCTATTACCTCATTCCTGGGTATAGGCTACCTTGGTTTATGTCCTGCCGGCCACGTCTCGCTCCTTGTTAATCCTCTATTCCAGACTGACCACCACCACTGATTTTGCAGGGATAGACAGATTCAGTTGCGACCCGTCGATCTTGCCGCCGTGATAAGGGACGGGGTGAATGGCTTCGGCCTGGCCGGGTACATTATGCGCATCCGACGTCGTGCTGGTCAGCACTTCTCCCTTCACCGTTTTCACCTTCAACGTACCCAGTTTAACGGCCAGATCGTAGCCCTCGTGCTGGTTCATATTCGCGACCCCGATATACGTTTTGCCGTCCTTTCCCTTGGCGGCGGAAACATTGAGGGCCGGGAATGGGCGCCCGTTATACGTCAGTTGAGGCGCTTTCACCGTTAGCGGGATGGCGGTCGAATCCTGGAACGGCACGTACATTTTGTAGGCATAGTAGGTCGGCGTTAAGGCGATCTTATCGCCTTCCGTCAGGATCATCGCCTGTAGCACATTGATGGTCTGGGCGATGTTGGTCATCCGTACGCGGTCGGTATACCGGTGGAAAATATTGAAGTTGGCGGCCGCCAGAATGCCGTCCCGCAGCGTATTCTGCTGGAACAGATGGCCGTGATAGGTGCCGGGCTCGACGTTATACCAGGCGCCCCATTCGTCAACGAACAGGCCGATGCGTTTCTCCGGATCGCGCTTATCCATGACGACGATGTGCTGGCGCAGAATGTCATCCATGCGCAGCGTCTGTTGGAAAATGGCATTCCATTGTGCGTCGGGAAAACCGGTGGCGGACGCCCGATTGCGGTTCTTCCAGTCGCCAGTGATCACGGTATAGAAATGCAGAGAAATGGCGTCCAGATGCGCGCTGGCGTTTTTTATGACGACGTCGGTCCAGTTCGTGTCGTCATTATTCGCACCGGAGCCGACGCGCATCGCCGTATTGTCGTTATCGTGGTGGAAGTTGGTGCCGTTTTTATGGAACAGCGAGCCAAAGCGGCGTAATTCATTCGCATAGTATTCGGGCGTCATATTGCCGCCACAGCCCCAGCTTTCATTGCCGATGCCGATAAACGGCACCTTGAAGGGCGCATCGCGGCCATTGGCGCGTCGCTCGTTCGCCAGACTGTCGCGATCTTTAGACGTCAGATACTCGATCCATTCGCGCATCTCCGTTGGCGTGGACGAAGCCACGTTGACGGAAACGTAGGCGTCCGCGCCAATCTGTTCGGCGAAATCGAAGAATTCGTGCGTGCCGAACGCGTTAGACTCTAGCGCGCCGCCCCACCAGTTGTTTTTACGCACCGGTCGTTTATCGCGCGGACCGATGCCGTCGCGCCAATGATATTCATCCGCAAAGCAGCCTCCCGGCCAACGTACGACCGGCACTTTAATGGCTTTCAGCGCGGAGACCACATCGTTTCTGATGCCGCGCGTATTGGGGATGGGAGAGTCAGGACCGACCCAGATACCGTCGTAAATGCCTCGTCCCAGATGCTCGGAAAACTGACCATAGATGTAGCGGGAAATCGGCGCACCGGGACGGTCGGCCTGCAACGAGGCTTCTATCCTGCTATTTTCGGCGGCGGAAGGCGAGCTGAACGGTAGGGCCAGCGCGGCCAGAGTGACGCCTATTATTCCTGTGACGCTGTTTTTTTTCATAGACACCTCGGTGATGGCGCAAAAAAAACCTGAACGGCCTCTCGTAAGAGAACCTTTCAGGTTTTGCCTGGCCGGCGGCCAGTGACAATCCAACGGTGATAGGGGGAAGGCTACGTAAATTGCCGCGCTGCGGCTGTTAGACGGGTCACATTTCCACCGTTTCCGCAGGTGCGCCTGCTTTGTACCGTCGTCAACGGCGGTTAAAGTTCATCTGCGGCGTCAGAAAGGCGCTGCGAAACCATAGTCGGAAGGCGTTCATCGACGGGGTGAAAAGCGCGTCCTTGCGCCACGCCAGCCCAACGAGCATGGGATGTAGATTGTCGGTCAGCGCACGGGTTTCGATCCTTTTACCTTCCAGCGACCACGGGCGATAGACCAGATCGGACAAGATCGCGACGCCCAGCCCGTCGGCGACCATGCTGCGCACAGCTTCGACGGAGCTGGTCCGCAGCATCACGTTGGGACGCTGCCCGCTTTCTTCCCAGTAGCGCATCGCGCTATGGTCGGCTTCATCGACGGTCAGCATAATAAACGGCTCTCTGGCGACGTCCGCGAGCGTGAGATGCGGTTTGTCGCACAGTGGATGACGGCTGGGCAGCCAGAGACGGCGCTCGGAATTAAACAGCGTTTCCGAGGTGATGCCTGGGAGGGTCAGGTTAGCGGTCAGCACCAACGCGATATCCAGCGAGCCATCCAGCAGACCGCGCTCAATATCGATGCGTTCCCGCTCGTAGAGATTGATATTTAGATGGGGAAAGGCGGAAGAGAGCCGCTGCAAATGGTAGGGAAGGAAATAGCCCATCACCGTGTAGGAGGCGGCCAAATTTAGCTGGCCGCAGATTTGGTCGTCCGTCGAGGGAATATGCAGCGCATCGTCCACGCTGCGCAGAATGGAGTAGGCATGGTGCAAAAAGTGGGTGCCGGTCTCCGTCAACGTCATGCCCCGCACTGAACGGCGGAACAGCGGCTTCCCCAATAGGCCTTCTAGCTCCTGAATGGCGCTTGTCACGCCCGATTGCGAGATATTCAGATGTATGGCGGCCTGTGATATTTGCCCCATTTCCGCCGTGGCGACGAAGTAGCGAATCTGGCGTAGTGTCAACATGCTCTTCTCCGGTATGAGGGGCTGAAATCAGTCCGGCGTCGTCACCGGGATAGGACTTCATTTAGCGATCTCTTTTTTCGATGGGTTGCTATCAGAAAATAATGCTATTCGTCTGTAAAAAACTTCCCCTATATTATTTTTAAATCAATGAGCGACCAATAATAAAATATTATGACAAAACGCATCGATTTAAATTCTGATATGGGCGAAGACTTCGGATCCTGGTTAATTAACGGCAATATTGATCGGGAAATTATGTCATTCATAAGTTCTGCCAATATTGCCGCTGGGTTTCATGCCGGCGATCCCACCGTTATGCGTAAAACTATCGAGATGGCGAAATATTACGGCGTCGCCATCGGGGCGCATCCCGGTTACCGCGATTTAATGGGTTTTGGCCGTCGACATATTGCCATGCAACCGGACGAATTGGTTAACGATATCATTTATCAGCTGGGCGCATTGCGAGAATTAGCGCGGTTATATCAGATGGAGTTACAGCATATAAAACCGCACGGCGCGCTCTATATGCATCTGGCGCAAGAGGCGGCCTCGGCGCACTGCTTTGTAGAGGCGCTGCATCGCATCGCGCCGGGTTTGCTGCTGTATTGCATGCACGGCACGGCTGTATGGCGAGCGGCCCAGTCTGTACAACATCCTGTAATCTGTGAGTTTTATGCGGATAGGGACTATGACCAGAGCGGTTCTATCGTCTTTACCCGCCGGGTGGGCGCGCTGGACCCGGACGAGGTGGCGCAGAAGGTGCTGCGCGCATGTCGGGATGGCGTCGTGCGCACCGTTGAGGGCGAAGATATTCCTATCGTTTTCGAGTCGGTCTGCATGCATAGCGATACGCCGGGCGCGCAGGGATTGTTAAAGGCGACCTGCGAATTATTAAAGTCGTCGTCTATTGAAATTACAGCACCAGGAAAGCAGCGCATGTTTCAAAAATAATAATGCCGTATCAGGAGTGATTAATATGAAAGAATATGACGTTTATTCTCCTTTGCCGGGCGTTTTTTATCGGCAACCCGCGCCGGAAATGCCGCCTTTTACGGAAGAGGGCGATAATGTTCAGGAAGATACGGTCATTGGCCTGATTGAGGTAATGAAACAATTTACCGAAATGGTGGCAGGGCATTCAGGAAAATTAATTAAATTCAACGTTGAAAGTGGCGATCCGATCGAACCCGGACAGGTTATAGCCATTATTAAAAGCGATCGCTAAATAAAAGTTTTTATTATCGCTGAGCGTTTATTTCAATCACCGCGGAAGTGGAGATATTGATGCCGATAAATAAATTATTGATTGCCAACCGAGGGGAAATTGCCGTCAGGATTATTCGCGCCGCTCAGGCGCTGGGGATCCCAACGGTGGCGGCGTGCAGCGAGGCGGACGTGGCCTCGCTGCCGGTGCAACTGGCCGACGACTACCGCATCATTGGCGGGGCCAGGGCCGACCAGAGCTATTTGAATCCGCAGGCGGTGCTGCAAGCGGCGCGGGAGAGCGGCGCGGATGCGATCCATCCGGGGTATGGATTTTTGTCGGAAAACGCGGAGTTCGCCGCCGCCGTCGGGGACGCTGGCATGATTTTCGTCGGGCCGACGGCGGCGGTGATCCGGTCGATGGGCGACAAGGCCGCCGCCCGTCGTACCGCGCAGGCGGCGGGCGTGCCGGTGGTGCCAGGATCGGAGCAGGAGATCACGACGATCGACGACGCATTGCAGGCCGCCGAGCATATCGGCTATCCGTTGTTGATCAAAGCGGCGGCAGGTGGGGGCGGTCGCGGCATTCGCATTGTGCAGTCAAAGGAAGCGCTGCAAGCCGCTTTTCCGCTGGCGCAGCAGGAAGCCAAGGCCGCCTTTGGCTCCGGCCAGGTCTATCTGGAGCTGTTTATCGAACACGCCCGCCACATCGAAGTCCAGATCCTCGGCGACGGCGAACGGGTGGTACATCTGTTCGACCGGGAGTGCTCGCTGCAACGGCGGCGCCAGAAACTCTTCGAGGAGGCGCCGTCTCCGGCGTTGACCGGGGCGCAGCGTCAGGCGCTGTGCGACAGCGCGGTGAGGCTGGCGCAGAGCCTGTCCTATCAGGGCGCGGGCACGCTGGAATATCTCTTCGACTCGGCCACCGGCCGCTTCTACTTCATTGAAATGAACACCCGCATTCAGGTTGAACACCCGGTGACGGAAATGGTCACGGGCGTGGATCTGGTGCAGTGGATGCTGCGTATCGCCGGGGGCGAAAAGCTGACTTTACGGCAGGAAGCGATCGCGCTGAACGGTTCGGCCTGCGAGATGCGCATCAATGCGGAAGATCCGGAACGCCATTTCTTCCCCTGTCCCGGCACGGTGACGGACGTCAGTTGGCCGCGGGGCGCGGGCGTACGGGTCGAAAGCCACTTGTTCTCCGGCTATCGTATCCCGCCGTATTACGACTCGCTGGTGGCGAAATTGGTCATTCACGGCGAAGATCGCGCACAGGCTTTGTCTCGCGCCGTCGCTGCGCTGGCGGACCTGCGCATCGCCGGTATCACCACCACCCAGTCGCTGCACCAATGGCTGTTGGCGGACTCGCGCCTGCAGGCGGGCGACTTTACCACGACGGCGCTGGAGCGCTGGCTGGCTGAACGGGCCGCCGCGGATGCTGCGGCCGCTCAGGAGGTATGACATGACGACGAAAGCCATTCGTTACAGCTTTGGCGGCGACGAACATTTATTTGCGGAAATTGACGAAGCCATGTCGCTGGACGCGTTCTTTCGCGGCATGGCGATCACGCGCGCGCTGGAGTCGCAGAGGCTGCCTGGCGTGCTGGATATCTGTCTGGCGAACGCCTCGTTTCAGGTGCGCTTCAATCCCGACATCATTGCGCCGGAGGCCGTGCTGGAGCAGGTGAAAAACGCCGAGGCGCAGGCCACCACCGGCACCATGCTGTCGACTCGTATTATCGAAATACCGGTGCTTTATAACGACCCGTGGACGCACGAAACGCTCATGCGGTTTCGCGATCGTCATCAAGATCCGCAGGCGACCGATCTGGAGTATGCCGCCGCGATTAACG
Source organism: Lonsdalea iberica (assembly GCF_002111585.1). Classification (GTDB taxonomy): domain Bacteria; phylum Pseudomonadota; class Gammaproteobacteria; order Enterobacterales; family Enterobacteriaceae; genus Lonsdalea; species Lonsdalea iberica. The sequence continues at coordinate 17,793 of NZ_LUTP01000007.1, forward strand.
GCTATGCCGAGGTAGCAGATTTTATCGCCGCGCACAGCGGCACGCCGTGGTTTGTCTCGATGGTGGGATTTGTGGCGGGGCTGCCCTTCATGTTCCAGATGGTGGAAGAAGCCAAACAGCTGGAAGTGCCTAAATATCTGCGGCCCCGCACCGATACGCCGCGCCAGTCGCTCGGTCACGGCGGCTGCTTCGGCTGCCTCTATTCGGTACGTGGAGCGGGCGGCTACCAGCTATTCGGCGTCACGCCCGCGCCGATCTACGACCCGAGCCAGCGTCTCGACTATCTGCAAGCGTCGATGGTGTTCTTCCGCGCGGGGGATATCGTCCAGTTCCGGGCGATGGATCGCGCCGAATACGACCGTGCCGTGGCGGAGGTCGAAGCGGGCACGTTCAGCCTGCGCATCCGTCCGGTGACGTTCGAACTGGAAAAATTCAGCGCGGACGCCGCGCATTACACCCACTCCCTGCGGGAGGTGCTGTATGCCGATTAAAGTTATCAAGCCCGGACTGGCGACCTCGGTACAGGATATCGGTCGCGAGGGGTACTACCACCTCGGCATACCGCCTTCGGGCGGGATGGACAACTATGCCTTGCGCATGGCCAACCTGCTGGTGGGCAACAATGAGTCTGCCGCCGTACTGGAAATCACGTTGATCGGCCCGGAGCTGGCGTTCGGTAAAGAGGTCTTGGTGGCGGTCACGGGCGCGCGGATGGCGCCCCGGCTGGACGGCGCGGAAATGCCGCTGGACGCCGCATTTCGAGTCAGGCCCGGTCAGGTGCTGAAGTTTGATTTCGCCAAAGCAGGCTGTCGCAGCTATCTCGCCGTGGCGGGCGGTATTGACGTCCCGCTGGCGCTCGGCAGCCGCTCCACCTACACGCTAGGGGCGCTCGGCGGATGGGAAGGGCGGCGGTTGCAGGAGGGGGATCGGTTGCCTATCGGCGAACCGACCGGCGAGGGAGCCGAAGGCGCGCAGGCGCCCGAGGCGTTGTGTCCGAGCTTTGAAAAGGAGGTCACGCTGCGGCTGGTGCCCGGCCTCTACATTCATCGCCTGACTGACGACGCGGCGGCGCAGTTTTTCGCCGATACCTGGCGGGTCGGCACGGAGGCGGACCGCATTGGCTATCGCCTGAAAGGCGGTAAACCGCTGGAGTACCTACCGCGTACGCCGCCGTTCGGCGCCGGTTCCGACCCGTCCAATATCGTCGACGCGTGCTATCCCATCGGCTCCGTCCAGGTGCCGGGCGGGCTGGAGCCAATAATTCTGCTGCGCGATGCGGTTTCCGGCGGCGGTTATATGACACTGGGAACGGTGATCAGCGCCGATTTGGATCGGGTGGCGCAGATGCAACCGCATCATCAGGTACGTTTTGTGCCTGTCTCGCTGGAGGAGGCGCTCGCTGCCCGACAGCAATCCCAGCAGCGGCTGGCACAGTTAAGAGACTGGATTGGCCGGCAAACGGCCTGATCCCGCCCGGCGGCCTTCGCCGGTTACGGTAGCGTAGCCGTACTCATGGTCTTCTCACGGGCCATGCGGCAGCGACGGTCCGCATGGTGATGGGGGCTGTCTGCTACTCGCGGTTTATCGCTGAAACGTGGCCTTTTCCGATGTTGGTCGGTCAGGTGTGTATTTCCTTCTTTTGCACTCAGGAGCCCCCTATGGCAGATCTTTCTGATGTTAAACTGACCGCCACTGCGACCGAGTCCGGCACGGTCACCGACAGCGAGCGCATGGGCAAACTCTCGCTGACTATGGCGTGGTGGGCGGTATGCAGCGCGCTATTTTACATCGTGGTCGGCGCGTCGCTCGCGCAGCGCTGGGGCGCGAAAAACGCCATTATCGGCATGGTGTTGTCGGTCGTCAGCTATGGCGTGATCAATGGGATCATCAGCCGGTTCGCAATCAAGACCGGGCTGTCGGTTTCTCTGTTTTCGCAGGCGCTGTTTGGTCGGCTCGGCTCGTCGCTCGCCACGCTCATTTTCTTCTCGACGGCCATCTATTACGCCGTGTTCGAAGGGGCGGTCATCGCTTTCGCGCTGAACCATCTGTTTCCGGCACTGCCTTATGCCGTCGCCGCGCTGGTGGTGGTGCTGTACAGCGTGCCGCTGATTTTCGGCAGCGTGCAGCACTGGCTGGATAAATTTAACGGCGTACTGCTGCCGTTTTATTTGCTTGGCCTGCTGCTGACGGTGGCGGTGTCTATCCAGCAAAACGGCTATAACCCGCAGTGGCTGGCGTTCGGTCCCGCCGATCCGCCGGCCTACGGCTGGTGGCACTGCTTCACCTACTACATGGGCGTGTGGATCCTGATGATGTATACCTTCGACTATGCCCGGTACGGCAAAGCGGAGGACGCGAGCTACCACGCGGGGATTAACTTCGGCATGCCGTTCTATCTCATCACCTTCCTGCTCAACGGCGTGGCGGGCATCTATTTGGTTAGCGGGTTTTCGGAAAGCGACGGACTCAGCGAAACCGGCGTGGTGGTGGCGATCCTCAACCTGCTGGGGCTGTGGGGACTGTTCTTCGTCTGGGTCACGCAAACCCGCATCAACACCGCCAACTATTTTCTGGCGACGGTCAATATGCAGGACTTTTTCCGGCTGTTGTTCCGGCTGCGCTTCCGGCGGATTATCTGGGCCTGTCTGGTCGGGGTGGTGGTCTATGTGCTGATGCTGGCGGATGTGTTCAGCTATATCTTGCAGGCGTTGGCCTGGCAGGGGATCTTCGTGGTGGCCTGGGTGGGCGTGGCGCTGAGCTATATCCTGACGTCCGCGCGTCAGGCGCCGGGCATCAACTATGAGCGCAACATTAACCTCAGCGGGTTGACCGCTTGGGGCGCGAGCGTCGCCGTCGGCATCTTGTTGATGTATGCGCAGACGGCATGGCAGTCCTGGTCTGCGCCCGCCACGTTCATCACCGCTTTCGTCTTGTATCGTCTTCTGCCTGCTGCGACGTCGCGCGCGGCCGCATGACCGCTCTGAGCCGTCGTCGATAGACGGCGGCGTTTTCCGCCCGCCTAAAGATACACCTCCGAAAAATCTTGCGAGTACAAAGACGTTGTCTGGCGTCCCGGCCACGGCTATCCATCATCATTTCTTATTGCTAATCATCCGCTTGGCAGCGCTGTGTGACCAATGCGTCGCGCTGAAGGCCGGTTTTTTTTATGTATTAACAAAAAAATAGCGTGAAATGTCCCGATATAAAACGCTTAAAAATTCGACACTCGCCGCGTATTCATCCGGTCGCCCGGTTCAGTGCCGCAGCATCTGCATCCGTTCTGCCTCAATCGCAGTGATTTCGGGGCTATTTGCTGCAGGTTCAGCGCTTTTCCCCCGTATTGACTTGACCCGGTCATCGTGCTTTTTTTGAACCAATTACCCATTGGAGCGAACCAATGAGCGACATGGCCCGCGTCAACAAAAAGGAAAATTCGCATTATGCGCTCGAGAAACTGCGCGAGCTTCTGCGCGAGAGCGCGTTGGAGCCTGACGGAAAACTGCCGACGGAGCGAGCGCTCTCCGAGCTGTGGGGCGTAGGACGGCGCGAGGTGCGGCGCGCGCTGGAGGTGGTGGAAGCGGAGGGACTTATCTGGCGCAAGCAGGGTTCCGGCACGTTTCTCGGACCAAAGCCGGATCATTGGGGCACCCACGCGGCCAATCTAATCGAAGGGACCAATTTCATGGAAATCATGGAAGTGCGGCTGCGCATCGAACCACAGCTGGCGCAGCTGGCCGCGCTGCGCGCCACACCGTCGGACATCGAACGGATGCGGACGCTGCGCGATAAAATCTACGAGCGCACCGACGCCGACTGGCGCGAGCTGTGGGATGGCTCGTTGCACCGACTGATTGCGCAAAGCGCGGGCAACCAGCTGTTTCTTTCGCTGTTCGACGTAGTAAACCGCGTGCGCCAGTACCCGGCCTGGCAGGCGCTCCGCGCGTTGGCGCGCAGTCATAACGCGTCGCTCACCGACTCACACAGCGATCATACGGAAATTATCGACGCGATTGCCGCCCACGACCCGGTGAAGGCGGGCGAAGCGATGCGCCAGCACCTGCTGACGCTGGAGGATAGGCTCATTCGCCATACCACGCTCGGCGACGATGCGCCGGCCGACGCAGAAGCACTCCGCCGCTAAGTTTTTGCGCGGGCCAGCGCCGTCTGACCTGCATTCATTGCGCCGACTCTCGGCTTTTGCTCTCGACCAGAGGAAACATGACATGAACCGACTTATCAAACAGACCGGGCTCCTGCTGGCCGGTGCGGTGATGGCCACGACGGCGCAGGCGGCAGAATTACGTATCGGCCTGCAAGACGACCCTGACGTGCTGGACCCGGCTCAGTCGCGCACGTTTGTCGGGCGCATTATCTACACCAGCCTGTGCGATCGGCTGGTGGATGTCGATAACACGTTGTCGATTGTTCCTCAGCTGGCGACGCAGTGGACGTGGGGCGACGGGGGCAAAACGTTGACGATGGATCTGCGCAAGGGCGTGGTGTTTCACGATGACACACCGTTCAATGCGGCAGCGGTGGTCTACAACATCCAACGCTACATGACGATGCCGGAGTCCCGACGCAAAAGCGAGCTGGCCTCCGTCGCCCGCGTGGAGGCGACCGGCGACTATCAGGTGAAATTTACGCTGAAAAGCCCCGACGCCAGCCTGCTGGCTCAGCTGTCCGATCGCGCGGGCATGATGATTTCCCCGACGGCAGGCAAACGGCTCGGGGCTAACTTTGGTTCGGAGCCCGTCTGTTCCGGCGCGTTTAAATTCGTGCAGCGCGTCCAGCAGGACCGCATCGTGCTGGAGAAATTTCCCCGCTACTGGAACGCCGGTAACATCTTTCTCGATAAGGTGACCTTCCTCCCCATCCCGGACACGACGGTACGGTTAGCCAACTTGCAGTCCGGCGAGCTGGATCTGGCCGAGCGTATCTCGGCGTCGGATGTCGCCGCCGTGCAGCAGAACCCGAACCTCAACTACGGCAAGGTCATCGGACCGGGCTATATGGCGCTGTACGTCAATATTGGCAACGGACCGCAGGCCAATAATCCCTTTGGCAAGGACAAACGGCTGCGTCAGGCCTTCTCGCTCTCTATCGACCGTGAAGCCATCAATCAGGTGGTCTTCGAAGGAACTGCGCTGGCCGGGAATCAGCCGTGGCCCTCCACTAGCCCGTGGTACAACCAGAGCCTGCCGGTCCCGGCGCGGGACGTGGCGAAAGCCAAGGCGCTGATGAAGGCGGCGGGCTATGAGAAATACGATATCGAACTCCAGCACGCCAACAACACCACGCAGACCCAGATGATGCAGGTGATCCAGTCCATGGCGGCCGAAGCCGGCTTCAACGTCAAACTGAAAGCGACCGAGTTCGCCACGCTGCTCTCCGAACAGACGGCGGGGAACTATGTGCTGTCGCGCTCCGACTGGTCCGGGCGTTCGGATCCGGACGGCAATATCCATCCATTTGTGACCTGCAAAGGCGGTATCAACGACACCCAATATTGCAATCCTGAGGTCGACAAGCTGCTGAACGAGGCGCGCGAATCCACGGATAACGCGGTGCGCAAAGCCCGCTACGATGCCGCGACCCGGATTCTGGACGACGATCTGCCGCTGATCTATCTCGGTCATCAGGCCTACCTCTATGCCTACTCCAAAAAAATCGCCGGGTTTACGCCGTCCGCTGACGGGATGATCCGCCTGACGGGCGTCAAAAAAGGCAACTAATTCGGCGTGCGCTTGCCGGGGGGAGGCCCGTTATCCCCTCGGCGGACCCGGTCGAGGCACTCTTTGAATGAGGAAACGCGCGAATGCACATCTATATCGGCAAACGCCTGTTGGTGGCGATACCGACGCTCCTGATTATCTCCATTTTCGTTTTTTCGCTGCAAAAGCTGCTGCCGGGGGATCCGATCCTGGCGATGGCGGGCGAAGAGCGCGATCCGGCGGTGTTGGAGCTACTGCGTGAAAAATACCGTATGAACGACCCGGTGGTGTATCAGTACTTCTATTGGCTCGGGGCCGTGGCCCAGGGCGACTTCGGGGTGTCGCTCCGCACCAATCAGCCCGTGCTGGATCTGATCGGCGAAAAACTGCCGGTCACGCTGCAACTGGCGGTGATGGCGATGTTTTTTGCGCTGATCCTCGGTGTGCCGATCGGCATTCTGGCGGCGGTGAAGCAGAACACGACGCTGGATTATCTGGCGAACGTGGTGGCGTTGTCAGGGCTGTCGATCCCGAACTTTTGGCTCGGCATCATGCTGATTTTGCTGGTGTCTGTACAGCTGGGCTGGCTGCCTGCCTCGGGCTACGAATCGTTGTTCACCGACCCGCTGCGTTCCCTGCAAACCACGCTCATGCCCGCCTTTGTGCTCGGCACCGCGCTGGCGGCCACGCTGATGCGGCATACGCGCTCGGCGATGCTGTCGGTCCTGAAAGCGGACTACATTCGCACGGCGCGCGCCAAAGGGTTATCCAATCGGGAGGTGGTGTTGAGCCACGCTTTCCGCAATGCGCTGTCGCCTATCATCACGCTCACGGCGCTGTTGTTCGGCGAACTGCTGGCGGGGGCGGTGCTGACCGAACAGATTTTCACCATTCCCGGCTTCGGCAAGCTGATCGTCGATGCGGTCTTCAACCGCGACTACGCGGTGGTGCAGGGCGTGGTGTTGTGTACGGCGGTGGGCTTCATCGTCATGAATCTGCTGGCGGACGTCGCCGCCATGCTGCTGAATCCGCGAATGAGGAGCGCGCTATGAGCCTGTCTGAACCCGTCGTCGGCGGCGCACAGGTCGTGACCGGAAACCGCGCCTGGAAGAAGATGAAGCGCAACCGCAGTTCGATTGCCGGTCTCATCATCATCGTCTTTTTCACCCTTTTGGCGGTGTTGGCGCCGTTGCTGCCGCTGGCCGATCCGCTGGCGACCAGTTGGAGCGCCATCCGCCAGGCGCCGTCGGCCGCGCACTGGCTGGGGACGGACGACATCGGCCGAGACGTGCTGTCGCGGATGGTGTGGGGCGCGCAGGCCTCGCTGATGGCGGGGGTGATCTCCGTCGCCATCGCCGTACTGACCGGCGTCCCTTTCGGCCTGATTTCCGGCTACTTCGGCGGCTGGATCGATCAGGGGATATCCCGTGTGACCGAGGCGTTTCTGGCGATGCCTTTTCTGATTATGGCGATTGCGCTGGCGGCCTTTCTCGGTCCGAGCCTGACAAATGCGATGATCGCCATCGGCCTGTCCGCGATGCCGATTTTTATCCGGCTGACGCACTCGCAGGTGCTGGCGGTTAAAACCGAAGACTACATCGAAGGCGCGCGCTCCATCGGACTGGGCCACGGCGATATTCTGCTGCGCTACATCCTGCCGAATATCCTGCCGCCGATTATCGTGCAGGCGACGCTGACGGTGGCGACCGCGATTATCGCGGAAGCCAGTCTGTCCTTCTTAGGCCTTGGCCAGCAGGCGCCCGCGCCCAGTTGGGGATCGATGCTGAACGTCGCCAAAAACTTCCTGACGCAGGCGCCCTGGATGGCGTTGTGGCCGGGGGCCGCCATCTTCCTGGTTGTGATTGGCTTTAACCTGCTGGGCGATGGCTTGCGAGACGCGCTCGACCCGCGTGAAAACGCATAACAGATGGAGAGCGTCATGAACGCATTTACCACGCGCCCGGAGATTTTGGGCACTTTCGGGGTGGTCACGTCTACCCACTGGATCGCCTCGGCGGTCGGCATGAGCATTCTGGAGAAAGGCGGCAACGCGTTTGACGCGGCCGTCGCCACCGGCTTTGTCTTGCAGGTGGTTGAACCGCATCTGAATGGTCCCGGCGGCGATATGCCCGCCGTGATCTATTCGCGTAAAAAAGACAAGGTCGAGGTGATCTGCGCGCAGGGGACCGCGCCGGCGGCGGCGACGCTTGAGCACTATACCGCCGAGGGGCTGGACCTGATCCCCGGCGACGGCCTGCTGGCGACGGTGATCCCCGGCTCGTTCGATGGCTGGATGTTGATGCTGCGCGACTATGGCACTCTGACCGTGCGCGAGGTGCTGGAACCGGCCATTGGCTATCTGGAGCACGGTCATCCTGTGTTGCCGAGAGTGGCGGCGACCATCAGCGATCTGGCCGAGTTCTTCCGCACGGAGTGGCCGACGTCGTACGACACATGGCTGCCCGGCGGCGCCGCGCCTGCCGCATTGTCGAACTTTACCAACCCGGTACTGGCCGAAACCTGGAAGCGCATTATTCGGGAGTCCGAATCCCGACCAGGACGAGAGGCGGGTATCGACGCCGCGAGAGACGCTTTTTATCGTGGTTTTGTCGCGGAGGCCATCGCGGACTATCTGCGCACGGCCGAGGTCATGGACGCCAGCGGCCATCGGCATAAAGGCGTACTGACCGCCGACGACATGGCGAACTGGCAGGCGACGGTCGAAGCGCCCACTACGTATGACTACCACGGTTGGACCGTCGCCAAGACCGGGCCGTGGGGGCAGGGGCCGGTGCTGTTGCAGTCGCTAGCGCTGCTGAAAGGCGTCGACATCGCCGCCATGGATCCGGCGGGGCCGGACTTCGTACACACGGTGGTGGAAGCCATGAAGCTGGCCTATGCGGATCGCGAAGTCTATTACGGCGACCCGAACTTCGCCTCTGTGCCGATGCAGACTCTGCTGTCCGACGGCTATAACGAGGTTCGCCGCCAACTGATTGCCGACGAGGCGTCGTTGGCGCTGCGGCCGGGCTGCCTGCCGGGGTACACGCATCAGCACGATCTGACGCTGAACATGCTTGCCGCGCAGCGCGGCAGCGGTGCCGTGTATGAACCGACCATGTCGCACCTGACCGAAAAACGCGGTGACACGGTGCATATCGACGTCATCGATCGCGAGGGCAATATGGTGTCGGTCACGCCGTCCGGCGGCTGGTTGCAGTCGTCGCCGGTGATCCCGGGGCTGGGCTTCTGTCTGAATTCCCGCGCGCAGATGTTCTGGTTGAAACCGGGCCTGCCGACGTCGCTGGCGCCCGGCAAGCGTCCGCGCACCACGCTCACACCGTCAATTGCGCTGTATGAAGGTCGGCCGACGCTGTCGTTTGGTACGCCGGGCGGCGATCAGCAGGATCAATGGCAGCTGGCTTTTTTCCTGCGCTATGCCCATTACGGATTGAACCTGCAGCAGGCGATCGACCTGCCGCTGTTCCATACCGCGCATTTCCCAGGCTCGTTCTATCCGCGCACCCGCCAGCCGGGTCACGTCATGATTGAAAGCAGCATCGGCGACGCCGCGCTCTCGGCTCTTAAAGCGCGCGGACATGACATTGTGGCGTCCGACCCCTGGACGATCGGTCGCTTAACGGCCGCGCGTCGGGACGAAGATGGGCTGCTACGCGCCGCCGCCACGCCGCGTCTGATGCAGGCATATGCGATAGGCCGGTGATTAATGTCGGCCTGCGGCGTGAAGAGCAGCGAGACAAACGGGTTAATACGGTGTGCGAAGACGGCCGCCACTCACGGGGAGATAGCATCATGAATGAGCAAGAAACGCGGCGGGAATGCGTCCTTTCCGTGCAGAACCTTACCACCTCTTTTCGCGTGGACGGCGTGTGGAAAACGGTGGTGCGCGGGATGTCCTTTGAGGTCAGCGCCGGTGAGACGGTCGCCGTGGTCGGCGAGAGCGGCTCCGGCAAAAGCGTGACTTCGCTGTCGGTCATGCGGCTGCTCGATCCGCGGTCCAGCCGTATCGAAGGTCGCATTATGCTGAACGGGAAAGATGTCCTGTCGCTCCCGGAGAAAGCAATGCGCGCGGTGCGCGGCAACGACGCCGCGATGATTTTTCAGGAACCGATGACGTCGCTCAATCCGGTATTCACCATTGGGCGGCAAATTTCGGAGGTGCTGCGTCAGCATAAGGGGGCGGGCAAGTCGGCCGCGCGGGAAGAGACGCTGCGACTGCTGGACAAGGTGCGCATCCCCAATCCCGCCGCCCGGTTTGACGACTACCCGCATCAGTTCTCCGGCGGTATGCGCCAACGCGTCATGATTGCGATGGCGCTGGCCTCTAAGCCCAAACTGCTGATTGCTGATGAGCCGACGACCGCGCTTGACGTCACCATTCAGGGCCAGATTCTGGATCTGATCAAAACCCTACAGGAAGAGGAGGGGATGGCCGTGCTGTTCATCACGCATGACATGGGCGTGGTGGCGGAAATAGCCGACCGGACGCTGGTGATGTTTCGTGGTGAACAAGTAGAAACCGGCGAGACGGCGGAGGTGTTCCGGCACGGCAAACATCCCTACACGCGAGCGCTGCTGGCGGCGGTGCCGACGCTGGGATCGATGGGGGATCAACCCTGGCCGCTGCGCTTTCCGCGCATCGACATGCAGAGCGGCGAAGCCCTTCCTGCGCATAACGTGCCCAACACGGTGGAGAGCGGCCAAACGCCGGTGCTGTCCGTAAAAAATCTGGTGACGCGGTTCGCGCTTCGTTCCGGCCTGCTGGGGCGATCGAGCGGCGCGGTACACGCGGTCGAAAATGTGTCGTTCGATCTATTTCAGGGCGAGACGCTGGCGCTGGTGGGCGAGTCCGGCTGCGGCAAGTCGACCACCGGACGTTCCATTATTCGCCTGATCGAACCGCAAAGCGGCGACGTCCAGCTGGACGGTTACGATGTACTCAACCTTGATGTCGTCGGCCTGCGCACGATGCGCCGCAGCGCGCAGATGATTTTTCAGGACCCGTTTTCCAGCCTCAACCCGCGTATGACGGTGGGCGCGGCCGTCGCGGAACCGATGATCAAACACCGGCTGGCCACGCCGTCCGAGGCGCGGCAGAAGGTCGCCAATTTGCTGGAGCAAGTGGGGCTTTCGCCGTCCATGATGGATCGCTTCCCGCATGAATTTTCCGGCGGGCAGCGCCAGCGGGTGGCGATTGCCCGGGCGCTGGCGTTGAATCCCAAGGTGATCATTGCGGATGAAAGCGTCTCGGCGTTAGACGTATCGATAAAAGCGCAGGTGTGCAATCTGCTGCTCGATTTGCAAGAGCAGTTCAATATCGCCTTTCTGTTTATCTCCCACGATATGGCGGTGGTGGAGCGCGTTAGTCACCGGGTGGTGGTGATGCGTCTCGGGGAAATTGTCGAGATTGGGCCGCGCGCGGCGATCTTCGCCAACCCGCAGCATCCCTACACGCAGAAGCTGATTGCGGCAGTGCCGGTGCCGGATCCTGCGCGACGCGGTATGCGGCGCAATGCGGCGATCGAAGAGTTGCACAGCCCGGTGCGTCCTGTTGGCTATGTACCCCCGCCGCGTGTGTATCGCGAGGTCGGCCCCGGACATCAGGTAATGGTATCTGATGCGCCATGATGGGGGGATGATCGTGTGGATAAAGAACGTTTATTAAATACGGGATACCGAGGCCTGACGCTGACGATTGTCGCAATGAAAAACGGTTCGTTATAAACCAACAGGCGACAAACATAAAAAAGGCCCGGTGAGGGGCCTTTATGTTTGCCGCGTTGCCGCAACTTACAGGGTGTTTGCTAACGGCTTTTCGATCACTTACGGCCGAGTAAAAATCCCAGCACAATCCCGGTCGCGGCGGCAATCGCGACGCCTGCCATCGGATTGGATTTAACCTGGTCTTTGACCACATCAGCCGCATCACGTGCAGCATAGCTGGCCTGAGAAGCGTACTTTTTCGCCGCCCCTTTGAACTGATGCTCGTGTGAGTCAGTGGCCTCGCCGAAAGTTTCCTGAGCAGCGCCTGCCGCTTCGTTTACTTTATCTTCTGCTTTTCCGAACATACCAGCTCCTTCACTAATGGCTAAATGTCACACTAAGCGTAGCAAAGGCTGGCAGGAATGCAGGAAGGAAACATCTTAATTATTCTTTTTCGCGTTTTTGACGCGGTGCTGTCGGATACCCGCGGAGCAGGCTATGGCTAAAGCACGCACTCGCTGGGCACGGCATGCGCGGTGCCCGCTGGTTCAGTGACCTTAAATCAGTCGTGGTGGCGACGGCCTAGCGCCAACTGGCGGGGATCTCAGGGAAGTTATCCGTTTGCCAAACGGCATGTTGCCAATACTCCTGGGCGATTTCTTCCGCCATCTGTTTATGCTCGTGGAGAGGCATGCGGAGGATGTCATCTACGCGGCGTCCCCGCTGACGCAGATAGCCGATAATGCAGCGATAGCCGTCAATGTCCGCCAATGTGTCACGATACTCGGGGTGGGCCCATATCTGGACCATCTCATCCAGCAACGACGTCAGCCCGCCACCGGGGTAGAACATCTGCCAGATGCGTTTTCTGGCGCGTTTCAGGAAATGCTCGGTGGAAGGCATGGGGAGCGGTTCGAAAGACCAGGTGTATTGCTGGCCCCAGGTTTGGTGTTTGACCATTTCCTGCAGTATCGAGACGGAGCCTCCCTCCAGAATGATCAGCGGATGGATCTTGGCGTAATGGTCCACCAGGAGGTGCAGCCGTTTAACGGCCTGTGGCGCAGAGATGATGCTTTGACCAATGGGACGAGTGCTGAGGTAGATGCGCTCGGTGCCATGCAACTCTTGTTCGGTCGGACGTCCGCTGCCCATCGTCACTTCAGGGCAGCATTGAATACGGTCAAGAACCAATACCGGCGCGCCGTTTTTTTCCGCCAACGCCACCGATCTGGCGGTTTTCCCTGTACTTGTTGGTCCCCAAATAAGATGTAATCTCGTGCTCATAGCGTCTTCCTCACTCATGATAGTTAGCACAGCGGGTGTGCTGATAACGATTGATGACTTGCTTTACGTAATTGAGCGCACCCGGTTTCCAGTTATCCGAAATAGATAGGCGACTCTGATACTTAATTTCTGGGGAGGGAATACGCCATTCAATTTGTCCTTCAATGACGTTTATTTGAGGTTTGGGTTGGGGAGAAATAATACGCTCGATAATAAACGCATGAATATTTCTGTACGTGAATGCTTGCATTCGTCGAATTCTGTCACTGGCGCTGACGGCGACAGCGTGGATTTGATGAGCAAATTTAAAAACGACATCATGAGGTTCACGATTATCCACCGGCCCCTGATAATTAATAAAGAGACGCCGGTTACCGGTTGAGGAGATGAATAATGGTGGAGGCGGTTCTTCGGAGTGGAACATGGTGGATAAATAATAATTTATTGACGTAAAAGCTATATCTTCGAAACTTAATAACTCCATAAGCGCGATTAGCTCGAAATCATCCGGACGGTTGATTGTGCTTGAATCGTCCGGTGGAATGACCGTTTCCATGAGGTGCAATCCTTTTATAGGAATAATGACTCGCCTTATTAATCGATACCTGACAAATATCGAGAGTGACTTAGTCATTGAAGAAGAGAATATGACGCCGGTATTTCACCTGTGGATAAGCGTGAGACAGCGTGTGAAATGAAAAAAAACCGTGTCGTAAAGATGTCGCTATAGACCTGTTGAGCTGCTGGGACAGGGGCCGACGGTATTGCGCCGTCGATGCTCCAGCCGGTTCCTCGCGCTTCTGTGTTCTGTGGATCAAAACTCACGCCTCCTTGTCTGTGTCGGCCCCTACATGACCATTTAATTTTGTTAAACATATCAAGACTTGAAGAACGATTATAGGTCTATACTCATTAGCGATCGTAATCTTATGCATGTTCAATCTAAGGAGTCATGATGGACGTTACCAATCAAATTAGACCGTTCAAAACAATATCGTGGGGGAGCATTATCGGTGGCGTGGTCACGGTTCTCGCCGTGTCTATGCTGTTGTCGACGTTAGGCACCAGCATGGGCTTTGCAATTGTTGATCCCAATGCCGAAAATCCTGCTAACGGCGCCGGTATGGCCTTTGGTTTGTGGACGGCGGTTTCGATCGTCATTAGTCTGCTGGCCGGTGCCTTCGTGGCGGGTCGCCTGGCTGGCAACGATGGCATGATCCACGGTTTCCTGGTGTGGGCCACGTCGCTGATTGTCGCGGCGATTCTGGGCGCGATGCTGGTCGGCTCCGCTGTCCGCACGGCGGGTAACATGCTGGGTTCCATCGCTTCCGCCTCCGGTTCGGTCATCTCCGGTGCCGGCAATATGCTGGGCCACGGCGCCGAAGGTCTGGGTGAAATGGGCAAATCCGCGTTCAATCAGTTCACCCTTAATACGGATGTCCAGTCCGATAAGGTGCAGGACAATGTTGCCGCCGCGCTGAAAAAATCCAATATCCCGACGCTGCAGCCGGACTATCTGAAGCAGCAAATGATGGAAGCGAAAGACGAAGTCACTCAGGCGGTGAAACAGTTGGCCACCGCGCCGAGTAACAGCGATGCCGTGATTCAGGGACTGACAGATAAACTTAAAGCGCGTGCCGACACGATTTCCAAGGGGATCAACCGCGACGACCTGAAGAAAGCATTGACTGAAAATACCTCGATGACGCCGCAAGAAGTGGATAAAACCGTCGACAATATGGTCCAGGCTCGTGAAAAAGCGGCTCAGGAAGTGGACAAACGTCTGAGCCAGGCCCAGGAGCAGATCAATCAGGCTAAACAGCAGTACGCTGAATTCAAACAGCAAGCAACTGAAAAGGCGGCAGAGGCAGCCAGCATGATGGCTAAGGCCGCATTGTGGTCCTTCTTCGCACTGCTGGTCGGCGCGGTTGTCAGCGTGATGGGCGGTCTGTGGGGTGTCAAAACCAACCTCAAATATTCAACTCGTGCTTAAGACACTCGGGCGAGAATAAACACAAGGCAAAGCTCTCACACAGTGTCTTTTTTTCTGCTCGCACAGTTTCGTAACACGGGGATATAATAGGCAAAACCAATAGCCACTATCCCCGAAGGAGAAAGCGTGCGAGCAGCGATGAAAGAGAAAATCATCAAGATTTGTGAGGCTAAAATCAATACAAAAGGCAGCCACGTCGGGCTGTCTTTTTATGCATTTTTTGCCAACAAAAATGATGATCCCGAACAACTCATGGAAGTTGCACACTGGTGGATTATGGAGATGAAGCTGGATCACTTCGAGAAGGCTGAAAAGATAAAATCGCTTGTCTCGGCCCTGTAGTCAGACGCCGCTTAGCTAACCGCCGGGGTGACTGATAAAGGATGCGATCTGTTCAGAGATAGCAAGTTGAGACGTTTTTCCGCCGGCTGGACGGCTATCCAACCGCTGTGGGTCCGGCTGAGAGAGTCAGAGCAAGACCATCCTCAGCAACTAAGGCCCCAAAGGGCCTTTAATCTAATCGGTTAGGCGCCCGTTTCGTCTCGAACATCGGTCGTTGGCCCGTTTTTTTGCACCGACTCAATCCCTTTCTTCGCACCTTGTTTAGACGCGTACATCTCACTGGTTGCGATAGTTTCGCCGTTAGAGGCAACCAGCTTGAAGTAGTAAGGCTGCTCGGTTTGCTTAGCGCTTTTCTTGATAACGAAATGACCCATTCATCCTCCTAAAAGTGTTCAGTGATATAGACCACTATTAACTATTGTTTGATTAGCCAGTTTTATCAATATCAATTGGTAATGTTTAGAAAAAATGATGGTTTTGGGGTGGGCTTATCGGGGGGATTGGTTTTTCATCTTTTACCTCCATAACTGTATAGGCGCCAGGCTCGGTTGGTGCGACCGGCGACGCCAGTTTGACCACGGGTACTGGATACGGAATGGAACAACGGCGAAGTGCGTATGGATTTCGACCGTTGCCCACGCGCAACTTGTCCCGTGAATTATCCCGAAAAAGGGCCGGGTCGAAAGGGGCTGAATACACCGGCCTTCGATATACCGACAGTAGGCATATTAACGCCGTGCGACTATGGTTACCTTGACTATCCTCGAGTGGAGAAAGCGAATGGGATTTTGGAGAATTGTTTTCACGATTATTTTACCCCCGCTGGGTGTGCTGTTAGGCAAAGGGCTGGGCGGGGCCTTTATCATTAATATTATCCTGACGCTGCTGGGTTATATTCCAGGTCTGATTCATGCGTTCTGGGTGCAGACCAAATCGGATGCATAAATAAAGCGTCCGCGGTTCCCACGATTATTTACCGGACGTGGCGTTGATGGCGCCACGTTAACCTCAACCCTGTGTTCGTACCGGCTATTCCCCTCAGGCTAATAAGGTTTATCTCCGTCTTCCTCCCTATTTCACCGCACGCCTCACTGTTTTTTCCTCAGGAAGGGTGCGCTTATTCGCGTATAAGGCGTGGCCGCCGCGTCAGTGAATGTAATGTTTTGCCTATTATCCCTTTCACCACGGGCTAAAACCTGTACCGGCGATTTTTACTGTGGTTAACTTTGCGAGTTTTTCCCCTGTGGCGGGTCAGAGAGGCCTTATGGTGAATACCCAAGAGATGTCGAATACCTATCGCTTCCGCGCGCTATTGTTAATTAATCCCAAGGCCCGCAATGGCGATACCTCGATCGACGCAATTGCCCAGTGGTTGCGCGATGCAGACATCGATCCCGTTATTCCTGAAATGGACAAGCATAGCCGTTACTGGGATGTCATTCGCACGCATGCCGGTCATGTGGATATGGTGATTGTCGGCGGCGGCGACGGGACCCTGAACTCGACGGCTAACGCGCTGACGGAAACCGGTCTGCCGCTGGGAATTCTGCCGTTGGGCACGGCGAACGATCTGGCGAGGACGTTGGGGATCCCGCGCGATATCAAGCAGGCCGTGGCGGTTATCGCCCGCGGCGCGGTGCGTGCCATCGATCTGGGCGAGGTGAACGGTCATCCTTTCTTTAACGTCTCCAGCATCGGTTTTTCCGCCGCGATGGCGCGCGGACTGTCGGCTAAATCGAAAAAACGCTGGGGAACGCTAGGCTATGCGCTGGCGGCCATTCGACTTCTGAAACAGAGCCGACCGTTTACCGTGGAGATCGACCACGACGGTCGGCGCGAACGGGTCAAAACCGTGCAGGTGTCCGTCGGCAACGGGCGTTTTTACGGCGGGGGGATGGCAGTGGAGCAAAGCGCCAGACCGGATGATGGGCTGTTCGATGTCTACAGTCTCGAAATCGACCACTGGTGGGAGATGATTGCGCTGATCCCGTTTCTCCGCCGCGGCACTCATGGGCGCTGGCGTAAGGTCCGTGCTTTTTCGACCACGGCGTTGACGTTGCAGACGTCACGACCACACGATATCAATGCCGACGGAGAGATTGTCGGCACTACGCCCGCGAGATTCCGTATTCGCCGAAGCGCGGTGCGGGTGTTCGCTCCGGCGTCCGACGTGGGGCCGACGCCGTCGACACCGAAATGACGCGCACCGCCCGAAAGAGAGGGACTGCCGCTGAGCGTGAGTCCCTGTTAACGATTGAGCGTGTGGCTAGCCGTGCAGGCGGCGGGTGATGTCCGCGATACGGGCGCCATACAGTTTTGCGGTTTCCAAATCGCCCGTCGGAATGGCGTCCGCCCCGGCATCCGCAGGGGACTGAACCAACACGCCGACGGAGCCGCCGAGGTTGTTAACGTCGCTGCGCGTCGATGCCTGGGTATTGGCGGGCAGCAGTCCCAGGCTGACCCAAATACCACCATGTTGCGCGGCCAGCGTTTGCAGATAAATGAGGGTGACCTGCTTGTCACCGTTCAGGCTGGCGCTGTTGGTGATCCCGCCGAACACTTTGTCTTGCCAGCCGTGTTCAGCCCACACTTTGGACGACGCGTCCGCGAATTTCTTAAACTGCCAGGCGACAGATCCCATGTAAGTGGGGGAGCCGAAAATAATGCCATCGGCATTGGCCAGCGTCTGCCAGTCCGCCTCTTCAATGTCCCCGTTGTTGTCGATAGGGATTAATGTTGCTCCAGCGCTCTCCGCCACCACTTCAGCAACAAGCTTGGTGTGACCGTAGCCGGAAAAATAAACCACAACGATCTTACTCATGTGTCTGCCTCTCTGTTTCAAAAATTTGGAATCAGAACGCGCACAGGTTTTGTATACGCAGGGTGTTCAGAGCGAACTTCTTGATACTAGCCCCCCCTCTGGGACAACACAATCGGCGGTTTTTGGGGCATGTAGGGGGCGGTGATGGGACAGAAAACGGGCCAGATAGCGGAAGTTGAGCAAAGCCGCGGGTGAACCCCCCGCGACGCGCAGAACCGTTATTTGAACAGACGGAAACGATGGTCATCCGGGATGAACGTTTTGTCTCCGGCTGGCTGTTCAATAGCGCCGAAAGGCATCTCAGCCCGCAGGTGCCAGCTCTCAGGCAGCGACCAGGTGGTTTTGATATCGTCGTCGATCAACGGGTTGTAGTGTTGCAGCGATGCGCCGATGTGTTCCTGCGCCAGCGCCGACCACACGGCAAATTGCGCGATGCCGGTCGAGTGTTCAGACCAGACCGGGAAGTTGTCCGCATAGGTGGCGTATTGCTTCTGTAACGCTTTAATTACCTCGGTGTCTTCGAAAAACAGAACCGTACCGGCTCCCGCGGCGAACGAGGCCAATTTTTTCTCGGTTGGCCCAAAGGTTTCGGCGGGCACGATCTTTTGTAACTGTCGCCGGGTGATGTCCCAGACCTTGCGATGCTGCTCGCCGAACAAGATCACGACCCGCGAAGTCTGCGAATTAAAGGCGGACGGGCTAAGTTTGACGGCGTCCATGATAATCTGCGTGACCTGATCTTCCGACAAGGACAGCGTAGGGCCGAGAGCATAAATGGAGCGACGGGCCTTGATGGTCTCAAGAAATCGATTACTCATAGGTCATTCCTCTCTGCAAGGGACGAGTTCCCTTGATCTCTCTGGCGCCGCTGAATAGGGGTTGCGATGCGGGTCAGCGGCTGTGGGATAGATACCTGACTAAGGATAGGTGATGTGCGTGGCTTGTGTGGGCGCTGACGGCGAAATTTTGTGGATCAACGGGGAGAAGAGGAAGACGGGTTGCCGCACACCTCGCAGGATGGATCTTTGGGTAGGGCCAGCTCGCGAAACTGTAGCGTCATGGCATCCACCATCATTAACTTCCCCGAGTTGAGGGTGCCGAAGTGGGTCAGCAGTTTCAGGGTCTCCATCGCTTGCAGAGAGCCGATGAGGCCGACTAACGGGGCCATGACGCCGCTGTCCACGCAGGTGGGCGCGTTGTCGCTGAATAACCGGCTGAGGCATTGATAGCAGGGGGCTTCCGGCTGGTAGGTAAAGACGGCGAGCTGTCCTTCCATACGGATGGCCGCGCCCGAGACGAGCGGTTTCTTCAGCCCAAAGCAGAGTCGGTTGAGCTGGTTGCGGGTGGTCAGGTTATCGGTGCAGTCGACGACGACGTCGTGCGCGGCGATGCGCTCCCGTAGCTCGGGGTCGTCCAGGCGGGCGTCTATCGGCTCCACTGCGATGTGCGGATTGATGTTCTGTAGCTCGACGGCGGCGGAAGCGACTTTCGTCATGCCGATGCGGTCGTCGCGATGCAGGATCTGTCGTTGCAAGTTTGAGAGCGAAACTGTATCGAAGTCGAGCAACGTCAGGTGTCCCACGCCCGCCGCGGCAAGATATTGTGCCGCCGCACAGCCGAGTCCCCCGAGACCAACGACGAGCACACGGGCGTCTTTCAGCGCCTCTTGGCCGTCGAAGTCAAAGCCGCGCAGGACAATCTGCCGGTTATAGCGCAGCGCTTCGGCATCCGTCAGCGTTGGCATCATACGTCTCCCAACAGACGGCTGAACGGCTCGATCTCCACCCATTCGCCCGCGGCGACGGAGCCGCGCTCGGCGTCGAGCACGATAAAGCAGTTGCCTTGACTGAATGAGCTGAATACATGCGAGCCCTGATGACCGGTGCTGCGTACCTCGATGTCGCCGTCCGCGTTACGCGAGAAAATTCCGCGTTGGAAATCAAGTCGACCGGGTGTCTTTTTCAGCGGCGTCGTGGTTTTGACCCGCATACGGGCCGGCAATCGCCATTGCGAATAGCCGGATAGCTTCGCCAATAGCGGTTGCACCAACTGATAAAACGTCACGGCGGCGGAAACCGGATTCCCCGGCAGACCGCAAAACCAGGCGTGGGGGAGCTTGCCGAAGGCAAAGGGTTTACCCGGTTTTATCGCCAGCTTCCAGAAATGGATGTCGCCTAGCTCATCGAGCATCGACTTGGTGTAGTCGGCCTCCCCGACGGAGACGCCGCCGCTGCTGACGACGACGTCCGCGCAGGCATCGGCGTCGGTAAAGGCCTGACGCAGCGCCGCGGGATCGTCAGGGATAATGCCGAGGTCGACCACGTCGTAGCCCAGTCGCGCCAGCATCAATTGCACCGCGAAGCGATTGGTATCGTAAATCTGCCCCGGGGGCAACGGTTGTCCTACTGGCTGTAGTTCGTCGCCGGTCGAAAATACGGCGACGCGCAGTCGGCGATAGGCATTCACTTCCGCGATACCGAGAGAAGCCAGTAGCGGCAGTTCGGCCGTTCCGAGCCGCGTACCAGCGCTCAGAACCGGCTCATTTTCGCGAATATCTTCCCCGGCGCGGCGAATATTTTGCCCCGGCGCTATCGGATGCATGAACTGTACGCCGGTGTCGGACACCGCCGTGTGTTCCTGCATCACAACGGCGGTCGCTTCGGCGGGGATGGGGGCGCCGGTCATAATCCGAATACAGCTGCCGGCGGGCCAGACGCCCTCGAACGGCGCGCCCGCGAAGGATTTCCCCGCTACCGGCAGCGGTTGGCTGACGTCTTCATTGCCGCGTACGGCGTAGCCGTCCATCGCGGCGTTGTCGAAGTGGGGCACGTTGATCGGGGAGGTCAGCGGCGTTGCCGCGATGCGGCCGTCGGCCTGATAAATCGATACCGTCTCGATATCCGCGATCGGCGTAATCTGCGCCAGCATGCGCTGTAGCGCTTGGTCGAGGGAAATAAGGCCGGATGTGTTCATGAATACTCCACAAAGAGTTGCGCCGCAGCAGGCGCGCAGGCGAAAACAGGGTTCCTATGCCATCATTATGTCAGAGAACGCCTGACGGGAGAACGTGATGGATGAGGGGGCGCACGCCGCAGGTAGAAAATGTGAACAAGGGGGCTTCTTTGGCCTTATAGCGCGAGAGTATGTGTAGTAACTTTTTGTTATAAAAGATCTTTTTATCAACTCGGCGAATGATTTGTTCTTTACATTGACGCCAGCGCTAAATATAGTCGAAAACCGATGAGGATCCCGTAACTACAGCGGCGGGAAGCGAGTTTTATGGGAGATTCACCGTACATGACACCGTCGTCTCAGATAGATCTATTGCCTACCTCCGAGGCAGGCAGCGCAGGGACGCTGCCCCCAGCCCGCGTACTCGACGTTCGCGGGCTGGGCGTCAATTTCGTGCAACATCAGCATCGGGTCGATGCGGTTCGAGACTTGTCTTTTACCGTCGATCGCGGCGAAACACTGGCGATCGTCGGGGAGTCCGGCTCCGGCAAGTCGGTCACTTCACTGGCGTTAATGCGCCTGATCGAGCAGGCGGGCGGCGCGTTCTCCAGTGGCGAACTGCTATTCCGCCGCCGTGGCGGGCAGGTCGTCGACCTTCGTCAAATCCCCCAGTCACAGATGCGGCATATTCGCGGCGCGGATATGGCGATGATTTTCCAAGAACCCATGACGTCCCTGAATCCGGTCTTTCCCGTGGGCGAACAGATCGCCGAGTCGGTGCGCCTGCATCAGGGACTGGATCATGCCAGTGCCCGACGCGAGGCGCTGCAAATGCTGGAGCGGGTGCGGATCCCCGAAGCCGCCAACGTTCTGAAGCGTTATCCGCATCAGCTTTCCGGGGGCATGCGCCAGCGCGTGATGATTGCGATGGCGCTCTCTTGTCGGCCGAAGCTATTGATTGCGGATGAACCGACCACGGCGCTGGATGTGACCATTCAGGCGCAAATTCTACAATTGATTCGTACGCTGCAGCGCGAGATGGAGATGGGGGTGATCTTCATCACTCACGATATGGGCGTGGTGGCTGAGATGGCGGACCGGGTGCTGGTCATGCACCGTGGCGTCTGCGTCGAATCCGGCGCTGTCGCGCCGCTGTTCTCCGCGCCGCAGGAGCCCTATACGCAGGCCTTGCTGGCCGCAGTCCCGAGGCTGGGGGCCATGAGCGGACAGCCTTTCCCCCTGCCGTTCATGTTGCCGGGTCAATCGCCTGAAGTCGCCGCGGCGCCGCAGAACACTTTACCCGACGGCGCGGCGCCGGTCCTGCAAGTGGAGAACCTGGTGACGCGATTCCCCCTTCGTTCAGGGATCTTGAACCGCATCACCCGTCAGGTTCATGCGGTAGAACATGTCAGCTTCGACCTTTATCCGGGCGAAACGCTGGCATTGGTGGGCGAGTCCGGTTGCGGTAAATCCACCACCGGCCGCTCGCTGCTGCGGCTGGTTGACAGTCAGGACGGCGTAATTACCTTCAATGGGCGGCGTATTAATCAGCTGAAAGGGGCCACGTTGCAGCATCTGCGGCGGGACATTCAGTTTATCTTTCAGGACCCGTACGCATCGCTGGACCCCCGTCAGACGGTGGGATATTCCATCATGGAGCCGCTATTGGTGCACAAGGTCGCCAATCGGGCGGAGGCGGAGCAGCGCGTCGCCGCGTTGCTTGAGCGCGTGGGACTGTCGCCGGAGCACGCGCAGCGCTACCCTCACGAGTTTTCCGGCGGTCAGCGCCAGCGTATCTGCATCGCACGGGCGCTGGCGCTCAATCCTAAGGTGGTGATCGCAGATGAGTCCGTTTCGGCGTTGGACGTCTCGATTCAGGCGCAGATCGTCAATTTGATGATGGATATTCAGCGCGAATTCGGCACCGCATTTTTGTTTATTTCCCACGACATGGCCGTGGTAGAACGCATCAGCCATCGTGTGGCGGTGATGTATATGGGGCAAATCGTCGAGCTTGGCACGCGTCAGGACGTGTTCGAAAACCCGCAGCACCCCTACACGCGCAAGCTGATGGCGGCGGTGCCCAGTCCCGATCCAGCCCGACGTCATCAGAACCTGACGCTAGAGATTGATGAAATACCCAGCCCGATCCGGGCATTGGGCGATGAGCCCGCGACGGCTCCGCTGGTGCAGGTGGGGGAGCGGCACTTCGTCGCCCGCCACCGCATCGCCGGCGCCTACTGATAGGGAACACAAGGAGAATGCACAACATGAATACAGTTAAGTCGCATCGCTGGCTGTTGGCCGCGGGCATCGCTGCTTCAATAACCGCCGCCCCGGTATGGGCAGCGAAGGACGCAGTCATCGCCGTCGCCTCCAACTTCACAACGCTCGATCCTTACGACGCTAACGACACGCTGTCTCAGACGGTGGCCAAGTCGTTTTATCAGGGGCTGTTCGGCTTTGATAAGGAGATGAAGCTCACCCATGTTCTGGCGGAGAGCTACCAGGCCAGCCCCGATGGCAAGGTGTATACCATCAAACTGCGTCCGGGCGTGAAATTCCATGACGGTAGCGATTTCAACGCCGAAGCGGTGAAGGTCAACTTCGATCGTGCCAGCAATCCGGACAACCGCCTGAAACGTTACAACCTGTTCAAGAGTATCGCCAGCACGGAAGTGGTCGACCCGCTGACGGTGAAAATCACGCTGAAGACGCCGTTCTCCGCGTTTATCAATAATCTGGCGCATCCCGCGGCGGTCATCATCTCGCCGGCGGCGCTGAAGCAATACGGCAAGGAGATCGGCTTTCATCCGGTTGGAACGGGGCCATATCGCTTTGTGACCTGGAATCAGACCGACTTCGTGAAGGTGGAAAAATTCGCCGGATATTGGCAGTCCGGCCTGCCGAAATTGGATAGCATCACGTGGCGTCCAATTGTCGATAACAATACGCGCGCGGCGCTGTTGCAGACCGGCGAGGCGCAGTTCGCCTATCCGATCCCCTTCGAGCAGGCCAAGCTGCTGGAAAAAGACAAGGCTATCTCGTTGGTGGCGTCGCCGTCGATCCTGCATCGCTACATCAGCTTCAACGTGACGCAAAAGCCGTTCGACAATCCTAAAGTGCGTCAGGCGATTAACTACGCCATCAATAAAGATGCGTTAATCAAGGTCGCGTTTTCGGGCTATGCGGTGCCGTCTGAGGGGCCGTTGCCAGCGGGCATTGACTACGCGGTGCAGTACAAGCCCTGGCCGTACGATCCGGCCAAGGCGCGCGAGCTGCTCAAAGAAGCGGGCTACCCCAACGGGTTCACCACCACGCTGTGGTCGTCGCATAACCACAGCACGGCGCAGAAGGTATTGCAGTTCACCCAGCAGCAGCTGGCGCAGGTGGGTATTAAGGTGCAAGTGACCGCGATGGACGCCGGACAGCGCGCCGCGGAAGTGGAAGGCAAAGGCGTGAAAGAGAGCGGGGTTAAGATGTTCTACACCGGTTGGTCCGCTTCCACCGGCGAAGCCGACTGGGCGCTGAGCCCACTGTTCTCGACCGCCGCCTGGCCGCCCGCGCAGTTTAACACCGCGTTTTACAGCAATCCGGCGGTAGATGCCGACCTGACCAACGCGTTGAAAACGACGGATCGCGCCGAGAAGCAGAAACTCTACGCCGACGCACAGGACAAGATCTGGGCCGATGCGCCCTGGGCGTTCCTGGTGACGGAGAAACTGGTGTCAGCCAATAGCAAAAAACTGACCGGCTTCTACATGATGCCGGACACCTCGTTCAGTTTTGATAACGCCGACCTGACTGAGTAATCAACCTGCGCCGCCGGCTTCAGACCGGCGGCTTTTCCGACCGGCGTATCGGCCGGTCGGCGAAACACCGTATGTGGAAAGGCGTCAATGCTGAATTATTTTCTCAAACGTTTACTGGGACTCATCCCGACCTTGTTCATCGTCATGGTGCTGGTATTTCTGTTTGTTCACCTGTTGCCGGGCGATCCCGCGCGTCTGGTGGCCGGACAGGATGCGGATGCCGAAGTCGTACAGATGGTGCGCCAGGAACTGGGGCTGGATCGACCGCTGCCGCAGCAGTTTTTGCATTTTATGGCTAATGTGTTGCGGGGGGACTTTGGCCACTCGATGGTGTCCAAACGGCCGGTCACGGAAGAGATCGCCACCCGCTTCATGCCGACATTTTGGCTGACGGTGTGCAGCATGGCCTGGGCGACGCTGTTTGGCATGAGCATGGGGATGGTTTCCGCCGTGTGGCGCAATCGCTGGCCAGATCGGGTCGGCATGACGCTGGCGGTGTCGGGACTCTCTTTCCCGGCGTTTGCGCTGGGCATGTTATTGATGCAGGTTTTCTCGGTCCAACTGGGCTGGCTGCCGACCGTTGGGGCCGACAGCTGGCGGCACTATATCCTGCCATCCATCACGCTTGGCGCTGCCGTGGCGGCGGTGATGGCCCGCTTTACTCGCGCGTCCTTCGTCGAGGTGATGCAGGAAGACTATATGCGCACCGCCCGCGCCAAAGGGGTGAGGGAGTCGCTGGTTATCGTGAAACACGGATTGCGCAATGCGTTGATCCCCGTCGTGACGATGATGGGTCTACAGTTCGGCTTTCTGCTGGGCGGCTCCATCGTGGTGGAGAAGGTATTTAATTGGCCGGGATTGGGCCGATTATTGGTGGACGCCGTCGAGATGCGCGACTATCCCGTGATTCAGGCGGAAGTGCTGCTGTTTTCGCTGGAGTTTATTCTTATCAACCTATTGGTGGATATGCTGTATGCGGCCATCAATCCGGCCATTCGTTATCAGTGAGGGACACAATGAAAAACTGGCGACGCAACGCCGTGATAGCAGGCATGCCGACGGCGACGACGGGGAAAAACCGGACGCCGCTGCGGGAATTCTGGCGGCGCTTCTGTCAGCAGCGGGTGGCGCTGGTTGCCGGCCTGTTTGTCGTGCTGCTGGTGTTGGTGGCAGTGTTCGCCCCTTATCTGGCGCCGTACGACGCGGAAAATTACTTTGACTACGACCGGTTGAACGAAGGGCCGTCGGTGCTGCACTGGCTTGGCGTAGATTCGCTGGGCCGGGATATTTTCAGCCGGATTCTGCTCGGCGCGCGGATCTCGCTGGTCTCCGGCGTGTGTTCCGTACTGGTCGGTATGGCGATCGGCACGGCGCTGGGGTTGGTGGCGGGTTACTACGAAGGCGTGTGGGACCGCCTCATCATGCGTCTCTGCGATGTGTTGTTCGCTTTCCCGGGGATCCTGCTGGCGATTGCCGTCGTGGCGATCATGGGCAGCGGCATGGCGAACGTGGTGGTGGCGGTCGCGATTTTCAGCATTCCGGCCTTTGCCCGTCTGGTTCGCAGCAACACGTTGGTGTTAAAGCATCAGACGTTCATTGAGTCGGCGCGCAGCATCGGGGCGTCCGATTGGACTATCGTACTGCGCCATATTCTACCCGGCACCGTATCGTCCATCGTCGTGTATTTCACCATGCGCATCGGGATGTCGATCATCGCCGCCGCGAGCCTGTCTTTTCTGGGTCTGGGCGCGCAGCCGCCGATGCCGGAGTGGGGGGCGATGCTTAACGAGGCGCGGTCGGATATGGTACTGGCGCCGCACGTGGCGATTTTCCCCAGCCTGGCGATCTTTCTGACGGTGCTGGCATTCAATCTGCTGGGTGATGGTTTGCGTGACGCGCTGGATCCTAAGCTGAAGTCGTAATCTTTTTATTCAACGGTCTGCATCGGACTGGTTCGTTTAAAAAAACGCCGCGTCGAACATGACACGGCGTTTTTTGTCTGGCGTCCGCGCGGCGAATGCGGCGCGGACGAGGAGTGTTTAGAACGAGGTACGCTTGTACTTGCGGTACTGCGGGTGCCAGAAGTTGTGCTCGATCGCCTTGATCAGCGCTTCTTCGGAGGTCACTTCCGCGACGCCATCTTCTTGCGCCATTTTGGCGACTTCCAGCGCGATGTGGTGCGACACGTCCTGGATTTTCTCGATCTCCGGCAGCAGGCCGCCTTTGCCATCGTTCGCCAACGGCGAACAGTCGGCCAGCGCGCGACTGGCCGCCATCAGCATACCGTCGGTGATGCGACGCGCGCCGCTGGCCAGCACGCCGAGACCGATGCCCGGGAAGATATAGGAGTTATTGCACTGAGCGATCGGGTAGATCTCGCCTTTGTGCGTGACGGGAGCGAATGGGCTGCCGGTGGCGACCAGCGCCGTACCGTCGGTCCAGTTGAAGATATCTTCCGGACGGGCTTCTACGCGTGAGGTCGGGTTGGACAGCGGCATAACGATAGGACGCGCGCAGTTGCTGTTCATCTCACGGATGATCTCTTCCGTAAACAGCCCCGGCTGGCCGGAAACCCCGATCAGCACGGTCGGCTTGGCGTTTTGCATCACTTCCAGCAGAGAAATCGCGTCGCTGCTGACATCCCAATGCGCGATTTTCTCGCTCTTCTGCACCAGCGGACTTTGGAAGTTGAGCAGGTTCGGCAGTTTGTCGGTCAGTAGGCCGAAACGGTCAACCATGAAGACGCGGGAGCGCGCTTCTTCGTCGGTCAGGCCTTCCGCCACCATCTGGGCGATAATCTGCTCCGCGATGCCGCAACCGGCGGAGCCGGCGCCGAGGAAGGCGACGGTCTGGTCGCGCAGCTGGCTACCGGCGGCGCGGCTGGCGGCAATCAGGCTACCTAGCGCCACAGCGGCGGTGCCCTGAATATCATCGTTAAAGCTGCAAATTTCATCGCGGTAGCGGTTCAGCAACGGCATGGCGTTGCCCTGCGCAAAGTCTTCGAACTGCAGCAGAACGTTCGGCCAGCGGCGTTTTACCGCCTGAATGAATTCGTCCACAAAGGCGTAGTACTCGTCGCCGGAAATACGCGGATGACGCCAGCCCATATAGAGCGGATCGTTCAGCAACTGGGGGTTGTTGGTTCCGGCATCCAGCACGACCGGCAGCGTATAGGCTGGGCTGATGCCGCCGCAGGCGGTGTACAGCGACAGCTTACCGATAGGAATCCCCATGCCGCCGATACCCTGATCGCCCAGCCCCAGAATACGTTCGCCGTCGGTCACCACGATGACTTTAACGTTCTGTTTCGTGGCGTTCTGAAGCATGTCGTCGATATGCTCACGGTTTGGGTAGGAGATGAACAGGCCGCGCGCGCGACGGTAGATATCGGAGAAATGTTCGCAGGCTTCGCCGACGGTTGGGGTGTAAATGATCGGCATCATCTCACTCAGGTGACCCTGCAGCAGTCGGTAGAACAGCGTCTCGTTGGTGTCCTGAATGTTGCGCAGATAGACATGCTTTTCGATGTCGTTTTTGAAGCCTTCGTACTGACGCCAGGCGCGTTCGGCCTGTTCTTCAATGGTTTCGACCGCTTCCGGCAGCAGGCCGGTCAGGTTGAACTGCGATCGTTCTTCTTCGGTAAAGGCGCTGCCTTTGTTTAGTAGCGGAAATTCGAGAAGGATGGGTCCAGCATAAGGGATATAGAGAGGGCGTTTACTTTCGTATTCTAATTCCATGACGTTTAGCTCTTTTTTTTAGGGGTAACAGAAATGGGTTCAGGTGCAGCAACGAAAAGAAGTGTCTTTAAAATCTTAAAGAACCCACTGAATATGTACAGGCAATGTTAATTAAAATAATTACATATGACTTGCATTCAACTAGAAAGTGAGCAAGGTCACACCCTGTTTGGCCTTGGGCAACATTCACGTAATAACAACGTACCGGAAATCAACATCTCCCAAGGCCCCCAACATGGCCTGCGTAGCGCTCCACTGACTGATGACGGCCTGTTTACGTTCAACCAGCACCGCGTGACGCAAATTCGCGATTCTTTCCCCTGACAGATTCATCAGGTTCAGCGCCGCCTGTAGCGGCGGCAGGCTGGGGTTGAAGGCCGCATTTTCAGCGTAACAGCCGATGTAGATCGCGCCCGAGTGCGTCTGCAGGGCAATGCCGCTGTAGGACTCCGTGTACGGCGCATGACTGCGGTTGGCCGCCGCCAGCGCGGCCTGTACTAATGTGTCTTCGCTATACAATTTTAACCCGTGATGCGCCTGGTCCATCAGCAGCGTGGCGACATTCAAATCACGCGGGCCGAAGGCGTCGGGCAGATAATGAGAAAGGGGCTGAGGCGTGCGTTCGGGCAGGCTAATACTCAGCGTCGCCGCAGAGTTCAGTTCGTTGATGAACTGACGGCAGTGCCCACAGGGCGAATAGTTGACGGTCAGCGCGCGCAGTGCCCGCTCATGACGCAGCCAGGCATGGGTGATGGCGCTTTGCTCTGCATGAACGCTTTGTTGCAGCGGCATACCGGGAAATTCCATATTGGCGCCGAAATAGAGGTTGCCGCTGGCGCCCTGGACGACCGCGCCGACCTGGAAATGCGAGATCGGCGCATGGGCGCAGGCCGCCGCCAGCGGAAGCAGCATCAGCGCGAGCTGCGCTTCATCGACCTGAGCGGCGGCGCAGAGACGTCCGACGTCCGCGGCACATAGCCACGCGGCGAAATCTCCCCGATTAAGCATCGGCGTGAGCACCGCCTGCATCGCGTCGGGCAACTGGCTGAGTGCAGCGTGAAACCGTGATTGCATGTACGTCCCCCTTCTCATTCTTCTTTTTTCAAGCATAGCGGACAGACGACGTCGAATCGCCTAAATGTGATCTTTAGCACAATGACATGAAACGGAATGAAAAGCTGGGGGACCCTATTGATCAAAATATGACTCGCATGAGCGCTCGTCCGCACAAGCCGGAGAGCGCTCCTGTCCTTAGTGCGCCATCAGCAACAGCAGCGGGAAGACGAACGGGGCGAGCAGCGACGTCATAATGCCGCAGATCACTAATGCCAACGAACTAAACGCGCCTTCCTGAAAGTCGACTTCCGCGCAGCGGGCGGTGCCCAGGGCGTGGGACGCGGTGCCCATCGACAGCCCGCGCGCCGACTTCACTGTGATCTTCAGGCGATTGAGCAGGCTGTGTCCCATCACCGCGCCGAGGATCCCGACGAAAATCACGCAGACGGCGCTGATGGCGGGGATGCCGCCGATCGAGCTGGCGACCGCCATCGCGATCGGGGTAGTCACGGACTTCGGCAGGACCGACGCGGCGATTTCCGGCGTCGCGCCCAGCCACAGGGCCACCAGCGTGCCGCTGACGATCGCGGTCAGACTGCCGACAAAGCAGACGGTAATAATGGATTTCCACCGGGCGCGAATTTGATGAATCTGCTCGTAGAGCGGGAAAGCCAGCGCGACCACGGCGGGCTGCAACAGGTTGTTCAGCGCCTCGCTGCCTTTGAAATAGTGTTCGTAAGGAATGCGTAGCAGCAGCAGGACGGGAATAATGATGAGCATGGAGACCAGCAGCGGATTGAGCAGCGGCATGTTCAGTTTAATCGCCACCTGGCGCGCGCCGAAGAACACCAGCAGCGTCAGCGGCAAGGACCACCATAAATAGGTCAGCATTGCTCTTTTTCCTTAGCTGCCTGCGGGGTTCCCGGCAGCGTCCTTTCCCGGTGCATGATTTGGGTGCAGTAACCGACAACCACCATCACAACCAGCGTGCTGATCAGGCAGGAGACGACGATGGGACCAAACTGGCTGCGCAACAGATCGAAATAGCTCATCACGCCGACGCCGATAGGGACGAACAGCAAAGCCATATAGCGGATCAGTACATGACAACCGGGTCGGACCCAGTCGGCGGGCAGGATTTGCGAAGAGAGCAGGGCGAAAAGAATCAGCATACCAATGATGCTGCCGGGGATAGTGATAGGCAGTAACGCGGATATCGTATTGCCTGCGTAAAGGCACAGGTAAATCAATACGAAAGCGCGTAAATACTGCCAGCAGAGTGTGATCGTATTACGCATGGAAGGATTCCTGATTATCTGGGGGGATTTATGATAGCGCTAACCGAAAGCCGGTGCTACGGGTTGCGCAGCACCGTTTCCCCCGATCGGAAATCAAGGTTTTTTCGCCGCTAAACCAAGGTTTAGTCGAACAATTCACTCTGCGATACGGCTTCGGCGATCGCCTTCGTCAGTCGGGATAGGGATTCCGCTGAAATAATATACGGAGGCATGAGGTAGATCAGTTTGCCAAAGGGCCGGATCCAGACACCTTTGTTAACAAAAAAGCGTTGCAGCCGCGCCATATTCACCGGCGCGACGGTTTCCACCACGCCGATGGCGCCCAGTACGCGGACATCAGCCACGCGGGGAGAGGCGGCCAGAGGCAATAACTCAGCGCGCAGCTGCGCTTCAATCGCCGCGACCTGAGACGACCAATGTCCTTCTTCCAACAGCGCCAGGCTCGCGTTGGCGGCCGCGCAGGCGAGCGGGTTCCCCATAAAGGTCGGGCCGTGCATAAAGCAGCCCGCCTCGCCGTCGCTGATGGTGTTGGCGATGTGTCGGGTGGCGAGTGTCGCGGACAGCGTCATATAGCCCCCGGTGAGGGCTTTACCCAGGCACAGAATATCCGGCGTGATGCCTGCATGTTCGCAGGCGAACAATTTGCCGGTGCGGCCGAAGCCGGTGGCGATTTCATCGGCGATCAGCGGGATGCCGTGCTGGTCGCATAGCTGGCGCACCCGACGCAGATACTGGGGATGATAGAAGCGCATGCCGCCAGCGCCCTGCACGATCGGCTCCAGAATCACGGCCGCGATGCTGTCCGCGTGCTGTTCGACGATTGCCGCCAGCGAATCGCCGTCTTCTTCCCGCCACGTTTCGCCAAAGCGACACTGCGGCGCATCCGCGAACAGATGTGGCGGTAAATACCCCTGATAGAGGCTGTGCATCGAGTTCTGCGGATCGCACACCGACATCGCCCCCAGCGTATCGCCGTGATAGCCATGACGCAGCGTCACAAACTGGCGACGCGACTGTCCCTGCGCCTGCCAATACTGCAACGCCATCTTCATGGCGACCTCAACCGCCACCGATCCGGAATCCGCCAGAAAAACGCACTCCAGCGCCTCCGGGGTCATCGCTACCAGCCGTCGGCACAACGCGATGGCGGGCGCATGGGTGATGCCCCCGAACATGACGTGGGACATTTGGCCCAGTTGCTCCGTGACGGCCTGATTGATGCGGGGATGGTGATAGCCGTGGATCGCCGCCCACCAGGACGACATGCCGTCTACCAGCTTACGGCCGTCTTCCAGCTGTAGCTCCACGCCGTGCGCGGCGCTCACCGGATAGCAGGGAAGAGGCTGGGTCATGGACGTATAAGGATGCCAGATATGGCGTTGGTCAAACTGGAGATCGTCTGGAGTGATCATAACTTGTCAACTAAATCTAATTCAATTTGGTTGACAGTATATCCCCATTAATTACACTGACGAAATCTTTTTCACCCGGAGTTGTAGCGATGTCAGAACGAGTTCAATGGACGTTGGAACAGGCGCAAGACCTGTTTAATAAGCCCTTTCTGGAGCTGATGTATGAGGCGCAGACTGTTCACCGGCAGCATTTCGATCCGCGCCAGGTTCAGGTCAGCACGTTGCTGTCGATCAAGACCGGCGCCTGCCCTGAAGACTGCAAATATTGCCCTCAGAGTTCCCGTTATCGTACCGGCATCGAAACCGAGCGTCTTATGCAGGTCGAGCAGGTAATGACCTCGGCCCGTCAGGCTAAGGCGGCAGGCTCGACCCGTTTCTGTATGGGCGCCGCCTGGAAAAACCCGCATGAGCGCGACATGCCCTATCTGGAAGAGATGGTGCGCGGCGTGAAAGAGCTGGGCATGGAAACCTGCATGACACTGGGTACGTTGCAAGGCGATCAGGCGGAGCGATTGGCGGAAGCCGGGTTGGATTTTTACAACCATAACCTCGATACCTCGCCGGAATTCTACGGCAGCATCATCACGACCCGCACTTATCAAGAGCGTCTGGATACGCTCGGCAAAGTGCGTGAAGCGGGGATCAAAGTCTGTTCAGGCGGGATCATCGGTCTGGGCGAGACGGTGCGCGACCGCGCCGGTCTGCTGGTGCAGTTGGCCAACCTGCCGACGCCGCCGGAGAGCGTGCCGATCAACATGCTGGTCAAGGTCAAAGGCACGCCGCTGGCGGAAAACGAGGACGTCGATCCGTTCGATTTCGTGCGTACCATCGCCATCGCCCGCATCATGATGCCGACCTCGCACGTCCGTCTGTCCGCTGGGCGCGAGCAGATGAGCGAGCAGACGCAGGCCATGTGCTTTATGGCCGGGGCAAACTCGATTTTCTACGGCTGTAAGCTGTTGACGACCCCGAACCCGAAGGAAGACAAAGACCTGCTGCTGTTCCGCAAGCTGGGACTTAACCCGCAGCAGACCAGCACCGAGTACGGCGATAACCAGCAGCAGCAACATCTGACCGAGCAGCTGATGAACGCCGACACCGAGCAGTTCTACAACGCGGCGGTTTGAATGGGCTGGCAGCAACGTATCGAACGGGCGCTGACGCAGCGTCGCGAGGAGGGCGCCTACCGTCAGCGTCAGGTGAATGAAGGCGGCGGCGGGCGTTGGCTGGAGACCAATGGCCGTGGCTATCTGAATTTTTCCAGCAACGACTATCTTGGCATCAGCCAGCATCCCAGCATTGTGCGCGCATGGCAGCACGGCGCCGAGCGTTTCGGCGTGGGCAGCGGCGGTTCGGGTCATGTCACCGGCTACAGCGTTGCGCACGAAGCGCTGGAACGGCAGTTGGCGAACTGGCTCGGCTACGATCGCGCGCTGCTGTTCATCTCCGGCTATGCCGCCAATCAGGCGGTGATCGCCGCGCTGGCGGAAGCGGGAGATCGCATTCTGGCCGACAAACTCAGCCATGCATCGCTCTTGGAGGCGTCCGCCTTGTCCCCGGCCACGTTGCGCCGTTTCCCGCATAATCAGCCGGAAGGACTGGAACGCCTGTTGCGCTCGTCGTGCGACGGTCAGACGCTGGCGGTGACGGAAGGGATCTTCAGCATGGACGGCGATGCGGCGCCGCTACCGGCATTTCAGGCTGCGTGTCGTCGGCACGGCGCCTGGCTGATGGTCGACGATGCGCATGGCATCGGCGTGCTGGGCGAACAGGGGCGCGGCAGCTGCTGGACTCAAGGCGTTCAGCCTGAGCTGCTGATTGTCACCTTTGGCAAGGCGTTCGGCGCCAGCGGCGCGGCGGTGCTATGTCGCCACGACGTCGCGGAGTATCTGACGCAGTTCGCCCGGCACCTCATCTATAGCACCTCCATGCCGCCTGCTCAGGCCTGCGCATTGAGCGCGGCGCTGGAGGTAGTGCGACACGGTGACGACCTCCGACAAAGACTGACGGACAACATCGCCCACTTTCGTGACGGTGCCGCCGGGCTGGTTTATCAGCTGCAAACCTCCCAGAGCGCGATCCAACCGCTGATTGTCGGCGACAATCACCAGACGCTGGCGTTGTCCCAGACGCTGCGCGACCAGGGGCTTTGGGTCGGCGCAATGCGGCCGCCGACGGTGCCGCCGGGCACTTCTCGTCTGCGCATCACCCTGACGGCGAGTCATACGCCGCAGGATATCGACCGGCTGCTGGAGGTGTTACATGACGCCGGCTGAGGCCCCTCACAAGCAGGCGATTGCGCGGGCGTTCGGCCGCGCCGCCACGCACTATGACCGTTTTTCCGAGTTGCAGCGCGATAGCGGGGAGCGGCTGATGTCGCTGCTCGACGAACACGCCGGACGGGAACTGTTGGATGCAGGCTGCGGGACGGGCTACTTCAGCCGCCGCTGGCAGGCGCAGGGCAAAATCGTCACCGCGCTGGATCTGTCGTCGCAGATGCTGGCGGAAGCGCGGCAGCGGGCGTCGGCATCACACTATGTGCTGGGCGATATCGAACAGCTGCCGTTGCCGACGGCCAGTGTGGATCTGTGCTTCAGCAATCTGGCGATCCAGTGGTGCGACGAACTGTCGCGCGGACTGGGCGAGCTATATCGAGTGACGCGTTCCGGCGGGGCCGTCGCCTTCTGTACTCTGGCTCAAGGTACGCTGGCGGAGCTGGAAAAAGCATGGTTGCAGCTGGATGGCTCGCGCCGGGTCAACCGTTTCTTGACCGCGCCGGAGATCGAAGCCGCCTGTCAGCCCTACCGCCATCGGTTAGTGAGCGCGCCGATGACCTGCTATTTCCCCGATGTGCTGAGCCTAATGCGCTCGCTCAAAGGCGTGGGCGCGACCTGGTTGCACGAGGGGCGGCCTTCGCGCGCGATCAATCGGGAGCGACTGCGGGCGCTGGCGGAGGTCTATCCGCGTGAGCCGCAGGGCTACCCTCTGACGTATCAACGCATTCTGGGAGTAATTGAACATGACTAAGCGCTGGTTCGTGACCGGCACGGACACCGACGTGGGAAAAACCGTCGCCAGCGCCGCGCTATTACAGGCGGCAGGACGCGCCGGGTATCTCACCGCGGGTTACAAACCCGTGGCCTCCGGCTGCGACATGACGCCGGACGGGCTGCGAAATCGGGATGCGCTGTGGCTACAGGCCAACAGTCGTCTGGCGCTGGCCTATGACGAGGTCAATCCGTTGGCTTTCGCCGAGCCGACGTCGCCTCATATCATCAGTGCGGAAGAGGGGCGTCCGATCGCGTTTGACGTGCTCAGCGCCGGTTTAGACGCGTTGACGGCACGTTCGGAGTGGGTGCTGGTGGAAGGGGCCGGCGGGTGGTTCACGCCGCTTTCCGGTCGGCACACCTATGCGGACTGGGTGGCGGAAGAACAACTGCCGGTCATTCTCGTGGTCGGCGTCAAGCTGGGTTGCATCAATCACGCCATGCTGACTGCGCAGGCCGTGCAGCAGGCCGGGCTGACGCTGGCGGGGTGGATAGCCAATGACGTCGCTCCGCCCGGAAAACGTCATCAGGCGTATTTGCAGACGCTTCAGCAGTGCATCCCTGCGCCAATGCTGGGAGAAATCCCGCATTTGACCGATCCTGAACCGCGCCAGAATCTGGGACAGTATCTGAGCCTGACCGCGCTTCTGGTTTAACGGGCGCCCTAAAGGCTAAAGGCGCTGAGAATTGATAGGAAAAAGCATCTTGAAAAAACCTTTTTCATGGTGAATTTGCGTGTTTTTTTTGACGTTAATCAACACTCAAGCGCCTTTTTTCGCCTCGCTGGATCATCATTCCGTCTAAAAATAAACTTTAAAAAAATGATTGCGTCCCCATACCGTAAGTCGAGGTCGCCATCTCCAACTCAGGACCACCGGGCGCTTGTGGGAGTTATCCACTATTTCTGTGGATAACTGTGTGTATGAGGATTAGAAAAACTCATCCAGACGAGAGCTGGCGCGGGTTTTGCTCGGGTTGACGGTATTCTCGGCTTTTTACTTCACACATTCAAAATCAATAAGTTAATGAAAATCAAGCGCCATTTGTCACGCCGCTGACGAGTTGTGTAAATTCCGGTCAACGTTCAAGACATTCTTATGTCACTATGGTGACAGCTGGGGATAAGATGCATTTTCGCGCTGGCTAAGGGCCTCACAATATGCTACCAGGCACACGAAACTTGAGGCTGTGGTTATATCCAGTATCATGTGGCTGGCAATCAGCCCGATCGCTTCCCATACTGAGGAAGTCGACATTGGTGTGACCGACCGTCGTTTTTTTCATTCTCTCCAATCAGGTAGCCCAGCTCATGAGTAAAGAATTTAAACTGCATTCCGCCTACCAACCCGCAGGCGACCAACCGGAAGCGATCCGCAGGCTCAAGGAGGGATTGGAAGACGGCCTGGCACACCAGACGCTACTGGGCGTGACCGGTTCAGGCAAAACCTTCACCGTGGCTAACGTTATCGCCGATCTCAACCGGCCGACGATGGTGCTGGCGCCCAACAAGACCCTGGCGGCGCAATTGTACGGCGAAATGAAGGAGTTCTTCCCGGAGAACGCGGTGGAGTATTTCGTCTCCTACTATGACTACTACCAGCCGGAAGCCTACGTACCGAGTTCAGACACGTTCATCGAAAAAGATGCGTCGGTAAACGAACATATCGAGCAGATGCGTCTCTCCGCCACTAAAGCGCTGTTGGAGCGGCGCGATGTGGTGGTGGTGGCCTCCGTCTCAGCCATCTATGGTCTGGGCGATAAGGCGCTATATCTGAAAATGATATTGCACCTGTCTCAGGGCATGTTGATTGGACAGCGAGATATCTTGCGTCGCCTGGCTGAATTGCAGTACGCCCGCAACGATCAGGCTTTCCAGCGCGGCACCTTTCGGGTGCGCGGCGATGTCATCGACATCTATCCGGCGGAGTCGGATGACGTGGCGCTCCGGGTGGAGCTGTTTGACGACGAGGTGGAGCGTCTGTCGCTGTTTGATTCCCTGACCGGCCAGATCATCAGCAACGTACCGCGATTTACCATTTATCCCAAGACGCACTACGTCACGCCGCGCGAACGCATTCTGCAGGCGATGGAAGAGATCAAAGATGAGTTGGGCGAGCGCCGCAAAATTTTGCTCGCCAACAATAAGCTTTTGGAAGAGCAGCGCATCATGCAGCGCACCACGTTCGATCTGGAGATGATGAACGAGCTGGGCTACTGCTCAGGCATCGAGAACTACTCCCGCTATCTGTCCGGTCGCGGCCCGGGCGAGCCGCCGCCGACGCTGTTCGACTATCTGCCGGCGGACGGCCTGCTGGTCATCGATGAATCCCATGTAACAATCCCGCAATTGGGCGGAATGTACCGCGGCGACCGGGCGCGCAAAGAAACGCTGGTGGAGTATGGTTTCCGTCTGCCGTCGGCGCTGGACAACCGACCCATGAAGTTTGAGGAATTCGAAGCGCTGGCGCCGCAGAGCATCTATGTCTCGGCGACGCCGGGC
Organism: Lonsdalea iberica; assembly: GCF_002111585.1. Classification (GTDB taxonomy): domain Bacteria; phylum Pseudomonadota; class Gammaproteobacteria; order Enterobacterales; family Enterobacteriaceae; genus Lonsdalea; species Lonsdalea iberica. Next base: position 55,485 of record NZ_LUTP01000007.1, read on the forward strand.
AAGTACGAACTGGAGAAGTCCGGCGGCGACGTTATCGATCAGGTGGTGCGTCCTACCGGTCTGCTGGACCCCATTATCGAGGTGCGGCCGGTGTCCACGCAGGTGGACGACCTGCTATCGGAAATCCGCAAGCGCGTTGCCATCAACGAGCGCGTATTGGTGACGACGCTGACCAAACGGATGGCGGAAGACCTGACGGAATATCTGGAGGAGCACGGCGAGCGTGTCCGCTATCTGCACTCGGATATCGATACGGTTGAGCGGGTGGAGATCATCCGCGACCTGCGGCTGGGCGAGTTCGACGTACTGGTCGGGATCAACCTGTTGCGAGAAGGGTTGGATATGCCGGAGGTCTCGCTGGTGGCGATACTGGATGCGGACAAAGAGGGCTTCCTGCGTTCCGAGCGCTCATTGATCCAGACCATTGGTCGCGCGGCGCGTAACCTGAATGGTAAAGCGATTCTTTACGGTGACAAGATCACCCCGTCGATGGAGCGGGCGATCTCGGAAACTCAGCGTCGCAGAGAGAAACAGCAGGAGTACAACAAGCAGCACGGTATCGTGCCGCAGAAGCTCAACAAAAAAATTGGCGATATCCTGCAGATCGGCCAGTCGCCGAACAACAAGGGCAAAGGGCGTGGCCGTCAGGCCGCCGAGCCGGATGCGAGTTATGCGCTGCTGACTCCGAAGGCGCTGGAGCAGAAGATCGCCCAGTTGGAAGCGCAAATGTTGAAACACGCGCAAAATCTGGAGTTTGAGGACGCCGCCAGCCTGCGAGACGAGGTTCAGGCGCTGCGGGCGCAGTTTATCGCGGTCTCGTGAGGGTGGGGGATGGCCGCCCTCATGGATAAAGGATTTCGCCGAGCATGGCACTACGTGTTTGCGGGGCCAGCTTGGATAAGGGGGCGCCCATCAGCAGAATTTCCGGCTGCGTCACCAGACTGCGCGCCAGTCTATGAAGCGGAAAATAGAACCACCACTAAGAAATATGGCGATAGATGGGCACATAAGATGTTAACTGAGCCGCCCAGACAGAGACCCGTTCGGAATCAACAGTACGCGCACAGCGGTCCATCATCCTCAGGACCAGTAACGTTTTTTACACAAAAAACAAGGGGTACGCGCAGGAAATAAGAAAAACACGGGGCCATAGGACCGTCGCCGTCGGGATAACGGCGACCATTATTCGGAGTGGGGGGCGCGACGACCCTCAGGCGGTTTGGCGATGCAGATTCAAGGCCAGCTGTCGCTGGGTTTGAGCGATGGCCTCGCGCAGCAACTGTCGATCATGGTGGTGTGTGACGTCAGCCGCCGCCAGCGGTTGCTGTATCACCAGGCGATCCGTCAGGGCCTCGGTGTTCATCTGCGGAGCCAGGATTACGGCGTCGATCATCCGGCGGCCGACTTTGCTCTCAATCATCTCAATCTGATGCGATATCGTAAGCTGCGAAGCCGCGGGACTTAGCTCCTGATCCAGATTGGCGATATACACCATCGGCGCGTGACTGTGGTAAAGCGCGACGGTCAGATCCTCCAGCAGTAGCAAGGGCATTAAACTGGTCAGAAAACTGCCGGGGCCGATGAGCAGCAAATCGGCGTTGGCGATGGCTTCCACCGCTTCACGTGTGGTGGTGACGGCGGGAAACAGACGCAGGTCCTGCGGCAATGTCGCCAACTGGTCGACGGCGACTTCCCCGTACACCGGCAGCCCCTGCGCGTCCGTCGCCAGCAGGTCGGCGGACTGCTCGGACATCGGGATGAGTTCGGCGTCAATTTGCAGCAGGTTGCGGATGAGATTGATGGCCTCTAGCGGTCGGACGCTGAGATTGTCCAGCGCCTTGAGCATCAGATTGCCCAGATTGTGGCCAGCCAGTTCGCCGCTGCCGCCGAAGCGGTATTCGAACATCGCCGATGCCGTGCTGGGCGTGGTGATGAGCTGATTGAGGCAGTTGCGGGTATCGCCCCAGGCGATGCCGCCTTCGGAACGGCGGATACGCCCGGTCGATCCGCCGTTATCGGTGGTGGTGACGATACCGGTCAGGCGCGAGCCGAGAAAAGAGAGTGAAGACATGACGCGTCCCAGACCGTGTCCCCCTCCTAAAGCCACCACGCGCTGGAGGTCGGTCAATGTGAGATTACGCATAAATGCCTCACCCAATGAAATGAATAGAAAAACGTAGCGGATATATATCACACTGCCCGCCGGTCGCGCATCACGCGCAAGGCAAATCGTGCTGAAAAAAGGGGGGGAGCGCTGTGCACGTGAGTCGCCGTCCCGACCTCGCCAGAAAACCAGGCAACTAATGAAGGTAATTCTAACCGGTCAGGCCACGTCGTCGAAATAGCGAAAAATCCGCTATATACAAATATATATACCGCATTTTCAGTGACTATTCGCCAATATTGGCGATAGACTCTATGCTGAAATCACGGTTTTTCTGACGCCCTCACACACGGCGGCAGCGAGATCAAAACTCCTAGCCTGAATGCCTACGTTATGCCCGGTCGCGTGATAGGGCGCTCAGGCCGTGGCCCGTTCGGCCACCAGGGTGCGCGGTAGAAATGCCCGCATCTCCCGTATTTGGAAAGGTGTTTATGGTGAATCAACTGACCGACGCATTTGCGCGCAAGTTCTACTACCTGCGCCTGTCGATTACGGACGTCTGCAATTTTCGTTGCACCTACTGCCTGCCCGATGGCTACCGTCCCCAAGGCGCGACGCCACGTCGCTTTCTGTCGCTGGATGAAATCCGGCGCGTTAGTCGGGCGTTCGCCGCAATGGGGACGGAAAAGGTGCGGCTGACGGGGGGCGAACCTTCGCTGCGCCGTGACTTTATCGACATCATCGCGGCGGTGCGGGAAAATCCGTCGATCCGAACCCTCGCCGTGACCACCAACGGCTATCGGCTCGCGCGTGAAGCCGCGCGTTGGCGCGAAGCCGGTCTGACTCACATCAACGTCAGCGTAGACAGCCTCGACGCACGACAATTTCACGCCATCACCGGACAGGACAAGTTCCGTGAGGTCATGGCGGGCATCGACGCCGCGTTTGCCGCAGGCTTCCCCAAGGTCAAAATCAACACCGTGCTGATGCGGGACGTCAACGACGGCAGCCTGAACACTTTTCTGGATTGGATTAAGCCGCGACCGATACAACTACGTTTCATTGAGCTGATGGAAACCGGTGAAGGGCGCGATCTATTTCGCCGTCACCACGTCTCCGGCCAGACGATCCGCGATCGCCTCTTGCGACAAGGCTGGCAACCGCAGGCGCGTCAGCGCAGCGATGGGCCCGCCCAGACGTTCGCTCACCCTGACTATCAAGGGGAAGTGGGACTGATCATGCCGTATGAGAAAAACTTCTGTCAGAGCTGCAACCGGCTGCGCGTATCGGCGATAGGCAACCTTCATCTGTGCCTGTTCGGCGAGCAGGGGATCCCGCTGCGGGATTTGCTGGCGGACGACGGCCAGCTGACGGCGCTGCAAGACCGCATCGCGGGCGGCCTGAGGCAGAAAAAAGAGACGCATTTTCTGCACGAGGGCGACAGCGGCATCACGCCCAATTTATCTTTTATTGGCGGGTGAAACCGTAGAGAACCAAGTTGTAAGGAGAGAGTATGAGTAAGCCCAGTCAAGAATTTATCCCGCTGCAAATTGCGGTGATGACCGTGTCTTCGCGCCGGACCGAAGCTGACGACACCTCCGGCGACTATTTGCGTCAAGCCGCACAGGAAGCGGGACACCACATCGTCGCCAGCGCCATCGTGCCGGAAAATCTGTATCAGATCCGCGCTCGGGTTTCTGACTGGATCGCCAGCGAGAACGTGCAGGTGGTGCTGATCAACGGCGGCACCGGCTTCACCGAGGGCGATAAAGTGCCGGAGGCCATTAGCGTACTGTTTGACCGTGAAATGGCCGGGTTCGGCGAGCTGTTCCGTATGGTGTCATATGAAGATATCGGCACCGCGACGGTGCAGTCGCGCGCGCTGGCCGGGCTGGCGAACGGCACCGTGATCTTTGCGATGCCCGGTTCCACCCGTGCCTGCCGCACCGCCTGGGAGCGCGTTCTGCAAGAACAGTTGGACGCGCGCCAGAAGCCCTGCAATGTCCACCCACATCTGAAAAGACAATCAAAACCATGACGCAACTAACGCACATCAATGCCGCCGGGGAAGCGGCGATGGTGGATGTTTCCGCCAAGGCCGACACGGTGCGCGAAGCGCGCGCTGAAGCTTTTGTAGACATGGCCCCTGAAACGCTAGCCATGATTATCGAGGGCCGCCATCACAAGGGCGATGTGTTCGCCACGGCGCGCATCGCCGGTATTCAGGCGGCGAAACGGACCTGGGAGCTGATCCCGCTGTGTCATCCTCTGTTGCTGACCAACGTGGCTGTAGAGCTGGAAGCGCAGCCGGCGCACCATCGCGTGCGGATTGAATCGCTGTGCCGCCTCACCGGCAAGACCGGCGTAGAGATGGAAGCGCTGACGGCCGCCTCCGTGGCGGCGCTCACTATCTACGATATGTGCAAGGCGGTGCAGAAAGACATGGTCATCGGCCCGGTGCGGCTGATCGCGAAAAGCGGCGGCAAGTCCGGCGATTTTCGGGCGGAGGATGCATGATCACGGTCCTGTTTTTCGCTCAGGTTCGGGAGCTGGTGGGAACAGATCGCGAGACGCTGCCTGCGACCTTCCCAACGGTTTCCGCGCTGCGGCAGGCGTTGTGCGAACGCGGTGACCGCTGGGCGTTGGCGCTGGAAGACGGCAAGCTGCTGGCGGCGGTGAATCAGACGCTGGTGCCGATGGACTCTCCGTTGCGTGACGGCGACGAGGTCGCCTTTTTCCCGCCGGTGACGGGAGGATGAAAATGAAAGCCACCCGTATTCGGGTCGGAGAAGCGGCATTCAGCGTGGGCGACGAGTATGCCTGGCTGGCTGCCTGTGAGGAAGATGGCGCGGTCGTCACTTTCACCGGCAAAGTGCGCAACCATAATCTGGGCGATAACGTGAGCGCCCTGACGCTGGAACATTACCCCGGCATGACTGAAAAAGCGCTGGCGGCAATCGTCGAGGAAGCGCGTGAACGCTGGCCGCTGCAACGCATCAGCGTCGTGCATCGCATCGGCGCGCTCTATCCCGGCGATGAAATCGTATTCGTGGGCGTAACGGGCGCGCACCGAGGGGCGGCATTCGACGCCGCTGAGTTCATCATGGACCTGCTGAAAACCCGTGCGCCGTTCTGGAAGCGTGAGTCAACGGATGAGGGCGAGCGGTGGGTGGCCTCGCGGGACAGCGATCGTCTGGCCGCCAAACGATGGACGACCGACTAGTCTTCATCGGCATTAGGGCTCGGGGCGGTTGCCCGCCGATTTTGTGGTAAACTTTAGCTCGGAGGGCAATTATTTGCCTGGGATCGTTTACTCAACACAAAGGAAGCATCATGGATCGATATCCACGTTCCAATGACTCGATTGTTCAGCGTGCCGGCACCGGTATGCAGACCTATATGGCGCAGGTTTATGGTTGGATGACCTGTGGCCTGCTGCTGACGGCGTTTGTCGCCTGGTATGCGGCGAATACGCCCGCGGTACTGAATCTGGTTTTCTCCAGTCAGATCACTTTTTACGGACTGATTATCGCGCAGCTGGGCCTGGTCTTCGTGATTTCCGGCATGGTGAACCGTCTTAGCGGAACGGTGGCGACCGGTCTGTTCATGCTCTATTCGGCGCTGACCGGATTAACGCTGTCCAGCATTTTCATCGTCTACAGCGGCGGCTCTATCGCTAGCACCTTCGTCATCAGCGCGGGGATGTTCGGTGCGATGAGCCTCTACGGCTATGTGACCAAACGTGACCTCAGCGGTCTCGGCAGCATCCTGTTCATGGGGCTGATCGGCATCCTGCTGGCGACGCTGGTCAACTTCTGGCTGAAAAGCGATGCGCTGACGCGCGCCGTCACTTACATCGGCGTGGTGGTGTTCGTCGGGCTGACCGCCTACGATACGCAGAAGCTGAAAAATATCGGCGAGCAGCTGTCTCCTGATGACAAAGATGGCTTCCGCAAATACTCCATCGTTGGCGCGCTGACGCTGTATCTGGACTTCATTAACCTGTTCCTGATGATGCTGCGCCTGCTGGGCAACCGCCGCTAACCGTACGTTAGGGCGAATGAAAAAAAACAGGGAGCTTAGGCTCCCTGTTTTTTTGTGCTTAAGCGCCAGGCGGTGATACCGTTCAGCGCGTTTCTTCCGGCAGCTCCGCCAGCACTTGCCGGTTCTGCGCCCGTAGTTTTTTGGCGCGGCCTTCCAACCACAGGTAAGGGCCGAGCGCGACGATCAGCGGGGCAATGTAGTAGAGCGCCCGATAGGCCAACAGCGCGGCGATAATCTCCCCATGAGTGAACGGCCTGCCTGCCAACAGCGCCAGAAATATCGCCTCTAGCACCCCGATGCCCGCAGGGACATTGGCGACAAGACAGGCGATGCTGGCGATCAGCAGGACGCCGAAAACCATTATAAAATCGGCCTTTTGCCCCAGCAGCAGCCAGATAATCCCACCCATAATCAGCCAGTTCAGCGATGAAACCAGCAGCTGCAAGCAGGCCATTTTCAGCGACGGCAGCGAAAACTTCATGCCGCGAAACGACAGACGACGACGGTGAGAAAAGGCGCATGACCACAGATAGCCTGTGATCACCAGCAGCAGCGTGTAGCCGATCAGGCGGAGGGCGACATCGCCAATCACCCAGTTCCCCGGCATATGCAACGGTCCGAAGGCGAATACGCCGCCCGCGAGCAGGATATAACCCAGCCAGTTAGTGGCGATGCTGAGGGAAAACATTTTTGTGATGGTGCTGCTCTTCAGTCCCAGCCGTGAGTAGAGCCGAAACCGCATGCCGACGCCGCCCACCCACGCGCCAAGCGTGAAATTGAACGCATAGCAAATCATGGAGACCAGCAGCACCTGCAGGCGGGGAAGCGGGTGGCGGCAGTAGGCGCGTCCAAGCAGGTCGTAGACGCCATACAACAGATAGCTGATCGCCACCAGACCGGCAATGAGATAGACCACCTGACGGTTGTAGGCCAGGATCGCATGCAGCACCTCTGTCCAATCCACGTTCTGCGCAAAGATGACCAGCAGCACGACCACCGCAATGAGAAATAGCGCGGCGACACTCTTCTTGAGTAGCGTTTTCTTCTTGCGGCGACTGACCTTCATGATCGCGTGATCTCCTGTTGGGGTAATTCCTCTGTCGTCGCGTTGGTCGGCGACGTCGCTTCCGGGCCGAGCAACTTGAGTCGCGGCGTGTGTGCGGGCAACCAGCCTATCCATGCTGGAAAGTGACGCAAAAAGTGAAATACCATCACGTTCTGCATCAGCCTCCAGTAGGACCGTTTAGGCAACTGGTCTGCCTCGACGCGCAGGGAGTCTTGCGTCATCAGCGCTTGCAGATGTTCGCGTAGCTGTCGATTAAAAGCCCGATCATGAATCACCAGATTGGCCTCCAGATTCAGCGCCAGACTTAGCGGATCCAGATTGCTGGAGCCAACGGTGGCCCATTTATCGTCCTGTAACGCGATTTTGCCGTGAAGCGGGCGGCGGCGATATTCGTAGATTTCCACGCCGGCGCGCAACAGGTAGTGATACAGCATGCGAGCGCCGACCAGGACGATCGGCATGTCGGGCTGTCCCTGCACGATAAGACGCACGCGCACGCCGCGAAGTGCGGCTTTACGCATCGACCGCAGCAAACGGTAGCCGGGGAAAAAGTAGGCATTGGCGATCACCACCTCACGTTTGGCCTGACGCAGCATCGAGAGATAGTGTTTTTCGATATCGTCGCGGTGGGAGGCGTTGTCGCGAATGACGAACAGCGCCTGCGCGTCTCCCGGATGGCGGTTACGGACGGGGCGCCGGAAGCGGCTTTGCCACCAGCGTTTCGGCGGCGCTTCATGGGCCAAAACGTCCGTGACATAGCGATAAACGTCTTGCACCACCGGTCCACGGACTTTGACGGCATAGTCCTGCTTGGCTTCCGGACCGGCATCGGTCATGTGATCTCTGGCGTAATTGATGCCGCCGACCCACGCGGCCGCGCCGTCGACCACGACGATCTTACGATGCAGACGACGAAATAGATTGGTGCGCATGCCGAGCAGTCGCGGGCGAGGATCGTAGAAGCGGACGCGGACGCCTGCCGCCGTCATCGGCGCCAGAAAGCCAGCGGACAGATCGTGCGAGCCAAATCCGTCCGCCAAAACATCCACGCTGACGCCGCGCTGCGCGGCTTCGGTCAGCACGTCGCGCAGCGCGGTGCCGATCTCATCCTCGAACCAGATGAAGGTTTCCAATATCACCTGGCGCCGGGCCTGGCGAATGGCGGAAAAAACGCTGGGGTAGAAAGCGTCGCCGTTGATCAGCAGCTCGAACTGATTGTCATCACGCCATGTCGCTTTCATCCATTTTTCTCCCGATAGCGCTGGAAGGCGAACCGCCGATAGCGGGGGCTTGCCCGTGACAAAGTATAGACTTTGGCATAGACGACGTACCCAGATCCATCCTAAATTCAGCAGGATCGGACGGTCTCCGGCGTGTCGTCAGGTGTCAGGCAGGCGGCAATGAACCCGCGGTCCAATGCGGTGAGCGCCGTGGCGGCAAACAGGGAAAATGGCGCTAAGACTGGGGCAGAGATAGCGTTAATCGACAAAAAGGCACAGTGGGCGGCGGGTTTTCCTCCTTAAAGTGTGATGCAGGTAGAAAAATCCCTGATAGTCATCATTTCCTGATACAATCATTGGCAGTTATGCACCGTAGTTTGTGCCCATTCATCTGGGTTAGCGCATCGCGTACGCACACCGGACGTCGCGCCGAAACCCATCTTGTTATCGCCCTGGAAACTACGCCGACGTTTGTCCGGTCAGGGTCGATCTGGAGTTGTTCTCAATATGTCTTTTGAATCTCTCGGCCTGAGCGCCGATATTTTACGTGCCGTGGAAGAGCAGGGTTATCGTGAGCCGACGCCGGTACAGAGTCAGGCGATCCCGCTGGTATTGGCCGGCCGCGACCTGATGGCCAGCGCTCAGACCGGTACGGGCAAAACGGCGGGCTTTACGTTGCCGCTGCTGCAGATGCTCAGCTCGAAGCCCCTGTCGAAAGGTCGTCGCCCGGTTCGTGCGCTGATCCTGACGCCGACCCGTGAACTGGCGGCGCAGATTGGCGAAAACGTTCAGTCTTATAGCAAATACCTGAGCCTGCGTTCGCTGGTCGTGTTCGGCGGCGTCAGCATCAATCCGCAAATGATGAAACTGCGCGGCGGCGTGGATATTCTGGTGGCGACACCGGGTCGACTGCTGGATCTGGAACACCAGAACGCGGTAGACCTGTCTCAGGTCGAGGTGCTGGTGCTGGATGAAGCGGACCGTATGCTGGATATGGGCTTCATCCACGACATCCGTCGCGTGCTGTCGAAATTGCCGACTCGCCGTCAAAACCTGATGTTCTCCGCCACGTTCTCCGATGACATCAAAGGGTTGGCCAACTCTCTGCTGAACAACCCGGCCTCTGTGGAAGTGGTGCGTCGCAACACCCCGTCAGAACTGGTGACGCAGCATGTGCATATGGTCGACAAAAAACGCAAACGCGAACTGTTGTCTCAGCTGATTGGTCAAAACGAATGGCGTCAGGTGCTGGTCTTCACCCGTACCAAACACGGCGCCAACCATCTGGCTGAACAGCTGGAAAAAGACGGCATCACTGCCGCGGCGATCCACGGTAATAAGAGCCAGGGCGCACGCACCCGGGCGCTGGCTAACTTCAAAGATGGTTCTATTCGTGTGCTGGTGGCGACCGATATCGCGGCGCGTGGTCTGGACATCGACCACCTTCCGCACGTTGTGAACTACGAGCTGCCGAACGTACCGGAAGATTACGTTCACCGTATCGGCCGTACCGGTCGAGCCGCCTCCACCGGCGAAGCGCTGTCGCTGGTCTGCGTGGACGAACACAAACTGCTGCGCGATATCGAACGTCTGCTGAAGCGTGAGATCCCGCGGATGGCGGTGCCGGGCTATGAGCCAGACCCGACGATCAAGGCCGATCCGATTCAGAATGGTCGTCAGGGCGGCCGCGGCGGTCGTCCGTCGTCTGCCCCGCGTGCCGGCGGCGGTGCGCGTCAAGGTAATCACCGCGGCGGCGCAGGTGAGGGCGGTCGTCCGGCTCGTCAGGGCGCTCCTCGCTCCGGCGGCGCGCGTGACGGCCAGGCTCGTCGCGCTCGGCCAAGCCACAAACCGGCGTCCAAAGCCTAGTTTGTGTGACAGGCGGCCTTCGGGCCGCCTGTTCGTTCGTGCGTCTGTTCAATGCGCCGGGCGGAACGTCAGCGTCTTTTTACGGCGTGGACGATAAAACATCACTGCATTACCCGCCAGAATCAATACCAGACCGATCACCGCATTCACTCGCCACTCATACCCTTCGAATATCGTTGAAAGCGATAGCGCGACCAGCGGGAACAACAGCGTGGCATACGCCGCCTGACTCGCGCCGATTCGCCCCACCAGTAGGAAATAAGCTCCGAAGCCGATGACCGAGCCGACGACGGCCAGATAGCTCAGCGATCCCAGATAGCGCGCCGTCAACTCGGGCGTAAAGACATAGCCCATCATCACGGCAGTGATCCCCACGGTTAGCGCGCCGTAGCCCATGCCCCAGCCATTGGTCGTCATAATGTCGCGCCCCTGCCGCTGGTGCTGAAGGCTGATGATGTTACCCAGTGAAAAGCAGTAGGTCGCCAGCAGGCATAATCCGGCCCCCTGTAGTAAGTGTGAACCGGCGTTGATCTGCATCAGATCGTGCCAGAACAGCAGGACGATGCCTGCCAACCCCAGCGGCGCAGCCAACCACACATTGCGCGTCAGTCGCTGCCCCAGCATCAGTCGGGCGTTAAACGCGTTGAACAACACCGCCATCGAGAAAATCACCGATTCGAGACCACTCGAAATCCAGACAATGGCGTGATAAAAACAGATCATGTTGATGCCGAAAACCGTCACGCCCTGCACCAGGCAGAGCAGGTGTCCGCGCCACGGCAGGGGCCGTAAACGGCCGGTCAGCTTGAGGAATGACAGCAGCAGCGCGGACGCGATGGCGAAACGCCAAAACACCGACACTTCCGGGGCGACGCTTCCGTGTTGCAGGCTGATCGCCAGCCAGGTGGTTCCCCAGATTAGGACGACGAGCAAATAGAGCAGGATATTCATGGTTGATTCTCTGTAGAGGCTGATACCCTTCAGTATCCAGCAGGGCGCGATGGACGCGCTGTCACGGTTTTGCGCCGTTTACCATCACATTGCGGTTTTTTAGAGGACATTATGGCGAGCTATGAGGCATTGGACGTTTTGCAGCACTATAAAACGCGTTTGCGGGATTCGGTGGATCTCAACAACGGCGTCTGTCTGGCGTCATGGCAAAACTGCCACGACCGCGTCACGCTTGAAAATACCCATCATCACACCTTAAGCCTGTATGTCGCCGGAGGCTATGAGTCCTACCATAAACGGGCGGACGGCTGGTTTAACGGCGGCGGACCGGATCGCTTTTGTCTGATGCCGAAACACAGCATTTCCACTTGGGATATCCGTAGCGATCTTCAGTTTGTGCACCTGTATTACACCGACGTGCACCTGCGCGATCTGGCCGAACAGATTTGGGATCGCAGCCCGGCGAGCTTGCAGCTGGAAGAGCGGGTATTCGGCGACGATCCGCAGATTGCCAGCCTGTACAGACATTTTCTGCTGCGGCATAGCTGGCAAGACGCCGCCGACAGACTCACGCTGACCACGGCCTCGACGCTGCTGATGACTCATGTGCTGCGCCGCTACACCCAGTTGCAGTGGGCACTGCCGACGGTACGCGGCGGACTGGCGCCGAGGGTTCGTCAACGCCTACGGGCGCTGATCGACGCGCGGCTGGCGGAGCCTCTAACGCTGGCGGACCTGGCCGCCGAGGCCGGGCTGAGTGAATTTCACTTTGCGCGCATGTTTCGTCACAGCGAGGGAATGGCGCCGCATCAGTTTGTGATGCAGGCCCGCCTCGAACGTGCGTATCACCTTGTTCGCGATACCGCGCTGCCAATGACGGATATCGCGTTGGCGTGCGGATTCAGCTCCTCCAGCCACTTCAGTCAGCGATTTCGTGCCGCGTACGGCATCACGCCTTCGGTGATGCGGCAAAAAAGTGGATAGGGGGAGCCGCATGGGTCGGTGTTTTCCGTTGCGTTGGCTTGTCCGCTGACAGTACCATTGCGGGCCGAAATTGATCTGAGCTGAATGATATCTATGCGCGTGCTGCTGGCCCCGATGGAAGGGGTGTTGGACTCTCTGGTCCGTGAACTGCTGACTGAAGTCAATGACTACGACCTGTGTATTACGGAATTCCTGCGCGTGGTCGATCAACGGCTGCCGGTCAAATCCTTTTATCGCCTGTGCCCCGAACTGCGTCATGCCAGCCGCACGCCGTCGGGCACGCGAGTGCGTGTTCAACTGCTGGGACAGCACCCGCAGTGGCTGGCCGAAAATGCGGCCCGCGCGGTGGAATTGGGCTCCTTCGGCGTCGATCTGAACTGCGGCTGTCCCTCAAAGCTGGTGAACGGCAGCGGCGGCGGGGCCACGTTGCTCAAGGATCCGGAACTGATTTATCAGGGCGTCAAGGCGATGCGGGCGGCGGTGCCGGAGACGATGCCGGTGACCGCGAAAGTCAGGCTGGGCTGGGCGTCCGACAGCCATCGTTTCGAAATCGCCGACGCCGTGCAGCAGGCGGGGGCCACGGAACTGGCGGTGCACGGGCGCACCAAAGAGGACGGGTATCGGGCGGAGCGCATCAACTGGAAGGCGATTGGCGAGATCCGCCGACGGCTGTCCATCCCGGTGATCGCCAACGGCGAAATCTGGGATTATGCCAGCGCACAGGCCTGTATGCAGGCCACGGGATGCGATGCGGTGATGTTGGGCCGTGGAGCGTTGAACGTGCCGAACCTGAGTCGGGTCATCAAATATAACGCACCCCGGATGCCATGGCCGGACGTGATTCGGCTGCTGCAAAAGTACGTGAGGCTAGAAAAGCAGGGCGATACCGGTCTGTACCATGTCGCGCGCATCAAACAGTGGCTCGGCTACCTGCGCAAAGAGTATGACGAAGCCGCCGGACTGTTCGCCGAAGTCCGCGCACTGACGTCCTCCGGCGCCATCGCCCGCGTTATCGACGCGGCGCATTAATCTTTCCTTGCTTGTCAGCGAGTTTTTCAACCCTGCCGTACGATGTTTTACTCTGGAGTAGACTGTGCTTTGCCTGTTCTCGCGATAGGACTTTTCACCCAGATCGTTATATCTAGACGTCATTAGCGCAAACTCAGACTTTTGTTGATAATAGCCGCGACATTCATAGCGCGTACAAATGCGCCATCACAGCCGCCTGTCTCAATGCCTTATTCGGCGTTGAGGTCAGCGCCGCTTTTGTTCGTCAATATTTAGCCCGAAATAAGGCGTTTACGGTTATATACCGCTGTTATTCATGGCAATGCCGCAATGAACCGATTAATTAAAACACGTTTCTTTCTGGGAATAATTTTCTAGCCAGGATTGCCTGTAACGGAGGAAGCCAGTGATTGAACATTTCAGAGGAAAATATGAGGTCGCATTAAAGTTCAATATTCAGGATATTGCCGCGTTTCGCGAGCGCTTATTCAGTCACCATCCTGAGTCTTTCGTTTTTGAAAATAAAGAAAGCGATACCTATTACGACACGGCGGAACAATCGCTAAGTCATAAAAATATCAGCATGTTATTACGATGTATGGTGCCGTCCGGCATCAAACTGTGGATTGTCAGAGGCCCGCGCCCTGGCTGCAGCGAGATGGTTAACGTCGAGTCGTTTGAACGTACGGACAGTATGTTGAAAACGCTGGGATTTCAGCAGGTATTTGAAGTGAATAAAACGCGAAGTATTTATTTTCTAGATACTTTTCAAATCACGCTGGATTATATCGAATCGCTGGGTCATTACGTCGGAATATCCTGTATGACGGAGCACGAAGCGGAATTAGACCGTCTGGGTGAGAAATGTCAGGATTGTGCGCTGGGGTTGGGATTACTGCTGGATAATATCGAATATCGCTCCTACCGCCAATTATTGGGACATTAGTTTGTTGGACTGAAAGCGCGCTGCTCTCGTTCGAGCAGCGCGAGATCTTTGGACTACCGCTTCACACACAACCCAGCACAATGAGAAATGCCGGACGCATCAGGAAGTGGGTTCGTCGCCGTAAAACAGTTTCCCGATGCGGATGATATCCCGTCCCTGTGATTTACGGTGTTTATTGGCATCCCGCAAAGAATAAATGCAGCCGCAGTACTCCTGTTGATAGAAGCGCTCCTGCTTGCTGATTTCGACCATGCGCGCGGAGCCGCCCTGTTTGCGCCAGTTATAGTCCCAGTACACCACGTCAGGGTATTTCTGCGCGGCATTAATGCCGCACTGATTGACCTGCTGCATGTTTTTCCAGCGGGAAATACCGAGCGAGCTGCTGATGGCGCGGAAGCCGTTTTCATGCGCGTATAGCGCCGCGCGTTCGAAACGCATATCGAAACACATGGTGCAGCGTTCGCCGCGCTCCGGTTCCCACTCCATGCCTTTCGCACGGTCAAACCAGTTATCCGCATCGTAGTCGGCGTCGACAAACGGAACGCCGTGCTTTTCGGCGAAGCGGATGTTTTCCTCTTTGCGGATCAGGTACTCCCGCTGAGGATGAATGTTCGGGTTGTAGAAAAAGATCGTGTAATCAATGCCGGAAGCGCTCAATGCCTCCATCACTTCGCCGGAGCAAGGGGCGCAGCAGGAGTGAAGCAGCAGCTTATCCGCCTCATTAGGCAGCTCCAGTTTCGGGCGTTGAAAGGTTTTGACGGGGTGCGCATTGGACATAAAGCAATCCACTAATAATGAGAAGAAATTAACCTTATTGAGATAAATTATTAACTATCGCAATAACAATTACAATCGATCGTCAGCGACGATCTCGGGCGAAAATGAAGATGCCGCCGAGGCGACGTTTAGCCGGGCATGATGTTATCGGGATGCGCCCAGGCATGCCAGCGCAATCTGCCTATCAAAACGGCGAACCACCGCGCAACGGCCTGTCAAACTTTGTCACAAAGCTTTTACCGCTGTCCGGATGCGCAGGGTGAGGGCCAACACTATAATGCCCGGGTCGTCCCAAACCTATTCCGCCAAATCAATTTATAAGCTACTGAATAATGAATAAAAAAATACAGCTTTCACTGTTAAGTCTGGTGCTGATGTCCGCATCGGTCTGGGTCGCCTCGCCTGTGGCGGCCAAAACGGCCGTGGCTTCATCGGCCGCTTCGCATCAGGAGATCGCCTCCGGCAGCGCGATGGTGGTCGATTTACTGAACAATAAGGTGTTGTATTCGAGCCACCCAGACGTCGTCGTGCCGATCGCGTCCGTCAGCAAACTGATGACGGCGCTGGTGGTGCTGGATGCTAATCAGCCGCTCGACGAAATGCTGACGGTGGATATCAGCCACACGAAAGAGATGCAGGGGGTCTATTCCCGCGTACGTCTCGGCAGCGAAGCAAGCCGCCATGACCTGCTGCTGCTGGCCTTGATGTCCTCCGAAAACCGGGCGGCCGCCACGCTGGCCCATCATTACCGCGGCGGTTATCAGGCGTTCATCACCGCAATGAACGCCAAAGCCCGCTCGCTGGGCATGATGCATACCTATTATGTAGAACCGACCGGGCTGTCGACGGAAAACGTGTCTACGGCGCGTGATCTGACCAAGCTGTTGGTGGCCAGCCGACAATATCCGATGCTTAGTCAGCTGAGCACCACGCACGAGAAAATGGTGACCTTTGCCCATCCGGCCTATACGCTGCCGTTCCGTAATACCAACCATCTGGTCTACCGTCCCGACTGGAATATCCAATTGACCAAGACCGGTTTCACGAATGAGGCGGGTCACTGTCTGGTGATGAGGACGGTCATTAATCAACGGCCGGTCGCGCTAGTGGTGTTGGATGCGTACGGCAAATATACCCACTTCGCGGATGCCAACCGGCTGCGCAACTGGTTGGAGAGCGGCAAGATCAGTCCAGTGCCGCCCGCCGCGTTGAGTTATAAGAAACAAAAGGCGATTGCACAAAACTCGTCGCCGCGTCCCTCAACGCCTATCGCGCTGACGTCGGCACAGTAGTCTCGGCCGACCGTGCGGCTGACTCAGTCGGTCGTGCGTTCGTCCCGCTCCAGCTTGCCGTGCTCTGCCCAGGTGGCCTCGTGCTGCGGCTCCCGCCAGGGTTCCAATCGCGCCTGTTCCTGCCACTCTTGCATGGCAGGCAGCGCCAGCAGGGTGGCGTAGTACGCCGCTGCCAGCGGCGTCAACGGCAGGCCATAGGTCTGGATGCGAAAGACCACTGGGGCGTAAAACGCATCGACGGCGCTGAATTGCGCACCGGCCAGGAAAGGCCCTTTGAACCGTGTCAGCCCCTCTTCCCAGAGCTGATTCAGTCGCTCAATGTCGCGTTGCAGCGCTGGCGTCAACTCATGCAGCTTGACGCGGATGCCGCAGTTCATCCCGCACACTTCGCGCAGAGTGGAAAATCCTGAATGCATCTCTGCCGAGGCGCACCGCGCCCATGCCCGAGCGGCGGCGTTTTCTGGCCACACGCCCTCATGCCGTTCCGCCAGATATTCCACGATCGCCAGAGAATCCCAAACGGTAAGCTCGCCATCGACGAGGCAGGGCACTTTGCCTGAAGGGGAAAAGGTCTTAAAGGCGGGCTGACTGATGCCGGGGGAAAAAGGCACCAGCGTTTCCTCAAACGGAATATCCAGCTCTTGCAATAGCACCCACGGCCGTAGCGACCAGGACGAGTAGTTTTTATTGGCGATATACAGCTGATACATGACGGAACCTCACTAGCAGATAGCATTCGGGTATAGGGTGTCACGGGGAAAATCACTATGCCTCACGACCGCAGACAACACAACGCGCCCATCTTCAAGTGTGCGGTATCAGGCGAGTATCACCTGTTGGCAGC
Organism: Lonsdalea iberica; assembly: GCF_002111585.1. Lineage (GTDB taxonomy): Bacteria > Pseudomonadota > Gammaproteobacteria > Enterobacterales > Enterobacteriaceae > Lonsdalea > Lonsdalea iberica. The sequence goes on from NZ_LUTP01000007.1 coordinate 72,587, forward strand.
TCTCCTGCAGGGCGGAAAAGTCCCGGTTGAACTCAGCCGCGGCATCAGTCACCACTTTATCGATTTGCGACATCGGGGCATAAACCACACGACTGGTGACCCCGATTTTGGTGTGATCGGCCAGAATAATAGAGGTCGTGGCATATTCGATCATCGCGCTGGCGATGGCCGCCTCGGAGTGGGAGAAGCTGCTGGCGCCCGCGGCGCTGGAGATGCCGACGGGCGACATCAGGGCGACGTCGGCCCGGTAGCGACGCAGCTCGTTGGCCGTTTGCGCCCCGTTGGTGGCTTGGATGGCGGGGCCTACGTGGCCGCCCAGTAGAATCACTTCGTGCAGCAGACGATCCTCGGCTTCCTGTGCGGTCAGCTTGAGCGCGACGTTCAGACTGTTGGTGATGATGGTCATCCCCGGCATGGACAGCAGTTCGTCCGCGAGCAGCGTGGTGGTGCTTCCCGCATCGACAAAGATGGTTTGTCCCGGCTGAAGTTGTTGCACTGCGGCGCGGGCTATCGCCTGCTTCTCTTTTTCTCGCACCGTACGGCGTATCGACAACGGCGGCTCCGGCTCGGGCCCTGTGGCGACGATCCCTCCGTGTACGCGTCGCAGCATTCCTCTGGCTTCGAGTTTCAGAATGTCCCGCCGTACCGTTTCGCGCGAAACGCCGAGATGTTGAATAATCTGCTCTGTACTGACACGGTTTAATGTCGACAGTAATGCACGGATACGGTGCAACCGCGTTTCTTCTAACATGAGATTCTTTCCTGAGGGTAATACACCCACTAATGGTATTCACAATCGGCGGGGCGCTTCCGCCATTGCGCCGGATAAGCCCGTTGGAACGTTTATGATGCGCCGATCCGGCGGCCGCACAATACCATTTAGCGCGCATTTTGCACTCCCTTATTGCCGGGCGCCGATGGCCTTTTTCGCGGGCAGTAGGAGGCGTAATAGGGAGATGGTCGAATAGGGTTGTGTGTTTTTGTGCATATTTGTGTGCTTCTTAATGACGAAGATGCGAAGTAACGCCTCCGAGTATCAATCATATAGCCACAGCGAATGCCACCTGTTGAACCTGGCTAAGGGAAAACGCACAAATTGAGCGTAGTTTTCCCGTGCTAAAAACACAAAAAATCGAACGCGGTGGTTGCTGGTTGTTCATTTAAGGGCACCAGAATAGTGCATATTTTTGCGTTTGTGTAATTTATTGCTTTTGGTATACAGTGGCCCCTACCGGATCGTTCAGTGCGGCTCTCCAGCGGGCGGCGTAGACCAGATCCATAGCTCATTTCTCAGGGGGAGTCTTTATGTCGACACGTTCAACCATCATGGATACCAACAGCTTTCGAGCGGAACACGCCGACGCGCTGAGTCAGGATATCCGCCAACTCACCGACAAACGCAGCAAAGTGCTCGGTGATTCCTACCGCCTGTTCTACCGCAATCCGGTGCATCTGGTACGCGGCGAAGGTCAGTATTTGTGGGATGCGAGCGGCAAACAGTATTTGGATGTCTACAACAACGTCGCCAGCATCGGTCATTGTCATCCCGCCGTGATCGACGCGGTGCAACAGCAGATGAGCCAGCTGAATACCCACACCCGCTACTTGCACGAACGCATTCTGGATTACACCGAAGATCTGCTGACGACCTTGCCGCCTGAGATCACCAAAGCCATGTACATGTGTACCGGCTCCGAAGCCAACGATTTGGCGATCCGCGTGGCGCGCGCTTATAGCGGCGGCACCGGCATCATCGTCAGTCAGGAGGCGTACCACGGCACCAGCGATCTGACTTCTGGCGCGTCTCCCGCGCTCGGCAGCGGACAGCCGCTGGCGGCTACTACGCGCCTGGTGCCAGCGCCGGATCGCTACCGGGTGAACGCGCCCGATCTCGGCGTCTGGTTCGCCAACGAAATTCAAAAACAGATCGATGATATGGCCTCGCACGGCATCAAGTTCGCCGGCTTTCTGGCCGACTCCATATTTTCATCGGACGGCGTATTGCCAGCCCCGATCGGTTTCCTGCAACCGGCCATCGACGTGGTGCACGCCAACGGCGGTATTTTCATCGCGGACGAGGTTCAACCGGGATTCGCTCGCACCGGCGACACGTTCTGGGGTTTCGCGCGTCACGGCGTCGTGCCGGATATTGTGACCATGGGGAAACCGATGGGGAACGGCATTCCGGTCTCCGGGCTGTTTGCGAAGGCCGACGTGCTGGCTGCTTTTAGCGATGAGATCCCCTATTTCAACACGTTCGGCGGCAACCCGGTGTCAATGGCCGCCGCGCAGGCGGTGTTGAAAGTGATTCGCGATGAAGGGTTGCAAGAACACAGTAAAACCGTCGGCGCGCTTCTCAAGCGGGAACTGGCGGCATTGGCTCAGCGTCACGGGTGCGTCGGCGACGTGCGCGGTGCGGGGCTGTTTATCGGTTTTGAACTGGTCAGCGACCGGGAGAAGAAAACGGCGGATAAGCCACTGGCGCTGGCGGTGATTGAACACCTGCGGGAAGAGCGGGTACTGACCTCCGTCGCCGGGCCCTACGGCAATGTCCTCAAGCTGCGTCCGCCGCTGGCATTCCAGACGCAAGACATTGACTGGCTGGTGGGGGGGCTGGACAAAGCGCTGACGCGCGCCCGTCGTTGACCGCCCGCGGTTTTTATGCTCAGCCTGTCGCCCGGCTTTGGTCGGGCGACACACTTTCTTACGTTCTCCCCATGCCCCATTTCCCGGTTATTACACGTTGTTTTTTCAGGTAAATCCTCCTATTTATCCTACAATCCGATAAAGTTTCGTATCGAAAACAACTATGATTAAGCGCGGAAAAACCGCATTGTCCACATGGTAGCTAGGTTGGAACATCGCCTCTGATTGTCCGGGAGGAAATGCCGATGACTCCTCTGTCCCCAACTGTATCCTGAGTTCTGGCACGCGTGACTGAAACGGGATTGATTAGGTCCGTAAACATAATGAAATGGCTGACTTCACTGACGATCGCAATAGGCATTGCTTGCCATCCTGCCGCCGCACAGACGACGGCGCTCACGCCCCCCACGACCGCGTTAACCGCCTCTTCGCAGCAGCGTGATGCCTACGTCAACGATCTGCTGAAGAAAATGACGCTGGAAGAGAAGATCGGTCAGCTCCGCTTAATCAGCGTCGGCAAGGATAATCCCAAGGCCGCCATACGCGAGATGATCCGCAATGGACAGGTCGGCGGGATATTTAATACCGTGACTCGCCAGGATATCCGTGCGATGCAGGATCAGGTGATGCAGCTCAGTCGCCTCAAGATCCCGCTCTTTTTCGCCTATGACGTTGTGCATGGCCAGCGCACGATCTTCCCGATCGCATTGGGGCTGGCCTCGACATGGGACGAGGCTGCTATTGCCGCGTCGGCGCGCGTTGCCGCCTATGAGGCAACCGAGGACGGCCTGAATATGACCTGGGCGCCGATGGTGGATATCACCCGCGATCCGCGCTGGGGACGCGTCTCCGAAGGATTCGGCGAAGATACCTGGCTCACGGCCGACATCGCGCGGATCATGGTCAACGGGTTTCAGGGCGATGATCTCACGTCGCGCCATTCGCTGATGACCAGCGTCAAACATTTCGCGCTGTACGGCGCGGTGGAGGGCGGACGGGATTACAACACCGTCGACATGAGTCCGCAGCGCATGTTTCAGGACTACATGCCGCCCTACAAAGCGGCGATTGATGCCGGCAGCGGCGGCGTGATGGTCTCGCTGAACAGCATTAACGGCGTACCGGCGACGGCCAACCGCTGGCTGCTGAAAGATTTACTGCGCGACCAGTGGCACTTTACGGGCATCGCCGTCAGCGATCATGGCGCGATTAAGGAGCTGATCAAACATGGGGTGGCGGCTGACCCGCGCGACGCTTCGCGCATTGCGTTGCAGTCCGGTATTGGCATGAGCATGAGCGATGAGTATTTCATCCGCTATCTGCCCGAGCTGGTGAAATCGGGGGCGGTCAGCCAACGGGATATCGATGACGCCTGCCGGCAGGTTCTGAACGTCAAATACGATATGGGGTTGTTCCAGGATCCGTACCGTCATCTGGGCGCGGCGGAGTCTGACCCGCCGGACACCAATGCGGAAAGCCGTCTGCATCGGCAGGAAGCGCGTGACGTCGCACGGAAAAGTCTGGTGTTGCTGAAAAACCGGCTCAATACGCTACCGCTGGCGAAGGGGGGCACCATTGCGGTCATCGGGCCGCTGGCCGACAGCAAACGCGACATCATGGGCAGTTGGTCCGCCGCAGGCGTCGCCGCACAGTCGGTCACGGTGTATCAGGGGATGCGCAACGTCGTGGGCGACAAGGCGCGCTTGCTGTATGCCAAAGGCGCGAATGTGACGGACCATGCAGGGATTGTTCAGTATCTTAACCAGTATGAAGCGGCGGTGAAAACGGATCCGCGCACTCCGCAGGTCATGCTGGATGAGGCGGTGCGGACGGCGGAACAGGCCGATGTCGTCGTCGCCGTGGTGGGGGAAGCGCAAGGGATGGCGCATGAAGCCTCCAGCCGCGCCAATATCACGCTGCCGGACAGTCAAAAGACGCTGATCGACGCGTTGAAAAAGACCGGCAAACCGCTGGTGCTGGTGCTGATGAACGGGCGGCCATTGTCGCTGGTGCGCGAGGACCAGCAGGCGGATGCGCTGCTGGAAACCTGGTTCAGCGGCACCGAGGGAGGCAACGCCATCGCCGATGTGCTGTTCGGCGACTACAACCCGTCGGGCAAGCTGCCGATGTCGTTTCCGCGGTCGGTGGGGCAGATCCCGATTTACTACAATCACCTCCCGACGGGGCGTCCTTATACTCCGGAAAATCCCGGCAAGTACACGTCGCACTATTATGATGAGGCCAACGGGCCGCTCTATCCCTTCGGCTATGGGCTGAGCTATACCACGTTCGATGTGTCCGACGTGCGGCTATCTCGTCCGGTGATGCCGCGCAACGGCACCTTGACGGCTTCCGTCAGCGTGAAAAATACCGGTAAGCGCGCGGGGGAGACGGTCGTACAGCTCTATCTGCATGATGTCGTCGCTTCGATAAGCCGTCCGGTGAAAGAGTTGCGGGGCTATCGCAAGGTGATGTTGCAGCCGGGAGAGACACAGACCGTCAGCTTTACGGTGACGCCGCAGGATCTGATGTTTTACAACATGCAACTGCGACAGGTCGTCGAGCCAGGCGATTTCGATGTGATGATAGGTCTGGATTCGCAGCGGGTGAAAAGCCAACGCTTTACGCTGCTGTAACCTTGAGCGCGGCCGCCGGGAATCGCGGCCATCAAAACCGTTGCCCTGAATGCCTCTCTGGATTCAGGGCAACGTCGTGATGGAAGGAGGGGGGTGAGAAATGCCCTTCGGCTGACCGTCAGGCGCCGGAAGTCAGGACGATATAACCGACCAGCATTACCCCGCCAATTCCCCCCAGCGCGAACAGCCCAAATACGCCGATTGCGCACAGCTTGCTTAACTTCATCCGCTTATCCTTTTATGGGTCCTCTGCGATTATAGATTTTAACCCTGGGGATACAAGCTGAAGGCGTGTGGGGTCATCACTCGACATCCATACCGCGACGAGTTTGGCGAGTGTGTTGGTTTACCTAAGCAGCAGGGAAGCGCCCGCTCCGAACAGGTCAACGCCCGCGGCGCGCTCCAGCCAATGTATCGACCCTATGAGACGGCGTTGCAACGACGGGCGCGCAATCGGCGTAACGATAGATACATCCCATACCAGTACCACCAGCACCCTCTATGTTCCGCAGATCCCCTGCTGTAGCCCGGTCGTCAGGGTGGCAAACAGGCATTGCAGATCGCGTTTCAGGTGCTCCAGCATCGATGCGTGAAGGTCGTGGGTAATCTTCATCACGTGTTGAAATAGCGGTAAGTGACAATGTCACTATTGGGTGGGTTTTGTGGGCTGGCGTTGCGCTCGCATTCATACCATGCGGCATCGAGGTACAGCATGTGATAGCTGCGCGACTGCTCCGGCGGCGGATTACAGCTATGCGGCAGGCACGGCGGAATGACGACAATGTCGCCCGCGTTAAGCCAATAATCCTGTTCTCTTACGTGGCATTGTGCGCTGCCGGGTGCCAGACAGCCTACGGACAGCCGTGCATGGCTATGCCTTTTTACGGCCGGCTCCGCCAGGTGGAACGACATGAAACGGGAATTGGGGAGAAAACCAATAGCGTTGTTGCAGGTTTCGGATCAGGGACTTGGCGGTCGGCTGGAAGAATAAATCGGCCTATCACCTCATCCGTGTCGGCGTTTTTGTCGCGCCGCGTCGCGGCATTACAGGCTGACGCAGGGGGGAGGTCTGTGGGACAATACGGGTCGAATGAAATCAGATGTTGAGCAGGCATGACCCTTTCCCCCGCAATCAAACAGCAGATAGGCCAGTGGTACAAGGCCTTGCAGGAACAGATCCCCGACTTCGTTTCGCGCCCGCCGCAGCGGCAGATGATCGCGGAGGTCGCGCGTACGCTGGCAGGTGATTACCCACGTCATTTGGCGATAGAGGCGCCGACCGGCGTAGGTAAAACGTTGTCGTATCTGATCCCAGGTATTGCGGTGGGGAGAGCGGAGACGAAGACGCTGGTGGTCAGCACCGCCAATGTGGCGTTGCAGGACCAGATTTTCAGCAAAGACCTGCCGTTGCTGCGCAAATTTATCCCCGATCTGACCTTTACCGCCGCTTTCGGCCGGGGCCGCTACGTCTGCCCGCGCAACCTGTCTGTGCTGGCGACCGATGCTGAAGCGCAGGGCGATTTGCTGCTGTTTCTGGACGAAAAACAGGCGCCGTCAAGCCGTGAAGAGCAGGAGACCTGCGCGCAGCTGGAAAAAGATCTGCACACCGGGAAGTGGGACGGCCTGCGCGACCACCACCAGAAAACGCTCAGCGATGGGCTGTGGCGTCGGCTCAGCACCGACAAGGCCAACTGCCTGGGACGCAACTGCCACTATTATCGCGATTGTCCTTTCTTTCTGGCCCGGCGCGAGATTGAAGACGCGGATGTCGTGGTCACCAATCATGCGCTGGTGATGGCGGCCATGGAGAGCGATTCGGTCCTGCCGAGCGCCAAAAACCTGCTGCTGGTGCTGGATGAGGGCCACCATATTCCGGACGTCGCCCGCGATGCGCTGGAGATGTCGGGCGAGGTAACGATAGGCGCGGTGCAGCATCAGCTGGATCAGTTCATCCAGCAGATGGGCGTATGTCTGGCGCAGTTCTCCCCTAAATCGCCGCCTCGACTCAGCCAGCCGGACCGGTTGGCTGAGCATTGCGCCGAAGTTCGGGAGCTGATTCAGTCGTTTGAGCGTATGAGCACGCTGTTTTTACCGGCCGCGTCGCCTGCGGCGGACTACCGCTTTCCGATGGGCAAATTGCCCGATGAGATGCGCGAGCTGTGTTCCCGGCTGTTCAAGCTGACCGACAGTCTGCGAGGACTGACGGAATATATGCTCAACGATTTGGCGGAAAAAACCGGTAAGCATGATGTGGTGCGGCTTCATCAGACGATGCTGCGCATGAGTCGGCTGCTGGGCTACTTCGAGTCACAGAGCAAGCTATGGCGGCTCGCCGCGCTGGAGCAGGCCTCGCAGGCGCCGGTTTCCAAGTGGTTGGTGCGGGAAGTGCGCGACGGCCAGCTGCATCTTTACCTGCATTGCGCGGGGATCCGTGTTTCAGATCAGCTTGACCGTCTGCTGTGGCGCAACTTGTCCCATGTGGTGATTACCTCCGCCACGCTACGTTCGCTGAACAGTTTTTCGCGGCTAAAGGAGTTAACGGGGCTGGGCGAGGAGGACGGCGATACCTTTATCTCGCTGGACTCGCCCTTTAATCATCGCGATCAGGGCAAGCTGGTGATCCCTAAAATGCGCTATGAACCGTTGATGGCGCAGGAAGAAAACCACATTGCCGAAATGGCGCGCTTCTTCCGCGCCGAGCTGAAGCGAGACGCGCACAAAGGGATGCTGATGCTGTTCGCCAGTCAGCGCGCGATGCAGCAGTTTCTGACCCAGGTCGCCGACCTGCGGCTGATGCTGTTGGTGCAAGGCGACAAGCCGCGTTATCGGCTGGTGGAGCTTCACCGCCAACGGGTCGAAGAAGGGCAAACCAGCGTACTGATCGGGCTGCAGTCTTTCTCTGAAGGGCTGGACCTGAAAGGCGAACTGCTCTCGCAGGTGCATATTCACAAAATTGCGTTCCCGCCGATCGACAGCCCGGTGATCCTGACCGAGGGCGAATGGCTGAAAAGTCTGAAGCGGCATCCGTTTGTGGTACAGAGCCTGCCGAGCGCGTCATTTAGCCTGATCCAGCAGGTGGGGCGACTGATTCGTAGCCATACCTGTTTCGGCGAAATCATCATCTACGACCGCCGCCTATTGACCAAAGGCTATGGCGCTCAGCTGCTGGCCGCGCTGCCAGTCTTCCCCATCGAACAGCGGGATATGCCCGCCTCCTGATTTTCCCTGCCAGCGCCGCTCGGACAGCCGCCGCGCATTCGCTCTGCTGCGAGCGGCAAACGCTGCTCAATGGGGTAAAACATGCTATTTTCACTGCAAACGATTCGTGTTAACGCTTGGAAACGTCATGGATTACACCAAAATCATTAAAGAGGTCGGGCGAGGGAAAAATCATGCCCGCGATTTGGATCAAGAGACGGCGCGCACGCTCTATGAGGCGATGCTGAACAATGCCGTCCCGGAGCTGGAACTGGGCGGATTGCTGATCGCCTTTCGTATCAAAGGCGAGGCGGAAGCGGAAATGCGCGGTTTCTATCAGGCGATGGCGGCTCAGACTTTATCGCTGACGCCGCCGGCCGAACGTCCGCTGCCAATGGTGATCCCCACCTATAACGGCGCGCGTAGACAGGCCAATTTGACTCCGCTGCTGGCGCTGTTGCTGCATAAGCTGGGGCTGCCGGTCGTGGTTCAGGGGGTAAGAGCCGATCCGACGCGCGTGACCACTTGCGCCATCCTGCAAGAACTGGGCGTGGCGCCGGCGGAGTCTCGGGATGCCGCTCAGCGGCAGTTGGATCGTGGCGAATTGGTGTTCCTGCCTATCGACGTGCTCTGCCCGCCGATGGCGCGACAACTGAATATGCGCTGGCGGATGGGCGTACGCAACAGCGCGCATACGCTGGCGAAAGTCGCCACGCCGTTCGGGCCCTCGGCCGCACTGCGGCTGGCCAGCGTGTCGCATCCAGAATATATCGCGCGGCTCGGCACGTTTTTCGAAGATATCGACGGACGTGCGCTGCTGATGCCGGGGACGGAGGGCGAAGTCTATGCCAATCCCCGGCGCTTCCCTGAAACCTATTTCATTCATCGCCAGCAGCAACAGCTGCTGCAAGCCCGTCAGGATATGATTATCGAACGGTCGGCACTGCCCGCATCCTCCGATGCCGTCGCGACGGCGCAGTGGACATCCGCCTGTCTGACGGGCGAGCAATCGGTGCCGCAGGCGATCATCATGCAGCTGGCCTGTTGCCTGATCGGCTGCGGCGAAGCCGATTCACTGGCGCAGGGCGTTGACGAAGTCGTACGGCGGCTGGCGGCGTGACCGTCGGTCGTGAAGGGCTCCGTGCTTTGCGCCCGTGACGCCGCGGCGCCCTATGCTGGAAAGAATCATTCCAAAGAGAACGGCCGTTTAATCACAGAGGTGGGATCAGGGCGGCGCGGTAGCGGGAAGCGGCTGCCGCGCCTGAACCAGTAAAGACGTTAAGGAGCAGCCATGCAGAAAATAGTGGAGTATTTCAACGCGCTGAATAGCGACTACCTCGCCGTCCATCAGGCGAAAGAAGACCTGTTTTGGCAGCTGTATATGGGCATTGGCGACGATGAGGTGGCAGCGCGATTTTCCGCCGCAGAGAGCGCCTATAAGCGATTTATCGCCCAACCGCAGAAACTGGCGGAACTGCGTGAACAGATCTCGGCGCTGGAGGCGCTACCAAAATCAGCGCAGCAGCAGGCGCTGCTTCACGGACTGCAAGGGTGGTATCACTTTTTTGACTGCAACGTGATTGAGGATCCGGAAGCCCAGACGCTGATGGAGGCGTTGATTGCGGCGGAAAGCGATCTGTATGCGCGTCGTCAGACCTATCAACCGACTCACTTGAACGCCGACGGCGAACGTGTCTCCGCCTCGCTGGGCGAGTTGCTGACCAATCAGGCGACGAACGATAACGAAAGTTATCGTCGCAGCTCGCAGGAGGCGCTGCGCGATCTGGAACAGTGGCTGCTGAACAATGGGTTCCCTGAGCTGGTCCAGCTGCGCAACCGCTTTGCCCGGCAAATGGGCTATCGCAACTATTTCGACTACAAGGTGAACAAAACCGAGCGTATGACGCCGGAGCAGCTGTTCGCTATTCTCGACCGATTCGAAGCCGAGACGCGTGAAGCCAATCAGCACAGTCTGGAACAACTGGCGGCGGAAAAGGGCGTGGCAGCGCTGTCGCCGTGGAACATTCGCTACGCCAGCGCAGGCGACGTGACACGTCAGTTGGATCCCTATTTTCCCTTCGCCGCCTCGCTGGCGCGCTGGATCGACAGCTTCAAACGACTGCATATCGGTTTCAACGGTGCGGAGTTGAACCTCGATCTGCTGGTGCGAAAAGGCAAGTATGAGAACGGTTTTATGCACCAGCCGGTGCCGCCGTTTGTGAATCAGGGGCAGTGGATCCCGGCGCGCATCAACTTCACCAGCCTGGCGAAACCGGATCAGGTCGGCAGCGGGGCGCACGGTATCAACACGCTGTTTCATGAGGGCGGGCACGCCGCGCACTTCGCCAATATTCGCCAGAATGCGCCCTGTTTTGCGCAGGAGTATCCGCCGACGTCCATGGCGTATGCGGAAACTCAGTCCATGTTCTGTGACAGCTTGCTGCAAGATGCGGATTGGCTGAAACGTTATGCCCACAGCCGCAGCGGCGAGACGATCCCCGACGCGCTGATTCAGGAAGACATCCGTACGCGCCAACCAATGCGCGCCTTCAATGAGCGCCACATTCTGCTGGTGCCTTACTTCGAATGGCAGCTGTATCAGTGGGAAGATGCGCAGCTGACGCCGGAAGCCATTACCCGACTGGCGAGGGAAACGGAACAACGCATTATCGGCATTGAGGGCAGTCCGCGTCCGACGATGGCCATTCCACATCTGCTGTCGATGGAGTCGGCGTGCTCATATCAGGGCTATTTGCTGGCGCTGATGGCCGTCGAGCAGACTCGAGCCTTTTTCCTGCGTCGCGACGGCTACCTTACGGATAACCCGGCTATCGGTCCGGATCTGGCTCGCCATTACTGGCAGCCGGGCAACAGCGTCAGCCACGATGAGACACTGCGCAGCCTGACAGGTGAGGGATTCAATCCTGACTATCTGGCTCAGGCGTGCAACATGACGGTGGACCAGGCATGGCAGGAGGCGCAGGACATGATGACATCAGCAGCGGCCCGTCCGCAGCCAGCGGCGGATTTCGATTTGCAGGCGCAGATCCGCGTCGTCGACGGCGAGCGGGTGTTGGCCGATAATCGCCAGGGCGATGCGGCGATGTGTCAGGCATTTGCCGCTGAAATTGAACGCGAGTACCCGGTCGTGAAATAACGCTCATACCCGCGTTGCTATTGCTTTCCTCCCCGGCGTTATCTCCGCCGTGTCGGCCAGTCTTCCATCCTCTCAGACTGGCCTTTTTCTGTGACTTTATCTAATCCGCGCCACGCGATGACGAATGATGACATCACGCTGGAGATGCCAAAACGTCGGCATTGTCACGGGACGTTCACAATGTCGATCTAGGCTGTTTGCCATGTGAAATTTCTGCGTCGTTTTCCCCTATGTAGGGAAAGACGGGCCGAGCTTCTATCTGAAATACAAGGAAATACCATGCGCTATTCTTGTCTCTTCTTCGCCGTTGGCTGTGCGTTAACGCTCTCCCAGGCTACCGCCGCCTTACCTGAACCTGCGTTGCACGTGACCAAGGCTCAGGTTCAATCCACCACCGCGGCCAGCGCCAGCCCGGTATACGTCGCGCTTGAAAAGCGGGTTCAGACGCATTTGCAGCACATGTTGCGCGGCAACGCGCAGGCGCTGACCCGCATGCAGCTGGATAGTGCGCAACAGCAGTCACCGCAGGCTGATATGGCGTGGCTGAAAGCCGCAGACTATGACTTCCAAAAGAATGCCCGGGAGCAGGACAGCATCACAGTGCTGTCGGCGTTCAACCAGCTGACGCCGACGTTGCTGCGTCAAAATCGCGCTACGGTAGAGCGAATCAATCAGGATGCATCAGACGCCCTGCGGCAAAAGGCGCTGATCGATGCGGAAAACATCCGCTATTTTTACGCTCTGGCGGAAGCGCTGGGACCAAGGTTAGGCAACGCCTTCATCGACGTTTACCAGCGTGGTGAGATGGGCAAGGCCGCGGCGTTGATCAAGGCAAGCGCCGTCAGCACGTCCCCGGCGAAACAGTTCTACCACTATCCACGACCTTTCAAACAGCCGGGAAACGCGCTCCATCTGGTACCGGATACGGCGGTCGTCAATGATTCCGTACCTTACACCGCCTCGGGCGATGCGTTCCCGAGCGGCCACACCAACAGTGGCTACAACGATGCGTTGCTGCTGGCGGAAATGGTGCCTGAACGGTTCGTCCCGCTGATTGATCGTGCGGCAACCTACGGCTACTCCCGCGTTGTGCTGGGCGTGCATTATCCGCTGGATGTGATAGGAGGCCGTATGACGGCCGAACATCAGATTGCTACGCTGATGAACGATCCGAAGTACAAGATGTTGTTCACTGAGGCCAAAGCTCAAATGCGTACCGCGCTGGAGCAAGCCTGTGGCATGAGCCTGGCGAAGTGCGCGGAGCCGCAGGGTAAAGACGATCCTTATACACAACCCGGTATGCGTCAGTTTTATCGCTTTACGATGAGCTATGGGTTGCCTGCCACCAAAGTGGCCGCACGTCCGGTCGACGTGCCAAAAGGCGCTGAAGTGCTATTGGAAGGACCGTTGCCGGAGCTGAGCGCGGCGCAGCGCCGCGCGCTGATGGTTAAAACGGCGGAGGCGGATGGCTATCCGCTGTCGGGCAGCAGCGAGGGTAACTTCTGGCAGCGCGTGAACCTGCACGATGCCGTGCTAGCCAGCAAACAGCGATAAAATATGGGTGCCTGCGGTGCACAGACGTAGGGGATCAGTGAGAAAAAGGCAGAACGTATCCGCAAGGATACGTTCTGTTTTTGACCATTACGCCACGTGTTGCAGGAACTCGCGCAGGCGTTCGCTGGGAGGATGACTGATCAACGTGTCCGGATCGCCGTCTTCCGCGATGCGGCCTTTATCGATGAAGATCAGGCGCGATGCGACTTTCTGAGCGAAACCGACTTCGTGGGTGACAATGACCATTGTCATACCTTCTTCAGCCAGATCTTTCATTACGGTTAACACTTCGTGACGCAGTTCCGGGTCAAGCGCCGAGGTGGGCTCATCGAACAGCATCATCTTCGGTTTCACCGCCAGCGCACGTGCAATCGCCACGCGCTGCTGCTGACCGCCGGAGAGTTCGGAAGGGTAATGATGCGCCCGTTCGGACAGCCCCACTTTCTTCAGTAGCGCCATCGCCTGTTTTTCCGCCTCTTCCTTACTCGCACCCCGGACGCGAATAGGACCGAAAGCCACGTTTTCCAGCGCGGTCATCTGTGGGAACAGGTAGAACTGCTGAAAGACCATGCCAGCTTCCTGACGGATGAGGCGTTCGTCCACTTTGGGGTCGTTCACTTTCAGCCCGTCGACCACCAGCTCGCCGCTGGTAATCTCTTCGAGTTTGTTGATACAGCGCAGTAGGGTGGACTTTCCTGAGCCAGACGGGCCGATAATCACCACGACTTCGCCCTGATTGATTTTCAGATCGATGTCGTGAAGGACCTGTGTTTTTCCGAAGTGTTTAGAAACGTTTTTGAATTCAATCATATAATTTTAAGTCTTCTTTCCAGACGGCGCAGAAGGAAGCTCAGCACCAGCGTAATAACCAGATAAATCACGGCGACCGCACTCCAGATTTCCAGTGCGCGGAAGTTCCCGGCGATGATCTCCTGCCCCTGACGGGTCAGTTCAGCAACGCCGATGACGATAAACAGCGACGTATCCTTGATGCTGATAATCCATTGGTTACCCAGCGGCGGCAGCATCCGGCGCAACGCCAGCGGCGCAACGACATAGCGCAAGGTGTCGCGACGAGACAGACCCAGCGCCATACCGGCTTCCGAAAAGCCTTTATTGATCGACAAGACTGAACCGCGGGTAATCTCCGCGATATACGCGCCAGAGTTGATCATGATGGTGACGACGGCGGCGGCGAAGGGGTCGATGCGCACCGAAGTCAGGAGCATCGGCAATGCGAAGTAGATGAACATCACCTGTACGACAATTGGCGTGCCGCGAATGATTTCGATAAACACCAGCGCGATGCGGCTGGATATCCAGTTGCCGTAAACGCGTACGAAACCCGCGAATACGCCAATAATGACGCCACCCAGCAGACCTAGTACTGAAATCAACAGGGTCATTTTGGCCCCTTCCATCAGAAGGGGCAGGGAAGGCCATATGGCACTCCAATCAAACTGCATGCAATTTCTCCACAAACTAACGGCGATTATTTAGGTTCAGTACCGAACCACTTCTGATAGATGGCGGCATAGGTGCCGTTTTCTCGCAGGGTTTTCAGCGCACCGTTTACTCGTTCGCGTAACTCGCTGTTTTTCGGGAAAGCAATGCCGTACTGCTGGGCTTTGATGGAGTCGCCCACAGCTTTGAACTGACCGTGGCCGGCGGTTTTGATGAAGTAGAGAATGTTGGGCGTGTCGTGCAGCACCGCGTCGGCGCGATTCGTGGCCAACTCCATATAGGCATTGTCGATGTTCGGGAATTGACGCAGGCTTTGGGTTTTGAGATTGGCTTTCGCGTAGTCCACGGAGCCGGTGCCGCTCTTCACAGCGACAACTTTATCTGTCAAATCCTGCTCGCCTTTGATTTCTTGATTATCCGCTTTCACCATCACCAGCAAGCCGCTGTTGTAGTAGCCGTCAGAGAAATCGATCGCCCGTTTGCGTGCGTCGGTGATGGTGATCCCAGCAAGCGCGACGTCGATATTGCGGGTCTGCAGCGCCGGAATAACACCGCTAAAATCCATTGGCTTCAGGGTATAGTTCACATTCAACTGTTTGGCGATGGCGTCCCACAGGTCAATATCGAATCCAACGTATTTGTCGCCTTGCTTGAATTCGAAAGGCACAAACGCGGTATCAGTTGCTACGATCAGTGGCTTATCAGCCGAATGACCACTGAAGCTACAGGCCAGCACAAGTGCGGCTACCGAAGCTTTGAGAAATGACTTCATTGGTTGTTTCCTATAAATACAGTTGTATTTCACTGTTTTTGAGGAGTGATGCTGTCGCTGCGAGCGGGATTCACACAGCGTCTACAGCGGGGTTTGGCGCGGTACCGCCTGTGTTTTGGTCACAGACGTTTTGTGTGCACACTGCACCGATATGATTAACTTAATTGACTTGGAGTGACAACTGTTGATTTGCCTGCAGGCTAAATATTCGGGGTTTGAGGTTCTTTTTTGTGCATCCTGACGAGAAATCCTTCAGGAAGCGAAAGGTCTGCGGGAAGGGAAAAAGAGTGCGGTAGAAATAAATAGACCGCCCACGGGGCGGTCTGCAACAGCATCATTAATCCTTAGGGATTATTCGATGTTGGATTCGATGAACCACAGGAATTTGTCCAGGTCACGCGAAGCGCCGGTCAGAATGTCGGCTGTATCTTCGTCTTCGGTCTGAACAATACCTTTACGGGTTTCATTAGCGACGATACCGTAACGTTCCGCCAGCGCTTTCAGATGGTCCTGGACGTTATGAATATCGGTCGGGTAGCTCTTCAGCGACGTATTTGCGTTAATCGCCTGCGTGGTGCCCAGTGCGACGCCGCCCAGCTGTACGACACGTTCTGCGATGGTATCCAGATGGTCGACAATAGTGGTACGGAAAGTATCCAGCATTTCGTGAACACCGATGAAGTTCGCGCCACGCATGTTCCAGTGAGCCTGTTTTGTGATCAGGGACAGGTCGGTAAAATCAACAACCAGCTGGTTAAGCAGTTTGATGGTGGAAACTTTAATTTCGTCATCCTGGTCGTTGAGCGTGTAACGTAGTTCTGAAGAGGTGGGTTTTACCAGTTTAGCTGTACGCATAAGTGTCGTCCTCTTAATTCATTAATCATTAGATTTGATGTTCAACGAGGGTAATTATAGCAGCTCCATCGAAAGTGGTTGTATAAATTTGCCTATCGAACAGATAGACACTAACGTTAAAGTTTAATGACATCAAAATGTTATCGAAAATTACTCGCATTATCATCAGCAGCGCGTCTAGCTAAATAGCCTGTTTTTTATCAGCAATTTTCTTTGTTGTCCCACCACCCGCGTTTATGTAACGACTCGGGGTGAATCTAGGGAATATCATTCCCAAAGTGCTGTTTGTCAGCCGAAAGTCCCCTTCAAAAAAACCACTTAGGTCGCGACAGTATGCTTAGCGCAGCAGATGTATGAGTCAAAAATAGAGATAGCATCTTAACAGGTGAAAAATCGCGCCTTCAATCCGACAGCAGTTTAGGTCGATAACTTGAATCAATTCGTCCTGGCGGATTAACTTTGTTTAGATATCGTACGCAATGTCACAGCAGGTTTTGACTGAATGACGAAGGAAAAGGGCCATGTTAATGATAATAAAATGCGCCTGCCGATGTTTTTGACAGCATGACTTGATACTGCATGAAACATATTTGGCATCTGGCAAATTAAATCAACATTATTTACGCCCGGTAGCATAAATTTAAAAACTCGCCAGTTTTAGACCTTATTTTTCTGATAATTATTTTCGCTGGCTATTCTTTTCGATCGAGAAAGTCACTTTCGGTAAGAAACTGTATAAAGGATGAGCGCAAATAATTAAAAAAAAGGAATAAAATCATTGATGGTTAAATTATTTGCTAATCATTTACCATTGCTGACTTTTATTTACGTATCATTTGTGTATGAAAATCTTGCTTTGTGTGGTAGGTATGAATCGGAATTTTCTGTATTTTTAATTCTGTACTCTTTACATTTTTATGGCAGGGTTTCCTTTGTTAACCCAATGAAATTTAAGGGGTTGGCTTGTTTAAGAAAATCCTTGTTACATGTTTAACCCAATTGAAAAGTATTTGAGGCTCAGCAACAACGCGGATTTGTTGTTATATTTATAGCGCTTTAATATTCTTTCATAAGAGTGATTCGAGGCTGTATATGAAAAAAATTGCGTGTCTTTCAGCTTTGGCTTGTGTTTTAGCCGTAAGTGCCGGTTCTGCGATGGCTGGCGAGAGTACTGTATCTGCAGGTTATGCCCAGGGTGATGCTCAAGGCGTTATGAACAAGCTGCCGGGTTTCAACCTGAAGTATCGTTATGAATTCGACAACTCCCCCGTGGGCGTAATCGGTTCATTCACCTACTTGCAGGACAGCAACACCGTTAATAATGTTTACCAGAAAGGGACTTATTACGGCTTCAGCGTAGGTCCTGCTTTCCGCTTCAATGACTGGGCAAGCATCTATGGTGTTGTCGGTATGAGCAGCGCCAAGTACACCCACAATGCTGATAACGGTACTGCTAACGCTAAGAACGATGATGTTGGCGTTGTATACGGTGCCGGTCTTCAGTTCAACCCAATGCAGAACGTTGCACTGGATTTAGGTTACGAACAGAGCCGTATCCGCAGTGTTGATGTTGGCAGCTGGAACGTTGGTGTAGGCTACCGTTTCTAATCGCATCAAACATTAACCTCTCTCGGAGGTTAACTTTGTCTGTAAAGCCCGCTCTTCGGAGCGGGTTTTTTTGCGCTTCAGT
The DNA here is from genome assembly GCF_002111585.1 of Lonsdalea iberica. GTDB lineage: Bacteria > Pseudomonadota > Gammaproteobacteria > Enterobacterales > Enterobacteriaceae > Lonsdalea > Lonsdalea iberica. Next base: position 90,559 of record NZ_LUTP01000007.1, read on the forward strand.
CTCTTGGTACTGTTCGCTGTTTTCCGCTCGTTAAAGGTATAGACCCCATCATCACTGCTTCGTTCCATTTATCTTGGCTTGTTTTCCCCGATTCCATTTCCTAGCTTGTGAGGAGAGACATCTCACGTGCCGGACACGTATTGTGCCGTCTGACTGATGCCTATATCGGTACTACACCTTGTACTGTGACCTGTTTCTTTCGGGAGAGTTTCATGTCTACACCTCAATCAGTGACTCCGCAAATTGCGCAACAACTACTTAAGATGGGTGCGGTGCTGGTGGACATCCGGCTGGTCGACGAGTATGCGCGTGAACATGTTCCCCACTCGGTGTCCTGTCCAATGGCATCACTGAATGTCGACAGGCTGCGAGAAGTCCTCTCCGGCGCGAATAGCGTGATTTTTTTGTGTCTTTCAGGGATACGTTCTTCACAACATTGCGCACAACTGGCTGAGGCGGCTGGAACGGCTCAGACCTATCTGCTGTCCGGCGGATTACAGGCGTGGAAACGGGCAGGTTTACCCGTGGTGAAAGGTAAGAGACCTTCAATCGATATCATGCGACAGGTTCAGATCGTCGCGGGAGGTACGGTGTTGGCGGGGGTGGTTTTGGGCCAGGCGATGCATCCGGCATTTTACTGGTTGGCGGGGCTCGTTGGGGCTGGACTACTGTTTGCGGGGATTAGCGGCTTTTGCGGTTTGGCGCGTGTTCTCATGCGCATGCCGTGGAATCGTAGACGTTAGACCGGGTCTGGGCATGCGGCTTGATAAAGGGATAAATTCAGCCGTCATGCCATCGTTTTTGTGTATTTCACGAGGAGTTGTATTCGAGGTAACGTGTTGGAATGCACAAAAAAAGAGAAAAAAAATGGCGCTTCTTCTAAAAGCGGTACTTGGCGCACTGGTTGTTGTGCTGATTGGACTGTTAGCAAAAACACGTAATTATTATATCGCCGGACTTGTGCCGCTTTTCCCGACCTTCGCCCTGATTGCTCACTATATTGTCGGCACCGAACGAGGGTTGGAGGCGCTGCGCTCGACCATCCTGTTTGGCATTTGGTCTGTTATTCCTTACCTGATTTACCTTATTTCGCTTTACTATTTCACGGATACGATGAAATTGGCGCAGGCGCTAGCGGCCGCCGTAATCTGCTGGTGTCTTTCCGCTGCGGTGTTAATCAAGATCTGGAGCTGGTATCACGGATTGTAGCCGTCAACAGGGGGTTCAAGGGGATAGGAGGTGCCTACCACTCCCAGGGAAACCATTCAGAGGTCATCAAATACATGATAGCCTCCGCTAAGACGACGATAGTCAGTAAAAGAATCAATTTTTTTCTCCACAGCCAGTCGCTTAATGACACGATTGTCCTCCTCTCGTTCTCATCATGATGCACGTAAAAACCGCCCCAAGTTATGTATAGCGTATCAGAGGATGTTCTTTTCTGAAGGGGAGGTTGTACGCTACTTCGCCTTTTGGTTGGCTTGTCGTTTTTTGTTTTGAGAAATAAAAGGGGGGATTGTGTAAATTACAGTAATTCCAAAAAAGATTATTTCGCGAACGAAATACGTGCTGCTGACAATCTATTGAAAATAACCCTTGCTTAACTTTTTGGTACGTGCGTTAATGCACTCATCGGTTTGGCATACAGACCTTATGTAAAGCATTTTAGTAAAGCAGTTCTCAGTTCAAGCGTTATCCGATCTAGATACCTCTTTTCCGTGAGTCTCCTCCTAAGCGCCTATAAATAAATTCTGCTAACAGACCATGTTTGTCGCTTTAACGCGACCTCGAAAATAAAGGAAATATCTATGTCTGATAAAATGACTGGTTTAGTAAAATGGTTCAACGCTGATAAAGGCTTTGGTTTCATCACTCCTAGCAATGGTAGCAAAGATGTGTTCGTTCACTTCTCTGCCATCCAGGGTGACAGCTTCAAAACCTTGAATGAAGGCCAGAAAGTTGAATTCTCCGTTGAAAACGGCGCAAAAGGTCCTTCAGCTGTCAACGTTGTCGCTGAATAATCTTTTTTGAAAGTTGATGTTGGTTACGATAGCGAAGAAGGGAATACCTGGAGCAGTTAATCAGCATCATCCGAAATAATGAGTAGCGTATAAATATTAATAAAAATATTCCCAGCGTTATTCATTAATTTCATAAAAAACGCCCCAGATCTTAATCGATGTGGGGCGTTTTTTTATACTTAATTCGGCAAAAACGGTTTATCAATTCTCGAATCAAATAGCGTCAATTTATCCCCACGCGATTGCCGCCCAGCGGAACAATAGCAAAACAATAATAATCAGTATCAGTGTAAGAACCATCTTCCAGTGTTTCTTGGCGAATAATCGGGACACGTATCCTCCTAAGTTTTCGATGCCGAAGAAGGGTCTTAATTCATGCGCTTTTGATAGACCTCCACCTCATGTTAGTCATCATTTCATACATCGAGAGGCCAAAAGGGGAAATCACCCGCGCGTGTTCACAGGCTCTGGCGGCGAATGTGTCAGGGTTGATGCAAAAAAGCTGAAGATTGAAGGTTGTTATCTCGCCGCTTTTTATATGGAGGCTGGCTTTGTGTCATGCACTATAGTGATTTGATCACCAAACTGGCGCTATGCAATCAGGATAATCTTACTTCCTCCCTTATGATCAATGCCGACCAGGGTTCCATTCCGGAAATCGCTACGCCGTTGCGGCATCCTGCGGACGATGTCACCGGTATTACCACACGAATTGCGGTCATTAATTCCTGATGAATTGGCGCACAGGCGTCAAGTGTGGCATTGGCCTTCGTTGTCGTTAAGTCCGCCGGTTAACTTCAATACGTGCCGGTAAGATTGATGGCAGAGGCGAGGGATTCAATACACAGCCTATTTGGTCAAAATGCGGGTATGGCATACGGGATAGAGTCAAGAATAAGGACTCCTGCCCCTAAGAACACTGCGTTTTTGCTGAGAGGGGACGCTAACAATGAATGAAAAGCGCATAGATGCTTTTCATTCATTGGCACTGGTTACCACATCAAATCATCGGGCACTTTGAAATCGGCGTACGGATCTTCTTCGTCCTGCTCTTCCTGACTGAGTGCGCTGTTTAATACAATGCTGTTCGCATCGCGCTGCGCGATCTTATCTGCGACGCTTGCGGGGATAATGGCATAGTCGCTCTCGCCATTGTTATCTTTCACTAAACGGGCGATGGCAAGACGACCGCTGATCAACTGAGTTTGCGTCAGCTTATCCACCACGATCTTTTTGATGAGATTGCCATCTGTGAAGTTGAAGCCGATATCGCCTTTTGAAATAGTGATTCTGTTCATTTCAATCAGCTGTTTTACTTGAGCTTTATACTCTTTGGATAATGCGGCCTGTTTCTGCTGTTCGCTTAACTGCTTATCCCGCTCAAGTTGCGCTTTTTTATTTTCTTCCACCGCTGCTCTGGCCTCACGAGCTTGAACTCGTGATTTTTTAGCCGTTCTTTGGACTTTGGCCATTTTTTTGCTGGTCACTAATCCCGCTTTCAGCATCTGTTCTTGTAAGGTGAGTTTGGTCATCTTCTTTTCTGAATTCGTTGAATAATGTTGAGATTATACCTGTAAATTTTGGGGCTGTATCAGGTTGAAGACCTTACATTGCTCTGTGGCGTGGGTTTCGAAGAAATTATTAAAGGGCGGGCGTCATGAGTTATCCGTCGTAGAAGGGGGGCGTAGGAGCAATACATAGCGCTGAAAAGGCGCGCCTGCCCTGGTTTCGAAAGTCAGGCTAGAGGGATAATACTGGCAGGTGTGAACCATTCGTGAGGCTGCGATACGATGTGACAAGTGACTGATAAAGCGGATAAGTGAGCGGACTCGTCTGTCGATAAGGGGACTCGCCATGCCGAAACTCAGCTTAGGGATTACGCGGGATTTCAGCATGGTGCAGTCCAAATGACTTTAGACCTTAAGCAATTTCACCGTGGCGTCTATATCTATCTCATCTTCCGTGAAGATTAACGTTGAACCCTGGAAGGTGGTGATCGCGAGTTTTCTCAGCGAACGCATTTCACCCGGTTTAGCTTCTGATTTGGGCCTGATACATCCCATCAGCGCACCGACAGACAACACCGTATTTTCTTTATCGATGCGGGTATCGGCCGGGACTTCTTCACGGTAAACCAGGAACGACTTGATGGACGTAAGCTTCACCCGCTCGCCGGCGATATAGATATATTTGCTTTCCGGTATGACTTTTACCGCGTAGGCAGATAAACCTTTGTTGTTGGTGGTAGGTTCGAAAGTCACTGCCATGTCTTTTTTGATGAGATCAGGGTTGGCGACTTTGATGACATGAAAATAACGGTTGTCCCCGTTCTCATCTTGGATAAATCCAAAGCCTTTATCTTTGAACCAGGTTGTGATCGTTCCATTCATCGCCATTACCGCCTATTTGCTCGTTAATCTACGCTATTTTTGCAGCGCGCAGTGTAAAGCACAATGACTACGCAGACTATGCCTTTGGCTCAAGTCTCAGTGATATATTTCTAATAGGCAAAGGCATCAGCCACGGGAGACAAATGTCGGGTCCACTGAGTTTGCACATTGACGGTTGGAACGAGGCCCAGGCGAGGCTAAACAGGCTAGTGTGGAGCGACTCAAGTAAAAGAGGGGGAGGGGAGGATGCACGGATGCATAACAAGAAAAGTCGCCATCAACGCCTTAAGCGGCGTCAGTTTTGCTTTAGAGAGCCCGTGATCCCACAGTCAATCCTGTTCGGGTAGAGGAAGTACTGGGCAGCTATTACCGCCATAAACCTGCAACACAACGCGTTTTGGTGCCCAAGCAATCGTCCGAGCTGACCATAAAATATAGTAATGCTCCTTGTATCATACCGTTAAGTCCAGCTGGCGGCAGCGCATTGCTGTGGTTAAACTACTTCATTCGCCGTATCGGCACTTCTGGGAAAACAAATAATTATTTTAAAAGGAATAAGTAATGATTAAGAAAGTGGTATTCGCCGCGATTGTTATCTTTTCGTCATCCGTTTCGGCGAAATCTCTGAAAGACTTCTTTTCTGAACATCCAGCGCTTTACGAAAACATTTATACGAGGCAGGCCATTAAAGAGCAGGCTGATGGTCTGGCAGCTTTAGACGCAATGGGTGAGGACACGCCATTAACCTCATTAGCTAAAAAACAAAGCCAGCTGATTCGTGAAGAAGGTTATAACTATGCTGACTTGGCATTAAGAGATCTTGTGACTTATTGTGACGACCAAGATTTAGCAACCTTGCATCGTCTGAGAGAAAAGGAATGCGAAATTCTTGCCAGTGAATCGGATAAATAAGTCTCACATTCAACGCGCCTGATAAGCAATGTTAGTAAGGTAAAATGAAGTAAAGCCCACTAAGGTGGGCTTTAATGCATGAATAATCTACCCTAGGTGCATTTTCAACAGCTAAACGCTAGTCATAGTTTGGAAGACTTCTTCTTCCTGTCAGATATATCGATCCCCAGTGCGTGGAATAAAAAAGGCCGCCAAAGCGAGCCTTAATCTGAGGTAACAAGGTTTAAGTCAATTATAGGCCTAAGGCTCTAACGCCTTACCCCCATGTTTAACCAAGAGCGCGACTATATCTCGATGGTTATTCGCTTCCGCTATGACTAAAGGGCTATATCCCTCGCGGTCAGTGGCATTGACATCAGCGCCTTTCTTTAAAAGAAAGACCACGATTTCTTTGTTTCCAATTATACTGGCTAAATGCAGCGTTGTATAACCAACGCTATCAGGGAATGCTGTTTCGAACTTAAGAATCATCTTGCAGTTGGTATTATCGTGCAGCTCTTCCGATACAGCTTGGTTGGCATGGGTGAAAAAGTCGTTAATGACAAAAGAACGACATAAATAAATTTCACATTCCCACGGTTGATCATTTTCTTCGCTATGCCACTACCGGAAAACCCGGAACCACAATCGTTGAAACCATCGTCACTTCATTTGTATGCGACTGTCTATCTGCAATCACTCACCGTTGATACCCCTGAGTAGGTATTGCACATTCATAACTCGTGATTCACACGGACTAACTTGTGTAAAACCAGAGGAGGATACCGCTTCGTTAACGACAAGGCCGTTTTAATGGATATTGGGGGGAGAGCGAGGGCGTGCTGACAAAGACAAATGCTGAGCATTGAAGGCTAAACCGTCAGTGAGTTTTTGCACCGGTAGATTACAGGCGAAAAAAAACCAACCGTAAGAGGTTGGTTTTTTCAAGGGATTTTTGGTCGGCACGAGAGGATTCGAACCTCCGACCCCCGACACCCCATGACGGTGCGCTACCAAGCTGCGCTACGTGCCGATGCTGTGGAGGCATATTACCGTTTCCAGATCTGATTGCAATAGCTGAACGTCACGACTGCTTTAGATTTAGGCAGTTAGTTGGCTATGAATCGCCTTTCGTCCGTCAGCACCTGGAGCAGCAGACCCAACTGCGGTTTTTCCGACATAAGTTCTCGACCTTCCTGATCGAACGTCCGATAACTGCCGTGCGTACCCAACAAAATGATCTGCTCCGGCGTCGTAATCGACAACAAATCCTCACTGCCGTTGGTCAGCCAAGCGTTTCGTCTTTCTGCCGTGAACAGGTCTTCGCCCTGAGAGAAATCTCTCGCCGGCGTCTGTACGTGTAGCAAACGCTGCATCAGTGTCGTCATCACGTCCTTATGGTCCGTCATCTTACTGATGGTCTGCGCTGGCGTCCCCGGCCAGTGAACGACCAGCGGCACCTGATAAAGCGAACGCGCCATCGGTTTCGGCATGTTGTCCATCAGGTTGGCGGGCGTGCTCTGAGCGGCGGTCACGACAACGACGGTGTTATCCAGCTGGTTTTTGTCGCGTAAGCCTTCGAGCATCCGCGCAATCTGGCGATCCAGCGTCGTGTTATCCTGACGGTAGCGGCGCTGCTGCTCAGATGCAGACTGATTTGCGCTGACGTTATGGTTCAGTTCGACATACGAGAACCAATGGGCGCCTGACGGGTGTCCGTCCAGCCACTTCAGCCATTGGGTCGCGATGGCGTCGGCACTTTGCGCCGAAGCTACCGGCAACGAGAAATCCGAGAGCAAGGCCTGTCGGTAAAGCGGGCTGTTGAATCCGGTAGACGAGAACAGGCTGAACTGATAGCCCTGCTGTCCGAGCGCGCTAATGAGCGCGGACGGCTTACTGCTGGCGAGAATGCCGTCCATGTACGTGCTGGAAATGCCGTAGAACAGGTTGAGCAGCCCGGCATTCGGTTCGCTGCCCGCACTGAGGTGATGGCTGAAGCGTACATTCTCTTCTGCAAAACGCGCCAGATTCGGCATCGCCTGCGGCGTGTTTTCCGGCAAGCTATCCACCACCACCAACAGCAGGTTGTAACCGCTGCCCGCGTCCTGGAACGTAATGTCGTTAAGCGGATACTCGACGGACAATGCTTCCGGATTACCCTGCTGCGTCAGCCGACGCTGATACTCCTGCGCATCCAGCAGACCATGTTTCTCCAGAAAACGGCGAGCCGTCATGGGATAGGAGAGCGGCAGATTAGAGCGCTGCATGGTGATTGGACGATAGAAATTGGCATCCGCCCAAATGTACATCATGTGGGATGCGCAAAAAGCAGCAATGAATACCCCGGCCAGCGGTTTGCCGAAGCTGCGCCGGTTGAGACTGCGCAGCTTCTGCCAGCACCAGGTCCCGAACAGCATTTCCACCATAAAAATGATGGGGACGCTGATGAATAACAGCTGCCAGTCTCGGGCGGTTTCGCTCTGGTCTGGATTGGTCACCAGCTCCCATACCGTCAGGTTAAGGTGCAGGTGGAAGCGCGTAAAGACGGCGGAGTCGACGATCAGCAAAGTCAGTCCCGCTGTCGCCACCGTGGCGGAGATCACCCGCAGTAGTCGCTGCGACATCACGAAGAACGTGAGGGGAAAGAGGATCAGCAGGTATATCGCGAACCCGATAAAACTGAAGTGGCCGAGCCAACTGACCAGCGCGTAAATACGCCCGGTCAGTGAGGCAGGCCAGTCGGCAACCAACAGGTAGCGGCTACCCAGTCCCAGACTGAGGAGAATATTGAAAAGAGCAAACCAGTGTCCCCAACTAATCATCTGGGAGACTTTTTCGCGGTAGCGCGGGCGGTTGGTTACCATAAAGAGATCGGCATCAGTGTGTGTTGTCAGCTTTCACCGAAGACTGCAACGCTTCGGCAAAGGAACGCGCCAACATCTGACGTTGGGCCGGAGCGACGCTGGTATTCAGCAGGTTTGTGACCATATTTCCCAGCACCATCAAAGCAAGATCGGTTGGCGCGCGATGTTTTTCCAGAATATTGACCAAATCCGACAGCAGTTGTTCAACTTGTTCGTCACTATAACGGGATGATTGTGGCATAAAATGGTAATTCTCAGACGGTTAAAGTCGAACATATTACCGTATAGAGGCACCGTTTTCCGCACTTTTATTGCTTTAAACAATGTCAGTGACGGGACGAGGCGACCACGGCGGATAAGGTTGCAGCAACTACGCTGAGGTGCTTGAATACGCACCTTGCTAAAAGGAGAGTCTAACATGAGTCTGGATATCGACCAGATTGCCCTGCATCAGTTAATCAAGCGCGACGAGCAAACGTTGGATTTAGTGCTTCGCGACTCGCTGCTGACCCCCAACGACGCCGTGAACGACATGATGGCTGAATTGCACCGGGTCTACAGCGCCAAAAACAAAGCCTACGGTCTGTTTAACGAGCAAAGCGAGCTGGCGGATGCGCTGCGGGCGTGCCGCAAAGGCGATGAGGACTTCCTGGCATTTACTCGTGCGGCTACCGGCCGTTTGCGCGACGAACTGGCGAAGTACCCGTTCGCCGACGGCGGTATCGTGCTGTTCTGCCAGTATCGCTATCTGGCGGTGGAGTATCTGCTGGTAACTGTCCTGAACAGCTGTAGCAGCCTGCGCGTCAACGAGCAGTTGGATATCAGCAACACCCACTATCTGGACATCAACCACGCCGATATTGTGGCCCGCATCGATTTGACCGAATGGGACACCAATCCTGAGTCCACGCGCTATCTGACATTCCTGAAAGGTCGCGTGGGACGTAAAGTCTCCGACTTCTTCATGGATTTTCTCGGCGCGACGGAAGGGCTGGACACCAAAGCGCAGAACCGTGGTTTGCTGAAGGCGGTCGATGAGTACTGTGCTGAAGCGGCGCTGGATAAGAATGAGCGTCAGGAATACCGCCAGCAGGTTTACAGCTACTGCAACGAACAGTTGCAGTCGGGGGAAGAGATCGCGCTGTCCTCCCTGTCTCAGGAACTGCCGCCCCTGGGCGACAAAACGCTGGAAGCCTTCACGACAGAGCAGGGTTACGAGCTGGCGGAGAGCTTTCCGGCCGATCGCAGTACACTGCGTCAGCTGACCAAGTTCGCCGGTAGCGGCGGCGGTCTGAGCCTCAATTTCGACGCGTTGCTCTTGGGCGAACGTATCTTCTGGGATGCGGCGACCGATACGCTGACCATCAAGGGCACGCCACCCAACCTGCGTGACCAGCTACAGCGACGACTCAGCGGCGGCGGCGATCGCTAACGGAGCCGAACGGCGCGGGGCCGTCGCGCCTGGTATTTTAATGGTATTTGTCACTCGGATGCAGACTGCCTTATGATGGCGCTTCTGCATCCGTTTTCATGGCGTGAGATTCCCGTGCAATCTAACCTCAATATGCTGCTGGCGGTGTACGATCGTGCCGCCTTGATGCTGATTTGCCTCTTTTTCCTGACCCGAACGCGCCATTTCCGGCAGCTGTTGCAGCAGGATGAACACTCGCCGTTCGACCTGTTCGTGGTCACGGCGATTTTTTCCATGTTCGCGCTGTTCAGCACCTGGTCGGGCATAAATGTCGATGGCTCTCTGGTGAACGTGCGCGTGGTGGCCGTGATGTCTGGCGGGATTCTGTTCGGCCCCTGGGTCGGCATCACCACGGGGATTATTGCCGGGCTACACCGCTACCTCATCGATATCCACGGCATTACGTCGGTGCCCTGTCTGGTGACGAGCATCGTGGCCGGTTTTATGTCCGCCTGGATCCACCAGCGAATTCCCCGCAACAAGCATTGGAGCATCGGTATCGTCGGCGGCATGCTGTGTGAAACGTTGACCATGCTGCTGGTGGTGCTGTGGACGCGGCCGATTGCGCTAGGATTAGACATCGTGGCTCATATCGCGATCCCGATGATTCTCGGCACCGTCAGCATTGGACTGATCGTGCTGCTGGTGCGCAGCGTTGAAGGCGAGAAAGAAGCTATAGCCGCCCGACAGGCCAAGCTGGCGCTGGATATCGCCAATAAAACGCTGCCGTTATTCCGGCACGTGAATATCGAGTCGCTGCGCAAGGTGTGCGACATCATCCGCACCGACATCAACGCGGACGCGGTGGCGATGACCAACACTCAGCAGGTGCTGACCTATGTCGGCTTCGGCGAGGAAAAGTATCATAGCGGCGATCGTGACCTCAGCCCGACCACGCTCCATGCGCTGAAAAGCGGCAAAATCATCATCAAAAATAATGATGAGGCGCATCGTACGCCGGAAATCCACTCGATGATCGTGATTCCGCTGCGGGAAAAGGGCAAGGTGACGGGTACGTTGAAGATTTACTATCGCCATGCCTACCGTATCACCTGGTCATTGAAAGAGATGGCGATCGGTTTGTCGCAGATTATCTCCACGCAGTTGGAAGTGTCTCGCGCCGAGCAACTGAGAGAAATGGCGGACAGGGCGGAGCTGCGGGCTTTACAGAGTAAAATTAACCCGCATTTTCTGTTTAACGCGCTGAATGCCATCTCTACATCCATTCGGCTAAATCCCGATACGGCGCGGCAGCTGATTATCAATTTGTCGCGCTATCTGCGTTACAACCTGGAGCGCAACGATGACGAGCTAATCGATATCAAAAGCGAGCTTTATCAGGTCAAAGATTACATTGCCATCGAGCAGGCGCGCTTCGGGGATAAGCTGACGGTGCTGTATGACATCGACGAGGACGTCAGCTGCCATATTCCCAGCCTGTTGATCCAGCCGCTGATCGAAAATGCCATCGTGCATGGTGTCCGCCCCTGTAAGGGCAACGGCGTAGTGGTACTGAGTATCCAGGACGTGGACGACCGTATTCGCGTTGCGGTGCGCGACACCGGCAGCGGCATCAGTGACGAAGTGATTGAGCGGGTCGCCAAAAATGAAATGCCGGGGAATAAAATCGGGCTGTTGAATGTGCATCACCGTATCAAGCTGTTGTATGGCGAAGGTTTGCACATCCGGCAGTTGCATCCGGGGACGGAAATCGAGTTCTACATCAGTAAAAACGGGGCGTCGCTGCCGGAAAGCGCGGTAGCCTTCCCTCCCTGAGCTGAGTTAATCAGGATATTTTAGTGAAAGCGATTATTGTTGAAGACGAGTTTCTTGCTCAGCAAGAGCTAAGCTGGCTCATCAAAGAACACAGTCAGATTGAAGTAGAAGGGGTCTTTGATGACGGCCTCGACGTGCTGAAATACCTTCAGCACCACAAGGTGGATGCCATCTTTCTGGATATTAATATTCCCTCGCTGGACGGGGTGTTGTTGGCGAAAAATATTAGTCAGTTCGCCCACAAACCGCTCATCGTCTTTATTACCGCCTATAAAAACCATGCGGTTGAAGCGTTTGAGCTGGAAGCATTCGACTACATCCTGAAGCCGTATCACGAAACGCGCATCGTCAGTATGCTTCAGAAGCTCGAGACGGCGTGGCACCAGCAACAAACCACGACCGCCGTCGGCGGCGTAGGGCGATCGGCGCCGATGACCATCAATCTGGTGAAAGATAAGCGCATTATCGTGACCAATATTCACGACATCTACTACGCGGAATCGCATGAAAAGCTGACATTCGTCTACACCAAGCGGGACGAATATGTGATGTCGATGAACATCACCGAGTTCTGTAGCCGACTGCCCGAAGCTTACTTCTTTCGCTGCCATCGTTCCTACTGCGTCAACTTGAGTAAAATCCGCGAAATCGAACCGTGGTTCAACAATACCTACATCCTTAAGCTCAGCGATTTGGATTTCCAGGTGCCCGTCAGCCGGGGCAAGGTCAAAGAGTTCCGGCAGTTAATGCGCCTTTAACGGCAGTTCATTCCCTCCAGGCAGCAGTTCATGCCCTGACTAAACGCATGGACGATTCCCCTCTTTATAATGGTGTCATTCAGCAGGTGCCTTTACCTGCTCATTTCAACACCAGAAAATTAATGAGGGATCCGGAATGAACGCCAAACCGGTAAATCGTGCAGTGATTGTGGTAGGAACTATCCTGGCGCAAATGGGTCTGGGAACTATTTATACCTGGAGCCTCTACAACCAGCCTTTGGTCGACAAATTTAACTGGTCGCTGGGCTCTGTCGCCACGACGTTCTCCATTACCAGCTTCTTCCTGGCTTTCGCCACCCTGTTTGCCGGCCGCATTCAGGAACGCATCGGCATTCGCAAACTGACGTTGATTTCCGGCCTGGTGCTGGGGCTGGCCCTGATGTGCAGCGCCTACGTCACCTCACTGACGGCGATCTGGCTGCTGGTCGGGGTCGTGGTCGGCTTCGCCGACGGTACGGCCTACATCACCACGTTGTCCAACCTGATCAAATGGTTCCCCAATCGTAAGGGCGTGATTGCCGGCGTTTCCGTGGGCGCTTACGGTACGGGTAGTCTGCTGTTCAAATACATCAACAGCGCCTTGTTGGGCCAAGTCGGCATTTCCCAGACGTTCTTCTGGTGGGGAATGATGGCGATGGCGTTAATCGTGACGGGTTCTCTGCTGCTGAAAGAAGCGCAAGTACAGCCTTCCGCGCCCAATGCAACTGGCGCAGGCAACATCAACTTTACCGTCAGCGAGATGCTGGCAGTGAAAGAGTCCTGGATGCTGTTTGTTGTGTTCTTCACGGCCTGCATGAGCGGTCTGTACCTGATTGGTATCGCCAAGGATATCGGCGTACGCATGGTGGGCCTGGATGCGGTCACCGCCGCTAACGCCGTTTCCGCCATCGCGATCTGCAACACGGCAGGGCGTTTGATTCTGGGATCGCTGTCCGACAAAGTCGGCCGTTTGCGGGTGATTAACTTTACCTTGCTGGTCACGGCGGTCTCTGTCTCTGTCATGGCCTTCCTGCCGATGAATCATCTGACCTTCTTCCTGTGCACCGGCGCGGTTGCCTTCTGCTTCGGGGGAAACATCACGGTCTTCCCGGCTATCGTGGGTGACTTCTTCGGTCTGCGTCACCACAGCAAAAACTACGGGTTGATTTATCAGGGGTTTGGTCTGGGGGCGTTGTCTGGTTCCTTCATCGCTGCGCAGCTGGGCGGTTTCCAGAGCACCTTTATCGTCATCACCGTGCTGTCGGTCATCTCTCTGCTGATTACGCTGGTGATCAGACCGCCTAAGTCGACGCCTTCACAGTCAGCGAAGCTGGTGACGCAGAGCAGCAACGCCTAAGCCTTCCATCTCCTATGCCTAAAAGCCTCCATTTGGAGGCTTTTTTGTGCTGTGTCAGCCATCGCTAGCGACGTGTTGCTGCCCGCGTGATGTCAGTGGCGGGTCATTGACGCGTTTGACAGACGCTATGCCAATTCATGCAGGGCTTCTGCAAGGCAACACTGACCTGATGGTCGATAGAGGGGAAGGGGGGGGGGATTGAAGCATAAAAAAAAAACGCCGCAAGGCGGCGTTTTTTATCCGCTGAAACAGCGGGATGACTCGAGACGTAATTAAACGCGAACGAAGTCGATGTGAGTCAGTTTAGGTTTGTACACGTGACGCTGCACAGCCTGAATCTTCACTTTAGTTTCTTTGCCATCAATAACCAGAGTCAGAGCTTCGGTGTAGAACGGCTCACCCGTACGCTCTTCCAGGTTTTTAACCGGATCGTGATCCAGTTCGATAGCGATCGGCGCTTCCGTACCACCGTAAACGATAGCGGGGAATTTACCGGCGATGCGCAGGCGGCGGCTCGCACCCTTGCCCTGCTCTTTACGAACTTCTGCGTTGATAGTAATCATTGCTTTCTCTACTTATATAAAAGTGATCCTGCTACAGGCGACCCAGCAACAGGTGGGATGATTCTGCTCATGCCGAAGCAAAAGCGGGCGGAATTCTAGCGGAATATGGCGCTTCGGGCAAATAAAACCGCCGTGTACTCAGCCGCGTAGCTCATTGGCGCGTCGGTAGCGGCCCTGATAATCGAACAGTTTTTCACGAATTTGCCAAAACTTTCCCTGCTGTCGGGCAACAACGAAGTCGGGCGCGCGCAGTCGTTCCTGTTGTTGCAGGATGTCGGCGCTGGTTTTCCACGCAAAGGGGACGCCAGGGGCGCGTTGATGAACGCGCAGAAATAGAAACTCAAAGGCGCTTCGTTGCGCAGGCGTATGCAGCCGGAAACGTTCGTTGACCTCCGCGCCGTCCTCATCGTGGTAGGTGATGCGCAGCCAGTCGCCTTTGCTATCTTGACCCGGCGTCAGGCTCATGCCGCTGCAGCGCAGCACGAGGGCGTCGCGGAGTTTTAGCGCGGCTTTGAGCATATCGTCCGGATCGACCAGCACGGCGTCGCACTGATGGCAATGGCGGGCGGCGATGTCGTTTTCGGCGCCACAGTGCGGGCAGCTCTTAAAGCGGAAGCGATAATCACACTGCTCGCGTCGGCCGTCGTCCTCTTCGGTAAATCCCTGACAGCGGCGACCGAAATGCTCGATCACCGTGCCGTCTTCCGTACATTTTCCCCAGAACAGATTGGCAAAGCCGCACTGTGGGCAGAAGACTTGCACCGGCTGGCTGTCCGCGTGCGACTTGCTGGCGCCCACTTCCGGTGTGTAGAGGTCGAAGGGGTTACCCGCGTAGTCCAAAATCAGGCAGTCGGTTTTGCCGGGAGAGAGACGCAGGCCGCGCCCGACGATTTGCTGATACAGGCTGACGGACTCGGTGGGGCGCAGAATGGCGATAAGATCGACATGAGGCGCGTCAAAACCCGTGGTCAGCACGGACACGTTAACCAGGTAGCGTAACTGCTGCTGTTTGAACGCCGTAATCAAGGCATCGCGCTCCCCAGGCGGCGTTTCGCCGCTGATGAGCGCGGCTTCGCCCTCCGGCAGCAGGCCGGTGATTTCGGTCGCGTGTTCCACCGTCGCGGCGAAGATCATCACGCCTTTGCGGTCGGCGCCGTAATCCTGAATTTGACGGATAATTTGTGGTGTGACGCGTTTTTGACGTTTCAGTTCTCGGTTGAGATCGGCCTCGCTGAACAAACCGTGGCTCTGAACGTTCAGTTTGCTGAAGTCGTACTGAATCACCGGCATATCCAGTCGTTCAGGCGGCACCAGAAAGCCGTGTTTGATCATGTATCGCAGCGGCAGCTCGTAGATGCAGTCGCGAAACAGGCAGTTCTCGTCTCCCCGCACCATTCCATGATAGTGGTATTGATAGATCCACCCCTTGCCGAGCCGATAGGGCGTTGCGGTGAGACCCAGCAGACGCAGCCGTGAATTGACAGTTTGCAAATGGCGCAATATCTGGCGGTATTGACTGTCGTCGGCGTCCCCGATGCGGTGACACTCGTCGACGATCAGCAGTGAAAACGCCTGATCGAAATGCGCGAGGTGACGTGCGACGGACTGAACGCTGCCGAAGACAACTTTGCCCTGGCTTTGACGTTGGCGCAGTCCAGCGGAAAAAATATCGGCTTCCAGCCCCAGCGCCCGATACTTGGCATGGTTTTGCTCCACCAGCTCTTTGACGTGCGCCAATACCAACACGCGACCGCGAGCGAGTCGCGCCAGCTCGGCAATCACCAGACTTTTGCCCGCGCCGGTAGGAAGGACGATCACGGCGGGTGAGGCGTGATGACGAAAGTAGTCCAGCGTGGCGTCGACGGCCTCGCGCTGGTAAGGACGTAGCGTGAACGACATCATTAGCGATTGCGAAGGCGAGTCGGATAAAGGATGGACTTGCGTTCTCCTACGTGGGTATCAAGACCAAAGCGCTGAGTGAAAACGGCGGCAAGGGTGGAGAACCCAAGGGGTGCCGCGATGAAGCGCCTGGCCGCAATCATCATTTGTAGTACTTCATGACGCTGAATTGATGACATAATAAGGCTCCTTTTGAATATGCTCTCGGCCGCGTAGAGGGGTTCCGCCGCTTGGACAGGGGCGAAATTGATTCTATTATGCCTATTACTCAGGAGAGGAGCGAGCAACGGTAGGCGCTGAGCCGGTCAACCCGTAAGCATTTGCGGTCGACGCGGCGAACACAGCGACACGATGGATAGCTCCTGCACGCAGGGCCAAGCCCTGACCAGCCACATATGCAATATAGGCAGTAAACCGTTAATGCGATTGGACAAATTTTTATCTCAGCAGTTAGGACTCAGCCGTTCTCTGGTCGCGCGCGAACTGCGCGCGCAGCGAGTCACAGTCGATGGCGAAGTCATTAAAACCGGCGCTTTCAAGCTGTTGCCGGACCAGATCGTCGAGTTTGACGGTCGTCCCCTCGAACAACAGCACGGGCCGCGCTATTTCATGCTGCATAAGCCGCAGGGCTATGTCTGTTCTACCGACGATCCGGACCACCCGACTATCCTATACTTCATGGATGAGCCGATGGCGCACAAGTTACATGCCGCAGGCCGTCTGGATATCGATACCAGCGGACTGGTGTTGTTGACGGATGACGGGCAGTGGTCTCATCGCATCACTTCGCCCAAACATCACTGCGAGAAAACCTATCTTGTGACGCTGGAACAGCCGCTACAGCCAGAAACGGCCGCGCAGTTCGCCGCTGGGATCCAGTTGAATAATGAAAAAAGTCTGACGTTGCCCGCAAGGCTGGAGCAGGTCGACGACCAACAGGTACGGTTGACCATCAGCGAAGGTCGCTACCATCAGGTGAAAAGAATGTTCGCCGCGGTGGGTAACCACGTGGTGGCGCTTCACCGGGAGCGTATTGGCGGCATCGTCCTGGATGACGCGCTGGATGAGGGGGAGTATCGTCCTCTCACGCCGGAAGAAGTGGCCAGCGTCGGGCTTTAGTCGTCTCTGGGCTGGGGCGTCGTCGGTATGGGGGTCCCTTAGACCCGCGTTTCGTCACTCGCCCGCGTCCGTCACAGCGGTGGGTGAAAGAGTGCGGGGCCTGGCGATTCATCGTCGTGGGATCGTGTTGTCTATCAGGAGAATGATTTTCAGTGCAAGCTCAACTCCCTTCCCGCGTTGGCCTGATTGTTATTCTGGGCCTGATCTCCATGCTGATGCCGCTGGCGATCGACATGTATCTGCCGGCGCTCCCGGTCATCGCCAAAGAGTTTAACGTTGAAGCCGGGCGCGTGCAGATGACGCTCAGCGCCTATATCTTCGGCTTCGCCATCGGCCAGATTTTCTACGGCCCGATGTCGGACAGCGTCGGACGACGCCCGGTGATCCTCGGGGGCGTGATCATGTTTACGATCGCAGCCGTCGCCTGCGCGCTGGCGCAAACGGTGGAGCAGTTGGTGGCGATGCGTTTTCTTCACGGCCTGTCCGCCGCGTCTGCCAGCGTGGTCATCAATGCGCTGATGCGGGATCTGTTCTCCAAAGAAGAGTTCTCGCGGATGATGTCGTTTGTCATCTTGGTCATGACCGTCGCTCCACTGCTGGCACCTATTTTGGGCGGGGCGCTGCTGTTTTGGTTGAACTGGCACGCCATCTTCTGGACGATTGCCGCCGCATCGCTTTTGACCTCTGTGCTGGTCTGGAAATATGTGCGTGAGTCGCTGCCGCCCGAACGTCGACAGCGGTTCAACCTGCAAACGACGCTGAACAACTTTGTGCTGCTGTTCCGACATCGTCGAGTGATGAGTTATATGCTCGCCAGCGGCTTGTCGTTCGCCGGTATGTTCTCGTTTCTCAGCGCTGGGCCGTTCGTGTACATCGATCTGAACGGCGTGTCGCCACAGAATTTCGGTTACTATTTTGCGCTTAACATCATCTTCCTGTTCCTGATGACGTTGTTGAACAGCCGCATCGTGTCGAAAATGGGCGCGTTGTTCATGTTCCGACTGGGCATTCTGATTCAGTTTGTCATGGGGATCTTTCTGGTGGCGGTCTGTGCCTTGCATCTGGGATTTCTGCCGCTGGTCGTCGGGGTGGCCATCTATGTCGGCTGCGTGGCGACGGTCGCCTCGAATGCGCTGGCCGTGGTGCTGGGCGATTTTCCGCACATGGCGGGGACAGCCTCCTCCGTCGCAGGGACGTTGCGTTTCGGATTGGGGTCGCTGGTCGGCGTTGCGCTGTCGGTGGCGGCATTCCATACGGCCTGGCCGATGGTCATCAGTATGGTGGTGTGTTCGGGAGGCGCATTGGCGCTTTATTTCTATGCCAACCGGCCTCGTCGACCTTGAATCGATCGCAACGTGCCACAACGAACAAACACAAATGTTCCTTAATTGTGAATGTTTTGCTCTAAAAAGTGAATAATATGAAAATAACGGTTGAGATATCGGGGGTAAAAGGTTACATATAACAAAAATTACCCCTCATTCGTGATCGCCTTAACAAATTATAACCGCCAGAATGGGTTATCACGAACCGGTCGCCAGCGGGTTTTACCGCGACCAGCGCCATAGCGCAGGGCTGATGTCAGGCAGGAAGCCCGCGTCGAAGATGTTTTTATTGTGTTTTTATTTTGTAAATTTGCATTTTTGCTTAACCGAGGAAAACAGCTGTGAATAGTCTTCAACTTTCGGTGGTTCATCGTTTGCCGCAAAGTTACCGTTGGTTAACCGGTTGCACGGGTATCCGCGTGGAACCGATCCCCCTCAACGGCAGCGAAGATGACGATAACCTCATCGGATTTAAGATGTTAAGTCATGATGAAGAAGATGCCCGCCGTATTATGCCGCAGCTGAAACGATCGCTCGACGAAATCCAGGTAGAGTGCAGCGTGCTGGAATGGGAAGGAGAGACTTGTCTGTTTCTGCACCGTCAGGATGAAAGCACCGCCTTATGCCGTCTGAAAAATCTAGGCGTGGCGATTGCCGAGCCTATCAGCGCGCGGTATCCCTTCTGAACGGCAACCCACCCGCCGGGTTGCTCTCACATCGATAATTGCAGTAACTCACGCGTGTAGGGTTGCTGCGGTTGGGTAAAGACGTCCCGGCACGATCCCTGCTCCACCACATCCCCCTGTTGCAACACCATGACCTGGTGGCATAACGTGCGTACCACCTGCAAATCGTGACTTATAAACACGTAAGCCAACCCATGTTTGCGTTGCAGCGCCTGCAACAGCGTCAATATCTGCGCCTGTACGGTTCGGTCAAGTGATGAAGTCGGCTCGTCGAGAATCAGAAGCTCGGGTTTCAGGATCAGCGCGCGGGCGATGGCGATGCGCTGGCGCTGGCCGCCGGAGAACTCGGACGGATAGCGATGGCGACTGTCGGGGGCGAGTCCTACCTCTTGAAGCGTGGCGATAACCCGCGCTTCGCGCTCCGCAGGCGCCATTTTGGCCTGCACGGTGAGCCCTTCGGCAATAATCTGCTCCACATTCAGTCGCGGATTGAGCGAGGAGTTCGGGTCCTGAAAAACGACCTGTATACGTCGACGCATCGGCAGCATCTGACGGCGACCAAATTGATGTAGCGGCTGGCCGTCGAACCAAATTTCACCCTGAGACGCCAATAGCCTCAGCAACGCTAGCCCTGTCGTGCTTTTGCCGGAGCCGGATTCGCCGACCAATCCCAGACTTTCGCCCCGTCGCAACGTAAAGCTGATGTCCTTCACCACCTTTTTTTCCGCTGATTGACGTCCCAGCCACCCGCGTTTGACCGGGAAGCTGACGCTGAGATGCTTCACCGCCAATAGCGGGGCGTCTTCGGTCGTGAGCATAGGTGGCGAACCGGTCGGCTCGGCGTCCAACAGGCGGCGCGTGTAGGGATGCTGGGGAGATGTCAGCAGCGCGCTGGCCTGATTCAGTTCAACGCATTTGCCGCTTTGCATGACGGCGATGTTGTCCGCCAGTCGCCGGACGATATTCAGGTTATGCGTGATGAACAGCAGGCTCATCCCGAGCTCCTGTTTCAATTCGGCCAAGAGTGTCAGGATTTGCGCCTGTACGGTGACATCCAGCGCCGTGGTCGGTTCGTCGGCAATCAACAGGTCAGGCTGAGTGAGCAGCGCCATGGCGATCATGATGCGCTGACGCTCTCCGCCCGAAAGCTGATGCGGGTAGTCCGCCAAGCGGGATTTAGCCTGCCGAATACCGACGCGTTCCAGACACTCGATGATCTCGCCGCGTGCGGCTTCCCGCCGCATTCCACGATGTAGGGATAGCACTTCCGCCAACTGCTTTTCCACGCTTTGCAATGGATTGAGCGATACCATCGGCTCCTGAAAAATCATGGCGATGCGATTGCCGCGTAGCCGCCTTAGCGTCTCTTCCTGCGCATGCAGCAGGGATTGGCCCTCGAACAGGATGTCGCCCTGAGGATAGCGCGTCGGCGGGGAAGGCAGCAGTCGCAAAATCGACAGCGCCGTCACACTTTTTCCCGAACCGGACTCGCCGACCAGCGCGAGCGTTTCGCCCGCGTTGATATCGAAAGAGACGCTGTCCACCACGCGCCTCTCCGTGTCACCGCGCTGAAAGGCGATGCTGAGATCCTTGATCTGTAACAGGGGAGTCGGGGTCATATCAATACACCTTGCTCGGGTCAAAGGCGTCGCGCACCGCTTCGCCGATAAAGATAAGGAGTGAAAGGACGAGCGCCATCACCATGAAAATGGTGATCCCCAGCCACGGCGCCTGCAGGTTATTCTTGCCCTCAAGCAGCAGTCCGCCCAGCGACGGCGATCCCATCGGCAGGCCGAAGCCCAGAAAGTCCAGCGATGTCAGCGTGATAATGGAACCGCACAGAATAAACGGGAGATAGGTGAGCGTTGCCACCATCGCGTTGGGCAACATACAGCGGAAGATAATCATGATGTCACTGACGCCCATGGCCTGAGCCGCGCGGATGTAGTCGAAGTTGCGGGTGCGCAGGAATTCCGCCCGCACCACGCCGACCAGCGTCATCCACCCGAACAGTACGGTAATCGCCAGCAGCCACCAGAACGTTGGCTGAAGCACGCTGGAGAGTAAAATAATCAAAAACAGCGTTGGCATTCCCGACCAGACTTCAATAAAGCGTTGCCCCCAGAGATCAAGCCGCCCGCCGTAGTAGCCCTGCGTCGCACCGACGACAATGCCGATAATAGAGGACAGCAGCGTGAGTGACAGGCCGAACAGAAGCGATAGACGAAAGCCGTACAGTACCTGCGCCAACACGTCCTTGCCCTGACTGTCGGTGCCGAGCAGGTTGTCCCAGGAGGGCGGCGAAGGGAATGCCGTAGTCGTGGCATAATTGATGGTGTCGTAGTGATAACCGATCGGCGGCCAAATCGCCCAGCCGTGATCTTCCAGTCGTTTGACCAGATAGGGGTCGCGATAGTCGGCCGCGGTGGCGAACTGGCCGCCAAAGGTGGTTTCGCTGTAGTCCGCCATGAAAGGAACATAAAAATGACCGTCATAACGCACCAGCAGCGGCGCATCGTTGGCGATCAGCTCCGAAAACAGCGTCACGATGAAGAACACCAAAAAAATCCACAGTGACCAGTAGCCCCGACGATTGTGTCGAAAACGCGCCCAGCGGGCCTGGTTGGGCGGGCTCAGTCGGCTCATTGGCGCTCCTCAAAATCAATACGCGGATCAACCAGCGTATAGGTCATATCGCTAATAATATTCAGCAACAATCCGACGATCGTAAAAATATACAACGTGCCGAACATGACGGGATAATCGCGTTGCAACGTCGCGTCATAACCTAACAGTCCCAGCCCGTTGAGCGAAAACATCACTTCGATGAGCAGCGAGCCGGTAAAGAACATGCTGATAAAGGTGGCCGGAAAGCCAGCGATGACCAGCAGCATGGCGTTTCGGAACACATGACGGTACAAAATACTCCTCTCGTTCAATCCCTTGGCGCGAGCCGTGACGACGTACTGCTTGCGGATCTCATCCAAAAAGGCGTTTTTGGTCAGCATCGTCAGCGTGGCGAAGCCGCCGATGACCAGTGCCAACACCGGTAGCGTGATATGCCACAGATAGTCGGTGATTTTGCCGTACCAAGGCAGAATGTCGAAATGGCTGGAGACTAAACCGCGCAGCGGGAACCAATTCAGATAGCTGCCGCCCGCGAACAGCACGATTAGCAGGATGGCGAACAAAAACGCCGGGATGGCGTAGCCGACAACGATGAGCGTGCTGCTCCAGGTATCAAAGGTAGAGCCGTCCCGCACCGCCTTTTTAATCCCCATAGGTATCGAGACCAGATAGATAATCAGCGTGCTCCAGAGTCCCAGCGAGATGGACACTGGCATGCGGTCTTTGATGAGGCCAATCACCGACTCGCCGCGAAACAGACTGTCGCCGAAGTCGAAGCGCACGTAGTCCCACAGCATCTTGAAGTAGCGTTCGTGCAGCGGCTTGTCGAAGCCATAGCGCTGCGTGATTTCCTGTATCACTTCCGGATCTAGCCCCCGACCGCCGCGATAGGTATTCTCTACCGAGGGTTTACCGCTAGGGCCATTGGCGTTGCCGCCGCTGCCATAGCCGCTTAGTTGCCCCATCTCAATCGCGGCGATAGCCTGGTCGACCGGTCCGCCGGGCGCGATTTGTACGATAAAAAAATTGAGGGTGATGATCGCCCACAGCGTGGGGATCACGAAGAGCAGTCGTCGTAACAGGTAAGTTCCCATATCCAGTCCTTATTGCCGTTCGGCCGGTAGGGTGGCGGCTTTGTCGGTGTCGTACCACCAGCTATCAAATCCCAGCGCGTACGTGGGGCGCACGGCGGGCATGCCGAACTTGTTCCAATAGGCAAAACGGTCGTGATTGCTGAACCACATGGGGATCATGAACTGATGCCAGGTCACCACCCGGTCTAGCGCGCGCCCTAGCGGCAGTAATGCTGACTTATCGCCCTGATGACGAATAATTTCGTCTATCAGGCGATCAATAGCGGGATCTTGTACGCCGGGGGTGTTGTAGCTTGAGTCGAGATACTTGCTGCTCCAGCTAATCGCCAGATTGGCGCTGGGGTATGGTTCGGTGGCAAAGGGGCGCGACAGCATATCGAAGTCCCGTTTACGCAGGCGGTTATTGAACTGCGGCGCATCCACCATTCGCACCGTCATATCGATGCCAAGCCGCTTCAGGCTATGCTGAAACGGCAGCACGAACTGGGCGTTGCCTGCGTTGGAAATCAGCAGTTCGAACCGGAAGGGCCGGCCGGTCTGCGGGTTAATCAGCTCGTTGTTTTTCAGCTCCCAGCCCGCCTGTTTCAGCAAGTCGAGCGCCTGTAGCAGGTGAGTACGGTCATAACCGTTGCCGTCAGATTCCGGCGGGCGGTAAGCGGGGCCGAAGACTTCCGCGGGAAGGCGGTCTTTCAGTGGCGTCAGCCACTGCAGCTCGCTGGCGCTCGGGCTTCCCGTCGCCGCGTACTCTGTGTTTTGAAACAGGCTATTGGCGCGCTGATAGCTGTTATAGAACAGCGCTTTGTTCATCCAGTTGAAATCAAACGCCAGCGCGAGCGCCTGACGCACCCGCCGATCCTGAAACAGCGGCCTTGTGGTATTGAATACCAGCCAGCGCGTCGACTGTGCCGCCGTGTTCAGCACGTCTTTCTTCACGATATAACCTCTGGAAAAGTTGCCGCCTTGATACAATGTCGTCCACTGTTTGGGCGAGGTTTCGATGCGCATATCGAAAGCGCCAGCTTTGAAAGCTTCCAGAGCCACGTTTTCATCCAGATAGTAGTCGTAGCGGATAGAGTCGAAGTTATATAGCCCTTTATTGACCGGCAGGTCGGCGGCCCAATAGTCCTTTACGCGGGAATATACGACGTATTGACCGATATGATAGTCGGAAATTCGGTAAGCGCCGCCCGCCAGGGGAGGGCGTGTCAGCGGCTCGTTAAACTTGTGATGTTCCCAGAACGCTTGGGGAATAACGGGCAGCGTGAGCAGCCCGATCATTTTGTCTTTATCCGGTGTGCCGAAGTCGAACCGCACGGTGTGGGGGGTAAGAGCGCGGGCGGTGGTGCCTTTGTAATACACGCGAAACTGCGGCACGCCCTGGGTCATAAAGGTATTGAAGGTGAAGGCGACGTCTGAGGCGGTGACCGGCGAACCATCATGAAAACGGGCTTGTGGGTTCAGGTCGACTTCCAGCCAACGATAGTCGCTGTCGTAGCGGGCGCCGTTGGCGATCAACGGGTAATAGCTGCCGGACTCATCATCGGAGTTAACGTACAGCGAATCATAAAGCGCTTCGGTTCTGACCGCCGGCAATCCACGTGAGGCAAATCGGTTAAAATTATCGAACGAGCCTAACGCGCTGAGGGTGATATGCCCGCCTTTCGGAGCCTCGGGGTTGGCGTAGTCAAAATGGGTGAAGTTTTTATCGTACTTTGGGGCGTCCAACATGGTGAAAGCAAAAGGCTGTTGCAGCGTCTCCGCTAACCCCGATAGCGGGGACGAGATAAACAGTAAGGTGAAAGCGACGGATTTAAACATCGGGGCAGCTGACTCCTGTATAACGTCGTTCAAGCCATGCAGGCCAACGTGTTGATAGGTCGTATTGTGTTGCCGGGTGAAAAGCGTTGGCGCTAAGTACACAGAGGCATTTTAGTGTATTCCTCCCGCGTTGGCAGGAGCCGATGCGAGCCAATAAAAAACGCCGCGATGAATGTGCGGCGTTTCGGATTTCGTTTGGTCGGCATCAACAGGGAATAAAAAGGATCAGCTGTGCGGACCCTGTGCGAGTACCCGACGTCCTTCCCGATAACGGTGTTTCCAGTAGGTTTCGTCCAGATTGGAGATAGTGACGCCGCTGCTGGTTGACGCGTGGACAAACTGCTGGCCGCCGAGATAGATGCCGACATGGCGTCCTGTCGAACCGGCGCGGAACAGGACCAGATCACCAGGGCGTAATTTATTGCGTTGAATTTTCTGACCGACTTCCTCCTGCTCGTAGCTGGAGCGGGGAAGGTCCATGCCAAATTGTTCGCGGAATGTGCGCTGAACAAAGGCGGAACAGTCGATGCCTTTCTTGGTCTGACCGCCTAAGCGATAACGGACGCCTTTCCAGCTTGCGTACTGGTCGAGCAGCTTGGTTTTCACTTCTACGTTCTGAACCATCGCTTCGAATTCAGCCTGAGAGGCTTGTAGTGAAGGATCACCATTAACTACACGCCTATCAGTCTGAGAATTTAATGCTGTATCACTGTGATTGCTGCTGCAGGCGGTGAGAACAATTGCCACCGCGACGGCAGGCACTGCCCGCCAGATGTATCTCAGCACCGGTTGAGATTTGACCATTGTTGTTATATTCCCTTCGTGTCCTTAGCGAACGAAACGATCGCTATATGCTGTATTTGCCAAACGAAATAAGACTCAGGAATCGTTATTTAGGGACAACAACCGGATCGCCAAACCGTGCCGAGCAGCACTTTTTCTATAGCAACAGAATCTATAGCGTTTCGCGCGTGGCGGACAATCGTTCATAAATAACAGATTTTGTCGAGACTACCGGAATGAAAAAAATATTGCGAGTCATTTTCCTCCTTTTATTTATATGAATTCGTGATGAAATTTTACAAAGAACTCATACAAATCACTGCGGAACGGAATAATAGTAGCAGAACAAGGCATTTACAGATGAAAAAGTGGGGAAAAGACGGGAGAACCGCAGCCAAAATGCAGAATGTCTGGCTGCGGCGAAGCCTTACCGCGGGCGGTATTGACCGGGAAGCCGACGGTTAAGGGCATTGAGCAACGCGTCGCTTGCGGGCGTCAGCAGCCACCAGCTCAATCCCACCAAGACGACGGACAGTGAGCCGACGGCGATATCCGTGAACCAGTGCGCGCCAATCATCACTCGCGGCAGTGAAAAGACAACGGTGATCAGGACGCCAATGAAAAAGGCTTTAACGTCGAAGTAACGCAGCATAAAGGCGGCGAAAATCATCAGCATCATACCGTGGTCGCCGGGGAAGCTGTCGCGAGAGGCATCTTTGGTCGGGATGCCGGTTAGTTCGCCGACGCGGTTGACGTTCTCGAAGAACAAGGACGGGCTGGCGTGCTGCACGGGCAGCAGATGACCGAGCTGGTTGAGCACTACGGCGGTGAGCAGCATGACGATCCCCAGGATCAGCAGGCGACGGCGCTCAACGGGGGTCGCCTTAAGATAATAGCGCAGATACAGCGCGCCCATCGCCAACAATGAGCAGCCGTCAAACGCGCGGTTGTTGGTCATCGCCACCAGCATGAGAAATGTTGGGTTGGTCGCCAGGTGTTGATTAAAATAAAAGAAAATAGTCTCGTCTATGGCAAACCAGAAGCCGTGATTGGCCGGTAAATACCAGGAAAGAAACAACGCAATGCCGATCGCGTTTAATAAGAGAATCACAGGAATATTTCGTTTAAACATAGGAACTGCTCATTAACTAAAGAATTAAAAATAAATTACTGCATGGCGGTTAAACGGGCTTGTAACAATGCGCCCTGTAGCGAATTCCATTCAGCTTCGGTCTCATTGATAATCTCTATACGACTATCCGGCGGCGGTGCCGAGCGCGTTTCAATATGAAGATCGTTTTCCTGACGGTTGACCACCAGCGTCCCTTCCGGAATACGCATTACTCCTTTGATGCGGTTCACCGGTGACAAACGTACCCAGTCAAGCAGCCTCGCCGTGTCAAACACCGACTCGGCATCAAATATCCAGCCACAGGAATGGTATCCCTGTCCGTGATTAAGCGCACGTCTCCAGGTGGTCTGTCCGTCCAGACTGAGTGCAGCCAATCCCTGACGCGCTGGTTCATCATGATGATGGTGGCGGGCGGACGGCAGCTCGGCGCCGCGTTCTCCCGGCAGCTCCAGCAGCGCAGCGTCAATGTTTCCCTGACTCACCGAGAGGAGCCTGCGCGATTGCCCGACATCGTCGTACCAGCGGCCTAACGCGGCGCGATCGCCATCGTCGTAGGTATCCTGCTTGTTGGCGATAATGACATCCGCCGCCGCTAGCTGGTCACGGAAGTTTTCGTTTTCCGTATAGCGTGGCTCCGCCAACTGGCGTGCATCCAGTACGCACAACGTTGCCTGTACGGTCAGCCAGGGTTCGTAAGTCGAGGAACGCAGCAACGACAGAATTTGCTTCGGATGCCCGAGTCCGGTGGGCTCAATGAGCAGACGATGCGGTTTTTTCTGCTGAAGCAGCATGTTCAGCCCGACTTGCATCGGCAAGCCGTTAACGCAACACAGGCAGCCGCCAGGAATCTCCTTCAACACGGCACCGCGGTCAGCCAGCAAAGCGCCGTCGACGCCTATTTCGCCGAATTCATTGACCAGCACGGCCCAGACTTCATCAGCCGGTTTCTGGGACAATAGATGAAGCAAGGTGGTGGTTTTGCCGCTGCCGAGGAAGCCGGTAATCACGTTGACTTGGGTTAGCACAGGCGTCTCCCGCAGAAATCAGTGAAACAAGACGCCCGGCATGAACCGGGCGTAGGCACAGTCAGTCTTAATCGGCGCGACCCATGTAACGGCGTTCCGGGATATGAATACGAATTTTTTCACCGGCGCTGAGGTATTCCGGCACCTGGATTACCAGACCGGTGTTCAGCGTGGCCGGTTTGTTACGTGCGCTGGCGGAAGCGCCTTTGATGCCGGGCGCAGTGTCGACAATCTCCAGATCGACCGTCTGAGGCAATTCCAGCGCCAGAATCTCTCCATCCATCGTCAAAACCTGAATGCCGGGCATGCCGCCGTCAGGAATAAACAGCAGCTCATCTTCGATCTGCTCTTTTTTAAAGTTGTACGGCGTGTAGTCTTCATCATCCATAAAGACATATTCGTCGCCGTCAATATAAGAGAAGGTCACCTGACGGCGGGACAGCGTGATGGTGTCGAGAATATCGTCACCTTTAAAGCGCTCTTCGACTTTTAGACCGGTGCGAACATCGGAAAAACGCATTTTGTACAGCGTACTGGCACCGCGGGCGCTCGGACTCTGAATATCGATATCTTTGACCAGCAGCAGTTTACCGTTGTAGTTAACGGCCATACCGCGTTTGATTTCGTTAGCTCTTGCCATGGAAGACATACCTTGTGAAGGGTCAGATAAATTTTTGTGGCGACAAGTTACTCGCGCGGCCGGATTCAGGCAAGCAGGATTTACGTCCCACGGCGTCAATGCGCGGAAAAGCGGTAGTCTTTACCGGTGATGGCTGATAAGGTCCGCCTTTGTCACCCCGCACCTCATCGCCCATAGGAACTTCGTGATGGACTGTCGTCCCGACTGTGGCGCTTGCTGCATTGCTCCCTCTATATCGAGTCCGATCCCCGGCATGCCTGAGGGAAAGCCCGCGAACACGCCTTGCATTCATTTGGACGAGCGGATGCGCTGTGGCATTTTTCACTCGCCGTTACGGCCGTCCGTCTGCGCCAGCCTCCAACCTCAGCGAGATATGTGCGGCGAACACCGGGATGAGGCGCTCATCTATCTTATCCGGCTTGAAAATGCGACGGCGCCCTGACGGTTTGCCGTGAGTCAGACATCCTCAATGCGCCACATGCAGTAGCCTGCGGCCAGATTCAGGCCGAGCGCAAAGATGAATCCCGCATGATAGCTCCAGATTTCCGCCACCAGTCCGCCCAGCGACCCCGAAATGATCCAGCCGACGCGGGACGTATTCGAAAACAGCGTCGTGGCCGCTCCCGCCTGTTCCGGCATTAGATCCTGAAAATAAAGCATGCCGATACCGGCCAAAATGCCGATGAACACGGCGTTCAGCAACTGTAACGCCAGTAGCGCCCACGGCGAGTACAGCAGACACAGCCCAAGATAAAACAGCAGGCCGGCGGCAATGGCCAGCCGCATCAAATAGCGCTTGCCGAGACGCCGGGCGAGATAACCCGAAATCAACATCGCCGGAATCTCCAAGCCTGCCGCGGTTCCCATCATTACCCCCGCCAGCTTGTCTTCCAGCTTCAGTTCCTGGACTAAATAAAGCGGCATATTGATGAGGTAAATGCCGTTGCAGGTCCACATCAGCGTACAGGCGGCGCAGAGCAACAACGTGTCGCGACGATGGCGGCGCGGCGGATCCAGCGTTTCGGCGGTTTTGACGCGGGGATGCTTCGGCATGGAAGGCAGAAGCAGTCCGACCAATAGAGCGCATAGCAGGAATACGCCGGTCGCGGCCATATACATCGCAGGGAAGCCCAGCCCGAGCGCCAACGCGAAGGCGACAGGCGGACCGACGACCCAGGAGAGCGAGATCTGCGCGCGCATTACGGAGCTGAACATCGCAGCCTCGCGTCCTGAACGGTCGGAATATTCACGCGCTAGCGCGAAAAGCTGCGGATTGGCCGTCGAGCCGAAGCTGGAGAGGAATACGCCCACCAACAACAGCACCGCATAGTTTCTATTCCAGGCAAACAGCAAGCAGGCCAGCGCGCCGAACAGGCAGCAGGCCACGATGAGCCGTTTTCGGTCGCCGCGTTTGTCGGAGTAACTGGCCAGGAGTTGGCTGACGATAATACCAATGACCGCATTGCCGGTGTAAAACAGCCCCACCAGCATTGGGCGGGCGTGGACTTCCGTGGAGAGGAAAAGGCTGAGGGTAGGGAGCTGCAAGGCTCCGGCGATACCCGAGAGAAACGCAATCAGCAGAAAAGCTGACGCGGTAATGTCGGGCAGTCGCCGCGATGTACCGGCTGATGTATGCATGATGGTCTGACGGAGTAAAAATTAGACAGAGCGCCGTATTCTACGCCTGCGTGACGTGAAAGGGTAAACCGTTTTGTCGCTTTTCGTTCAGCACGTTTTCAGCTGGCATCCCGCTCAAACTGAACTATAACCTTGTTGATGCGAAAATGTGCGTGACCTCTAAGAATCACACTGAGTTTTATGGACAATGCTTGCATAGATATTGGGAAAGACGCAATATTTTTGAAACGTTTCAGTTTCGTGTTTTATGAAACGATTTTTATCACTCGGTCATTTTTTTCCCATAAAAGCTGAAACGATTCAAGTTCGGCAGGAGAGGAGAGCTATGTTCCAGTTGTCACAGCAAGATATTCATATAGGGGCGACCGCCGGCGACAAGCAGGAGGCCATCAAACAAGTGGCCGCCGCGCTGACTGAAGCCGGTTGCGTCAGCGAAGGGTATGTTGAAGGAATGCTACAGCGTGAACTGCAAACCTCTACTTATCTGGGAAACGGTATCGCTATACCGCATGGAACGACGGATACGCGGGATCTGGTTCGCAAAACGGGCGTTCAAGTGTTCCAGTTTCCTAAAGGGATTGCCTGGGGAGACAACCAAACCGCTTACGTTGTGTTGGGCATCGCGGCACGCTCCGACGAACATCTGGCGCTGCTGCGTCAGCTGACGCACGTGTTGAGCGACGACAGCGTGGCTGAACGGCTGGCGACGACCACGTCGACGGAAGAGTTGCGCAGTTTGCTGATGGGCGAACAACAGGCCGGGGAGTTTCGCTTCGACGCCTCGCTGATTACCCTTAACGTAGCGACGGACAATCTGATTACGTTGCAGGCGCTGAATGCAGGTAAATTGCAGCAAATCGGCGCCGTCGATGCTCGGTTCGTCAGCAATGCGGTAGCCAGCAAGCCGCTGCATTTAGGCCACGGCATCTGGGTCAGCGATAGTCAGGAAGGCAATCAGATCAGTGCGCTGGCGGTCAGTCGCCCGCTCGAACCGTTCGTCGTCGATGATGAAAAAGTGGCGATGCTGCTGACGATGTCAGCCGTCGACGATCAGGTGAATGCGCCCATCGATTACCTGAGCAAGTTGCTGAACGCAGGTAAGTCTGACAGCCTGCTCAGCGCGGACGCGCCGACGCTGCTGACCTTGTTATCCAGCGAAGCGGCGGAAGAAAGCAATGCGCTGGTGGCGGAATTCGTTATTCGTAACGAGCACGGCCTGCATGCCCGCCCTGGCGCCATGCTGGTCAACGTCATCAAACAGTTTACGAGTGAAATCACCGTCGCCAACCTCGACGGGACGGGCAAACCGGCCAACGGCCGCAGCCTGATGAAAGTGGTGGCGCTGGGCGTGAAGTCCGGCCATCGTTTACGTTTTACGGCCAATGGCAGCGATGCGGAAGCCGCGTTGAAAGCCATAGGTGAAGCTATTACATCCGGATTAGGGGAGGGAGCATGAGCAGGAGAGTCGCGACCATTACGCTGAATCCGGCTTACGATTTAGTGGGGTACTGCCCGCAGGTCGAACGTGGTGAAGTTAACTTGGTTCAAACCGCAGGTCTGCACGCCGCGGGTAAAGGGATAAATGTCGCCAAGGTTCTGAAGGACTTGGGCATCGATGTGACGGTGGGCGGATTCCTGGGGAAAGATAACCAGGATGGGTTTCAGCAGCTGTTCAGCGAGCTGGGGATCGCCAACCGCTTTCAGGTAGTCAACGGCCGTACGCGTATCAACGTCAAGCTGACGGAGCAGGACGGTGATGTTACCGACCTGAACTTCTCGGGCTTTGAAGTGACGCCGCAGGATTGGCAACGCTTTGTAAATGATTCGCTGAGTTGGCTGGGGCAGTTCGATATGGTGGCGGTCAGCGGAAGTCTGCCGGCGGGCGTCGATCCCGACGCCTTTACCGATTGGATGACTCGCTTACGCAGCCAATGTCCGTGCATCATTTTCGACAGCAGCCGCGAAGCACTGGTGGCCGGTCTGAAAGCCTCGCCGTGGTTGGTCAAACCTAACCGTCGCGAGCTGGAAATCTGGGCGGGCCGCAAACTGCCGACGCTGGAGGATGTGGTCGATGCCGCGCACGCGCTGCGTGAACAGGGGATTGCACACGTCGTCATTTCTCTTGGCGCGGAGGGCGCGCTGTGGGTCAATGCTTCCGGCGCCTGGCTGGCTAAGCCGCCGGCCTGCGATGTGATCAGCACCGTCGGCGCAGGCGACTCCATGGTCGGCGGCCTGATTTATGGCCTTCTGATGCGTGAATCCAGCGAGCATACGCTGCGTCTGGCGACGGCGGTGGCGGCACTGGCGGTCAGCCAGAGCAATGTTGGTGTAACGGACCGGCCGCAGCTGGCTGCGATGATGGCCCGCGTTGATTTGAAACCTTTCAATTAACAGCAGGAGAAGCACAATGAAAACGCTGCTGATATTCGATAAGTCGTTAGGAAGAGTCAAAAGCAGATTAGTGCAAAACCAGCTTGGCGCCGCGGCGTCGAAAGCGGGACTCACGCTGACGGAGCAGCCTACCGAGGCTGAGCTGGTCATCGTGTTTGGCGGTCAACAGGCAGACAGTACGCTGAACGGAAAAAACGCGTTTCTCGCTGACGTCGGAGAAGCGCTGAGTCAGCCAGAGGCGTTTTTGGAAAAAGCCAAGTCGGAAGCTACGCCTTATCAGGCGAGCGCAGCGGCAGCGGCGAAAGCGCCCTCTTCCGCGGCCTCGACTGGTGTGACCCGCGTTGTCGCCGTCACGGCATGCCCGACCGGTGTCGCTCACACCTTTATGGCGGCGGAAGCCATCGAAACGGAAGCGAAGAAGCGCGGCTGGTGGGTCAAAGTGGAGACGCGCGGCTCCGTGGGCGCGGGCAACCCTATCACGCCGGAAGAAGTCGAGCAGGCGGATGTGGTGATCGTCGCCGCCGATATCGAAGTCGACCTGAGTAAGTTCGCGGGTAAGAAAATGTACCGCACCTCGACGGGTCTGGCGCTGAAGAAAACCGCGCAGGAGCTGGATAAAGCACTGGCGGAGGCCACCGTCTATCAACCGTCCGGGCAGTCCAGCGCGCCGGCGGCTGGGGGCAAAAAAGGCGGCACCGGGCCCTACAGCCACCTGCTGACCGGGGTCTCTTACATGCTGCCGATGGTGGTGGCCGGTGGTCTGTGTATCGCGCTTTCGTTCGTGTTCGGCATCGAGGCGTTCAAGCAGGAAGGGACGCTGGCCGCGGCGCTGATGAAGATCGGGGGCGGTTCCGCCTTCGCGCTGATGGTGCCGGTGCTGGCCGGTTATATCGCCTTTTCCATTGCAGACCGTCCGGGGCTGACGCCGGGCCTGGTCGGCGGGATGCTGGCTGTAAGCACTGGCGCAGGATTTATCGGCGGGATCATCGCCGGGTTCCTGGCGGGGTATCTGGCTCGCGCCATCAATAATCACGTCAAGCTGCCGCAAAGTCTCAACGCGCTGAAGCCCATACTGATTATCCCGCTGATAGCGACGCTGATTACCGGCCTGGTCATGATTTACGTGGTCGGCACGCCGGTCGCTAAAATCCTGACGGGGCTGACTTCTTGGTTGCAGTCTATGGGCACGGCCAACGCGGTCATTCTCGGCGCGATATTGGGTGGCATGATGTGCACGGATATGGGCGGACCGGTCAACAAAGTGGCCTATGTCTTCGGTACGACGCTGCTCAGTAGTCAGGTTTACGCACCAATGGCGGCTGTTATGGCCGGAGGAATGGTGCCGCCGCTGGCGATGGGGCTGGCGACGCTGCTGGCGGGCAAGAAATTCACTCCGCCGGAACGAGAAGGCGGCAAGGCTGCGCTGGTGCTCGGGATGTGCTTCATTTCCGAAGGGGCGATTCCTTACGCCGCGCGCGACCCGATGCGTGTCCTGCCGTGCTGCATTGTTGGCGGCGCATTGACTGGCGCACTGTCCATGGCGGTGGGCGCTAAACTGATGGCGCCGCACGGGGGGCTGTTCGTCCTGTTGATTCCGGGAGCGATTACCCCGGTTATCGGTTACCTGCTTGCTATTATTGCTGGTACGGTGGTCAGCGGGGTGCTGTATGCCCTGCTGAAACGGCCGGAATCCACTGCGGCGGTTGCGGCGCAGAGCGAACACATTTGAGTTGGGCCTAAGAGATAACAAGGATGTTGATAAAAAACGCCAGTCTACGGACTGGCGTTTTTTTTGGCGAAACGGAGAGTAAGGATGCCATTCGTCGTGCAGGACGGCGGATAGGCGAAATTACTTGATATAAGCCCCCCGCTGAGGGGACGGGGTTTAGCGTTCAGCGCGCTGCTGAGATTTCAGCCAAGCGATTTCGTCGGGCCAGATATCGGGATTCACCGTCTCCAGAATCAGGGGAATACCGTCGAAGCGGGGATCGCGCATGATATGGCTGAACACCGTTTTGCCAATGTTGCCTTCGCCAAGACTGTGGTGGCGGTCGACTCGACTATTGAATTCGCTTTTCGCGTCGTTGAGATGCATACCGCGCAGATACTGTAAACCAACCACTTTTTCCAGTTCATCGAAGGTGCGCTGGCAATCTTCTTCCGTACGCAGGTCGTAGCCTGCAGCAAAGGCGTGGCAGGTATCAATGCAATAACCAACCCGGCTTTTGTCTTCGACCTGATCGATGATTTCAGCCAAATGCTCGAAGCGGAAACCGAGGTTGCTGCCTTGTCCCGCCGTATTTTCAATCACGGCGGTGACGCCTTCGGTGACATCCAGCGCCAGGTTGATGGACTCGGCGATGCGCGAGAGGCAGCGGCTTTCGTCAATTTGCTGCAGATGGCTGCCGGGGTGAAAGTTCAGCAGCGTCAGCCCCAGTTCTTGACAGCGGCTCAACTCGTCAATGAAAGCGGTACGGGACTTTTCCAATGCTTCTTCAACCGGATGTCCCAGGTTAATCAGGTAGCTGTCGTGCGGCAGGATCTGTGCGGGCGTATAGTGATACTGCTCACAGGCTGATTTGAAGCGGTCGATCACCTCTGGGGTTAGCGGCGCGGCGCGCCACTGGCGCTGGTTTTTGGTAAACAGCGCAAATGCCGTTGCTTCGATCTCATGCGCGCGGATGACGGCCTGATCAACGCCGCCCGCTGCGCTGACGTGAGCACCTACGTATTTCATTCGTTTCTCCTGTATGTCGGAACGCCCCGACGTGATAGATACCGCGGGGCGTCGCCTGGCGAGCGCATTATGACATTATCGGCACCAGGGACGGCAAGCCCGGCGTGCCCGAATCAGGAAAACAGGTGCATCACGCCCAAATTGATCGCGCCGCCCCCGACCATCAACCAGATAAACAGCAGCAATGCTAACAGCACCGGCTTGATGCCCGCCTGTCTGAGCATCTGAATGCGAGTGGCGATCCCCAGTGCGGCCATCGCCATT
>NZ_LUTP01000008.1 GCF_002111585.1 Lonsdalea iberica
TTAATATGAAAAATATTATCGAGTGGATTTTTTTTACCCAAAGCGGATGTAAAACCCGCGATTTCTCGCTATATCGTCTATAAATCACGCATCATCATCAACGGTGGCGATATATCTCAACTGATTCCCGGACTGCCAGCTCCGGCGTCAACGTCAAAACATTCGGCGGAGAGTCCGGATCCGTCATTCGATACAGCAGTGTATCGATAGCGAGTTCACCCAATGCATCCTTAGGCTGATGAATAGTGGTTAACGGAGGAGAGAGATAGCGCGCCAGTTCTATATCGTCGTACCCCATCACAGCCATATCCTTGGGAATAGACAAACCGGCCTGATGCAACGCTCGGTAAACGCCCACCGCCATCGCATCGTTACAGGCAAAAACGGCTTCCGGCGGTTGATCTAACGTTAGCAACTGCTGCATTGCGCGATAACCGGAGTCAAATTCGAAATCACCTGAGACCTCATAGAAAGGAGAACGAGGTAATCCCGCATCGTCCATCGCTTTCCGGTAACCCTCCAGACGATTGTGCGCCGTGGTTTTATCCAGCGGCCCCGTGATGCAGGCAATACGACGATAGCCTTGCGCTATCAGATACCGTGTTGCGATCTCACCGCCCTGCAGCGAATTGTCTTTAATCACCCCGCCGCACCCTTCAAAAGGCGCCCAGTCCATCATGACCGTCGGCAATGAAGGGTATCGGCTCATGATATCTGGAGAGAGCGCGCTGCTCTCCGAGCACATCAATAGCAGACCATCCACCCGTTTTTGCAGCAGCGTCTCGAGGCTGCGGCTCATGCGTTCGGAGTCGCCTT
Source organism: Lonsdalea iberica (assembly GCF_002111585.1). GTDB lineage: Bacteria > Pseudomonadota > Gammaproteobacteria > Enterobacterales > Enterobacteriaceae > Lonsdalea > Lonsdalea iberica. The sequence continues at coordinate 817 of NZ_LUTP01000008.1, forward strand.
CGGTATTACATAGGATCAGGCTGTAGCCGCGCTCATAGCAGCTGCGTTCCACGCCGCGCACAACCTCTGCGTAAAAGGGGTTGCTGCTCGCCGTCAACAACATACCGATGGTGTGGGTTTGATTGATTTTCAGACTGCGGGCTAACGCGGACGGCGCATAGTTCAACTGCTTAACCGCCAGCAAGACTTTCCCGCGCACGGTTTCGCTGACAAAACGGTCGCCATTGATAACATGAGACACCGTTGACGTGGATACGCCCGCCACTCTGGCGACATCTTTCATCGTTGCCAAGAATTACTCCTGTTCCCGCAAAAAGGCCTCAACTTCATTACGCCATGGTACTGACGGCTGCCCCCCTCGTCGCGTTACTGCGATCGCAGCGGCAGCATGAGCGAAACGAACGGCCTCCAGCATCGGCTTTTCCTCCAGTAGCGTCGTCAGCAATGCGCCATTGAAGGTGTCGCCCGCGGCAATGGTATCGACAGCCTCTACCTGAAAGCCCGGAATCAGCAGTCCGCGCCCCTGTTCACTCACCCATGCGCCGCGCCCCCCCAACGTGATAATGACGCTGCTCACGCCTTTATCATGCAACACTTGAGCGGCGCGTCGGGCATCATCTTCCGTTTCAACGCGAATACCGGTGAGATGCTGCGCCTCGGTTTCATTAGGAGTGATCATATCCACCAGCGCCAGGAGCTCGTCTGGTAATGGCTGGGCAGGCGCCGGGTTGAGAATGACCCGAGTACGGTGACTCTGGGCCAGCCGGGCTGCGGCAATCACCGTTTCCAGCGGTGATTCCAGCTGCATCAACAGCGCGGATGCCCCCGCAATTTTCTGCTGACACCGCGCCATCACGCCAGAGTCCAAGGCCGCGTTCGCCCCCGAGTGAATGGCAATCATATTTTCAGCATCTTCGTTGACCCAAATCAGCGCCACGCCAGTCGTCTGGCCCGGAACCGCTTCCACGGCGGAAATGTCGACGCGGTCTTCCGCCAACTGCTGACGAATACGCTGACCGATATCGTCGGCCCCCACGCAGGCGATAAAAGCGATATCCGCCCCACAGCGCCCGGCCGCGACGGCCTGATTGGCCCCTTTGCCGCCGAAGGCCACGTTATATTGCTTACCGATCACCGTTTCACCGGGCGAAGGAAACTGCGTCAGATTGAGAATATGATCCGCATTGATGCTGCCCAGCACCACCAGTCTTCCGGCTTTCATAACACGCTCTCCGAATGTATGCGCCGCGTTAAGCCGCGGCGCATCGTCAAGACATCCCTTTGACGTTAGGGTTTGGTCGTTAATTTCAAATCGACGGGGATCACCGCAGGCACCTGTTCACCTTTCAGGACCTTATCCGCCGTTTGAACGCCGATGATACCAATCTGATCCGGTCGCTGAGCCACCGTAGCGGCCAGCTTGCCGCCGTTAACCGCTTTTATCCCATCCTCAGTGCCATCGAATCCCACAACCAGCACATCATTCCTGCCCGCCGTCTGCAAGGCGCGCAGCGCGCCCAGCGCCATTTCATCATTCTGTGCGAACACCGCTTTCACCGTCGGATGCGCCGTCAGCAGATTTTGCATCACGTTTAGTCCCTTAGTCCGGTCAAAGTCTGCCGGCTGGCTGGCCAGAATGTCGAACTGGTGTTGCTTCGCCGACGTCATGAAACCGCGACCACGTTCGCGAGCGGCCGAGGTTCCCGCCAGCCCTTCCAACTGGATGACCTTCGCACGTTCACCCAGCTTATCGAAGATAAAGTCTGCCGCGGCGGCTCCGCCAGCGGCATTGTCCGACGCCACGTGGCTGACGACCTTACCGCTGCTGGAGACGCGATCCAGCGTAATCACCGGAATGTTGGCCTGATTGGCCATTTTAATGGCATTCCCCACGGCATCTGAGTCCGTTGGGTTAATCAGCAACAACCGGGCCCCACGAACAGTCAGGTCCTGCACATTCGATAGTTCTTTCGCCGGATTATTCTGTGAATCTAACACCACCAGGTTGTAGCCCAGCTTATCCGCCTCTTTCTGGACGCCATCTTTCAGTGAAACAAAGAAAGGATTGTTCAAGGTCGACACCACCAGCGCGATGGTCTCTTTGGCCGCCGCCTGAGTGGCAAGCGTTGCGCTCAGCGCAACGGCGGAAATCAACGTCACAAACGTTTTAATTTTCATCTTGAGATTCCTATATAGATGACGGTTATTTATGGCTTTTGTTATCTACCAGGACCGCCAGCAGAATCACGGCCGCTTTGACGATCATTTGGTAGTAAGACGATACGCCGAGCAGATTCAGCCCATTGTTCAAAAACCCAAGAATCAATGCGCCGATCAGCGTCCCCATGACACGCCCTTTGCCGCCCGCCAGGCTGGTTCCGCCCAGAACAACGGCGGCAATCGCATCCAGTTCATAGCCCGATCCCGCCGTAGGCTGCGCGGACGACAGACGCGCGACCTCGATAATGCCCGCCAGCGCCGACAGCAAACCGCACAGCGCGTAGACCGCGATTTTGACCTTATCCACGCTGATGCCGGAGAGGCGCGTCGCCGCTTCATTACCGCCGAGCGCATAGATGTAGCGTCCGAAGCGGGTGTGATGAAGGACATACCATGCCGCCAGAAACACGCCCGCCATCAGCCAGATAGGCGTCGGCACGCCCAGAGGACGCCCAATACCGAACCAGCCCAACACGTCCGCCGACGCCGAGAATCCGGCGTTGATCGGGCTGCCGTTGGTGTAAACCATCGTGACGCCACGCAACAGCAACATCATGACCAAGGTCGCAATAAAAGCCTGGACGCGACCTTTGGCGACAATAAAACCTGTGCCGGCGCCGATAGCTGCCCCCAACCCCAACGCGGCGAACACCGCCACCAGAGCATTCATCTCCATACCGACCAAAGACGCCGCCACTGCGCCGGTTAGCGCCAGCAGCGATCCGACGGACAAATCAATGCCAGAGGAGAGGATCACCAGCGTCATCCCCACCGCCATAATGGCGTTGACCGACGTCTGTTGGAGAATGTTGAACACATTGTTCAGGGTGAAAAAGTTGGGGCTTAGCGCCGACACCACAGCGATGAGGATCAGCAACGCGATCAGCGACTTCTGTTCCAGCAGCCACGCTTTGCCGAACCGGCGCGTTGCGATGATAGTGTGAGTGCTCATATCGGCCTTACTCCTGCTCTATGCTGTAGTGTTGTTTACCGACTGCGGCCGCCATCAGCGCTTCCTGCGTCGCTTCATCGCGGGAGAATTCGCCGCTCAGCCGCCCTTCGTGCATCACGATGATTCGGTCGCTCATCCCCAGAACTTCGGGCATTTCCGACGACACCAGAATGATGCTCAGCCCTTCCTGCTTGAACTGGTTAATCAACTGGTAGATTTCCTTCTTGGCGCCGACGTCCACGCCACGCGTCGGCTCATCGAGAATCAAAACCTTCGGCCGCGTCATCAGTCCGCGCGCTATGGCCACTTTTTGCTGATTGCCGCCGGAGAGCAGTCCGATAGGCTGCTCCATCGACGGGGTTCGGATATGGAACAGGCGGATAAAGTCGCTCACGGCCTGCGCTTCTTCACCGTGTTTCAGCGTTCCGCCGATATAGCTGAAATAACGCAGTGCCGTCAGAGACATGTTTTCCTTTACCGACATACCGAGCACCAGACCGTCGCGCTTGCGATCTTCGGAGATATAGACGATGCCGTTCGCTAAACCGTCCTGCGGAGAGTGGGTCACCACGTCCCGCCCCTCCAGCGTCAGCGTGCCGCCGGTGCGGCGAAGGGCGCCGTAGAGGATTTTCATCAACTCCGTGCGTCCCGCGCCCATCAGACCGGAAACACCGAGAATTTCGCCTTTGCGCAAGGTAAAACTGACCGGCTGAACACCCGGCCCGGAGACCCGATCGACGTTCATCCGGACCGCGCCCGGCGTCTGAGCAAGGCGGGGATATTGATCCTCCAGCTTGCGACCCACCATCATCTCGATCAGCCGCTCTTCTTGCAGATCGCCCACGGGGAGTTCGCTGACGAATTGGCCGTCGCGCATCACCGTCACGTCATCGCAGACCTCGAAGATCTCCTTCAGGCGATGAGAGATGTAAACCAGCCCGCAGCCCTGCGCTTTCAACTCGCCGATGACGCTGAATAAGGAGGCGGTTTCGGTATCGGTTAACGCATCCGTAGGTTCATCCATCACGATGACCTGCGATTTGAAGCTGAGCACCTTGGCGATCTCCACCATTTGCTGATCGCCAATCGACAACTCTCCCACCGGGCGACGGCTGTCATAACGCAGGTTTAACCGCTGCAACAGGCGATCCGCCTCGGCATACATTCGCTTCCAGTCGATGCGGCCCAGCGGCGTCGTGAATTCACGCCCCAGGAAGATGTTTTCCGCGATGGTGAGCTGCGGGATCAAATTCAGCTCCTGATGGATAATGCCGATCCCCGCTTCCTGCGATGCTTTAGGCCCATTGAAGGCCACTTCTTCACCGAGGAAACGCACGCTCCCGGCGTCTTTGCGGTAAATTCCGGTCAGCACCTTCATCAGCGTGGATTTGCCCGCGCCGTTCTCTCCCACCAGCGCCATGACTTTGCCCGGATAAACGTTCAATCCCGCGCCAGACAGCGCTTTAACGCCCGGAAAGGATTTGGTGATGCCGTGAAGTTGCAGTAAAGGTTGCATAGCGGCCTCAGAAAGTGACGCCCGCGCACAGGATGACGTTCGCATAAGGGGAGCACTCCCCGCTGCGGATCACAGCCCGGCTTTGAGCGCTTTGCTGTTTGAATGCGTCATGGGTGACGTAATGAAGCGAAATCGTATTGCCCTGACGTTGTTCAAGCTGCAGTAAATGCTGCAATAGCGCTTCGTGAATACGAGGATTGTTCTCGATGATCTCTTTGGCCAGAATGGCCGCTTCCACCTGCATTTCTTCCGTCACGGCCGCCACGACCTGCAAAAACTTGGGTACGTTGTGGGTGAGCGCCAGGTCGATGCGGAGAGTCTTCTCCGGCACCGGCAGTCCGGCATCCGCGATCGCGATGCTGTCGGTATGCCCCAAACGGGCAATCACCTCGGAAATCGCGGTATTCAGCAACACGCCTTTTTTCATCATTCCCCCTCAGCGAAACGTTTCGCGTGCCCGGATAATGAGCAAACGGGGGTGGGAAGACAATCAAGATGTAGCCGAAATGTGATCGCTATCGAAACGTTTCGCTTACACGATAAAAGCAGGGAGAGAGACCGTAAGAGGGGCGAGAGAAAGTGAGAGGATGTGAAGAGGGGCGGGGAAACCCGCCCAGAAAAGCGAGGCGTTCGAGACGTGTCAGTTCTGGATTTTCTTCACCTGTTTGACATCCAGCTCTGCCGAATTAAAGCCTTTATCCAGCTCGCCTTGCAGCTCCACCTTGTCGGTTGGCGTCACGCTCTGGCCGTTCCAGTACTTGTCGTCAATCTCGGCCGTTATCGTGCCGGTTTCGTCGCGGAACTCATAATCCTCGCTGCCGACGCGGCGTTCAATATGACCACGTACCGTCACCCAACTGTCGTCTTTCAGCTCTTTGGCTTTCGCTACCGTCGTCACGCTACCGTCGGGGCCGGAAAACCCGCCGGCGGAATGTGCCGGGGATGAAGAGGCATTAGGTTCCACAAATCCGCCGGTCTGAGCGGCAAAAGCCGGGGCGGCACACAGGGCGGTGATCGCGAAGAATGCTGCTGTTTTTTTCATAGAAAACTCCTTATTGCCATTGATTGCCGTAGGGTAAAACTGCGTTTCATTTGCCTTACAGCGCCACTAAAACAAAATGTTCTTAACAGGATCTTAAGGATAGCCAATCATTCGTTATCTTTATTCATACGGTGGCCGGCGCCACATTTCCGGCCCTTTGAACTGTTCTCTCTGTACCGATCCCCGATAACATCCCTTCAACGCAAGGTGGGAGAAAATGAGAATACTGCTGATAGAAGACGACCGCCTGATAGGCGACGGCATCAAAGCTGGATTGACCAAGCTGGGCTTCAGCATCGACTGGTTCCAGCAAGGCGAACAGGGGATGCGGGCCTTGCACGCCGCCCCTTACGACGCGGTGGTGCTGGACCTGAGCCTGCCGGAAATGGATGGACTGGTCATTCTGCGACGCTGGCGGCAGGCCGGAGAGTCAATTCCGGTGCTGATTCTGACCGCGCGCGACGCGCTGGAAAACAGGGTTCAGGGATTGCAGGACGGCGCAGACGACTACCTATGCAAACCCTTCGCCCTCACCGAAGTGGCCGCACGGCTACAGGCGCTGATCCGCCGCCGTCACGGCGAGCTGCGGCCAAAGCTCGTCTACGATAATGTGGCGTTAGAACCGGGCACGCGCATCGTCACGGTCAACGATCGTCCCATCGAATTGAAGTCGCGCGAACTGGCGCTGCTGGAGCTGTTCATGATGAACGCCGGTCGGATTCTGACGCGCGCTCAGTTGGAGGAGAAGCTGTACGGCTGGGACGATGACGTCTCCAGCAATGCCGTGGAAGTCCACATTCATCATCTACGCAAAAAGCTGGGCAGCCATGTCATCCGAACTGTCCACGGCGTGGGTTACCGACTGGGAGATGCCCCATGAAGCGTTTGAATCTGCGCCTGCGTCTGCTACTGGGATTCATGCTACTGACGCTGCTGTGCTGGGGCGCGGCGGCCATACTGGCCTGGCAACAGACGCGGCATAATATCAACGAGCTGTTCGATACCCAGCAACTCCTGTTCGCCAAACGGCTAGCCACCCTCACGCCTCAGGATCTCCAACCTCAGGCGCTACCGGCCGCCCGGCAAATCACGAAAAAGGCGCGAGGAGACCAGGACGAGGATGCGCTGGCCTTCGCCATTTTCCGCACTGATGGACTGCGGGTACTGAGCGATGACGATAACGGCAAACGGTTTCTATTCTCCGACTATCGCCACGATGGCTTTACCACCGGCCAATTACACGACGACGATGATCTCTGGCGGCTGGTATGGCTGACCACGCCGGATAAACGCTATGTGGTGGCCGTCGGGCAGGAGGTGGAATATCGTCACGATATGGCGCTCGATATCGTAAAAACCAATCTCACGCCCTGGCTGGCCGCTTTGCCCGTGATGCTGATCTTGCTGTTCCTGCTGGTCACCTATGAGCTGCGGCCGCTGACACATATCGCGCGTCAGCTCGGACAACGTCGCCCGGATGACGAGTCGCCCATCGCCACGCCGCGAGTGCCGCCAGAGGTACGCCCGCTGGTGGATGCGCTGAACGGCCTGTTCGCCCGCATCAATGCCATGCTGACGCGAGAGCGTCGTTTCACCTCCGATGCCGCCCATGAACTACGCAGCCCGTTAGCCGCGCTGAAGGTTCAGGCCGAGGTCGTCCAATTGGCCCATGACGATGAAGAGATGCGTCGACGCGCGCTCGGCCAGTTGGACGCAGGCATAGATCGTGCGACCCGGCTGGTCGATCAGTTGCTGACCCTTTCTCGTCTCGACGTCGACAATGATCCCGCCTCATCGGAAACGGTACATTGGCAGCCGCTGCTTGAGCAGGCCGTCGCGGATCAGACAGAGGAGGCCCGGCGTCAGGGCGTGATGCTGAACCTCAACACGCCGGAAACGCCCGTGGCAACGCCGGGCAATGCGTTGTTGTTAACGCTGTCGGTGCGCAACTTGCTGGATAATGCCATTCGTTATGGCAGCAACGGCGCAAGCGGCGTCGTACGCGTCATGTTAACGATGGAAGGGTTGGAAGTGGCCGACGAAGGGCCGGGGGTACACGAGGAGATTTTGTTGCGATTGGGCGAACGCTTCTTTCGTCCGCCCGGTCAGGAAGCCTCGGGCAGCGGACTGGGCCTGTCGATAGTCAACCGGATCGCCCACCTGCATGGTATGACGACACGGTTCGCTAATCTGCCGGGCGGCGGATTCTCCGCCCAGCTGACCTGGCCGCTAACCCGAAGTCACTAGATTTCCACCTGAATCCCTAGTTCTATCAGCCGGTTAGGCGGAATTTCGAACTGATCGGCGGCTCTCAGCGCGTTGCGGCTCAGCATCATGAACAGCTTGCCGCGACCGCGCAGATACCACGGCCGTTTGCCCATAATCAGCGATTCGTTAGACATGAAGAAGGTCGTTTCCAGCATCTGACAGGTCAGGCCGTCCTGCCAGCAGCGGTGAAATACCTCTTCCACGTTGGGCGTTTCCCGCCACCCGTAGCTGGCGATAACCCGCCAGAAGGATGGGGAAAGCTGTTCGACCGTCACGCGGCGAGCGTTATGCACATACGGCGCGTCTTCAGTCCGCATCGTCAGCAGAACCACGCGTTCGTGCAACACCTTGTTATGTTTCAGGTTATGCAACAGCGCAAAGGGAATGACGTGCGTTGCGCGGGAGAAGTACACCGCCGTGCCCGGCACCCGCACCGGCGGGTTTTTCTCCAGCGAAGCGATCATCGCCTCCAGCGAGTTGCCGTGCTCATTCAGCCGTCTCATCAGACGGAAACGCTCGCTCTTCCAGGTGGTCATGATGACAAACATCACCAGCCCCAGCGCCAGCGGCAGCCAGCCACCGGAGAAAATTTTCACGGCGTTGGCCAGGAACATCGGTATGTCGATCATCAGCAGTACCGCCAACATCAGGTAGACCACGTAGCGATACCAGTGCCAGTTCTTAACGGCGACAATACACACCAGAATGCTGGTCAGCACCATCGTCCCGGTCACCGCAATCCCATACGCCGCAGCCAGTCGGCTTGAGTGTTCGAAGCTGACGATCACCAGTACAACCGCCACGTACAGTAGCCAGTTGATCACCGGAATATAGATTTGCCCGGACTCCATATCGGAGGTGTGCACAATCTTCATCGGCGGCAAATAGCCAAGACGAACCGCCTGACGGGTGAGGGAGAAGACGCCGGAGATTACCGCCTGCGAAGCGATGATCGTCGCTAAGGCGGCCAGCACCAGCAACGGGATCAGCGCCCAGTCAGGTGCCAGCAGGAAGAAGGGGTTTTTGATGGCTTCGGGATCTTTCAGCAGCAGCGCGCCCTGACCGAAGTAGTTGAGTATCAACGACGGCAGCACCACCAGGAACCAGGCAATGCGGATAGGCAATTTGCCGAAGTGTCCCATGTCGGCATACAAGGCTTCGACCCCGGTGATAGCCAGCACCACTGCGCCCAGCGCAAAGAAGGACACCATCTTATATTTGATGAAGAAATTCACGGCCCACATCGGGTTCAGCGCCTGCAAGACCTGCGGATGGTCGATCACGCTGCGTGCGCCGAGAATGCCGAGCGTCAGGAACCACACCAGCATCACCGGCGCGAACAAACTCCCCACGCGCCCAGTGCCGTGTTTTTGGATCATGAATAAAAGCGTTAGCACCGCGATGGAGACGGGGACGATATAAGATTCCAACGAGGGCGCGACGATATCCAACCCCTCTATCGCCGACATCACTGAGATAGCCGGTGTTATGACGACTTCGCCGTAGAAAAAGCTGCCGCCGATCAACCCCATAATAACGACTATCGCCGTGACCCGGTCCGAGGTGTTGCGCCCGGCCAGAGACATCAACGTCAGTATGCCCCCTTCTCCGGCGTTGTCCGCCCGCATGACGTAACTCAGATATTTCATCGAAACGACTAAGACCAACAGCCAGAAAATCAGTGACAGAAATCCATAGACGGAATCTGCTCCCACACCGAAACCGAACTGCCCGGACAAACATTCCCTAAGCGTATAGAGAGGACTAGTACCGATATCACCGTATACCACTCCTATTGCTGCCAACGTAATCGCTGGCAATGGACGTTTATGTTCTGAATTCATAAACCCTATCTTCTATAGTCCATTAGCACATAGAACCACCCGGATGTTGAGCGGCCCCAAAAACGCTCAGTATGCACAAATCACGCTAAAAGCCCATTTTTAAAACCTGCCTTCTCGTTTCGTTTACAGGACAATTATTGATTAACGCGGCTAACAATGCCCATAATCAGCTAATAATTCTTCAGCCAGACTGCTAATCTCGAACAGTGATTGACGGCAATGATGGATAAATAATGATACAACCCACCGCGCTGGCTGACCGAATCGCCCGCCTGAGCCAAGCCCTCGAACACGGCCTGTACGAAAGACAACATGCCATACGCTTATGCCTGCTGGCCGCGCTTAGCGGAGAGAGCGTCTTTTTACTTGGACCGCCAGGGATTGCGAAAAGCCTGATCGCCCGCCGGCTGAAATATGCGTTCAGAGACTCCCGGGCATTCGAATATCTGATGACGCGCTTTTCCACGCCGGAAGAAGTCTTCGGACCGTTGTCGATTCAGGCGCTGAAAGATGAAGGACGCTACCAGCGTCTGACCTCCGGCTACCTGCCTGAAGCGGAAATCGTTTTTCTGGATGAAATCTGGAAGGCGGGTCCGGCGATACTGAACACCCTCCTGACCGCCATCAACGAACGCCGCTTTCGCAATGGCGACAGCGAGGAACCCATCCCCATGCGCCTGTTGGTCACCGCCTCTAACGAACTGCCGGAAGCCGACAGTAGTCTGGAAGCGCTATACGACCGTATGTTGATCCGCTTGTGGCTCGGCCGCGTGCAAGATAAACAGAACTTTCGGGCCATGCTGACCACCAGCGGTGGGGAACGCGATAATCCGGTCAGCGACGCCCTTAGCATCAGCGGCGAAGAGTATGTGCAGTGGCAATCGCTCATCAATCAAATAACGTTGCCGGATGCGTGTTTCGATTTGATTTTCCAACTGCGTCAGCTGCTGGACTCGCAGGAAAATGCGCCCTATGTCTCCGATCGCCGGTGGAAAAAAGCCATTCGCCTGCTTCAGGCCTGCGCCTTCTTCAGCGGGCGGGATAACATCACGCCGGTAGACATCATTCTGCTCAAAGATTGCCTGTGGCACGACAACACCTCGTTCGATTTGGTCAAACAGCTGATGAATCAGCTGATGACCGAGCACGCCTACCAGCAACAGACGCTGCTTTATCGGCTTCAGCAACTTAATCTCGAACGGCAACAGTACGAACAGCAGCAGAGTGAACTGCAGGCCTTTCGGGTGGAAAAACAGAGTAATTTCTTCGCCCGTAAACCACACTATACGCTGCCTGAAACCGTTACTGACGAGACTCTGACGCTGGTGCTGCAAACCCCGCTGGTACTGAATGAACGCACGGTCACCCATCTGGTCTTCGAGACCAAGGCGTTGTCGCACTGGCTGAATGCCGGAGGCGAAATCCGCGCTAAACTCAACGGCCTTGGATTCGGGCAACGCATCGATATGAAAGTCGACGACGCCCAGCATCTGGTGGTTCATGACATCAGCCTCCAGAGCACCACACTTTCATTGCCGGACAAAAACAACATCAAGCTGCCTGAGTCTTTGGTGCAGCAGTACGACACGCTCAAACTACAGCTTAAGGAACAACAGCGCCGCTTCGCGCAGCATCAGCCTTGTCTATTCATCCCTAAAGAGTGGTTCGCGCGGATTGAAGAAAGCCTGCGGCTGGTCGATGAACAGATAGAACAGTCTCGACAGGAGTAACCCCCAATGCTGACGCTGGAATCGCTGGAGCTCCTGCTTTCTATTGATGAAAACCATCTCCTGGACGATATGCTCGTCACGCTGCTGTCGACGCCGCAACTGGCGATGTTCTTCGAAAAGCATCCACGGCTCAAATCCGCCGTCATGAACGATCTCCCCAAGTGGAAAACGCTTTTGCAACAGCGGCTCCACACCACTGCGGCCCCGGAAGAGCTCGAAAAGGAAGTCGCGGGATACCAACAGGCGCTGGCCACTAGCCGGCATACTTTGCCATCCCGCATGCCGGAGCTGATGACTCTGCTGAAAGAAGTCAATTCGCCGTTTCTGGCTCAAGCGGACAAACTACGCCACTCGCCGGATACCTCCGACCATGAGATGACGGCGGGATTACACGCGCTGTTTATCCAGCGCTGGCGCGCCAGCCTGACACAGCAGACGCTGGAACTGCATCATCGAATCGTCGATCAGGAGCGGGATACCCTTTTGGAGGAGTTGCAGCAGCGTCTCACCGTCACCGAATCACTGATTCCGGTGCTGGCGGAAAACGATACCGCCGCCGGCAGGCTATGGGACCTCAGCGCCGGAAAACGCCTGACCCCGGCTCTGCAACCGCTGCTCGCCACCAGCGCCTTCTTGCAACAACAGCCCGAACTCCGGCAACTGGCGGAACGCCTGGGCCGCAGCAATGAAACTAAAACAGTGCTGAGTCAGACGACGCCGCTCGAAGCGTTCAAGGTGATGATCCGCGAGCCGTCCCTGACGCCGGAACAGGTCAGCGGCATCCACCAAAGCGACGACATCCTGCGACTGGTCCCCACGGAACTGTCGACGCTTGGCGTCGACGAGCTGGAGTACGAGTTCTATCGCCGCCTGGCGGAACACCGACTGCTCACTTACCGGTTGCAGGGGGAAGGCTGGCGCGAGAAGATCCAGGAGCGTCCAGTCGTTCATCAGAATCAGGAACAGCAGCCGCGCGGCCCCTTCATCGTCTGCGTGGATACCTCCGGCTCAATGGGCGGTTTTAACGAACGCTGCGCCAAAGCCTTCTGTCTGGCGTTGATGCGCGTCGCGCTGGAAGATAACCGTCGCTGCTACATTATGCTGTTCTCGACGGGCGTCGTGAGCTACGAGCTGACGTCCGCCAACGGTCTGGATGAAGCAATTCGTTTTCTCAATCAGTCGTTCCGCGGCGGTACAGATATGTCGGACTGCATCGCCGCCCTGCTGGATATCATGGCCAGTCAGCAATGGCAGGATGCGGATGCCGTCATGATCTCGGACTTCATCGCCCAGCGTCTTCCCGAGCCGTTGGTTGAGGAAGTGCGGCGGCGCCAGCGTCAATATCACCATCGTTTTCATGCGGTGGCGATGTCCGATCACGGGAAACCGGGGATCTTAACGATTTTCGACCATATCTGGCGTTTCAATACCGGTCTGAAAAGTCGTTTGCAACGTCGTCTGCATCACACGAAAAACTGAACGTCCGCTCGGCTTTTTTCCGACGCGGCCGTGATAGACGTTGCTTCAACCCACCATTCGCAGTAAAACGCAGAAACAGACAACTTTAGAGACGTGATATGGCCGACACCTATTCAATGGACGAACTCGACCGCAGTATCCTCGGCGCGCTAATGGAAAATGCGCGTACGCCCTATGCGGAGCTCGCCAAGCAGTTCACGGTCAGCCCCGGCACCATCCATGTCCGGGTAGAAAAAATGAAGCAGGCAGGCATCATCGTCGGCACGCGTCTGGACGTGAATCCTAAACAGCTGGGCTACGACGTGTGCTGTTTTATCGGCATTATCCTGAAGAGCGCCAAAGATTACCCCTCCGCGCTCGAAAAGCTGAATAACCTGGAAGAAGTGGTGGAGGCCTATTACACCACCGGGCACTACAGCGTGTTCATCAAGGTGATGTGCCGCTCTATCGACGCGTTGCAGGACGTACTTATCAACAAGATCCAGACTATTGATGAAATTCAGTCCACGGAGACCCTGATCTCCCTGCAAAACCCCATAATGCGGACTATAGCGCCCTAACCTTTTTTTCCTATCCCCCTATTATCCACAGGTAGATCCCACGAAAATCACAGCGTACAATGTCCCGTCTTTTAATCCGACGGGATCGTGTATGACCCATATCACTCTTATTAGCGGTAGCACGCTTGGCAGCGCGGAGTACGTCGCAGAGCATTTGGAAACCCTGCTGCAACAGGCTGACTTCTCCACCACGCTGCTGCATGGCCCTGAACTCAGCGAAGTGCCTACGCAAGGGTTATGGCTGGTGATCACCTCTACGCACGGCGCGGGCGACCTGCCCGACAATCTGAAAACGTTGTTCGAAGAAATAGAGGCGAGTAAACCCGATCTCTCGCAGATCAGGTTTGGCGCTATCGGGATCGGCAGTAAAGAGTACGACACATACTGTGGCGCGATCCTGACAGTCGATCGCATTTTGCAGGATCGTGGGGCGAAAAGGATCGGTGAAATCCTCAAGATCGACATTACTGAACACGAAATACCCGAGGATCCAGCGGAAGAATGGGTGGGATCGTGGATTAATTTACTCAGATAACGCCTTTTTTTACACCTTTATCTGTGGATAAAACACGTTATATCACGGGTAAAACCGGTAGTTATCCCAATAACAACTACTGGTTGTTTTCTAGCCTGTGCATAAAGTCCCATTCAGATCCCAGCTTATACGGTGTGGGATCACCGATCTTTCACAGCTAATGATCCCGCTTAATCGGTTGATCATTCTCGCTTATTTTGGCTTATCCACAGATAGGGTCGATCCTAATAAGAGATCTAATAAAGAGATCTTTAAATAAAAAGATCTTTCTTTAATTACCTGACGATCAACCGCGCTTGGTCGTTCGAACAAACTTGAGTAGAATCCCCCACCCCAGGGCCGTAACGATCGTTCGCAACCACGCGAGGTGCAGTACCATGTTTTATCCAGATCCTTTTGACGTCATCGTGATCGGCGGAGGTCATGCCGGCACAGAGGCCGCAATGGCTTCCGCTCGAATGGGACGTCAAACCCTTTTACTGACGCATAACATTGATACGCTAGGACAAATGTCATGCAATCCAGCCATAGGCGGGATCGGAAAAGGACATCTGGTCAAAGAGATCGACGCCATGGGCGGCCTGATGGCAAGCGCCATCGACCAGGCGGGTATTCAGTTTAGGATACTAAACATCAGCAAAGGGCCTGCCGTACGTGCGACTCGTGCTCAGGCAGACCGCGTTCTGTATCGGCAAGCGGTAAGAACGGCGCTGGAAAATCAGGAAAACCTGACGATCTTCCAGCAGGCCGTTGACGATCTGATCGTGGAAAACGATCGCGTGGTGGGCGTCGTGACCCAGATGGGCCTGAAATTCCGCGCCAAATCCGTCGTCCTGACCGTCGGAACTTTCCTTGACGGCAAAATTCATATCGGAATGGATAACTACAGCGGTGGCCGTGCTGGCGATCCGCCGTCCATTCCGCTCGCCAAACGTCTGCGGGAGTTGCCGCTTCGCGTCGGTCGCCTGAAAACAGGAACGCCGCCCCGTATCGACGCGCGCACCATCGACTTCAGCGTGCTGGGGCAACAGCATGGCGACAACCCGATGCCAGTCTTCTCCTTCATGGGAAGCGCCAGTCAGCATCCGGCGCAGATGCCTTGCTACATCACGCATACCAACGAACATACGCATGAGGTGATCCGCAATAATCTGGATCGCAGCCCGATGTACGCGGGCGTCATCGAAGGCATCGGTCCCCGTTACTGTCCATCGATCGAAGACAAAGTCATGCGCTTCGCCGACCGCAATGCTCACCAGATTTTCCTGGAGCCGGAAGGGCTAACCAGTAACGAGATTTATCCGAATGGCATTTCCACCAGCCTGCCCTTCGATGTGCAGTGGCAGATTGTTCGCTCAATGGCCGGGATGGAAAACGCACGCATTGTTCGTCCGGGCTACGCGATCGAATATGACTTTTTCGATCCGCGCGATCTCAAACCGACGCTCGAAAACAAATTTATCCACGGCCTGTTCTTCGCCGGCCAGATCAACGGCACGACCGGTTACGAAGAGGCCGCCGCTCAGGGCATGCTGGCAGGGCTCAACGCCGCGCGACTGGCCTTCGAGCAGGAAGGGTGGATGCCACGTCGCGATCAGGCCTATATCGGCGTGCTGGTGGACGATCTCTGCACGCTGGGTACGAAAGAGCCGTACCGCATGTTCACTTCGCGAGCGGAATATCGTTTGATGCTGCGTGAAGACAACGCTGACCTGCGTCTGACCGAACAAGGTCGGGAACTTGGCATGGTCGACGATGTACGCTGGGCGCACTTCAACGAGAAGCTGGAGAGCATCGAAAAAGAGCGTCAGCGCCTGCGCGATGTTTTCGTCCACCCGCATTCTGAGCAGGTCGCCCAGATCAACACGCTGCTGAAAGCGCCGCTGTCGCGTGAAGCTAACGGCGAAGATTTGTTGCGTCGCCCTGAAATCGACTACGCGCTGCTGACCCAACTGCCGATGTTCGCTCCGGCGCTGGCCGACGCCAAAGCGGCGGAACAAGTCGAGATTCAGGTCAAATACGAAGGTTACATCGCCCGTCAGCTGGAAGAAATCGAGAAACAGCAGCGTAATGAAAATACCTTGCTGCCGGCTGAGCTGGACTATCGTCAGGTCAGCGGACTCTCGAACGAAGTGGTCGCTAAGCTTAACGATCACAAGCCGGGGTCGATCGGCCAAGCGTCCCGTATATCCGGCGTCACGCCTGCCGCCATTTCCATTTTGCTGGTGTGGCTGAAAAAACAAGGGATGCTGCGCCGCAGTGCCTAAAAGAGCGCGTCCGACCGCATGAAGTCGGCCGCGCTTCATCATGTCTATCAAGCTAACAGAACGAAAAACCAGGATTTTTGCGTGCTTACGAAATTAAACCACCTGCTGGACAGCGCTGGCATAACGTTGACCGATCGCCAGAAAACGCAGTTGATCCAGTATGTCGAACTGCTGAACAAGTGGAACAAGGCCTACAATCTGACTTCGGTGCGCGACCCCGACCAAATGCTGGTGCGACACATCATGGATAGCCTGGTGGTAGAACCTCATCTGGAAGGGCAACGTTTCATTGATGTCGGCACCGGTCCCGGCCTGCCTGGTATTCCGTTGGCCATCATCCGCCCTGATTCTCAATTCGTTCTGCTAGACAGCCTGGGCAAGCGCGTACGCTTTCTGCGCCAGGTGCAGCATGAGCTGCGGTTGGAAAACGTTGAACCGGTACAGAGCCGCGTTGAGGACTTCCCCGCAGAGCCTGCGTTTGACGGCGTCATCAGCCGCGCCTTCGCTTCGTTGCAGGATATGGTTGAATGGTGTCACCATCTTCCCGCCCGTCCCCAAGGGCGTTTTTACGCCCTTAAAGGCGTACTCCCCGATGACGAACTGCATGCGCTGCCGGACGGCATTTCCGCCGAGTCGATCGTGAAATTGAGCGTGCCCGAGCAGGAAGGGGAACGACATTTGGTGATTTTGCGTCAGCTTTAATGTTGTTTTTTATCAAATAAGCACGAAGTAATTGCACTTTTCATCCGATAGTCTGGGGCGTGCGCGTGATAAATTAGCGGCCTCAGTAATTTTTAATGCGATGTTACACAGCGGTGTCTTTAATGCATTTTGACGAGAAGACGGGATGTGTTTTTTTTGAACAGTCCGGCAATCTTGGTGCCGTTTTTAGTGACGGATATGTGTTAATGATGTGAGATAAAATTATCCGGAATGTCAATAACCGGTTTTCGCTGTGGTTTTGTTATGTTTGCTGAGTGTTGGTTTTTAACTATTTGAAATTAAATAAATAAAAATAGCTATTTTTGCTAAAGACAAAAAAAAAGCCGATCGTATATAAAACTCTGCAACGCGTTTTTTGTGAGTAATATCACACAATGTAGCTGATTTAGTGCTGGTTTTATTAAAGTCGTGTTAACGGCATAGTTAGTAAAAATAAGGCTTCTGAAATAAATTTAAATAATCGTTCACCTTTTGGCTACTTATTGATTGAATTCGCTTGGCTGAAACGTATAATTTGCTCGTTTTTTGCTGCTTGACTCGATGCTCTAAAGGCAGTTTTATACGACTTTATTCAGCATACCTCTGAGAAAAGGTACGGGGAGAGCAAGCGTCATGTCTGTACCCCTTTACAATGGGAAAGTCGCGCTGCATTCGTTGCTGATACAATGCGTGGTGATGTTGGCGTTAAGCGCTATTTTTGCCACGGTCAGCCAGAAAGCGGCGGTTTCCGCATTAGGCGGGGGATTGGCAGCCTGGTTGCCGAATATGGTGTTTATGCTGTTTGCCTTACGGCAGAACATGCAGACACCGTCAGCAGGACGCATTGCCTGGTCATTTGCTGTGGGCGAGGCGCTGAAAATGCTCTTCACCATTGCATTGTTGGTGGTGGCGTTAGGCGGGTTCCATGCGGCGTTCCTTCCGCTTGGCCTGACATACTTGTCGGTGTTGGTTATCCAGATCGTGGCACCCGCTGTCATTAACCGTTACCGTAGTTAACAACAAAAAGGGTAAGAGACATCATGTCTGCTTCAGGAGAAATCTCTACTCCGCAAGAGTATATCGGCCATCATCTGACGCATTTACAGGTGGGTTCGGGCTTCTGGGCGATCAACATCGATTCGATGTTTTTCTCAGTCGCTCTTGGCATACTCTTTCTGGTTATCTTTCGTTCAGTCGCTAAAAACGCAACCAGTGGCGTGCCTGGCAAGCTGCAGACCGCAGTTGAGCTGGTCGTAGGTTTCGTTGATAGCAGCGTGCGTGATATGTATCACGGCAAGAGCAAATTGATTGCTCCTTTGGCGCTGACCATTTTCGTCTGGGTTTTCCTGATGAACTTTATGGACCTGCTGCCGATCGATTTGCTGCCGCAAATTTGGGCGAAGATTTATAGCGCCGCCGGGCACGATCCTGCCCATGCTTATTTGCGCGTAGTACCTTCTGCCGACGTGAACATTACGCTTTCAATGGCGTTAGGCGTTTTCATTCTGATTCTGTTCTACAGTATCAAAATGAAAGGCGTGGGCGGCTTTGTCAAAGAGCTGACACTGCAGCCGTTTAATCATCCTGTCTTTATTCCTGTCAACCTGATTCTTGAAGGTGTCAGCCTGCTGTCCAAACCGGTTTCACTGGGTTTGCGACTGTTTGGCAACATGTATGCGGGTGAGTTGATCTTCATCCTGATTGCCGGCTTGTTGCCGTGGTGGTCTCAATGGTTGTTGAATGTCCCCTGGGCCATTTTCCATATCCTGATCATTACGCTTCAGGCTTTTATTTTCATGGTTCTGACGGTTGTTTATCTCTCGATGGCATCTGAAGAGCATTGATTTTCTTTCAACACAATAACGTTTTAACTGAAACAAACTGGAGACTGTCATGGAAAACCTGAGTGTGGATCTGCTGTACATGGCTGCCGCGTTGATGATGGGTTTGGCGGCTATCGGTGCTGCGATCGGTATCGGCATTCTGGGTGGTAAATTTTTGGAAGGCGCTGCACGTCAGCCCGATCTGATTCCTCTGCTGCGTACACAGTTCTTTATCGTAATGGGTCTGGTGGATGCAATCCCGATGATCGCTGTGGGTTTGGGTCTGTATGTGATGTTTGCGGTCGCCTAAACAAGCTTGTGCTTGTCAGGTGATGGAACATCAACCATTTAACTTACGAAGAGGCATTGTGCTGTGAATATTAACGCTACAATCCTCGGCCAGGCCATTGCGTTTGTCCTGTTTGTCCTGTTCTGCATGAAGTACATATGGCCGCCGATTATGGCTGCCATTGAGAAGCGTCAAAAAGAAATTGCCGACGGTTTGTCTTCTGCAGAACGCGCCAAGAACGATCTGAACCTAGCGCAGGCCAATGCGACCGATCAACTGAAGAAAGCTAAAGCGGATGCTCAGGTCATTATTGAGCAGGCGAATAAGCAGCGCGCTCAGATTCTGGAAGAAGCGAAAGTGGAAGCAGAAACGGAACGCAACAAAATTGTGGCGCAGGCCCAGGCTGAGATTGACGCTGAACGCAAGCGCGCTCGCGAAGAGCTGCGTAAGCAGGTCGCCTCGCTGGCCATTGCGGGTGCCGAGAGAATCATT
The DNA here is from genome assembly GCF_002111585.1 of Lonsdalea iberica. GTDB lineage: Bacteria > Pseudomonadota > Gammaproteobacteria > Enterobacterales > Enterobacteriaceae > Lonsdalea > Lonsdalea iberica. The sequence continues at coordinate 20,536 of NZ_LUTP01000008.1, forward strand.
GAACGTTCCGTGGATGAAGCTGCTAACAGCGACATCGTCGATAAACTGGTCGCTGAACTGTAAGGAGGAAGGGGCTGATGTCTGAATTTGTCACGGTAGCTCGCCCCTACGCCAAAGCAGCTTTTGACTTTGCCGCAGAACACCAGGCGGTTGAACACTGGCAGTACATGCTGGCATTTGCTGCAGAAGTAAGCCGAGATGAACTGATCGCTGAACTGCTTTCCGGCGCTGTCGCGCCGCAAACGCTGGCGAATACTTTCATCGAGGTATGCGGTGATCAACTGGATGATGCGGGCCAAAACCTGATTAGGGTTATGGCCGAAAACGGGCGTTTACCGGTGCTTCCTGAAGTACTGGAACAGTTTGTTCAACTTCGTGCGGCACAGGAATCGACAGTTGATGTCGAGGTGATTTCCGCCACGACGCTGAACGAGCAGCAGCTATCTAAGATAGCGGTTGCGATGGAACAACGTCTGTCACGTAAAGTGAAGCTGAATTGCAAAATTGATAAGTCTGTTATGGCCGGCGTGATCATTCGCGCAGGCGATATGGTGATAGACGGCAGTATTCGTGGTCGTCTGGATCGTCTGGCAGACGTCTTGCAGTCTTAAGGGGACTGGAGCATGCAACTGAATTCCACCGAAATCAGTGAACTGATCAAGCAGCGGATTGCTCAGTTCAATGTTGTGAGCGAAGCTCATAACGAAGGTACTATCGTTTCCGTCAGTGACGGGATCATCCGCGTACACGGTCTGGCCGATGTCATGCAGGGGGAAATGATTTCCCTGCCCGGAAACCGTTATGCCATCGCACTGAACCTGGAGCGCGACTCCGTAGGTGCTGTGGTGATGGGTCCGTATGCGGACCTGGCCGAAGGCATGAAAGTAAAATGTACCGGTCGTATTTTGGAAGTGCCGGTAGGCCGCGGCCTGCTGGGCCGAGTGGTCAACACACTGGGTGCGCCTATCGACGGTAAAGGTCCGGTAGAGCACGACGGTTTCGCCGCTGTTGAGGCGATTGCGCCGGGCGTTATCGAGCGTCAGTCTGTCGACCAGCCGGTTCAGACCGGTTACAAATCCGTCGATGCGATGATTCCGATCGGCCGCGGTCAGCGTGAGCTGATCATCGGCGACCGTCAGACCGGTAAAACCGCGCTGGCCGTTGATGCCATCATCAACCAGCGTGATTCCGGTATCAAATGTATCTATGTCGCTATCGGTCAGAAAGCCTCCACCATTTCCAACGTGGTTCGCAAACTGGAAGAACATGGCGCGCTGGCTAACACCATCGTGGTTGTGGCTACGGCTTCCGAATCTGCCGCTCTGCAGTACCTGGCGCCTTATGCTGGTTGCGCCATGGGCGAATATTTCCGTGACCGCGGTGAAGATGCGCTGATCATTTACGATGACCTGTCCAAACAGGCTGTCGCTTATCGTCAGATTTCTCTGCTGCTGCGCCGTCCGCCGGGTCGTGAAGCATTCCCGGGCGATGTGTTCTATCTGCACTCCCGCCTGCTGGAACGCGCCGCGCGCGTCAACGCCGAGTACGTAGAAAAATTCACCAACGGTGAAGTGAAGGACAAAACGGGTTCTCTGACGGCGCTGCCGATCATTGAAACTCAGGCTGGGGACGTTTCCGCGTTCGTACCGACCAACGTCATTTCCATTACCGATGGTCAGATCTTCCTGGAATCCACCCTGTTCAACGCCGGTATTCGTCCTGCGGTTAACCCGGGGATTTCCGTATCCCGTGTGGGTGGTGCGGCTCAGAGCAAGATCATGAAGAAACTGTCCGGTGGTATTCGTACCGCGCTGGCACAGTATCGCGAACTGGCGGCGTTTTCTCAGTTTGCTTCCGATCTGGATGATGCAACGCGTAAACAGCTGAACCATGGTCAGAAAGTGACTGAACTGCTGAAACAGAAACAGTATGCGCCGATGTCTATCGCGCAGCAGTCTCTGGTGCTGTTCTCGGCAGAACGCGGTTACCTGGAAGACGTTGAGCTGTCTAAAGTGGGAAGTTTCGAAGCGGCGCTGTTGGCCTATGCCAGCCGTGAGCACGGCGAACTTCTGCAGCAGATCGACCAGACGGGTGCTTATAACGATGAAATCGAGGGTCAATTCAAAACTATCCTCGATACCTTTAAAGCAACCCAGTCCTGGTAATTGCCCGCGGTCTGCCTCACGGCAGACCGCTAGGCTATTGAGGAGAAGCTAAGATGGCCGGCGCAAAAGAGATACGTAGTAAGATCGGAAGCGTCCAGAATACGCAGAAGATCACTAAAGCGATGGAGATGGTCGCCGCTTCCAAAATGCGTAAATCGCAGGATCGTATGGTGGCCAGCCGTCCTTATGCTGAAACTATTCGCAAAGTGATTGGTCACCTTGCGTTAGGTAATTTGGAATATAGACATCCGTACCTGGAAGAGCGCGAAGTGAAGCGCGTCGGGTATTTTGTCGTGTCTACAGACCGTGGCCTGTGTGGTGGCTTGAATATTAACCTGTTCAAAAAGCTTCTGGCCGAGATGAAAGAGTGGGGCGACAAGGGCGTTGAAAGCGATCTGGCGCTGGTCGGGTCGAAAGGCGTCTCTTTCTTCAATTCCGTTGGCGGAAACATTGTCGCTCAGGTAACGGGGATGGGCGATACCCCCAGCCTGTCTGAATTGATCGGATCGGTAAAAGTCATGCTGCAGGCCTATGACGAAGGTCGTCTGGACAGGCTGTATGTGGTGAGCAACAAGTTCATCAATACCATGTCTCAGGAGCCTCAGGTGGTTCAGCTTCTGCCTCTGCCCCCGGCGGAAGACAGCACGCTGAAGAAGAAATCCTGGGATTACCTGTATGAGCCGGACCCTAAAGCACTGCTGGATACCCTGCTGCGCCGCTATGTGGAGTCTCAGGTTTATCAGGGCGTCGTAGAGAACCTGGCCAGCGAGCAGGCCGCGCGAATGGTTGCGATGAAGGCCGCCACCGATAACGGCGGCAATCTGATTAAAGAGCTGCAGTTGGTATACAACAAGGCTCGTCAGGCCAGCATCACTCAGGAACTCACCGAGATCGTCGGGGGAGCCTCCGCGGTTTAAGCAGGTTTACGAATTACGTATTGTCGAATTACGTAGAGGATTCAAGATGGCTACTGGAAAGATTATCCAGGTAATCGGCGCCGTGGTGGACGTCGAGTTCCCTCAGGATGCCGTACCGAAGGTGTACGATGCGCTTGAGGTTGAAAACGGTGCTGAAAAACTGGTGCTGGAAGTACAGCAGCAGTTAGGCGGCGGCGTTGTTCGTTGTATTGCAATGGGTTCTTCCGACGGTCTGCGTCGCGGTCTGGACGTTGCTAACCTCGGTCACCCTATCGAAGTGCCGGTCGGTAAAGCGACGCTGGGTCGTATCATGAACGTACTGGGCGAGCCGGTCGACATGAAGGGCGACATCGGCGAAGAAGAGCGTTGGGCTATCCACCGCGAAGCGCCGGACTATGAAGACCTGTCCAACTCTCAGGAACTGCTGGAAACGGGTATCAAGGTTATCGACCTGATGTGTCCGTTCGCCAAAGGCGGTAAAGTCGGCCTGCTTGGCGGCGCGGGTGTGGGTAAGACCGTCAACATGATGGAACTGATCCGTAACATCGCTATCGAGCACTCGGGTTATTCCGTGTTTGCGGGTGTAGGGGAACGTACTCGTGAGGGTAACGACTTCTATCACGAAATGAGCGAATCCAACGTACTGGATAAAGTGTCCCTGGTATATGGCCAGATGAACGAGCCGCCGGGTAACCGTCTGCGCGTGGCACTGACCGGCCTGACCATGGCGGAAAAATTCCGTGATGAAGGTCGCGATGTTCTGCTGTTCGTCGATAACATCTACCGTTATACGTTGGCAGGAACCGAAGTATCCGCACTGCTGGGCCGTATGCCTTCCGCGGTAGGCTACCAGCCGACGCTGGCGGAAGAGATGGGTGTGCTGCAGGAACGTATCACTTCCACGAAAACCGGTTCCATCACGTCCGTACAGGCCGTTTACGTCCCTGCGGATGACTTGACCGACCCGTCGCCAGCCACCACCTTTGCTCACTTGGATGCAACCGTGGTTCTGAGCCGTCAGATCGCCTCTCTGGGTATTTACCCGGCCGTTGACCCGCTGGATTCTACCAGCCGTCAGCTGGATCCTATGGTGGTCGGTCAGGAACACTATGATGTCGCTCGTGGCGTGCAGTCCATTCTGCAGCGTTACCAGGAACTGAAGGACATCATCGCGATTCTGGGTATGGACGAACTGTCTGAAGAAGACAAGCTGGTGGTATCCCGTGCTCGTAAGATCCAGCGCTTCCTGTCTCAGCCGTTCTTCGTGGCAGAAGTGTTCACAGGGTCTCCGGGTAAGTTCGTCTCTCTGAAAGATACCATCCGTGGCTTTAAAGGCATCATGGACGGTGAATACGACCACCTGCCGGAGCAGGCGTTCTACATGGTTGGTTCCATTGACGAAGCCGTGGAAAAAGCCAAGAAACTGTAACGCCTTGATAGGAGGGTGACATGGCTGCTATGACTTACCATCTGGATGTCGTGAGTGCGGAACAGGCAATGTTTGCTGGCCTGGTACAGAAAATTCAGGTGACCGGTAGCGAAGGCGAGCTGGGGATCTACCCTGGTCACGCCCCTCTGCTGACGGCCATTAAGCCTGGTATGGTGCGTATTGTTAAGCAACACGGCGATGAAGAGTTCATCTACCTGTCCGGCGGTACCCTTGAGGTACAGCCGAATGCGGTCACCGTGTTGGCTGATACCGCCATCCGTGGGCAGGATCTTGATGAAGCGCGGGCTTTGGAAGCGAAGCGCAAGGCTGAAGAACATATCCGCAGTTCACACGGTGACGTGGATTATGCTCAGGCCTCTGCTGAACTGAGCAAAGCTATTGCTAAACTACGCGTTATCGAGCTGACCAGAAAATCGATGTAACAGATTCAGTCTCCAAAAAGCCGGCCGGTGTTTACCTGCTGGCTTTTTTTATACCCGTGGTCCGGGCGAAGTTTAGGGGGCAAGACTCAAAACCGTCGCTAAATAGACGCCTTTGAGGTTGAATCCGCTAATTCGCCGGCGTTATCACGCAAAATGCGGCCAAGCGGGATTTTTCGCTGAAAAATATGTAGTAATCCGGTGTAATAATAGGGTTAACTTTCATTCGTCCCACTTGGTGGGCACCAATCAGTTTCAGTCAGGATGCCTATGTCGAACAGTGCTATCAGCGTCGTTATTCTTGCCGCCGGCAAGGGAACGCGCATGTATTCCGATCTTCCCAAAGTTCTCCACACGCTGGCCGGTAAGCCGATGGTGCAACACGTGATTGATACCGCCATGAAGGTGGGCGCCGAGCGTGTTCATCTGGTTTATGGTCACGGCGGCGATCGCCTGAAAAAAACGCTGTCCGGCGAAGCGCTGAACTGGGTGTTGCAGGCCGAACAGCTGGGGACGGGGCATGCGATGCAGCAGGCGGCGCCAGCGTTTACCGATGACGAAGATATCTTGATGTTGTACGGCGATGTTCCGCTGATCTCCGAAGCGACGCTGAAGCGTCTGGTGCAAGCGAAACCCGAGGGCGGCATTGGCCTATTGACCGTGAATGTGGGCGATCCTACGGGGTATGGACGCATCGTACGGCGGGACCATGCGGTGGTTGGCATTGTGGAACATAAAGACGCCAGCGAGGCGCAGCGTGAAATCTGCGAAATCAATACCGGCATTCTGGTGGCGGGCGGCCGCGATCTAAAGCGCTGGCTGAGCCAACTGACCAACGACAATGCGCAGGGCGAATTTTATATCACCGATATCATCGCGATGGCAGCTCGGGAAGGTCGTCACGTCGCCGCAGTACACCCAGAACGGCCCAGCGAGGTGGAAGGCGTCAACAATCGTCTTCAACTTGCGCGTCTGGAACGCATTTATCAGCAGGAACAGGCGGAAAAGATGTTGCTGGCAGGTGTCATGTTGCAGGATCCGGCACGCTTCGATCTGCGCGGCGACGTGACATTTGGCCGTGACGTCACCATTGACAGCAATGTCATACTGGAAGGCGACGTCACGTTGGGAAATCGCGTCACGATTGGTGCGGGCTGCGTGATCAAAAACAGCGTCATTGGTGATGATTGTGAAGTCAGTCCATACTCGGTGCTAGAAGACGCCGTGCTGGAAGCGAAGTGCACCATCGGGCCTTTTGCGCGTCTGCGTCCTGGCGCTGAGCTGGCGGAAGGCGCTCACGTCGGCAATTTCGTTGAAATGAAAAAAGCCCGTTTGGGGAAAGGCTCTAAAGCCGGCCACCTGACCTATTTGGGCGATGCGGAGATCGGCGCGAACGTGAATATTGGCGCGGGGACTATCACCTGTAATTATGACGGGGCCAACAAGCATCAAACCCTCATCGGCGATGATGTTTTTGTCGGTTCGGATACCCAGCTGGTGGCGCCGGTTCGCATCGCTAACGGAGCGACGCTTGGCGCTGGCACCACGGTGACTCGCGATGTAGGCGAAAATGAGCTGGTGCTTAGCCGTGTCAAGCAGACAAGCATCGCTGGCTGGCGGAGGCCGGTGAAAAAGAAGTAAACGTTGTGACGGCGGCGGTTGATGTATGCGCCCTCGTCGAACAAAGCATCCCGCCCCTGTAGGGCGGGATGAGCGTTGTCTTGATGAAAGACGGTTTTGTCCTGCATTTTCAGACTGACGAGTGAACAGGCAGGCCAAAACATAATAATTCCCCACTCTACAAGGCTCGGGGAGCCCGGAATAAACCGGATTAATCAGGTCAAAGACTGCATCGGTGACACAATATGTCACCTCTATAGGAATCATTGTATGTGTGGAATTGTAGGCGCAGTCGCGCAACGAGATATTGCTGAAATCCTGCTGGAAGGGTTACGCCGTCTGGAATACCGGGGCTATGATTCGGCCGGTCTGGCGGTAGTCGATAACGAAGGGCACATGACCCGTCTGCGTCGTCTGGGCAAAGTCCAGATGCTGGCCCAGGCGGCGGACGAGCATCCGCTGCACGGCGGCACCGGGATCGCCCATACGCGTTGGGCGACGCATGGCGAACCGTCGGAAACGAATGCACACCCGCATGTGTCTGAAAACATCGTCGTCGTGCATAACGGCATCATCGAAAACTATGAGCCGTTGCGAGAAATGCTGACCTCAAGGGGTTTTCGATTCGTTTCTGAAACGGATACGGAAGTCGTCGCGCATCTGGTGCGTTGGGAACAGAAAGAGAACGGCGGCTCGCTGATTGATATCGTCAAACGCGTCATTCCTCAGCTGCGCGGCGCTTACGGTATGGTGCTGATGGACAGCCGCGATCCCAACGTTCTGGTGGCCGCGCGTTCCGGCAGCCCGCTGGTCATTGGCCGTGGCGTAGGGGAAAACTTCATCGCTTCCGATCAGCTGGCGCTGCTGCCGGTCACGCGTCGCTTTATCTTCCTGGAAGAGGGCGATATCGCCGAAGTTACTCGCCGTACGGTGCGTATTTTCGATCGTCAGGGTGCGGAAGTGACGCGCGAAGAGATCGAATCCAGCGTGCAGTATGATGCCGGAGACAAAGGCGCCTACCGTCACTACATGCAGAAAGAGATTTATGAACAGCCTCTGGCGATCAAAAACACGCTGGAAGGCCGTTTCAGCCACGGCGAGATCGATTTGTCCGAGCTGGGCGCGCACGCCGACGAACTGCTATCGAAAGTCGAGCACCTGCAAATCATCGCCTGTGGGACCTCCTACAACTCCGGGATGGTGTCCCGCTACTGGTTCGAGTCGCTGGCCGGTATTCCGTGCGATGTCGAAATCGCTTCCGAATTCCGTTACCGAAAGCCTGCGGTGCGGCGTAATAGCATGATGATTACGCTGTCCCAGTCTGGGGAAACCGCCGATACGCTTGCGGCGCTGCGTCTATCCAAGTCGCTGGGCTATCTTGGCTCGCTGGCGATCTGCAACGTAGCCAGTTCATCGCTGGTGCGCGAGTCCGATTTGGCGCTAATGACCAAAGCGGGCACCGAAATCGGCGTGGCGTCGACCAAGGCTTTCACCACTCAGCTGACGGTATTGCTGATGCTGGTGGCGAGAATTGGGCGCTTGCGCGGCATGGAACCTCAGGTCGAGCACGATATCGTGCACGCCCTGCAGGCCTTGCCCGCGCGTCTGGAGCAGATTCTGTCTCAGGACAAGCTGATTGAATCGCTGGCGGAAGGCTTCTCCGACAAGCACCACGCGTTGTTCCTGGGTCGTGGCGACCAATATCCCATCGCGATGGAGGGGGCGCTCAAGCTGAAAGAGATTTCCTACATCCACGCGGAAGCGTACGCTGCCGGTGAATTGAAACACGGCCCGCTGGCTTTAATCGATGCGGATATGCCGGTCGTCGTGGTCGCGCCTAACAATGATTTGCTGGAAAAACTCAAATCCAACATTGAGGAAGTACGCGCCCGAGGCGGCGAGCTGTATGTCTTTGCGGATGAAGAAGCAGGATTCACCTCGGACAGCGATATGATGAAAATCATTCCTCTGCCGCATGTGGAAGAAGTCATCGCCCCTATCTTTTATACCGTGCCGCTTCAGCTGCTGGCTTATCACGTCGCCTTGATTAAAGGGACGGATGTGGATCAGCCGCGCAATCTGGCTAAATCCGTTACCGTTGAGTAATTAAGCCTGCCTCGTCAGCTAGTGAAACCCTGTTTATCTTCTCTGGCTGACGTTATTTTTCCCCATTACTTTAATTCCGATATAAATTTTTCCGTTCTGCCGCCGATTTATTCCCAACTGACCCGATTGTCTTCTGGCTTTCATTTAGAGGCTGTTTTTTTTAGCGTTTATTCTGCGTTTATATGATAATTTTTGTAAAAGAATTACAATTTTGGGTAAAGTGCGCGCAATGATGCGTGCTATTTTCGGCTTCGCGTCCATGACTGCCGTCTTAACCTAGGCAGATCTAGTGGTGACATTCTTACAGGGATTCTATGAAAAAGTTTCGTATTTTAGCTGCATGTCTGGTGTGTCTTTTTACGTTAGTAGGGTGTTCTTCCCGAAGCGCCTATATCATGAATGTGAATCAATCCATCACAGCCCAATACAGCATTGAACAGGTGAAAACAGCCATTATTCAGGCAGGGCAGCAACGTGAGTGGGTCATGACGCCGGTCTCTCCTGGCGTGATCAATGGTCATATCAACCAGCGCGGCCATGTCGCGGATATCCGCATTAACTACTCGACCAGCAGTTATTCCATCAACTACGTCAACAGCCAGAATCTCAGGGCTGCCAATGGTAAAATTCATCGTAATTACAACCGCTGGATAAACAATTTGGATCGTGAAATTCAATTGTGCCTGTCAGCGCAGCATATTAAATAACAATGAGGGCTGAATATTTATCATTCAGCCTTTTGCTTTCTTTTTATTTTTCATGGGAATGCGGTGTCTCACGGAAGCGGCAAGGATAATATCAATGCCTTAGTGGCGATTACCGCAGCCGGCGGTCAATTTGCGAGATTATGGCATTTTGTCGTTTCTGGACGAATGCGGACAGACCGGAGCCCCATTGAATGACATTATTTCCGCCGTCGATTTAACTCGTTATGCTGTGGGAATTTTGTTGGATGCGGGATTAAGCGGTCGTCTTATTTACCTGAAAAATGGACATTATATTCTGAGTGAAACCGGTTATTTCCTCCTTCACAATCGTATGACGCGAGTGAACATGGCTTTCACCCAAGACGTTTGTTTCCTAGGCATGTTCTATTTCGATAAAGCCTTATCAGAAAAGAAATCGGCGGGATTACGCGTTTTTGGCGATTGGCCGACGATCTATCCGGCTTTGGGCGTGTTACCGATTAAGGCGCGGAAAGGTTGGTCGGATTTCGATCATTTTATTCAGATGCGGCATTTCAGGCTGCATTGCCCTACGTGATTCAGTAGGGGCTCCGGCGGTTGTATAACGTGGGTGGCGATACCGGTGAATGGACGATGTTGTGCCATGACGACGCCCCAGGCGTCCACGTGTCGTTGGTAGATTTTCCGGAGCAGATTGTGTGGATCTTAAGCAAGATCGTGCGGAGTATGTAGCCGGAAGCCGGGATGTGCATTCTGGAAATATTCTGAGATCGGCAGAAATGAAAAGTGGCCACATTCAGCCCCAATATGTCGTCGCTTTGTTTTACCTGTCTTGCCAGCGGTAATAGCCGTTTATATGCCGCGAAGCGCTTGATACGGTTGGTGGCTCAGGCGGCGCTGGACGTGGAGCAGCAGGTCGATAACATCGGCGTGGGACATACGCTATTGTTCTGTAACAATCTGATTTATCAATTAATTAATGTCAGTGAAAGCCGGTAATCGTGACACGAATAGAAGAAAATTAAGTATGAATTTTGCTTTTACACTCCTTGACTGGCAGGCGAGAGCGCCGGGCTTAAATGATCTTACCGACTGGCAGCGCTGGGCGAAAACGTCCTGTGCCATCGATTCTGAGCAACCCGTGGGCAAGTGCCGCCATCTGCCGATGATGACGGCGAGACGTCTCAATAGCGGTAGCCGACTCTCTGTCGACTGCGGATTGTCTCTGTTACAACAGCATGGCGGCGACGCCGTCGTATTTACCAGCCGTCACGGCGAATTGGAGCGTAACCTGCGCATCCTGTTGGCGCTGTCACAGCACGAAAGCCTGTCTCCTACCGACTTCACGATGTCTGTGCATAACTCCGCGGTGGGCAGTCTGACAATCGCCGCCCGATCATCCTTAGTGTCAACGTCGATTGCGGCAGGGCTGGACTCCTTTCAACAAGGGCTACTGGAAGTCGCCGCGCTGCATCAGGCGGGATATCGCCATGTCGTGCTGGTGGATTTCGATGGCGCGGTGCCTGCCTTTTTCGACGATAAACTGCCGGAACTGGTGCCGCGTTACCCTTATGCAGTTGCATTGCTATTGGCTCCCGGCGATGACTTGACGTGTTCATCCTCTCCTTTGAATGAGGCGGAAGAGCCTGGAACGCCCCAAAGTCTGCAATTTTTGCAGGCAGTATTAGCGCAAAAAAAGGTATTCAACATTGAGGGCGCCAATGTTAGCTGGCAGTGGAAGGCGCGCTATGAGTGATGATGCTATCGCGCCAATGACCCTCTATTCCTGGCTAAACCGTGGCTGGCGGCTGGCGACGACCGGCTTCTGTTTCGGCATGTTCAGCCTGGGCGGACTACTGCTTTCGTTGGTGTGGTTCAACTTACTGCTGCTGATGCCCTGCGGCGCATTACGCCGCCGGCAGCTGGCGCGCCGCAGCATCTCCGCGAGCTTTCGGTTTTTCCTCTGGTGCGTTCGTACGTTGGGCGTGCTGGACTACAAAATAGAAGGGGTGGAAACGCTCAGGAAAGACCGTGGTTGTCTCATTGTCGCCAATCACCCCACGCTGATCGACTACGTCATGCTGGCATCGGTCATGCCTGAGGTGGATTGTCTCGTGAAGGCGGAGTTGCAGAAAAATGTGTTCTTTCGTGGGGTGATACGTTCGGCAGACTACCTGATCAACAGTCAGTCATACACATTGCTGCCGGAGTGCGAACGGCGCTTGAAGCGCGGCGAAGCCATCATGATTTTCCCCGAAGGAACCCGAACCGACCCAGGACGGCCGCTGGTATTGCAACGCGGTGCGGCGAACATCGCCGTTCGCTGTGGTTGCGATCTCCGCATCGTCCATATTCGTAGTACCCAGCAGACGTTGGGTAAACACGACCGCTGGTACCACATTCCCCGCGTAAAACCGTTTTTGACCGTCACGGTTCAGGAGCGTATTCGCAGCCAAGATTTTGTCGGACAGGGCGACGAACCCTCTTTGGCCGCGCGACGCCTGACTCGTTTTTTGCGGGATTCGTTAACGCGTTAATTTCATTATTATTCAAAAAAAACAGGTATGAGTTATGGATAGTATTTTCATTGAAATCAAACAAATGATTATTGATGCACTGAACCTCGAAGAGGTGGGCGTCGATGAGATTGAGAACGATGCGCCGTTATTTGGCGATGGGCTCGGTTTGGATTCTATTGATGCACTTGAACTTGGGCTGGCGGTTAAAAACCGTTATGGCGTCGCGCTTTCCGCAGAAAGTGAAGAGATGCGTCAGCATTTCTTCTCTGTCGCCACTCTGGCTGCGTTCATCAACGCACAGAGTTCCGTGAATTCTGATAATAAAACAATGGGTTAATTATGGATAAGAGCGATATTTATCAGGAAGTCACTGGGTTGCTGGTGAAGCTTTTCGAGCTTGATGCGGACGATATCACCCCTGAATCCCGCTTGTATGAGGATCTGGAGCTGGACAGCATCGATGCTGTGGATATGGTCGTTCACCTGCAAAAACGGATTGGACGGAAAATCTCTCCGGAAACCTTCAAATCTGTACGCACCGTGCAGGACGTCGTTACTGCGGTAGAACATCTCCTTAATGAAGGGCAATAGCGGTTCACCGCCAGGGAAAACCTTCTCCAGATTGACGGCCGGGTTGAGCGCACTGCTGACGCTGAGCTGGCCTTTTCTGGTGTGGTTTAGTGTTACGCATCCCCACCAACGCTGGATCCTGCCGCTGCTGGCCTTGGTTTTTCTACTGCGTTTTTACGCGTTATCCCGAGATAAGCGATTGTTCAGAGAAACCGGGGGCCTGCTGGCGGCCATCGGTGCGATCCTTTGCCTGACGAGCCTGTGGTTGCAGGATACCCAGTGGCTGATGGGGTATCCGGTAGTGGTGAATTTGGTGATGCTGGGGTTATTTGGCGGCTCGCTATACAGCAGCATGCCGCTCGTTGAACGGTTGGCCCGCTTGAAAGAGCCTGACCTCCCCCCTCAGGCCATACGCTATACGCGCAAAGTGACGCAGATGTGGTGTTTGTTTTTTGTGTTTAACGGCAGCGTCGCGGCATGGACCTGTCTGGCGGGCAACATCCGCTGGTGGACCTTATGGAATGGGCTATTGAGTTACGTGTTGATAGGGATAGTGATGGGTGGAGAATGGTTGATTCGTCAACGCCTAAGAAAGAGATAATGAAGAAGATAAAAGTCTCTCCGGTCAGCGACTGGTTATCGCTGGAGAATGGCGCGCAACGCCGTGTGGCCAGCCAAGGCTCACAGGTGTTTACGCTTGCCATGCTGCGTCAGCAGGTGACTTTACTGTGCGAGCAGCTGATGGCCCGCGACGCTCAGCGCTGGGCGCTTTGTTTCGAAGACAGCTACCTGTTTACCGTGGGGTTGCTGGCGTCGTTGCATGCGGGTAAGACACCCATTATTCCCGGCCACTGCCGTTTGTCGGTGCTGCAAGAGCAGATGAGCGAGTTCGATGGTGTACTCACGGATATCGCGCTGCCTTTGGATTGTCCTGTTGTGACCCTCAACGCCGAAGCGCATCCGGCATCGCCCACCCGCGATCTGCCGACGATGCCGGATAATGCCTGCGTGGTTCTGTTCACCTCAGGATCAACCGGCAAACCCCGGCAGGTGGTTAAGCCGATCAGCTGCCTCGATGAGGAGTCGCGTTGGCTGGGGGCGCTGTGGGGCGAGCGTTTGCAAGATTGCCACATCGTCGCCTCCGTTACGCATCAGCACATGTACGGTCTGACATTCTGCATCTGGTTGCCCATGGCATTAGGCCTGAGTTTCGAAAGTCGACAAATCATGTACACCGAACAGCTGGCGGCATTCCCCCGCGAACAGCGCTACGCTTTCATCAGCAGCCCGGCTTTCTTACGGCGTCTGGACTACGCATTGGCGGTGCCTCGCTGTCAGTTGATTGTCTCCGCGGGAGGCGCGCTGCCCTGGGGGGCCGCGCAGAAAGCGGCTCAGGGGTTGGGCCATCCGATTGACGAGATCTACGGTAGTACCGAAACCGGCGTCATGGCATGGTGTTCGCGTGACGGAGAAAAGACCGTCTGGACACCGTTCGACGGCGTGACGCATCAGGCGGATGACGCGGGCGACTGGTGGGTGCGTTCAGCGCTGATTCCACAGCCGGAAGGGATTCGACTGGACGACAAGCTGGCGTTCTCAAGCGACGGGCGGTTTGAACTGTGCGGTCGTCACGATCGTATTTTGAAAGTCGAAGATAAGCGTATTTCTCTCAGTGAAATCGAACGTCGACTGCTGTCACTGCCGGAAATCGAAGATGCGGTAGCGGTACAGATCAAGCGAGGCGATCGTGCATGTATTGGCGTGGTGCTTGTCCTCAAAGCCCCCCATCTGGCCGCCGACCTGCCGAATCTGAAACGTAAATGGCGTCATGAGCTGCATCAGTGGCTGGAGCCGGTCGCGATGCCTCGGTTATGGCGCATCGTCGAGGCCGTTCCCGTCAACACGCAGAGCAAGCGCGCCTGGCCACAAATACAGGAGCTTTTCCATGCTGCCCGTTGAGATTTCCCGGACAACCCATGAGGGCCAGGCGGAGCTGATGCTGCGCACCGATGAGCGTCTGCTTTGGTTCCGCGGCCATTTTCCCGAACAACCGCTGCTTCCCGGCATCGCTCAGCTCGACTGGGCGATGCGCTATGGCGTGGAGATCCTGGCGCCGCAGTGGCGTTTCAGCGCGGTGGAAAGCATCAAATTTCAACGTCCCGTACTCCCGGGCAACACGCTACGTCTTACCCTGAACTGGAAGGAAGACAAACGACAGCTGGCGTTCAGCTACCACATCGTGCGGAAGCAAGGCGACGAACTGCCGGCGAGCAACGGGAAAATCACCTTATGTCTATGAACCGCGATTTCTTACCCTGCGTCGTGATCCCCTGCTATAACCACGGCGGCATGATGCCCGGTGTTCTGGCGCGACTGGCGTCTTTCGATCTGCCTGTTTTTATCGTGGATGACGGCAGCGAGACGGCCACACAACAGCAGTTGGAACGGCTGGCCCGCGAAAACGAGCGCGTGACGCTGGTGCGACTGGCGAGGAATCAGGGTAAAGGCGCTGCGGTCGTCAAAGGGTTTGAAACTGCTGCTGTCGCAGGTTACACGCACGCGTTGCAGGTGGATGCGGACGGACAGCATCAGATAGAGGATATTCCACGTCTGCTGGACGACGCCCGCGCGCACCCTGAGAGCCTGATTTCCGGACGTCCGCGTTATGACGCCTCCGTGCCTAAATCCCGCCTCTATGGCCGATACATCACCCATTTCTGGGTCTGGGTCGAGACGCTTTCCCTCTCGATCAAAGACAGCATGTGCGGATTTCGGGTTTACCCGTTGGCAGCCACTCTGGCGCTGACGTCTCAACGGAAGATAGGCCAACGGATGGATTTCGACACGGAAATCATGGTCCGGCTTTACTGGCAAGGCACCGCCAGCCGTTTCATCGATACGCGCGTCACCTATCCAGACAATGGCATCTCGCATTTTGACGCGCTGAGGGACAACCTCCGTATTTCCTGGATGCACACCCGCCTGTTTTTCGGCATGTTGCCGCGCATACCCTCACTCTTGTTCCGCCGTCGCCGCATACACTGGGCGCGGATCGCCGAACGCAAAGGTCTGCTGGGTATGCGCTTGATGTTGGCCGTCTATCAATGGCTGGGACGGCGAGGTTTTTCCCTGTTGCTGTGGCCCGTCATCGCTTTTTACTGGTTGACTGGAAAGGCGCAGCGGCAGGCGTCTAACCAGTGGCTGGCTCAGGTTCATGACTATGCGGATGATCAGAGAATTGCGCTGCCTCGCCCTTTAAACAGCTATCGCCATTTTCTGCGTTTTGGCTACGCGATGCTGGATAAAATCGCCAGCTGGCGCGGGGAGTTGCACTGGGGCAAGGAGATCGACTTTGCGCCGGGCGCGCTGGACGTCATCCATCAAGGACGGGAGCGGGGACAATTGATCCTGGCCTCCCATCTCGGCGATATCGAAGTGTGTCGTGGTATGGCTCAACAGGTCAGTGGATTGGTGATTAACGCCCTGGTGTTTACCGATAATGCCCAACGTTTCCGGCAGATTCAGGAGAGCATGACGCCGCAGGCGGGCGTGAATCTGATCCCCATTCGCGACATCGGACCGGAAACCGCTATGCTGTTGCAGCAAAAGCTGGATGCGGGCGAGTGGGTAGCGATAGTCGGCGATCGCCTTGCCGTCCATCGTCATCGCGGCGTTCAGCAGCGCGTCGTCTGGAGTGATTTTCTGGGACGTCCCGCCCCCTTCCCGCAGGGGCCGTTTATTCTCGCGGCCGCGCTGCGCTGCTCAGTGTTATTGATGTTTGTCCTTCGTGAACAGAACCAGCTTCGGGTTTATTGCGAGCCCTTCGCCGATCCGATTGTGCTGCCCAGAGGGGCGCGTCAGGAGGCGTTGCAACAGGTTATCGATCGCTATGCCGAGAGGCTGGCGCACTATGCGCTGAAAGCCCCTCTCGACTGGTTTAATTTTTTTGATTTTTGGAGTTTGCCGGACGAGACGTCGGCAGATAGGGAAAAACAATGAGTGCACTGAACGATCCCCGCCTAAGTCACGATGTGGAGATAACGGTTTCATTCCACGATTGCGACCCGATGGGCGTGGTGTGGCATGGCCACTACTTCCGTTTTTTTGAGGTGGCGCGTGAAGCGTTGTTGAACAAATTCAACTACGGCTACCGTGAGATGAAGGCCTCCGGCTATGTCTGGCCGGTCGTGGATACCCGCGTCAAATACCGTTCGCCTCTGTCTTATGAACAGCGTATTCGCGTTCGCGCGACGGTGGAAGAAGTCGAAAACCGGCTGCGGATCGCCTACCAAATTTTTGACATTGAGAGCGGACAACGCACCACCACCGGCTACACCATTCAGGTGGCGGTGGAGGAAGGAAGCCGGACGCTGAGCTTTGTCTCACCCGATATCCTGCTGGAACGACTGGGAGTCACACTGTGAAAATTATCGGTTTTGCCATGATGATGATAGTTAGCCTGACGGCGCAGGCCATGACGCTGGAAGCGCTACAGCAGCGTTTCAGCAGTCAGCCGGTCGTGCGGGCGGAGTTTACCCAGACGCGTGAAATCAAAGGGATGGCGCAACCCCTCAAATCCAGCGGAGAAATGCTGATCGCACAGCAAAAAGGGCTGTGGTGGCATCAGGCCAAGCCTTTCCCGCTGACGCTGGTGCTGGACGAACAACGAATGGTGCAGGTCATGAATGGGCAGGCGCCGCAGATTGTGACCGCGGAGAGCAATCCGCAGATGTTTCAGTTCAACCACCTGCTGCGCGCGCTGTTTCAGGCCGACCGTCAGGTGCTGGAGCAAAACTTTACCTTGGATTTCACCGATCTAGGCGATCAGCGGTGGCGGTTGGTGTTAACGCCGAAAACGTCGCCGCTGGATAAGTTATTTCATGCCATCACCCTCAACGGTCGTGAATATCTGGATCAGATAGAACTTAATGACCGTCAGGGCGATCTCACCCGCATTACCCTCAGTAATCAGCGCCTGACGCCCCGGACATTGAGTGATGACGAACAAAAACGATTCATTTTCTAAGTGGCATCGCCGGGCGGCGTTCGTCTGGGGTGGCTGTTGCGTGGCGCTGTTACTGGCGTTGACGCTCCTGTGGCCGCAGGCCCGCATCAACAGTAGCGTGCTGGCGTTACTGCCCGATAAGGCGATGGGCGATATTCCGCCGGAACTGCAGGCGGGATTCATGCAGCGGCTCGACCGGCAGATGGTCTGGCTGATCGCATCGGGGCAACAGGACGATCCGTCTGCGGCCGCGTGGTGGTTGCAGCAACTGCGAACATGGCCGGAGTTGAAACAGGTCAAAGGCCCTATCGACGCTGAACAGCAGAAGGCGTGGGGCAGGTTTGCCTATGAACATCGCAACGGATTGATCGATAGCGCCACGCGTCAGCGGCTGCAAGCGGGCGGCGGCGCGCAGGCGGACTGGGTGTTGGCTCAGCTTTATTCCGCCTTCTCCGGGGTCAGTGGTCAGGAGTTGGCTCACGATCCGCTGATGCTGGTTCGGGGCTCGCAATTGGCGTTGCAGCAGCAGGCCAGCCAGCTCGGGCTATCGCAGGGATGGCTGAGCGCGCAGGATAAAAACGGTCAGCGCTGGTACTTTTTACATGGCGAGCTGAACGGCGACTCGTTCGATATGGCGCAAGGGCAGCGGTTGGTCGAGAAGCTGACGCGTTTACAGGATGAACTCAAAACCCGCTATCCCGATGCGCAGGTGCTGATGCGGGGCACCGTGCTCTTCAGCCACTATGCCAGCCAGCAGGCGAAGCAGGATGTCTCTACGCTAGGCACGGCGACCATTGTGGGCGTGCTGCTGTTGGTCTTTTCCGTCTTCCGCTCGCCTCGGCCGCTGTTGTTGTGCGCGCTCTCCGTGGCGATTGGCGCGCTGGCCGGAACGGTCTTTACGCTGCTGCTGTTCGGCGAATTGCACCTGATGACGCTGGTGATGAGCGTCAGTATTGTCGGCATTTCGGCCGACTACACGCTGTACTACCTGACCGAGCGCATGGTGCATGGCGGCGCGGTATCGCCGCTGGAGAGTTTACGTAAGGTGCTGCCCAGCTTGCTGCTGGCGCTGGGGACGGCCGTCGTGGCCTATCTGATTATGGTGCTGGCGCCGTTCCCCGGATTGCAGCAACTGGCGGTTTTCGCCGCGACGGGGCTGGCCGCCTCCTGCCTGACGGTTATTTGCTGGTATCCGCGTTTGGTGCGGGGGCTGCCAGTGCGTCCGATTCCCGCGATGGTGCTGCTGGGTCGCTGGCTGGCGGCATGGCGTCGACATCGGGGAGTGCGTTGGGGGGTCCCCTTCGCTCTGCTGATGTTCGCCGTTATCGGCATGTGGCAGCTCAAGATCGACGACGATATCACGCAGTTGCAGTCGATGCCCGCCGCGCTGATGAAGCAGGAGCGACAGGTCACCGCGTTAACCGGTCAGGGCGGGGATCAAACCTGGTTCGTCGTGTACGGCGATAATGCTGAGCAAACGCTACAGCGTCTGGAACAGTTGGCACCCCGGCTTCGAGAGGCTCAACATCAGCGCGAGTTGATGTCCTACCGGTTGCTGCCGCTGGTCTCGCGCTCACAGCAACAGCAGGATGAACGACTTATCGCCGCCGCCGCGCCGACCGTGGTGACGCGACTGCAAGAAGCGGGGGTGAGCGTGTCTGGGCCGGATGTAAAACCGATGCCGGTGACGCCTGAGGTCTGGTTGAACAGCCCGCTGAGCGAGGGCTGGCGGCTGCTCTGGCTGACATTGCCTGACGGCCGCAGCGGTGTTCTGGTACCGGTCAATGGCGTTCGCGACGGCGCGGCGTTGGAGCGTTTGGCTCAGGCGACGACGGGCGTTATCTGGATCGACCGCAAAAGCAGTTTTGATCACCTGTTCGGCTTCTATCGCGTCATGCTGAGCTGGCTGCTGATCGCGGCGGTCGCGGTGATTACGTTGAGCTATGTGATGCGTCTCGGCGTACGCAAGGGCTTGCTGAGCGTGGTGCCGTCGGTCCTGTCTTTGGGCGGCGCGCTCGCGCTGCTGGCGCTGAGCGGCCATGCGCTTAACCTGTTTTCTCTGCTCGCGTTGGTGCTGGTGCTCGGCATTGGCATCAACTACACGCTGTTCTTCAGCAACCCACGCGGCACGCCGATGACCTCGTTGTTGGCCGTGGCGCTGGCGATGTGCACTACGTTGCTGACGCTCGGCATGCTGGTCTTCAGCGGCACGCAGGCCATTAGTAGCTTTGGCATCGTTCTGTGCGGTGGTATTTTTATCGCCTTTTTACTGGCGCCGCTGGCTTTACCGGATTCGAAAGGAAAGAAAAAATAATGTTATTACGCAATATGGTGCTGGTGTTTTTCAGCCTGTTATTGGCCGCCTGCGCCGGTAAATCTCAGGATAACCGCCCTCAGGCTTGGCTCAAACCGGGCGTGAGGGTCACGCTGCCCGCGCCGGCGATAACGCCCGCAGTCAATCAGCAGCAACTGCTGACCAGTACTTATAAGGGAAAACAGCAGTCTTTGATGGTGATGCTGAGCGCGGATGAGCAGCGCCTTTCGCTGGCCGGATTGTCCTCTTTGGGGATTCGTCTTTTTCTCATCACATATGACGCGGCGGGCATCCACACCGAACAGGCCCTCGTTCTGCCCGAAATGCCGCCCGCCAATCAGGTGCTGGCGGACATCATGCTCAGCCACTGGCCTATCGCCGCCTGGCTGCCCCAGCTTCCTGCGGGGTGGTCGTTACAGGATCGCGGCGACGTCAGGCAGCTGCGTGATAATCGCGGCAACTTGATGACGGAAATTCGTTATATGACCAGAAACAACCTGCGCGAGCCGGTCAGCGTTCAGCAGTTCGTCTTCGGTTATAAGATTGCCATTCAACCGTTGGATGGCGAGTCATGATATATATCCATGCCGCAGGCATGTTGAATGCCTTGGGCGACGATAATGACGGTATTGCCCTGAATCTGTCGCGCTCCGTCGCGCCCGGTATGAGTCCCGATCACCGCTGGTTACTGCACGACAAAACCTGCTGGACGGGAAAGGTGATGGCTGAATTACCGGCGATCCCCGATGCGCTGGCGAAGCATAAAACCCGCAATAACCAGCTGCTGCTGGCTGCGTTGCGGCAGATACTTCCGCAGGTTAACGCGGCGATAGCCCGATTTGGGGCGGAACGCGTGGCCGTTGTGATGGGAACCAGTACCTCAGGATTGGATGAGGCGGATTGCTACGTCAGAGACCAGACGAGGGATTATCACTATGCACAGCAGGAGCTGGGCGATCCGTCGCGTTTTCTGGCTTCTTACCTCGGTCTGCACGGACCGGCTTACACCATATCCACCGCTTGCTCCTCTAGCTCGCGTGCGCTCATCAGCGGAAAACGGCTGATCGACGCGGGGCTGGCCGATGTTGCCATCGTCGGCGGGGCAGACACGCTGAGCCGGATGCCGTTAAATGGGTTCGACAGTTTGGAATCGCTCTCCGAAAAACGCTGTACGCCGTTCGGCAAACAGCGTGACGGCATTACCATTGGAGAAGGCGGCGCGCTGATGTTGATAGGTCGGGAACCGGCCGAGATAGCCGTGCTCGGCATTGGCGAGTCGTCGGATGCTTATCATATGTCCGCTCCGCACCCGGAGGGCGAGGGCGCCGAACGGGCGATCCGCATGGCGTTGGACGACGCTGATCTGAATCCGCAAGATTTGGGCTACATCAATCTGCATGGTACGGCGACGAAGCTTAACGATCAGATTGAGTCGCATGTGGTTCACCGCGTGTTTGGTAGCACGGTCCCCAGCAGCTCCACCAAGCATCTGACCGGCCACATGTTAGGGGCGGCGGGGATTGGCGAGGCCGCCTTGTGCTGGCTGCTGCTGACGCGCGGCCTGTCGCTGCCGCCGCAAGATTTTTCGCAGAGCGCGTGGGACGATGAACTCCCACCGTGCGGAGTGCTGACTGAACCGGCGGAATTGGCGCGTCCCGTCATTTTGTCCAACTCTTTCGCCTTTGGCGGCAACAATGCCTGCCTGATTTTGGGGAGGTATGATGGCTGAATATGCTTGCGCAGAGCGTTACCTGCCTCACCAAACGCCGATGGTGATGGTGGAAGAGGTGGTCGCCATACACGACGATAGCGCCCATTGCCGGGTGAGCGTCTCGGCTACCGGCGTGCTGGCGCCTTTTCTGGATGCTGAGGGTAATCTGCCAGCCTGGTTCGGCATTGAGATCATCGCCCAGACCATCGGCGTGTGGTCCGGCTGGCATCAGCGACAGATAAAGGATGTTAAGCCACAGCCCGGCATGCTTTTAGGCGGACGCGGTTATCGTTGTCAGCAGGAATGCTTCCCTGCTGGATCGCAGCTGGATATTCGCGTCAGGCTGCTGATGCGCGATGAGAAGATAGGCAGCTTTGAAGGGGATATCTCGATCGCGGGAGCGTCGTTCGCTTCCGGCAGGCTAAATACTTACCAGCCGGACAAAGCCGAGTTGCAACAATTATTAGAGCAGGAAGAAAACCAATGAGTCGTTCAGTCTTGGTAACAGGCGCCAGCAAAGGGATTGGCCAGGCCATCGCTTTGAGTCTAGCGGCGGACGGATTTACGGTGGCGGTGCATTATCATCGCGATCGGGAAGGTGCCGAGCAGACGCTGCGCCAGATAGTTGAATCGGGCGGTCAGGGTCGCATTATCGGGTTCGATATCGCCGATCGTGAGCAATGCCGCACGGAGATTGAGCAGGATATCGAGCGTCACGGGGCCTATTATGGCGTCGTCAATAACGCGGGGATCACCCGTGACGGTGCTTTTCCCGCGCTCGATGAAGACGCGTGGGACCGTGTCATTCACACAAACCTCGACAGCTTCTACAACGTTATCCACCCCTGCGTCATGCCGATGGTCGGCCTGCGCCAAGGGGGCCGCATCATCACGCTATCGTCCGTCTCCGGTCTGATGGGAAACCGCGGACAGGTCAACTACAGCGCCGCCAAGGCTGGAATTATCGGCGCGACGAAAGCGCTGGCCATCGAACTGGCTAAACGCAAGATCACGGTGAACTGCATCGCGCCGGGGTTGATTGATACCGGCATGATTCAGATGGAGCCCGTTGCGGTGGATGAGGCGATGAAAATGATCCCCATGAAGCGTATGGGGCAAGCCGAAGAGGTCGCCGGACTGGCGAGTTATCTGATGTCGGATATCGCAGCTTATGTGACTCGACAGGTAATTTCGATTAATGGAGGCATGCTGTAATGCGTCGTGTGGTGGTGACGGGAATGGGCGGGGTAACCGCATTTGGCGAATCCTGGGAGAGCGTCGCCCGCGGTTTGCTGTCCGGCCGCAACGCGGTAAGCAAAATGCCGGAATGGCAGGTCTATGACGGCCTGAATACGCTGCTGGGCGCGCCCATAAAGTCGTTCCAGCTGCCTGACCACTATACGCGTAAGCGCATCCGCTCAATGGGCCGGGTGTCGCTATTGGCGACGCGGGCGACGGAGCTGGCGTTGGAACAGGCCGGGCTGCTGGGGAATCCTGTCCTGACCAACGGCGAGACCGGGATAGCCTATGGCTCTTCCACCGGCAGCACCGGGCCGGTCAGCGAGTTCGCCACTATGCTGACGGAGAAACACACCAACAACATCACTGGAACGACGTATGTACAGATGATGCCTCACACTACGGCCGTAAACGCCGGTCTGTTCTTCGGCCTGCGGGGCCGGGTGATCCCGACATCCAGCGCCTGTACGTCCGGCAGTCAGGCCATCGGTTATGCGTGGGAAGCCATCCGGCATGGCTACCAGACCGTCATGGTGGCGGGCGGGGCGGAAGAACTGTGTCCGTCGGAAGCCGCTGTCTTCGATACGCTGTTTGCCACCAGCCAGCGCAACGATGCCCCGGAAACGACCCCGGCGCCGTTCGATGCCGGACGCGATGGTCTGGTGATCGGCGAAGGGGCCGGGACGTTAATTCTGGAAGAACTGGACCATGCCGTGGCGCGCGGTGCGACCATCTATGCAGAACTGGTGGGCTTCTACACCAACTGCGATGCGGCGCATATTACCCAGCCTCAGCGCGAAACCATGCAGTTGTGCATTGAGGGTGCCCTGCGCGTCGCCGGTTTGTCGCCGGAAGATATCGGTTATATCAATGCGCATGGCACGGCGACGGATCGCGGCGATATCGCGGAAAGCCTGGCGACGGCGGCGGTATTTGGTCGAACTACGCCGATCTCCTCGTTGAAAAGCTACTTCGGGCATACGCTGGGAGCCTGCGGTTCGTTGGAGGCCTGGATGTCGATTGAAATGATGCGAGAGGGGTGGTTTGCACCGACGCTGAATTTACGGCAGCCTGCCGAGGCGTGTGGCGAGTTGGACTACATCATGAGTGAACCTCGGCGTATTGAGGTGGATTATGTGCAGTCGAATAATTTTGCGTTCGGCGGCATCAATACCTCGCTGATTTTCCACCGCTGGAAGTAATACGAGCTCTTATTTATCGGATAACCTGTTTCACCCGCGGGTTATCCGATATTGCAACTTAGCCTAATCCTACCCCCTCCCTTCTTATGATCACTTATTCCGCGCCTTTCTATTTCTACGCCCATTAATCGATTAAAAAGGCGTTGAAGCCGTTTTTTTCGATATTTCAGCCAAGCATCTTTTGAATTATTTTATGTTACTCATTAATTTTATAAATGATTGTTGATTTTTTATTGGCGAATAAATATAGCGATCTTATTTTCCTTGATGAGTGACGTTAATTCGTCATCGCTACCGTGAAAGGGGGGTATTTACCGCATGATGATGGGGAGCGGAAATAAACCGACGCTAGGTTTAATTCGGCGTTGATTGCCTGAAGATAGTGAGGAGTAATGCGTGTAAAAAGGCGGAAATTGACGG
Organism: Lonsdalea iberica; assembly: GCF_002111585.1. Lineage (GTDB taxonomy): Bacteria > Pseudomonadota > Gammaproteobacteria > Enterobacterales > Enterobacteriaceae > Lonsdalea > Lonsdalea iberica. The sequence continues at coordinate 44,879 of NZ_LUTP01000008.1, forward strand.
TGAAATAGCGCGTTCAGCAATACATTCTTGCAAATACCCGGAGTGTCATAAAAATGTCATATTCCGTACATTTTACTGTCATTGAATTGACCTATTTTTTGCTCCAGCAAACTACACTCTGATAATACACGCTCGCTCTGGGTCTACACGTCGATAATATCCCACAGGAGGGATTATGAAACTGATTCGTACCGCTGTTGCCAGTCTTGTTGCAGCAGGTGTTTCTCTGACCGCCGTTTCTGCCTTCGCTGCCGTTAACATCACCGGCGCAGGCGCGACCTTCCCTGCCCCGGTCTATGCCAAATGGGCGGACTCCTACCAGAAAGAAACCGGCAATAAAATTAATTATCAAGGCATTGGTTCTTCCGGCGGGGTGAAGCAGGTGACGGCTAAAACCGTAGACTTCGGCGCATCCGACGCTCCCCTGAAGGATGAGAAGCTGGCTCAGGATCATCTGTTTCAGTTCCCGACCGTCATTGGCGGTATCGTGCTGGCGGTCAACGTTCAAGGCGTGAAGCAGGGCGAACTGACGCTGGACGGCAAAACGCTGGGTGATATCTACCTGGGCACGATCAAAAAATGGAACGATCCGGCTATCGCCAAGCTAAACCCAAATGTGACGCTGCCGAATCAGGATATCGCCGTGGTTCGTCGCGCCGATGGCTCAGGCACGTCGTACGTCTTCACCAGCTACCTGGCGAAAGTGAATGCGCAGTGGAAAGAGAAAGTGGGTTCCGGCAATACGGTGAACTGGCCGACGGGTCTGGGCGGTAAAGGCAACGACGGGATCGCCGCTTTCGTCCAGCGCTTGCCGGGGTCGATCGGTTACGTTGAATACGCTTACGCCAAACAGAATAACCTGGTTTACACCAAGCTGATCTCCGCAGATGGCAAAGCGGTCAGCCCGTCAGGCGCCTCGTTCAGCAACGCGGCGAAAGGCGTGGACTGGAGCAAGTCCTTCGCGCAGGATCTGACGGACCAGAAAGGCGACGATGTGTGGCCAATTACCTCTACTACCTTCATCTTGCTGCAAAAAACCCAGAGCAAACCTGAGATCGGCAAAGAAGTGCTGAAGTTCTTCGACTGGACATACGATAAAGGCGCCGCTCAGGCGGAAGCGCTGGATTACGCGACGCTGCCGAAAGAAGTGGTTGAACAGGTCCGCGCCGCTTGGAAAACCCAGATTAAAGACAGTGAGGGTAAAGCCCTGTACTAATCGTACGTTGTACGATAGAACGTTTCCCATTAGGCAGTTACTGAGAGGTGGATAAACCGGAAACGGCATATCCACCTTTGAACATTTCATTGGGTTATCCCAGTTTATTAGGAAAAGAGTTGTATGGCTGAATATAAGCCAACCATTACTCCCCCAGGAAAACATGGCGACGTGATCTTCGGCGCGGTGGTCCGGTTGGCGGCGCTGTTAACGTTGCTGCTGCTGGGCGGTATCATCGTTTCGCTGATTATTGCGTCGTGGCCTAGTATTCAAACCTTCGGTTTTTCATTCCTGTGGACAAAAGAGTGGGATGCGCCTGCCGGAAAATTCGGCGCTCTGGTGCCGATTTACGGCACTATTGTCACCTCCCTGATCGCGCTCATCATCGCTATTCCCATTAGTTTCGGCATCGCGCTGTTTCTGACGGAGCTGGCTCCCGGCTGGCTGAGGCGTCCGCTGGGCGTCGCCATCGAGCTGCTGGCGGCGATCCCCAGCATTGTGTACGGCATGTGGGGGCTGTTTATTTTTGCGCCGCTGTTCGCACAATATTTTCAACAGCCGGTAGGAAACGTGTTGTCCGCGCTCCCGTTTGTGGGGGCTTTGTTCACCGGTCCTGCCTTCGGCATTGGTATTCTGGCCGCAGGCGTGATTTTGGCCATCATGATCATCCCTTATATCGCTGCCGTGATGCGTGACGTTTTCGAGCAGACGCCGGTGATGATGAAAGAGTCGGCTTACGGCATTGGGTGCACCACCTGGGAAGTGATCTGGCACATCGTGCTGCCATTCACTAAAAACGGGGTCATCGGCGGCGTCATGCTGGGTCTGGGGCGCGCGCTGGGCGAGACCATGGCGGTGACCTTCATTATCGGTAATACCTATCAGCTGGACAGCGTTTCGCTGTTTATGCCCGGCAACAGCATTACCTCCGCGCTGGCCAACGAATTCGCCGAGGCGGATACCGGCCTGCATACCGCTGCGCTGATGGAGCTGGGACTGATTCTATTTATGATTACGTTCATTGTGCTGGCCTGCTCAAAATTCATGATCATGCGTCTGGCGAAAAATGAGGGGGCGAGCTGATGGCGACGATGGGAATCGAACGCAGCGAAGAGGTCGCGCGTCATCGACGAAAAATGCAGTCCTGGCGTCGCCAGAAAAACCGTATCGCGCTGTGCTTGTCCATGTTGACCATGGCGTTCGGGCTGTTCTGGCTGATCTGGATTTTGTTCTCCACCTTCACCCGGGGATTCGACGGCATGTCGATGGCGCTGTTCACTGAAATGACGCCGCCGCCCAATACCCCCGGAGGCGGTCTGGCGAATGCGATCGTCGGCAGCGGGTTGCTCATCTTATGGGCCACGTTGTTCGGCACGCCGCTGGGTATTCTGGCCGGTATCTATCTGGCGGAGTACGGCCGTAAATCGCTGATCGCCGAGGTGATTCGCTTCATTAACGACATTTTGCTGTCGGCGCCTTCGATCGTGGTCGGCCTCTTCGTCTACACGCTGGTCGTGGCGAAGATGGAGCATTTTTCCGGCTGGGCGGGCGTGATTGCGCTGGCCCTATTGCAGGTGCCGATTGTGATCCGAACGACTGAAAACATGCTGAAGCTGGTGCCGGACAGCCTGCGCGAAGCCGCATATGCGCTGGGAACGCCGAAGTGGAAAATGATTTCCGCCATTACCCTCAAAGCCTCGGTATCCGGCATCATCACCGGGATTTTACTGGCGGTGGCGCGTATCGCCGGGGAAACCGCGCCGCTGCTGTTCACCTCGCTGTCGAATCAGTTCTGGAGCACCGATCTGATGAACCCGATAGCCAATTTGCCGGTCACAATCTTCAAGTTCGCCATGAGTCCGTTCAAGGAGTGGCAGGATCTGGCCTGGGCGGGGGTGTTGCTGATTACGCTCTGCGTTCTGTTGCTGAATATTGTCGCGCGCATGCTGTTCGCTAAGAAAAGCGCCTAAAACCCTGTCGAGTGTTGCGAAGCAGCACCACCGCTAGAAGAGAGAAGTCTTGATGAGTATCGTTACTGAGACATCCACCAGCAAAATCCAGGTGCGTGATCTGAATTTTTATTACGGAAAATTTCACGCGCTGAAAAACATTACGCTGGATATCGCACAGAATCAGGTCACTGCGTTCATCGGTCCGTCAGGGTGCGGTAAATCGACGCTGTTGCGCACCTTGAACAAAATGTATCAGCTTTATCCGGAGCAGCGCGCTGAAGGCGAAATCCTGCTGGACGGTAACAACATCCTTACTGATAGCCAGGATATCTCCTTGCTACGCGCCAAAGTGGGCATGGTTTTCCAGAAACCTACGCCGTTCCCAATGTCGATTTACGACAACATCGCCTTCGGCGTTCGTCTGTTCGAGAAGTTGTCTCGCGTTGAGATGGACGAACGTGTGCAATGGGCGCTGACCCAGGCGGCGCTGTGGCAGGAAACGAAAGACAAGCTGCACCAGAGCGGTTATAGCCTGTCCGGCGGTCAGCAGCAGCGTTTATGTATCGCGCGCGGGATCGCTATCCGGCCTGACGTCCTTTTGCTGGATGAACCCTGCTCGGCGCTGGACCCGATCTCGACGGGTCGCATCGAAGAGCTGATCTCTGAATTGAAGAAAGAGTACACCGTGGTGATTGTCACCCATAACATGCAGCAGGCAGCGCGCTGTTCCGATCATACGGCGTTCATGTACCTGGGAGAGCTGATTGAATTCAGCGACACCGATACGCTGTTTACTGCGCCACAGCAGAAACAGACCGAAGACTACATCACCGGTCGCTACGGTTGATCAGGGGAGTTTGATGGAAAACCTCAATCTGAATAAACATATCTCCGGTCAGTTCAATGCCGAACTTGAGCATATCCGCACTCAGGTAATGACGATGGGCGGGCTGGTCGAACAGCAACTGACGGACGCCATTACGGCGATGCATAACCAGGACGAAGATCTGGCCAAGCGCGTCATCGAAGGCGACGCCAAGGTCAATATGATGGAAGTGAGCATTGATGAGGCCTGCGTGCGCATCATTGCCAAACGTCAGCCCACGGCGAGCGATCTGCGTCTGGTCATGGCGATCATCAAGACGATTTCCGAATTGGAGCGCATCGGCGACGTGGCGGACAAAATCTGCAGCACAGCCCTGGAGAAATTCTCACACCAGCATCAGCCGCTGTTGGTTAGCCTGGAGTCGATGGGGCTGCACACGGTGCAGATGTTGCATGACGTGCTGGACGCCTTTGCCCGAATGGATCTGGAAGAAGCGATTCGTATCTACCGGGAAGATCGCAAGGTGGACAAGGAGTACGAGGGCATCGTACGTCAGTTGATGACTTACATGATGGAAGATTCGCGCACTATCCCGAGCGTGCTGACCGCCCTGTTTTGCGCGCGTTCCATCGAGCGAATCGGCGACCGCTGCCAGAACATTTGCGAAATTATTTTCTATTTCGTCAAAGGCCAGGATTTCCGGCATGTCGGTGGCGATGCGCTGGAAAAACTGCTCATCGAAAACAATGCGAAAAAAGACCATTAACGTCTTGATCCTGCATGATCAATTAGCCCCGCACCGCGGGGCTTTTTCTTTTCCTTTCCGGCGAAATCGGGCGCGCGGCGAGATATGTAACATAAGATTATATTATAGTCGTATATGTTATTTCCCTATATTTAGTCGGGTGTTAGCCTATAACCTATTAAAAATGGGGAAGGGATAACACATGAAACATCGCTTTTTGGCGTTAACGCTGGTGGCCGGACTGGCCGCGATTTCAGGGACCGCACAAGCGGATAAATTGGCGGATATTCAGAAGTCCGGCGTGGTGAAAGTCGCCGTTTTCGACAGTAATCCGCCGTTTGGCTATGTGGATCCAGAGAGCAAAAAGCTGGTGGGTTACGATGTCGATATTGCTGAAGCCGTCGGCAAAGCGTTGGGCGTTAAAGTCGAGCTGCGCGCGACCAACCCCGCTAACCGTATCCCTCTGCTGGCGTCGAAAAAAGTCGATCTTATCGCCGCCAATTTCACCATCACCGACGAACGCGCCAAACAGGTGAATTTCAGTATTCCTTACTTCTCCACCGGACAAAAATTCATTGCCCGCAAAGGCGTGTTGAAAAGCCCGGAAGACATCAAAAATCTGCGTATTGGGGCGGATAAAGGCACCGTGCAGGAAATTACGCTGCGCGAGCACTACCCGACGGCGAAAGTGATTTCCTATGATGACACCCCGTTGGCCTTCTCGGCGCTGCGTAACGGCAACGTGCAGGCGATAACGCAGGATGACGCCAAACTGGTTGGTCTGCTGGCGAACGTACCGGCGGCGCAGAAGGCGGAGTTTGAAATCTCTCCGTTCAGCATCACGCGCGAATATCAGGGGGTGGGTATTCCCAAAGGGGAAGAGGCGCTGACGCAAAAGGTCAATGAGGCGCTGTCGGATCTGGAAAATCGCGGTGAGGCAGCGAAAATCTACAACCGTTGGTTCGGGCCGGATACGCTTTCTGCCCAGCCGCGCGGCGACTTTAAATTCGCGCCGTTAGACCAACAACCTAAAAGCTGATATCCCCACAGATGACTGACCCTCTCATTCGCCCTCCGTACCTCGGAGGGCATCGTTATTTATGATGTTTCCTGAACCGATACAACACTGGCTGACGCAGTGGCTGCTTGCGCCGAACTATCTGGCATGGCTGTGGCAAGGTTTCCTGATGACCCTCGGCCTCTCCGCCGCCACCGTGGTCATGGCTACGCTGTTCGGCATGGTGCTGGCCGCTGCCCGCGACAGCCACGTGCGCGTTGTCCGTTGGCTGGCTGTCGCCTATAGCGCGCTGTTTCGCAACACGCCGCTGCTGGTCCAGCTGTTCTTTTGGTATTTCGGGGCCGGGCAGCTGTTTCCGTCGTCGGTGATGCAGTGGCTGAACGCCCCGCATGAACTTTCTGCGCTGGGATTCGCACTGCCGTGGCCTTCCTTTGAATTTCTCGCCGGACTGCTGGGACTGACGCTCTATTCCAGCGCCTTTATCGCCGAAGAACTGCGCGCGGGAATGGCCGGCGTCGCGACAGGGCAAAAGTATGCCGCGCAGGCGCTTGGTCTGACCGGCTGGCAGGCGATGCGCTATGTGTTGTTGCCGCAGGCGCTGCGCATCGCCTTTCCGCCGCTGCTGGGACAGTACATGAACGTCATCAAGAACTCGTCGCTGGCAATGGCGATCGGCGTGGCGGAGTTGTCATACGCATCACGTCAGGTGGAAACCGAAACGCTCCGCACCTTTCAGGCTTTCGGCGTTGCCACGGTGTTTTATATCGGCGCCATTGCCGTGCTCGAAGGGTGGGGCATGTGGCGTCAACAGCGGAAGTCCACGGAGGCGCGCTGAAATGGATTTTACGATCATCCGCGATAACTTTACCTATCTGATGTGGGGCACGTTTCCCGAAGGGCCGCTAGGCGGGGCGGCGCTGACGTTGGCGATCAGCCTGATGGCGGGCGTCGCCTCGGCCCTGCTGGGCACGCTGTTCGGTATCGCGCTGGCGATGTCCCGGGGCTGGCTGGCCGCGCTGTTGGCGATGGTGCTGGGGTTTTTCCGCGCGATTCCGGTCATCATGCTGATTTTCTGGACTTACTTCCTGCTGCCGGTGCTATTTGGCGTGGATATCCCGGAGATCACCACCGTGGTCTGCGCGCTGGCGCTGATCGCCTCCGCCTATCTGGCGCACGGGGTCAAGGCTGGGATTGTGGCTATTGGGCATGGCCAGTGGCAGGCGGGGCTGTCGCTTGGCTTTAATCGCTGGCAGACGTTGGGCTACATTGTCTTGCCGCAGGCGCTCCGCATGATGGTGCCTTCGTTCATCAACCAGTGGATTTCCCTGATCAAAGATACGTCGCTGGCGTATATCGTGGGCGTCGGCGAGCTGACGTTTTTGGCGACGCAGGTCAACAACCGCAGCATGGTTTATCCGCTGGAGGTCTTCCTGTTCGTGGCGTTGGTTTATTTTGTCCTGTGCCTGGCGCTGGATGTGCTGGCGAGTGGCATCAGCCGTCGTTATGGGGGGCACCGTGTCCAGAAAGTCGCGCGAGGAAAGGTGACGGCTTGACCCCTTAGCGGTGGCGCGTTAACTGAGCCCAGCCGCGTTCGCGCCAGAGCGCGGGCAGAGCGCGCATATCATCGAACTGGGTGACCAGCGGGTGGTGAATGGGCCGGTTAAGCGCATCGGCGCAGTAGTAAAACACCGGAATCCCGGCGGAAATGCCTGCCTGTACGCCGGCCTCTGAGTCTTCCACCAAAATGCAGCGTTCAATCGCTACCTTCATCTGATCGGCGGCGTAGTAGAGGATCGCCGGGTCCGGCTTCCAGGTTTGAATATCGTAGCCGCTGTAAAGGCGATCGCCGAAAAAGGGCAGAAGCGCCGTCTTCCCCAGCGTGCGCTGCATTTTACTCACCGGCCCATTCGAGACGACCGCCGTTGGGACCTGCAATTCTTCCAGCAGTTCGCGTACGCCCGGAATGGGTTGCAGTGCCGCGTCAAACAAACGGGCGATTTCGTCCCGATACTCCTGCTCCAATACGGCGGTTTCTTGCGTCAAATGATAGCGTTCGCAGGTGCGGAGAATAATGTCGTGGAGCCTGACGCCTTTAAACTCGGCGATGAATTGTTCCAATGCCAGCGATACGTTGTAGGTGGCAAACACATTGACATAGGCCTGACAGCACAACACTTCGGTATCGACCAACGTTCCGTCGCAGTCAAAGAAAACGCACTCAATCTGGGACATGACCGTCCTTACCGGGGAGAGAAAAGATAACCTTACTTTACTGCACATTGGTGCGGTTGTAATGGCTTGTGTCTGCGGGCAAAAGTGGGGTTCGCCCGCGAATGCGTCACGTGCCTCGCATCACCCTGCGGCCTGTTCTTGCCTATACATAGGATGTCCTTATGGTAGATAAAAAAACGGCGTAACAGCGTCAACCGCTGAGAATTTTGGTATAGGATACCTGACGGATAATCTTTCCCTTTCTTCAGGCTATTATGACTCATGGATAAATCTCAAACTGGCTCCGCGTCCGAGCGTGGGCTGCTGCAACGCGTGTTCAAATTACGTCAGCACGGCACCACGGCGCGAACTGAAACGATCGCGGGCTTTACGACGTTCCTGACGATGGTCTACATCGTTTTTGTTAACCCGCAAATCCTCGGCGTGGCCGGAATGGATACGCAGGCCGTCTTTGTCACCACCTGTCTGATCGCCGCCTTCGGCAGTATCCTGATGGGCCTGCTGGCGAACCTGCCGGTGGCGTTGGCGCCTGCGATGGGGCTTAACGCCTTTTTCGCTTTTGCCGTGGTCGGCGCGATGGGCCTGCCCTGGCAGGTGGCGATGGGCGCTATTTTCTGGGGCGCAATCGGTTTCTTGCTGTTGTCTGTGTTCCAGATCCGCTATTGGATGATCGCTAATATCCCGCAGTGTCTGCGTTTGGGTATCGCCAGCGGCATCGGCCTGTTTATCGCGATGATGGGGCTGAAAAACGCCGGGATCATCGTGCCGAACGCGGATACGCTGGTTGCGGTGGGTAAATTGACCTCGCACAGCGTGCTGTTGGGCGTACTCGGTTTTTTCATCATCGTGGTGCTCGCGTCGCGCAACATTCACGCCGCGGTGCTGATCTCCATTGTTATCACGACGGCCATCGGCCTGCTGCTGGGTGACGTGAAATATACCGGCGTCTTCTCACTGCCGCCGAGCGTTACTAACGTTGTGGGTCAGGTTGATCTGGCTGGGGCGTTGAATCTCGGCCTCTCCGGCGTCATTTTCTCCTTCATGCTGGTTAACCTGTTCGACTCCTCCGGTACGTTGATCGGCGTGACCGAAAAAGCCGGACTGGCGGATGAGAAGGGCAAGTTCCCAGGAATGAAGCGCGCGCTCTATGTGGATAGCATCAGCTCAGTCGCGGGTGCCTTTATCGGTACGTCCTCCGTTACCGCCTATATCGAAAGCTCCTCCGGCGTCTCGGTCGGCGGTCGTACCGGCCTGACGGCCGTTGTGGTGGGCGTGTTGTTCCTGCTGGTGATGTTCCTGTCGCCGCTGGCGGGGATGGTGCCGGCTTACGCGGCTGCGGGCGCGCTGATCTACGTCGGCGTACTGATGACGTCCAGCCTTGCACGCGTGAAATGGGAAGACCTGACGGAAGCCGTGCCGGCGTTTATCACCGCCGTCATGATGCCGTTCAGCTTCTCTATCACCGAAGGGATCGCCCTTGGGTTTATCTCCTACTGCGTGATGAAAGCGGCGACCGGACGCTGGCGTGAAATCAGCCCCTGCGTGGTGGTGGTCGCGGTGCTGTTCCTGCTGAAAATTGTCTTCGTCGACGCGCACTAATGTTTCGCCCGGCTAACACGGCGTGGCGTTAATCACCTGAAGCTGTCAGTTCGGGGCGGTGACATCACGCTGTCGCTTTTCTTAAGATGGCGGAAATAACGCGGCGACAGCCGCGTTATTTTTTCTCCGCCGAGCGGCTGGTCAGTTTCATAAACCGTGTCGACTGGCGCTGTTGTTGAATAATCTCTGACGTTTTGTTCAGCCCTCCTGCCACTGTGTAGTTCCACAGTACCAGCCGGTTTAACTGCGGCGTCCGGGCGCAGGCCCACGCCAGATAATCGTCAATGTCGCTCATCGCCTCCACTTCCGACAAATGCGCCACGCGCAGTCGTCCTGACGCCGGATGAAGCTTCAACGATTTACTGCCGTCTAGATTGAATCCGGGTATTTTAAGCACGGACTGACGGATGACGGCGAGCTGAGAGGCGGCTTCCAGCGGATCGATTTGTGCGTCAACCCATGCCCTCTCCGCCTGCGTCTGCCACACCGGCTGCGGCTGTTGTGACGCCCGCACGTGGACGATCTCCATACTCATCCCCACACTGCCCGTCTCGCTCAATAGCAGCCCGATAGTATTCCCCGCGTAGCCCAGGCTAAAACTGGGCAGGTTGATATCGCTAAAGCAGGGGCGGCCGTTAGGCGCGGTCACCAAGGGAGGCAGCATCGGATAGCCAAACAGATAAAACATGAGTTCTGCCAATAACGCCCGGCTTTTCAGATAGCGTTCGCGCCGCTTCATCGAAAAACTCTGCGTTGAGGCGATCAGGTCGTCAGACAGGCGTTGCAGACTCGGCAAAACTTCCGTGCTGGTCCACCTGACGAAATGGCAGGTCATAATTCACTCCATGATAATGACGCAAATCGGGGCGTCCAAGGTTAGCAGAGGCGATATAAACGCTGTGATGCTATATATCACAGACAAAAATATTAACTAAGCAAAAATTAACGGATTAATATTCAACGGTGAATGCATGTGTTGTTTTCGTCAAAACTCTCTCCCTGCCTCGTTGAAACAAGGAGAGTCGCCGTCAGCAGGATCGCCCGTGAGACAAGGGCACGGCGTGATGGGATGACCGATGTTTTTTATGTCCAGTCTGCCGTCGTGGCGCCAAAACAGCCTGAAACACGACGACTAGTGCGAATGGGTACTCTCTCCAGCCGACTGCCGTTGTCGTTCTTCCCTTTGCTGGCGCAGAACGTCGGGCGTCACCAGCCGCAGGGCCGAGGTCGGACACACCCTGACGCAGGAGGGGCCGTCTGCCACGCCTTGGCACAGATCGCACTTGTGCACTTCGCTGTGGGCGTGCGGTTCCCCCTTGTCTTGTGGCGAGGTCACCACCCGAATCGCACCGAAGGGACAGGCGATGACGCAGCTTTTACAGCCGATACAGCGCGACGAAACCACCTGAATGCTGTCGTTCTGGGCAACCAAGGCACCCTGCGGGCAGGCGCTGGCGCAGGGCGCGTTCTCGCACTGGTGGCACAGTACCGGCACGCTGACCTCGGCGCTTTTGATCACCGTAAGCCTGGGGGCGAATGACGCGGTGTTTAGGCTGCTTAGCCCGCCGCTCGTGTGGGCGACGGCGCAGGCGACTTCACAGGTGCGGCAGCCAATGCATTGGCTGGCGTCGGCAATGACGAACGAATTCATCGCACCAGCTCCTGCGAGTCGACGCGGGATGTCGCCGCGGCAGTTTGCGGTTCGCTCATCGCGTTGATCATGCTGCGCGCCGCCTTACGGCCGTCAGCGATCGCCGTGACCACCAGATCGGCGCCGCGTACGGCGTCACCGCCGGCAAAAATGCGTGGATGACTGGTCTGGCAGGCGTGGCGGCCGATCGGTTGAGCCTCGATTTGCCCCCACTTGTTGCGCTGTACTTCTGCGTCATCCAGCCACGGCATCGCGTGAGACTGAAAGCCGAACGCCGTAATCACGGCATCCACCGGATGGATGAACTCGGAACCTTCAACCGGCTGCGGCCGGCGGCGGCCGCTGGCATCCGGCTCTCCCAGCTCGGTACGGATGAGGCTGACGCCGCAGACTTCGCCTTGTTCGTTGAGGCAGATTTTCTGCGGCTGTACGTTGAACATGAACTCTACCCCTTCCTCGCGAGCGTTTTTCACCTCTTTTTTCGACCCCGGCATATTCGCCTCGTCGCGACGATAGGCGCAGGTGACTGACTCCGCCCCCTGACGTATTGAAGTGCGTACGCAATCCATGGCGGTATCGCCGCCGCCGAGCACCAGCACGCGTTTGCCCTGCATCGAGACGTAAGGTTCATCTTCCAGGTCCGGCAGGCCCATAACCCGCTTGGTATTGGCAATCAAGAACGGCAGCGCATCATAAACGCCCGGCGCGTCTTCATTATCCAGACCGGCTTTCATGGATCGGTAGGTGCCGACGCCGACAAAAACGGTATCGAATTCATCCAACAGTTGCGTCAGCGGTATATCGCGCCCGATCTCGGTGTTGAGATGAAATTCAATGCCCATGCCCTCAAACAGGACACGGCGCTGGATAAGTACGTCTTTATCCAGCTTGAAGGAGGGAATACCGAATGTCAGCAGGCCGCCTATCTCGGGATGCCGATCGAAGACCACCGCTTTGACGCCGTTTCGCGTAAGGACATCCGCACAGGCCAGCCCGGCGGGGCCCGCGCCGATAATCGCCGCCCGTTTACCGGTCGGCTTAACCTGATTCAAATCGGGTTTCCAGCCCATCTTCAGCGCGGTGTCGGTGATGTAGCGTTCAATGTTGCCGATGGTCACTGCGCCATAGGCTTCTTTTCCGAGCGTACAGGCGCCTTCACACAGACGATCCTGCGGGCAGACCCGTCCGCAGATCTCGGGCAGACTGCTGGTGCGATGCGATAGCTCCACGGCTTCCATAATGCGGCCTTCTTTGGCCAGACGCAGAAGTTCAGGAATGTTGTTATGCAGCGGGCAAGTCCATTCGCAGACGGCGTGCTGACCGCAGGTCATGCAGCGTCCGCCCTGATCCTGGACCTGCTCCGGCGTAAAGCCCAGGTAGATTTCATTGAACGTGGAAACGCGCTCATTGAGCGGTTTCTTGATGGCGTCCATCCGCGGCCAGCCTTTGCGTTTATTCAGCAGAGGGGGACGCGATGGGTTATAGGGCGGCGCGGCGCGCCAGTTGCCGGGCGCGGAACGTTGAGCCGCCTCGCGTTGTTTTTCCTGACGCTGCTGCTCTAGTGTGTGCTCACTAACCAAGCTCAATGCCTGGGTGGGGCAGGCTTCAACGCAAGCTTGACCTTCGGCCCTGCCGATACAGAGGTCGCATTTGTGAGCGGATGCGGTATCCGGCGTTTTTTCTGACGTTTCCACCGATATCGCGCCAAAAGGACAGACAATGACGCAGGTCTTACACCCAATGCATTTCTCAGCGATAACTTGAATGCTGTTCTCTTTTTTACCAGCGCCTGTGTCGGGCACGTGGCGGCGCAGGGAGCATCTTCGCAGTGATGGCAGGTGACCGCGGAATGCCGTTTGGCTTGATGAAAGACGTGGATACGAGGGGTAAAGTTTTCCGCGCTTTCAGGATAAGCGCCATTGTTATGGGTAATCACACAGGCAATCTCGCAGGCTTGACAGCCGATGCAATCCTTGGCGTTTGCGACGATAAACCGATTCATATCTTCTCCCGATAAGATCGTGTTGATGCAGGATACGGCATTGCATAAAGGCCGATACCGCGTCTTACTTTATCTGTAAAATAACAAAAAGTAAGCGCTTGCTTACTTTTTGGGTGACGACCGTCACACTTTTTAATTGTCCGGCCAGAGCGAAAAGCTTGGGGCTGGTGTCGAAGTCATATCAAGGATAGCGGCTTCGTGGTCTGGCGTGGAATTTTTATCCTAGCGGCTACCCGCTCCGGCTATTTTGATATAAAACAGAGAATCAAAAGGAAGAATAATTAAATTTATTCAGTATGTTAGCGTATTGAGAGTCATTATCTTGTACACAAATCCCGGTGCGGGATTAAAAGAACGGTTACGTAAAGTCTCTCAAAGGTATTCAGCGTCTCTGGCGGTCGCTGAAGGTCCGGATGAGCCGCGGGTAAAGTCGGCGAAAAGCGTTATTCCGCGCGATTCCTGATGCGCAGGTGGACGTGCCTGCGCTGCTGTGACTTCATCGTGCTCAGCAGCATGGCCAGCGCATCCAGCTTGTCGATAATCTGGGTGCCCAGATAAAAATAGCCGTAGATTTTGTTTTCTATCGCGATGTCGTTTCCGGCGTGCCGGTCCAACAGCGTTGAGCGCAGTTCCTCCATGACATCCTGTTCAAATTCCTTATGGTGGAATTTTTTTATGGCATCCGGATCGTTAATATCGTCGCGAATAAGCGCTTGTAAAAGTTTAAAGCGGTAGTCGATCGCGTAATTTATTTTTTTCGACAGCGAAGAGGCGCAAATAATATGGTGACTCACAGAACAGTCCCAGAAAGCTTTTTCAATCAAATTCAGATAAGAGACAATATCAAGAATGGTTTCCTGTAGTGAAATATAAATTTTTTTATCTATTCTGGTTTCTTTCTGGGCGGGTATGGAGAGTTTCAATATATCGGAGATGGCTTTTTTATTAATACTGTTAAGATTTTTTAATTCGGGCCGGTTGAATAAATTACGAGATAAATTGGCGCAGTAAAGCTGATGCAGATTGGATATGAGTTTATAAAGCTCTATATTCCAATGAATACTCGCTTTGTGCGGTAAAATACTGGAAAAAATGACGGCGATGACGCAGCCGATAAATACGTCGGAAATTCGCCATAGCGCGATATCCAGATTCCCGCCCGACGCGCTGACGGTTACTGAAAGCGTAATACCAATGAGTATCCCGGCATAAGGGATTTTACTCAGCGTCAGATAGCCGCAGGTAAATATACCGAGGGCGATGATCACGATCATGCCCGAAAAGGTGTATTTCCCAGCATAAAACGAAAGAATACCAAAGATGATGCCAATCAACGTGCCGGTCGAGCGCTGGATGGCGCGGGGATAGACACTGCCTTTATAGGACATCGGTCCCATGATGACGATCATGGTGATCAGGATCCACGAGACGTCTTTGACCAAATCGAGTTTTGCCAATAGGAGTAAAGCGAAAATAAAAGAAATCGTTAAGCGCAGCGCATGGAAGGTGCGATAATATTTATATTGTAAATTCTCTACTTTCATGGTCTTTTCTTTTAAAAGCACCCGCTAAATCACTATTAACCTCTGTGTTGCAAAGTTAATTGTCGATCGCGAAAACCCTATTTCCACCGGTAATGAAATGATGTCATCCAACAACGGATAGAGAGGATAGCATCTTTTTTAACTAAAGTTAACAATAGGGTTGCCTCCAGAAACTCAATCTTCCTCTTATAAGAAGCTCATTTCCTCCAGTAAAAGTAATAAATTGTAAGTTGATGTTTTAAAAGCAAGGCAATACGGAATCTCTCATATTTATAGAGAATGGAATTATTTTATATTGAAGGAAGGGTGAATAACTTTAATGGATGGCGCTGTAAATAAAAAAATAGTGATTACTATTAAGAAAAATGATCTTGGGGTGAAAATATTATCAATACATTAGGTTGAGATAATTTCTCACCCCCGGTGCATTCAGCGTGGCGGGTAAAAAGAGAAAGGTTATTTAATCATTGCACGGCTAAACAGCTGAGCGCCGAATAACCGTTTTCTTCTGACGCCGTTCGCACAAGACGGTAAAAATGCCGGCGCATGCAATGATCGCCGCGCCGGCGATGGTCGAGCCTCCCGGCACGCTATCAAGGAAGAGATAACCGATCAGCATTGACCACACCAGCGTGGTGTAATCGAAGGGAGCCAGCAGCGAGGCGTCGGCGTAGCGCAGGCTCAAGGTAATCAGTATCTGCGCCATACCGCCGAAAAAACCGCAGCCAATCAGCAGGAGGAGCTGCGGAAACGTCGGCATCAGCCAGCCGAAATACAGCGTTCCCAGACCGATGAACATGGTCATCAGCGAGAAGTAAAAGACAATGGCGCCGGGCTTTTCCACGCCGTTGAGGAAGCGAATTTGTATCGACGACGCGGCGGTGCAGAGCGCGGCCAGCAGCGCGAAAGCGACGCCGATGATCGATCCGTTTGCAACGCCCGCGGTCGAGGAAAAGACAGATCCGCTGGCGCCCAGATATGCCGACAGCATCACCAGAATGCCCGAGAAACCCACTACGACGGCCAACCAACGATAAAAGCGGACGATCTCTTTCAATAATATCGCCGCCATGATGACGGTAAATAACGGCGCGGCATAGCTAATAGCGGTCACGTCCGCCAACGAAATATAGACCAGCGCAAGATAGTTAAAATACATACCCCCCGTACCGGAAAAACCACGGATGAGATGGCCAAACACATTGCGGGTTTTGATTAAATCGAGAATATTGCCTTGAAACTTGAGCCAGATAAGTAGGGGAAATAGCGCAACGAACGAACGGAAAAAAATGACTTCGCCGGTGGGGATAGCGCCGTTTAATCCTTTGACGCAGGCCAGCATTAATGTCGCGCACAGCGCCGACATTATTTTCAGGAGTACGCCCATTCTGGAATTCATTGTCTATTTTCACTCTCTGGCTGCAATAACGACATTCGCTTTCCTGATGCCGGAAATCGTCCTTCACCATAAAGTGACTGTCTTCGCGTCCGTTAAGATAATTTCGTTCTGTCTGGATAGTTTTTCCTTATATTTTCTCCCCGTCATACAAATTACATATCACCACACACGCTTTCCGTCTTATACATCGTCTTTCATCGCTTCTATAGTCAGACTGCTAGAAGAGTCGCGCCAAGTTTTAGCGGTTATCTCTTTATTTTTAGTCATTTATTTCATACCGCTTCTTTCGTGCTGCGTCAGAAGAACACTGAATCTTAATTAAAATAGCGGGGAATTCGTGATGAAATTGAAATTGCTTTCGGGTGCAGTCTTGGCCATGCCTCTGCTGGTGGCGTTGTCACCCGCCGCCCATGCGGATTTACTCGCGGATATCCACGCTCGCGGCCAATTAAACTGTGCGGTCTATTCCGACGTGCCGCCATTTTCGTCCCCTGACCCCAAAACGCGCCAGTTGGCGGGGATGGATGTCGATCTCTGTCATGCGCTGGCGAAGGAGATGGGGGTCAAGGCCAACCTGATGCCGACCTCGATTGAGGCTCGTATCGCCGTCATCGCCACCGGTCGGGCTGATGTGCTGGTCGCCAACCTGGCGTATACCAAAACGCGCGGCAACCAAATCCAGTTCAGTGACCCGTACTATGTCGCGAAAGAGATGCTGGTGGTGAAGAAGCCGAACGAAAACAAAACGCGGGCGGACTTTAAAGATAAACGCATCAGCGCGACCAAAGGCACCACCTCCGAACAATCTATCCATCTGGCGGGCGCGAAAGCCGTCACGTTCCAGGATGCGGCCTCCGCCTTCCTGGCGCTGGAGCAGAATAAGGTCGTGGGCTTCGTCACCAACACCATGACTGCCGTCAAAATGATCTCTCAGGCGAAAAAAGACGGTATTGAGCTGGGTATGATCAAAGAGCCAATGGCGCTGGAGCCGATTGGCGTCGGTATGAAAAAAGACGAGCCGGCGCTGCTGGCGGAAGTGAACCGCAGCCTGAAGGCGATGGATGACGCCGGCGCTATTGATACTATCTGGAATACCTGGATTGGACCGAACACTGAGTACAAGATGGTGCGCGAAGAAAAAGTGCAGCCGCTTTCAAGTCTGAAATTCGAACCGCTGGAATAACCCATGACCCTGCTGTCACGCGACGAGCCGAAGCGCGTCGCCTTGACGATCGTCAGTCAGGGCGAGCCGGTAAAAGTGTCCACGATTGGCGGTCGGGCCTATCTGGTCGATGCGCCGGGCGAGTTTGATCTTCCGGCGCAAAGGCGCATCTGGGCGCTGGCTGGGTTACTGCGGCAACGTGGCGATATCGAATCGTTGATCCCCGGCGTGACCAACCTGCTGGTGCTGTTCAAGCACATCCCGCCGGAGCCGTCCGCCGTCGTCCATCTGTTGCAGGATGGTTGGGAGCGTGCGCGGGCCGCCACCTCGCAGGGTAAACGCATCGACATTCCCGTCAGTTATGGCGGCGAGCACGCGACGGATCTGGATGCCGTGTGCGAGTTCACCGGGCTGACGGCAAAAGAGGTCATCCGCCGTCACTATCAGGGTGAGTACACCGTTTTCGCGCTCGGCAGCGCACCGGGGTTCGGCTATTTGCACGGTCTTGACCCAGCGCTGGCGACGCCACGCAAAAAAGTGCCGTCGCTGAATATGCTGAAAGGCACCGTGACCATCGGCGGCGCGCAGACGGGGGTATCGGCGTTAACCGGACCGAACGGTTGGAACGCGATCGGCTTCGCCGATATGCCGCTGTTCGACCCTTGGGCAGAAACGCCTGCGGTCATGGCGCCCGGAGACAGCATCCGTTTTCTGCCTGAGAGGATTGAACTGTGATTGAGGTGATGAAAACCGGTCCGTTAAATACCGTTCAGGATCTTGGCCGCACCGGCTTTCGCCACATCGGCGTCTCGGTCAGCGGGGCGATGGATGCGCTGGCGCTGCGTGTCGGCAATCTCATGCTCGGCAATGACGAAAATGCGGCCGGGATCGAAGTGCAGCTTTTTCCTTTCCGCGTGCGTTTCACCGATCATGGCGCCATCGCCCTGACCGGCGCCGATTGCCGCGCCGCTCTGGACGGCAAAGCGCTCCCGCCCTGGTGGGCCTGCGAGGTACTGGCCGGACAGGTGCTGGAGATGTCGTATCCCCGCCAGGGCGCCCGCGGTTATCTGTGCGTGGCGGGGGGGATTGATGTTCCCGTGGTCATGGGGTCGCGGAGCACCGCGCTGCGCGGCAACTTCGGCGGGTTGGACGGCCGACCGTTGATGCAGGGCGATCGCCTGCCGACGGGGGACGCCAGCCCATGTTCGCTGCCGCCGGGCGGCATTGGCGCCGTGCCGCCGTCGGTGGCTTTGGCCGATCTCTTTCCGGTCAGCCCGGAAGGCGTCATGCAACTACGGGCGATCCCCTCCGGCGAATTCGACCTATTTGCCCACGACGCCGCGCGGTTCTGGTCCCAGTCATGGACCATATCCCGGCACAGCAATCGCACCGGCTATCGCCTGAGCGGCGAGCCGCTCGTCCCGTCCCGAACGGTGGAAATGCGCTCCTACGGGTTGATCCCCGGCATTGTGCAGGTGCCTCCGGCGGGAGAACCCATTATTCAGTTGAGCGACGCCAATACGGCGGGCGGCTATCCTAAAATTGCGGGCGTCATCGAAGACGACCTGTGGCGATTGGGTCAGGCGCAGGCGGGCGAACGCCTGCAATTGGTTGAAAGCGATGCCGCCGAGGCGATTGCCGTCAACCGCGCGGTGAATGCGTACTTGCTAGGCGTCTCCCGCTGCTGTCATCAGGTCGCTGCCGCGGCGCTGAACGGATAGATCGCCGCCGTTCGGTTTTCCATGCCGCGAAGACGTCCATCAGGCTGCGGCATCATGGCTGGCTGTCGCTCCTTCTTTTCGATGACCGGCGCTCCCGGCTTCCGCGTCGTGTTCCCCCTAATGACTCCTTTTTGGCAACGCCGAGTCTGGCGGTATGACGTGCTGCTGAAAGGGATTCTATGGGCGTCGTATTCGGCTATGGCGTGTCCTGCGGGCATAAAAAAAACGGGGCGCAAATCGGCCCCGTCGATCCATCGGCTTCGGTGGGGCGGCGTTTAGCGCATCCCTTCGCAAAAGGTTGCCAACCGGTCGCAGCCTTTTTGCAGTATCTCCCTACTGGTCGCGTAGGAGAGGCGGAAGAATGGACTCATGCCGTAGGCCGCGCCCTGTACCGTCACCACGTGGTGTTCTTCCATCAGCGCCATGACGAAGTCGGCGTCGTTGGCGATGTAGCGGCCGCCCTGGGTGGTTTTGCCGATAAACGCGGCGATATTCACGTAGAGGTAAAAGGCGCCCTGAGGTTTGTGGCACAGCAGACCGTGAATGGAGGTCAGGCGTTCCAGCACATAGTCGCGCCGCTGGCGGTAAATCTCCGCGCGTTCTTTCAGCAGATCCTGCGGGCCGTCCAGCACCGCGACGGCGGCGGCCTGAGTGAGCGTGGTCACGCCGCCGGCGTTCTGCGTATTGACGTTGCTCATCGCTTTGATCAGATCGCTCGGTCCCCCGCAGAAACCCAGCCGCCAGCCGGTCATCGACCAGGCTTTGGAGACGCCGTTGACCGTCAGAACGCGATCTTGCAGGCGGGGTTCGACTTCCGCCATGGTGTAAAAGGTCACGTCGTCGTAAATCAAGTGCTCATAAATATCATCGCTCAGGATCCAGATGTCGGGATGTCGCAGCATGACGTCCGCGATGCCCTGCAAATCGGCCCGGCTGGCGACCGAACCGGTGGGGTTGCTGGGGTAGTTGAGCAGCAGCCATTTGGTTTTCGGGGTAATGGCAGCTTCGATGTCTTCCGGGTAAGGCTTGAAGTTATTTTCCTGCGGACAGGCGACGGGGACCGGAACGCCGCCGGCGAATTTCACAATATCGGCATAGCTGATCCACGACGGCGACGGCAGCAGCACTTCGTCGCCTGGATTGATCGTCGCCATAAAGGCGTTAAAGATAATCTGCTTGGCGCCGCCAGCGGTGATGATCTGACGGGTGTCGTAGTCCAGATGGTTGTCGCGCTTGAACTTGCGTTGAATGGCCGCGCGCAGCGCCGGTGTCCCGTCGGTGGGCGGATAGCGGGTATCGCCCGCCAGCGCGGCGGCATAGGCGGCCTCCGTGGCATGCCGCGGCGTGGGGAAATCCGGTTCGCCGGTAGATAACCCAATAACGTGGATACCTTGTGCGGCGAGATCTCGCGCTTTCTGCGTCATAGCCACAGAAGCGGATACGGTGACATTTTTTAGGCGATCGGCAATTTCAGGCATGTGCGGGGATTCCAGTCAGTCAGGGGCGTCATGCCGGTGAGGCCTGCAACGGCAGGATCAGGCGAGCGGCACGGTGCGAAAAGCAGGTCGATGGATGACCCAGGTTAGGAAGAGCATAAAAGTGAACTCGGCGCAGAGGCCAATAGCGCTTTGTTGTGGTGACATAACCTAATGCAATGGTTGTGCGTGTCGGCGCAGCGTGAGGGGGCTGCCCTGCTTCACGGTGGTGCACATGGCGGGAAGAAGCGCGCAAGACAGGGCAAGCGAATAGGACCTAACCGGCTGAAATTCTTGTCTGTATCCCGCCTTTTTCATGGTCGTGCGCGTTGGCCCCAATCTTGCTTTGATCAAGGTCAAGATCCCGCAGTGAGGAAGCCACGATGAATCTCCGTCGACTCAAATACTTCATCAAAATCGTTGACGTGGGCAGCCTGACGCAGGCCGCCGATGTTCTTCATATCGCGCAACCCGCTCTCAGCCAGCAGTTGGCGACGCTGGAAGGCGAGGTCAATCAGCAGCTGTTAATCCGCACCAAGCGCGGTGTCACGCCGACCGAAGCGGGCAAAATTCTCTACACGCACGCACAGGCGATCCTGCGCCAGTGCGATCAGGCGCAAATCGCCATCGACGGCGCCGGGCTGACCCTTTCGGGCAGCGTGTCCGTCGGTCTGGCCCCGGGGACGGCCGCCCAGCAGCTGGCGCTGCCGCTGATGAAGGAAGTGCATCGGCAGCATCCCGGCATCGTGCTGTATTTCAACGAAAATTTCGGCACTACGCTGAGTGAGCTCATTATGAACGGGCGTATGGATATGGCGGTGATTTACGGTAGCCGCGAAATCCACGGCCTACGCTTTATGCCGCTGATGAAGGAAGACCTCTATTTCGTTTGCCCTCACGTACTGGACGCGCCGAAAAGCACTATCTCGCTGGCTGACGTCGCGCGCTACGACCTGTTCCTGCCGCGCATTTACAATACGATGCGCAAGGGGGTGGATGATGCGTTTGTTCAGGCGGGGATATCCTACAAGGTCAACTGTGAAATCGAGTCGCAAACCACGCTGAATGCCGCCGTGGGCGAAGGATTGGGCTGCACCATCATGCCGGAGTCCGCCGCGCGCGCCATGCTACAGGCCAGCAACGCCTGGATGGCGAAAATTGTCGATCCAAACATTCAGGTCTCCCTGACGTTTTGCATGTCGGACCATCTGCCGCTCTCGCAGCCCGCGAAAGTCGTCAAAGACATCCTGTTATCGCTGATGGTGAAACGCACCACGGACAACCGTCCGCTGGCGCTGGTGGGGTAATAAGTCTCCCTTATCGTCGCAAAGCGAAACCCTCTTACCGAATCAACCTGTCGCCACGGTAGAGTGCGGACATCCCCAGTACGCCGGGGCGACGGGCGGTTTCGGACGTCGGCGACAGGCGACGATTCCGGTCGTATTTGCATTTTTGCCTGCCAACGTCCTCCTTTCCTGTGTTGACCGCCAGTCTGTCCAGCGACCCACGGGAAGCGCCCGTCGCGTGGCGAAATGATGTCGGACGAGTTGACAGGATATTTATGCAAAACAGCTCATTAGCACTCCGGGAGCTACGTGCGGTGGCTCACACGATGCGTCGCTCGGGGTTAACCCAGATAGAGATCGGGGGCAGCGATTACCATGTTCGCCTGAGGTTTGAACCGGCTTGCGGTGTCACGGCTGCGATGTCCGCTGGCGCGCGGGCAGACGAAGAGGGGCCGCAGACTGAGATTCTGCGAGCCTGCATGCCCGGCACGGTCTGTTTGCACTATCCGGGACGCGAGGAGACGTTTGTTTCGCTCGGCGCCACAGTTCGGGAAGGCGCGCTGCTGGCGCTATTGAAAGTTGGGCTGGCCTACCTGCCGGTGCTGAGTCCGGCCGATGGCACGGTCACGTCGATGCCGGTCAGGCAAGGCGATGCGGTCGAGTATGACAGCGTCATCCTCACCCTGAGAAAAACAGAGGGCTAATGATGAAATCGATAGATTTGAATGCCGATATCGGCGAAGGCTTTGGTGACTATCAGATCGCGGATGACGCGGCGCTGATGCCGCTGATCACCTCGGCCAATGTCGCCTGTGGGTTTCACGCCGGCGACGCGGCGATCATGGCGAAAACCGTCGCACTGGCCAAACAACATCACGTCGATCTCGGCGCTCACGTCGGGTTTCCCGACCTGATGGGATTCGGCCGCCGTCGTATGCAGATCGACCCGGACACGCTGGCGCACTATGTCACCTATCAGCTCGGCGCCCTGTCGGCGTTCGCCCACGCGGCGCGTTACCCATTGACCCATATGAGCTTTCACGGCGCTCTCGGCAACATGGTATCGGAGGATGAAGCGCTGGCGGACGTCCTGCTCCGTGCGGTCAAAACCTTCGATCCGAACATAATTATCAGCACGATGGCGGGAAATGCGGTGGATCGCGTGGCGCGGCGCCTCGACTTACGCATGGTGTGCGTTTTTCTGGCCGATCGCGCCTATGAAAGTAACGGACTGCTGGTCAGCCGCGCCAAGCCGGGCGCGGTCATACACGATACGGAACAGGTCAAGGCGAGGGTTCGCCGTTTGCTGACGGAAGGCACCATTGAGAGCATCGATGGCGACACGCTGACGCTCGATGTCTCCTCGATTCTGGTGCACGGCGATACGCCTGAGGCGATCGAGATGGTTAAAACGCTGCGCGCGACGATTGAAGAAACCGGCCTGCGTATTGCGCCGGTTTCAGAGCAAATTCGTCAGCAGAGCTGGGAGCAAACCTCGTTATAAGTCGTCCTTATCGCCTCACACCGTTTATGTCTTATGCTTGCTTGCCATGGCTAGTTAGAGTAGGAAAAAAGAGGGGGCACCGAACACGGATGTCCTTTCATCTTACAAGGAGATTGAAAATGCCATTTTCAGATTATAAAACTGCATTGGTGACTGGCGCATCAGCCGGTATTGGCGAAGCCATTGTCGAACGCCTGTGTCAGGAAGGGCTGACGGTCCATGCGGTGGCGCGCCGCAAAGAGCAACTGGACGCGCTGGCGGCCCGCACCGGCTGTATCCCCCATGCTATCGACGTCAGCGATACGGATGCGCTGACGCGCTTGTGCAGTGAAATTCAGGTCGATGTGCTGGTCAACAACGCCGGCGTTTCCCGGTCTGGCTCCATTCTGGATGCCGATGAAGAGGTGATCGATACGTTAGTGGATGTCAATCTGCGAGCGGTGTTGCACCTCAGCCGCTTAGTGGTGCCAGGCATGAAGGCGCGAAACTGCGGGCACGTCATTAACGTCACTTCTATCGCTGCGGTCTATAACTTCAACGGCAACTCCATCTATCACGCCACCAAAGCGGGCGTGCATGCCCTGTCGCGTCAACTGCGATTGGATTGTTACGGCAAAATGGTTCGGGTAACTGAACTCTGCCCCGGCCGCGTCGCGACTGACATTATCGGTATTGCGATGGGCGATATTGAAGATGCCCGTCGTCGCTACATTGATGGTTTCGATTTACCGACGCCGAAGGATATCGCGGATACCGTGGCATTCGTCCTTGCTGCGCCGGTCAACGTTAACTTCGGTCATATTGAAATTACGCCGACCACACAGGTCATGGGCGGTTTGTCGACCATGCGGCCGGGCGATTCCATAGAGTAAATATCAGAACCATCAGGCGCTGAGGGAGACCAAACGATGACGCTCGATTTTTCCGCTGTTTTCACCGATCAATTTGGATCGATGCTCGGCGAGGGGGTCATCGTTACCCTGAAGCTAGCGCTGGGGTCCTGGTTGCTGGCTATGACGCTGGCGCTGCTGTTGGTCGTGGTCCGCCTGACGCATAAACGTACGGCGGTTTTCCTGGTGTCGGCCTACGTGTCTTACCACCGTAACGTGCCGACGCTGATTCAGCTGATGATGTGGTACTTCGCGATCCCCACGCTGCTGCCGGAGTCGGTGCAGATGTGGATCAACGACTTTAACGCGGAGTTCCTGTTCTCGATGTTTGCGCTGGGTCTGTGTCAGGCTGCCTATTTCTCCGAGGATATCCGCAGCGGGCTGCGGGCGATCCCGGATGGGCAAAACGAGGCGGCGCGCGCGCTGGGCATGAGTTACGGTCGCGCGATGCGGCTGGTTATCCTGCCGCAGGGGCTGCGTAACTCACTGCCGTCGTTAATCAATCACACCGTACTGCTGTTCAAGAACACCAGCCTGGCGATGGTCATCGGCGTCGCGGAGCTGACCTACGTCACTCGCGATATCGAAAACCAAACGTTCCGTACCTTCGAGTCTTATCTGGTGGCCTCCGTCGGCTATTTGATCTTCTCTTTGCTGCTGATGGGCGCTGGCGCGTTGCTGGCTCGCCATTTCCAGCGCGTCTATGCGAGGTAATCCCGTGGCCGATATCTTCACGATTTTACACGACAACGGGATGCTGTTTCTGATGGGGCAGTATCCAAATGGCCCCCTTGGCGGCGTGCTGTGTACGTTATTGATCTCCGTGCTGGCGATGTTGTTCGCCTTCCCCGTAGGCATGCTGTTGGGCATGGCGCGCATTTCCCCTTTTCGCTGGTTACGCTGGCCGGCGGCTTGCTGGGTCTACGCGCTGCGCGGCATTCCGCTGCTCATGGTGGTGTTCTGGACCTACTTCTGCATCCCTTTGTTGATCGGCCATAACATTAGCGGCTTCGCGACGATGCTGTGCACGCTGGTGATTTACGAAAGCGCCTACATTGCCGAGATCATTCGCGGCGGCATTCAGGCGCTGCCGTCCGGGCAGTACGAAGCGTCGCGGGCTTTAGGCATGAGCTATGTCAAAACCTTCCGCATGGTGATCCTGCCGCAGGCGCTCTACAACACCTTGCCCAGTCTGGTGAGCCAACTGGTGTCCATCATCAAGGACAGCACGCTGGGCTATGTGATCAACGTGCCGGAGCTGACTTTTGCCGCCAATCAGGTCAACAATCAACTGCTGACCAAGCCGTTTCAGGTGTTCGCGATTGTCGCGCTGAGCTACTACGTGATCTGCTTCAGTCTGACCTGGCTGGCTAACCGGCTGGAGGCGCACGTGGCGCGCAAACGGCGTAATGAAAACCCCGCCGCCGCGCCGGCCGAAAAAACCGAATTATTGACCGAAACTCCGTCGCTATAAGGAATGCATGATGAGACCGATGATTATGTTTAACCAGGTCAGCAAATGGTATGGCGATTATCAGGCGTTGACCGATTTGAATGCCGAGATCAAAAGCGGCGAGGTCGTGGTGGTTTGCGGACCGTCGGGGTCCGGCAAGTCAACGCTGATTCGGACGGTCAACCGTTTGGAGCCGATAGAAA
Source organism: Lonsdalea iberica (assembly GCF_002111585.1). Lineage (GTDB taxonomy): Bacteria > Pseudomonadota > Gammaproteobacteria > Enterobacterales > Enterobacteriaceae > Lonsdalea > Lonsdalea iberica. The sequence continues at coordinate 70,757 of NZ_LUTP01000008.1, forward strand.
AAGGACAGATCCTGTTCGACGGTATCGATATCCACGGCACCAGCACCCGGCTCAACCAACTGCGTACGCGCATTGGCTTTGTGTTCCAGAACTTCAACCTGTTCCCGCACGTCTCGGTGATGGACAACATCATGATGTCGCCGGTGAAAGTGCTGGGCGTCAAACGTTCGGAAGCGCGCAAGCATGCGGGCGAACTGCTGGAGCGCGTCGGGTTGGCGCACAAGGCGAGCGCCTATCCGGCGCAGCTTTCCGGCGGTCAGCAGCAGCGCGTGGCGATAGCCCGCGCGCTGGCGATGAAGCCGCCGGTGATGCTGTTCGACGAACCGACCTCGGCGCTGGACCCGGAGATGGTGGGGGAGGTGCTGAACGTCATGCGCGGGCTGGCGCAGGAAGGCATGACGATGATGTGCGTGACCCATGAGATGAATTTCGCCCGCGACGTGGCGGACACCGTCTGGTTCATGGATCAGGGCCAGATTCTGGAAAAGGCCGCGCCTGAAAACTTCTTTCGATCGCCGCAGCACCCGCGCGCGCAGCGCTTTCTGAGCGATCTGCGCCAGCACTAAGGCTTATCCACCGTGGCACTCTATCGCGCCGTCTCTGGTGAATACGACGGCGCGAGCCTGTTGCTTCTTCCTGTCCTTCGCTGTCCCGGTGGTGCCCCCGTCGCGCGGGTTTCGTCCGTTTCACTACTGTTTTTGCGGCGAATCTTTCTGCATATCGTCCAGCGCCATATTTAACGCCAGCACGTTAACCGTCGCTTCGCCGATAAAGTCGGGACGCGACGGCTGCGTGTGCGCATGCACCAGACGCCGCACAGCGTCTTCCGGCAGATGACGAGCGGACGCCACCCGAGGCACCTGCCATAGCGCGGCTTGGGGTGAAATGTGCGGGTCCAGACCGCTGGCGGAGGCGGTGACCAGCTCGACGGGAACCATGCTGCTCGCCTGCGGATTGGCGGCGCGCAGGTCCGTCACGCGCTGTTTGAAATCCTGGTCCAGCGCCGGATTGCTCGCCGCCAGATTGCTGCCGGAAGAGGCCTGCGGGTTGTAAGGCGTGTCGGCGGTCGCCGACGGGCGGCCGTGGAAATAATCCGTCCGAGTAAAATGCTGGCCGATTAAGGCTGAACCGCGAAGCTGTCCGTCGCGTTCGATCAGCGACCGCCGGCGGTGTCTGGAAAGGCCAACAGAGATAACGACGTCGTCAACAGCGGATAGGCTGCGCCAGTGATGACGGCCAGCAGGACAAACAGAGAAATCGTAGGACGTATCAGGTTCATACTTTGGCTCCTCAGCCCAGACCCAGAACGATCAACAGCATATCGATCAGTTTGATGCCGATAAACGGCGCCGCGAGGCCGCCCGCGCCGTAAATCCACAGATTACGGCTCAGCAGCGACGCCGCCGACATCGGCCGGTAGCGAACGCCTTTGAGCGCCAGCGGGATCAGCAGCACGATAATCAGCGCGTTGAAAATCACCGCGGAAAGGATGGCCGAGTTCGGCGAGTGCAGATGCATCACGTTCAGGTTGTCGAGCTGAGGATAGGTTGCGGCAAACGCCGCGGGGATAATGGCGAAATACTTGGCCACATCGTTGGCGATGCTGAAGGTGGTCAGCGATCCCCGCGTCATCAGCATCTGTTTACCGATGCGCACCACCTCCAGCAGCTTGGTGGGATTGGAGTCCAAATCCACCATATTGCCCGCTTCTTTGGCCGCCTGCGTCCCCGAGTTCATCGCCACCGCTACGTCTGCTTGCGCCAGCGCGGGCGCATCGTTGGTGCCGTCGCCGGTCATCGCCACCATGCGGCCTTCGGCTTGATACTGACGGATCAGGGCCAGCTTGGCTTCCGGCGTCGCTTCCGACAAAAAGTCATCGACCCCGGCCTCGGCGGCGATGGCGGCTGCCGTGAGCGGGTTATCGCCGGTGACCATTACCGTTTTGATCCCCATCCGGCGCAGTTCGGCAAAGCGTTCCCTGATGCCGCCTTTGACGATGTCTTTCAGCGCCACCACCCCCATCACGGCGTTATCCTCCGCCACGATCAGCGGCGTTCCGCCAGAGCGCGCCACCGACTCCACCAGCGCATTGACCGCAGAGGGGAACTGTCCGCCCTGGCTTTCGACGTGACGGCGAATAGCGTCGGCCGCGCCTTTACGCAACCGCGTCGAACCAATATTCACGCCGCTCATGCGGGTCTGCGCGGTAAAGGGAATGAACGTGGCGTTCAGGCTCTGCAGGTCGCGCTCGCGCAGCTTGAATCGCTGTTTGGCCAGCACCACAATGCTGCGGCCTTCCGGGGTTTCATCCGCCAGCGACGCCAGCTGAGCGGCGTTCGCCAGCGCCGCTTCCGTGATGCCGGGCGCAGGCAGAAACTGGCTGGCCTGCCGGTTGCCCAGCGTGATGGTGCCGGTTTTATCCAGCAGCAGCACATCGACATCCCCCGCGGCTTCTACTGCGCGTCCGCTGGTGGCGATGACATTGGCGGCCAGCATCCGGCTCATCCCCGCAATCCCAATCGCCGACAGCAATGCGCCGATGGTGGTCGGGATCAGACAGACCAGTAGAGCCACCAGCACGATGACGCTGACCGGCGAGCCGCTCCAGGCTGAGAAGGGGTACAGCGTCGCGGTCGCCAGTAGGAAGACGATGGTCAGTGCGATCAGCAGGATAGAGAGCGCGATCTCATTGGGCGTTTTGCGGCGCGTGGCGCCTTCGACCATCGCGATCATGCGGTCCAGAAAAGTCTCGCCGGGGTTGACGCTGCACTGGATCACCAGCCAGTCGGAGAGGATGTGCGTTCCGCCCGTCACTGAGGCGAAATCGCCCCCGGCCTCGCGAATAACGGGCGCGGATTCGCCGGTGATCGCGCTTTCATCCACGGAGGCGCCGCCCGCCAGCACTTCGCCGTCGCAGGGGATAATGTCGCCAGCTTCCGCCAGCACCCAATCGCCTTTTCGCAGGCTGTCGGCTGCTACCTGTTGGTTCGGCGCGTCGTGTTTCGGCTCCGCCAGTTTTTTCGCCCAGCGGGTGCGTTTGATGCCTTTCAGGCTTTCGGCCTGCGCCTTGCTGCGCCCCTCGGCCAGCGCCTCGGCGTAGTTGGCGAACAGCACGGTAAACCACAACCACAGGCTGATCGCCGCGGTGAACGTCAGTTCACCCGCCTGCCAACCCAGGCTTATGCCGACGGCCAGCAGCGTCGCCAGAATGCTGCCCAGGAACACGACGAACATCACCGGATTGCGGTATTGCATCCGAGGGTCGAGCTTCCTGAATGACTCGACCAGCGCGGCGCGCCACAGCGTGTTGCGCGGCTGGGAAAGCGAGTTATGTCCCATAAAAGGTGTCTCCGGCAATGAGTGATGCCATCACTGCAGATGCTCGATAATCGGCCCTAAGGCCAGCGAGGGAATAAAGGTCAGCGCCCCGACCAGCAGCACGGTGCCGATAATCAGCCCGACAAACAGCGCGCCGTGGGTCGGCAGCGTTCCGACGCTGGCGGGTTGCGTAGGGCGGTTTGCCAGCGATCCGGCGATGGCTAGCACGGGGATCATCGGGGCGAATCGACCCATCAGCATGGCGGCGCCCAGCAGCAGGTTGTAGAACGGCGTGTTCGCAGCCAGCCCGGCGAACGCGCTGCCGTTATTGTTGGCGGCGGACGAGAGCGCATACAGCACCTCGGTAAAGCCGTGGGGACCGGGGTTCAATATGCCGGCTTGACCGGCGTCGGTCATCATCGCCAACGCGGTGCCAAGCAGAACCAGCGTTGGGGCGATCAGGATGGCGAGCGCCGTCATTTTCATTTCCGGTACGCCGATTTTTTTTCCCAGATACTCCGGCGTGCGGCCGATCATCAGTCCGGCGACGAACACCGCCAGCAGCACATTCATCAGCATGCCGTACAGGCCGGAGCCCACGCCGCCGAAGACCACTTCGCCAATCTGCATCAGCCCTAGCGGCACCATTCCGCCCAGCGCGGTGAAGGAGTCGTGCATCGCATTGACCGCGCCGCATGAGGCCGCCGTCGTAATGACTGCGAACAAGGCCGATTGCAGGATGCCGAAGCGGCTCTCTTTGCCTTCCCAGTTCAGCACGCTGTCCGCGCCGTAGGCGGCCAGATGCGGATTACCGTCGACTTCGGCCTTCATGACCACGGCCGCGGCGACCACGAACATGATCAGCATCGCCCACAGCACGGTGTGCCCTTGTCGGGTATCACGGATCGCCCGGCCGAATGCCAGACACAGCGCGGCGGGGATCAGCAACATCGCCAGCATCTGCACGAAGTTGGTCAGCGCCGTCGGGTTCTCGAATGGATGCGCCGAGTTGGCGTTAAACGCTCCCCCGCCGTTGACGCCGAGCATTTTGATGGCCTCTTGCGACGCGACGGGTCCCATCGGCAGCGTTTGCTGCACGCCTTCCAGCGTCGTGACGGTCAGGTCAGGGCTGAGGTTTTGCGGCACGCCCTGACTGACCATCAACAGCGCCGTCAGCAGAGACAGCGGCAGCAGCACGAACAGCGTAGTTCGCGTCAGGTCGCGCCACGCGTTGCCTAGCTTGTCGGTCGCATGGCGGGAGAACCCGCGAATCAATGCGAACAGCGCCGCGAAACCGGTTGCTGCCGAGAGGAAGTTCTGCACGGTCAGCCCCATCGTCGTGCTGAAGTGGCTGATGGTGTTTTCCCCAGCGTAAGACTGCCAGTTGGTGTTGCTGACAAAGCTGACGGCGGTGTTCAGCGCCAGATGCCATGACAGTCCCGGTAATCCCTGCGGATTGAGCGGTAGAACCCCTTGTAACATTAGGATGGCGAACAGGACGATGATGCCGAGCAGGTTGAACGCCAGCACCGCCGCCAGATATTGACGCCAGTTCATGTCGCCGTCCGAGATGCCGCACAGTCGCCACACCCCACGCTCAAGCCATGCCGTTCCCGGCAATGCTTTATCGTGAATGAGTCCCGTCAGCAGGCGTCCCAGCGGATGGGCTAATAACAACAGCGCCGCCAGGTAGACGGCGAGGAGTAAAACTGCGTCGGCGGCCATCACAGCGCCTCCGCATGAAACAGGGCGTAAAACAGGTAGCCCAGCAATAAAAAGACCAGCACGATGCCGGCGATGATTCCTGCGCTCACGGTGATTCTCCAGGTGTGAAGGGAATACGGAGGAGCGTAGAGAAAGGGAAATAAAAATGTCGTCAAATTGCGGAGGGGCAGTATAAAAATTTTGTATAAATGGAACGAAAACTTGGCAATGTCGGGTCTGTTAGGGGAGGCGCGATCGACACTGTCGATGTCCGCCGGTTACGCGCCGGGGCCATGAGCTTGCGTCGCGCAGTGTCAAAACGCGCGCAAGCCATGCGGTGAATGCCGTCCGCGCAAAGGGACATGGATAGCGTTGGCCATGCGCTCAATCGGGGGCTTTCGCAGGGTGTTCCTCGGGGATCATGCCGGGAGGCGGCAATAACCGAGCCTGTCGTAGCGCCGCGAGGTTGCCCGATCCTGTGCAGAAGCAGGCAATTTTCAGTTGGCGAATGAGGATGTCAAAATGGGCGATCACTGCCTCGGTGGAGCGGGTGGCGGCCTCAAGAACGCCTGCTGCCTGACCCACGATGTCCGCGCCCAGTCGGAGCGCTTTCGCCGCATCCACGCCGTTGCGAATACCACCGGAAGCGACCAGCGTCGTCTCCGGCAATGCTTGCCGAACCTGTTGTACCGCAGTGACGCTGGGGATGCCCCAGTCGGCAAACGCCATGGCCACCTCCCGGTCGGCGGGATGGTCTGCGCGCTCGGCTTCCACTGCCGCCCAATGGGTGCCGCCCATGCCCGCAATATCGATGGCCTGTACACCCGCGTCGACCAGCATTCGCGCTACCCGCGCCGAAAGACCTGTCCCGACCTCCTTTACCATCACCGGGACGCCGAGATGAGCGGTCGTTCGTGCAATGCAGGCCAGTACCCCGCGCCAGTCCCGATCCCCCTCGGGTTGAACCGCCTCCTGCAACGGATTGAGGTGGATGATGAGGCCGTTGGCTTCCAGTGTTTCCACCGCGCGGCTGGCGAGCGTTAGCCCATCAGATTCCAGCAGTTGGGCGGCGCCGATATTGGCGAGCAACGGGACATTCGGCGCGGCGCGGCGTAATGCGCGCGTCAGCCCCTGACGGTGGTCGGTTCGCAGACTCACGCGCTGCGAACCCACGCCCATAGCGATGCGTAACGACTGCGCCGCTTCCGCCAGATGTCGGTTGATGGCCTCGGCGCGTCTCGCTCCGCCGGTCATGGAACTAATCAGCAGAGGCGCTCGCACCCCGATGCCCAGCAACGTGCTGCTCAGGTCGATGCCCTCAAGGCTTAGCTCCGGCAACGCGCAGTGTTCGAACTGGACGAGATCCCAGCCTGCGGAGGTATGCGAAGCGGCCTTCTGCCTGAGGACGATATCCAGGTGGTCGTTTTTGCGTTGGCTTAGCGCGTCGCTTGGTTTCATTTTTACTCCCTGTCATTTCCCGCTGATGTGTGGCGCGGATTGCCTGAGCGGGCGGACGTTGCCGAGCCGTCAACCCGGTAGCGTAGGGCCGATGTGGCGTAGTATTGAGCGCGAACCGTCAGCATGGTTTTCATCAGTCGTACCCAGACGGGAGCGAATTGCGCCGTCTCCAATAGCGGCCTCAGCATCCTTTCGTAGCCGGAGATTTCAGTCTGAAGAAACGCGACGGCGTTCAACGTGGGATAGCGGCGTTCGAGCTGTACCGCCAGATTATCGGCTTCGCCCGAGGCGCGATCGTTGTCGAGGCCATGCAGATCGTTTTGCAATCGGCCGATGGCGCAGAGGAAGCGCAGGGCGTTCTGAAAGGTCGGTTCGGTCAGCCAGCGCGGCATATCCAGTTCCCACAGCAGCGACAGGCATCCGAACACATTTCGGTAGCCGATGGAGTCGATGCCGTTTCGGAGATGTTCGGCATAAGACCAGCCACCAGGGTCGCTCGCGAGGCGCTTGCCGTTTCGTAAGGCCGTGCTGTATGCCTGTGTGTCGGCCAGCAGCTGTGAATAATCGTGTTTGTGGCAGGCCAGTTGGGCCAGACGATGGCGCAGCGCGGAGCAGCCCTCGGACGCCGTTGGCGCGTCCGGCGTCCGGCCGACGAGGATGCCCTCGACGACGGCGTAGTCGTCGGGTGTTATCGCCGCGCGATCGTGACAATCATCGATCCAGAACAGCAGCGCCATCTCCTGATAGAAAGCAAGCACTCGCGCTTCGTCGTCCGGATCGCGCCCGGTACGGGCGCTCATCGCGATCAGCTCGGGTCGAATACTGTGGAGGATAAATTGTCCTCCCCGGACGGCCTCCACCGCATGCTCGTCGAGAAAGCCGGACAGCGTTTCGCCCCAGGCCTTCACCTGCTGGCAGGCGTCGTCGTGCAGGGTCATCACATCCGTTCTCCTTGCGTTTCTGTTTGTGCGTCGCAAACATCGGCGTGGGGGGAGTTCCAGTTCAGCGCCAGCCAAAGCCCGGCTAGTTCGGTGACCCGCACCACGCGCTGAGGGCAATACAGCTCTTTCCCGATCCACAGCGGCGTAACGGGAAGCTGGTTCGGCTGATAGCGCGCCAGCAACCACTCCCGCGCCCGATCGACGGCTGACGCCAGCTTCTCGCGCAGGTCGGCGTCAACTCTGCCGTTCATGACGTGCAGCGCGAACAGCGCATAGGCGGTCTCTTCCTGCGTCGGCGCAGACCCGGCGCCCCAGCCTCCCGACGGGTGTTGCGCCCCCAGAATCTTGTACAGCACATCATCATCTCGCCACGACGGCATGCCGTGCGCCAGCGCGGCGACGGCATGTGACGTCGGGTACAGCCAGGAGGCGTGCCATTTTTCGTTTTTCCATACGCCATCGGCGCTTTTGCCGTGCTCAATGTAGGCGCGTGCGGCGGGCGCGTCGGTGCCGAGCAGACTTAGCGCGTGCACGGCATGGATCGTCGTCGAAAGCGATGGATTGCGCTCGCCGGGGAAGGTCACGAACAGGTCGCCTTTTTCAAACTGACGCAGCGGATTGAAAGTGAGTGAGTGGCCTGAAAGCTGCAGGACCGCTGCTGCGATGGCGGTATCGTCAGCATCCGACGCAAAAGTCTGTGCTGGCCCCACTCCGTGTGGGGTAAGGATCATCTGGATGCTTGCCGCGAGGGTTTGCACCACGGTGGTGAGCGAGGGAGCAGAAAACAGGCCCGCGAGGTGAAGCGAGTACAGCGACCAGCAGGGTTCGAAAACGTCGATGGGCCAGACGTTCGGCACCACGCCGTCAATGCCGACGCCGGTCGCGCGCGAGGCATTGTGCAGATAATGTGCTGTACGTTCTTGAGGCGCGGCCGAGTTTTCGGCACAGGCGCGACCGAGCCAGACCGCGGTCGCCGATGGGCTAATGCCAACGCTGCCGAATGCGTCTGGCGTGGCCTCGGTCGATGTCCGCCCCCAGGACTCCCAGGAGTGGAACAGAGGGTGCCCTGACGGCACCGCGGTAAGCGATTCCAGTTTTTCCAGCCGCGCGGCTTCCGCCTGATAGAGCGCGCCATAGCGCGGGTAGGCGAGAGCGGGCAGAAGCCTGGTCGCCTGACGGCATAGCAGCGGCAGGATCAGCTCGACGCCGATGGGCGCGTCGTCCGGGATGCCATCGGCATAGGGATCGTTCTCCTGCGTCAAATACGCGTCGGCAGCAGCGAGGGCGGCGGCGGCCCCCTCGGGCTGAGGCTGCGCCTCATGTAGCGCCAGTACTGCCGCTACGGTCGGTACCTGACGATGCAGCGGGAAGTCCGGGCTGCCCCAACCGCCGTCTTCGTGTTGTTGTTCAATCAGCCAGCGATAGGCGCCGGCGCGGTCGGGGGGACTGGGATGCGCGCGCAATAGCTGCGCGGTGTCGTACACCGAAGGGCCGACGTAGCCGCCGTCGTGCATGTCGGACAGCAGCGTATTCAGTTCGGTCAGGATATTTTCAGTTAAAACGTGCATGGTGAGTTCTCCCTATTAGGCACCCCGTCGATGACGAGCGCACCCGGAAATCAGGGCAGCCGTTTAGCCGCCAGTGCAATCAGTTGCGCCAGTTTTTCGGCGCGCGGCCCCAGCGGCGTAATCGCCGTCTCGGCTTCATGGAACAAATCCGAAGCCAGCGAGCGAGCGGCCGCTATCCCCATCAGGGATGCGCAGGTGGGTTTCTGCGCCGCCGCATCTTTGCCTGCGGTTTTCCCGAGCGTAGCGGTGTCCTCGGTGGCGTCGAGAATGTCGTCGATGACCTGTAACGCCAGGCCGAACGAGGCGCTGTAGCGGTCCAGCGCCTCGTAGAGTTCGCGGTGTTCGTCGTCGTCGATAACCGTGCAGAGCACCCCCATGCGTACCGACGCGCGAACCAGCGCGCCGCTTTTCATGGCGTGCATTTTGATGATGTGATCCAGCGGTACGCTTTTGCCGACGAGGGCCAAATCGATTGCCTGACCGCCTGCGGCCCCCTCGGTGGACACGGCGCGAGCCAGTTCCTGTACCAGCGCGATGCGGTTTTCTGCGGGAATCGCCAACTGTGTCAGCGTAAGAAAGGCGTGGGCCTGTAATGCGTCCCCGACCAGGATCGCCGTCGCTTCGTCGAACTTCACATGCACCGTGGGCAGGCCCCGGCGCAGTACATCGTCATCCATCGCGGGGAGATCATCATGAACCAGCGTGCAGGCATGCATCATTTCGATCGCGGCGCCGATGCCGTGCAGAAGGGGCGCGGGAGTGTCATTCAGCGCTCCCGCGGCTTGGGTCAGCAGCGCTCGGGTACGCTTACCGCCCTGTAGCGTGGCATATCGCATTGCCTCGGACAGACGGGTGCTCTGGTCGTAGTCCGAAGGTAAAAGCGCTGCCAGCGCATGCTCGATGTGCTTGGCGTTGGTTTTCATCCATACGTTCACGTCCTGCGTATGAAGGGGCTGCCCCCCGTAGGAGCCCGTTTCACGGGCGCCGAGGGCGGACTTCGGGTTCTTGCGCCTGTTGGTGAGGATATTCATCATCTTCGATCCCATAGTTTCCGTGTCATCAATCAAGAGCGTGGGTCAGTCCGTCTGGACGCTGTGCCTCAACGCACAAGACGCCCCCCGCGATAGTGGGCTTCCCTCGCCGTTCGTCCGGCGTTTTTCGTAACTCGGTCGCCCTCTGCCTTCACTCCGATAGGCGTCTGCCCGACTCTTTCGAAAAGGCGATGCGAATCCCCATCGAAGGATGCGCGGTGGGGTAGTAGTGAGTGCCTTTATCGGGGTCGTTCAGGAGCTGCGGCCGCCGCCCGGCACGGCGCAAGGTCAGCGCCAGCGCCACGCTGAACTGCATCAGTTCCAACCACGCCAGGTGATAGCCGATGCAGACATGCGGCCCCGTCCCGAATTGCAGCGCGTCGATGGATTTGATCGACTCCGTCCTGTTCAGCCAGCGCTCCAGCCGAAACTCATCAGGCTGCTCGTGCAGCCGGGAGGAGTGCGACAGGTGCAGAAGCGGAATGCACAGATTGGTGCCTGCCTGGATGCGGTGACCGGCGATGTCGAGATCTTGCACGGCGCGTCGGGGCAAAAGCGTCGTGGGCGGATGCAGGCGCGCCGTCTCCCGGAAGACCGCTTCCGCGATCGGATATCGCGCCAGATCGCTGTGCTGGGTGGGGATTCGCCCGTGTCGCTCCGCCTCTTCGCATAGCGACTCCCAGACGTCGGGGCGACGCGCCAGTTCAACGGTTATCCATGCCATTGTCGATGCCGTGGTGTCGTGGCCCGCGAGCACCAGCAGGCGCAGGTTGGCAATCAGCGTATCGTCGGGCAACTGCTGTTCGTTCTGGTCAAACGACGTCACCAATGCGCAGAATAGGCCTGGCTGATCAGGATGGGCGCGCGCATGCCGGATATAGTCCCGCAGCTGTCCGTCAATCCAGTCGCGCGCCGCCCGCCCGCGCCGCAGCGGGGTGCCGGGCAGGTCAATGGGCGGCGCGATAAGCAGACGGATCAGGTCGCGATATTGACGATGCCACTGGGGGAGGTCGCGTGCAGGAATACCCAACAGGCGGAAAATCAGCGTGAGCATCAGGTCGTTGGACTCCCGCAGAATCGAAATCTCGTCCAGCGCGCACCACTGCTGAATACGCTGGTGAATCAGGGGGGCGAAGGTTTCTCCAATGGCCGCTTGCGTCAGCCCTTTCGGTAGAAAGGTCGGCTTGATGGCATCTCGGGCATGTCGGTGCGTCATGCCGTCCTGCGCCACGACCGATCCGCCCAGCATATCGGTCGCCATTTCTTCAATCAGCGCCGACGAAGCCTCTTTGTTTCTCAGTAGTGCGAACACGTCCGGGTGGGTGCTGGTCACGAAGTGCCCCGCAGGACCGAAATCGAGCCAAAAATGGTCGCCATAGGTCTTTTCTCCGTGGCGCAGCAGGCTGGGCAGATTGCACACGATGGCGGGAAGGTGCCCCAGAACGGGAAAAGCGCCCGCCATCATGGGAATGCCCTGCTCTGGACGAGGTCTGCGTTTAAACGGATTTAGCAGCATATCGTCATCTCCATCACGAACGGGGAAGGTCGAGGTCTGGGCTGATGGGCGCAGGACGGCGAATATTGCCGCCGTCGGCGTAGGTGGGCACGTGCGACAGCATCCCTCCGTCGATGCGTATCACCTGACCCGTGATGAACGCGGCGTCCTCGGAGAGGAGAAAAACCACCAGTGCCGCGACGTCTTCCGGCAGCCCGGTACGCGGTAGCAGTTGGTGCCGCATCAGGTGTTGCCGCAGGGTATCGTTCAGCTTGGCCGCCAGACGCTCGGTGATAATCAGTCCCGGCGCCACCGCGTTGCAGCGTATGCCGCTCTGGCCGTACTGCGTCGCCAGGGACGCGGTCAACATGTTCATCCCGGCCTTTGAGGCGGAATAGGAGGTGAGTGCCGTATCGCCGCTCAATCCCTGACATGAGGTCATGTTGATAATGGCGCCGCCCCCGCGGGCGACCATGCCGGGGATAGCCTGACGGCAGCACAGCAGCGTGCCGCGCAGGTTAGTGGCGATAATCTGATCCCAGATGGCGAGGTCCACCTCTAGAATATTGAGATCGCGCGGCGTGAGGTTCATGGCGCTGGCATTGTTGACCAACAAATCGACGCCGCTAAAATGACGCGCTGTCTGGGCGAACAGCGCGGCGACGCTACGTTCGTCCGAGATGTCCACGGACAACGCGATAGCCTCGCCGCCCGCTGCGCGGATACTCTCGGCACAGATCTCGGCGCTATCGCCGTCGATATCCGCTACCACCACGCGCGCCCCTTCCTGAGCGATAGCGGCCGCGCAGGCCTTACCGATACCCGCTCCCGCGCCGGTGACTACAGCGGTTTTACCGTTGAACTTACCCATCGGGCGCTCCTTGTTTTGTACGTCGATGACCTGCTCGTGGATGAGGGGAGGACGTCCCCTCTCGTCGTCGAGGATCTCAATCGCGGCGACCGGGCATTGACTGGCCGCCAGCAACACCTTCTCGCGTAGCGCTTCCGACACGTCGCCCGAATGGCTTCCGCAATGCCATCTTCATCGCGTTGCCAGAACATGCCGGGCAGGGTCAGTACGCACTGTCCCGTCGTGCCGCATAAGTCCGGGTTGACCTTCACTTTCATGTCATTCTCCTGGCGTATCCAAACGGACCGGCAGAGAGCGGAAGGTCCTGAGAAAGGCGGAAGGTTCCCGCTCCGGATCGCCGGCCAGCACAAGGTGTGGGAATCGTGCGTGGATGACGGGCAGGCATTCGGCCAACTGCACTCTCGCCAACTGGGCGCCGAGGCAGAAATGGATGCCGTGACCGAAGCTCAACAGGACGTGGCCGTCGGTGGACATGCCCGGCGCAGTGCCGTGGAAGCGTGACGGGTCGAAGCGGTCCGGGTCGGGGAATGCCGCTGGATCTCGGTTGCCGGACGCGAGGAGCACGCGCACGTCAGCCCCTTCGGGGATGGTGACGTCGCCGAGGGGGATGTCGTACTGAGCGATGCGCGGAATGGAGCTGAACATGGCGGGGGCATCGTAGCGCAGCACTTCCTCGATAAAGGCTTTGACCGATGCCGCGTCGCCATCCAGCCAGCGCCGCTGTTCAGGAAACGCCAGCATGTCGAGAATGGCGTGATCGATCGTTGCGGCGGTGGTGGCGAATCCGCCCAGCAACATGCCCCACAGCATGCTGATGAGCTCCGCATCCGACAGTGTGTCGGCGTCATCATCGTGGGTGGACACCAGCGCCGATACCAGGTCTGACTGGGGGGCGCGCCGCTTTTGCTCTATCAGTCCTTCAAAATAGCGCTGCACCTCCAGGCTGGCCGCGTCCGATGCCGCAAGCTGTTCGTCGCTGGCGTGCGGGTTAAGTCCCTCCAGAATGGTGCGAATGCTGGCGGCGAGCGCGAAAATATCCGCCTGCGTCATACCAAACAGTTCGGCGAAAGTCAGCATGGGCAGCACGACGGAGAAGGCTTCGTGCAGGTTGACGACATCGCCTTTTTCCAGCGAGGACGCGATATCGTCCAGTCGCGAATGAGTCACCCGCACGATGCCGGGTCGCAGGCTGTCGATCTGCCGCACCGTGAAGTCGCGGGAGACAAGTCGACGCAGGCGCGTGTGCGTGGGCGGCTCTTTCATGGCCAGCGTGGAGGCGAGCAGGTTCAGCGACCGGCTGGTCGCCGCCCGAGGGAAAAGGCGGGCTAAATCCTCGGCGGACGGGCCCCGGAAGGCGTCTCCAGTTGCTTTCAGCGCCCAGTAAATATCGGCGTGGCGACTCAGCAGAAAAATACCGGAGACTGAGCGATGTACGGGATCGTGCTCACGCAGCCAGCGCATATAGTCATACGGATTCGCGTTATTGTCCGGCGCAGCCAGCGCAGCGAATGCATCCCGGTAGGCGGCTGCCGATGGGGTTGAATGTTCTTGAGTGCTCATAAGTGACCTCACGCCTGTTCTGCAAGCGTTAGCGGAGAACAGGACAAATAACAACGGCCCTAAGGGGGCTGGTTTGGACGTTACAGATATACGGGGAACGTCTCGAATCCGCCCGTAATGATCTCTTTGCGCAGCGTGAGCTGACTCGAAGGAACGGCCAGACGTAGCTGAGGGAACCGCTGGAAAATCGAGCCGAACACAATACGTAGCTCCAGCCGCGCCAGCGCGACGCCGACGCAGTAGTGCGGTCCGTGGGAAAAGGCGAGGTGAGGTTTTTTGTCGCGCCCGATATCAAACACTTCCGGGTCTTTGAATTGCCGAGGGTCGAAGGAGGTCGCCGGCAGCCCGACCAGAACTTTGCTCTCCGCGGCGATGTGGACGCCCGCAATCGTCACGTCCGTGCGCGGATAGCGCATGATGCCGTCCCAGCCCGCGCCAGGAGGGTACATTCGCAGGATCTCCTCCACGGCCTGATCCACGATCGACGGATCGTCAATCAGCCGCTGACGTTGATCGGGGTGTTCAAACAGGGCCAGCAGACCGAACTCGATCTGCGCTACGGCGCTTTCATGCCCTGCCACCAGCATACCTGCCGCCAATCCCAGCGCTTCTTCTTCCGTCGCTTTTCCCTGATCGACCGCCGTCATGAGATCCGTCAGCAGATCGTCTTTGGGCGTTTCCCGTTTGGCATGCATGTTCCGGCGAATGTATTCGCGAAGGGCTTCCCATGCCACGCGGGAGTCGTCACGCGCGCCCGTTTCGTGCTGGTGAGTCATCGCTTCGTCGGAAAGTCCGGCGAAGTAGGTGTGGTCTTCGAATGGCACGCCCATCAAGGCGCAAATCACCATCGCAGGCAGGGAGAATGACAGGTGTTTACGCAGGTCTAACGGCTGCGGGCTGGATGCCATCTCGTCAAACAGGCGAAAGGCGATGACTTCAATCTGCTGGGTCAGCGTTTGTACGCGCCGAGGGCTGAAAGCTGGCCCGACAATGGCGCGCAGACGGCTGTGCTCAGCGCCTTCGTGAGAGACCAGCCAGCCAGGAGAGCCCAGAATCACGGAGTCCGGCGTAAATTCGGCGGGCGGCATGCCTGCAGGACGAAAACGCTCATCGTTCAGGATGGTCTTGGCTTCATTGTACCCGGTCACCCACCAGCCTCATGGCCGGAGGGGAAACGAACGCGGTGGATGGGTCCGCGTGAGCGCAGCGCCAGCATCTCCGGCGACGGCTCGATATGGTTGACGCGCCACATCGGCAATTGTACTGGGTGATTTTCAAGCATGGGTTCCCTCCATTTTCTGTGGTGTGTTCCTGAAAGAGACCGGTAAGGTCAACGGGCAACGAATGACGTAGGACGGCATATAGCTGATGTCCTCGTCGGCCGTCGCCAGCGCGAGATCGGTGAAATGCGTGAATAAGGCGGGAAGTGCGCTCATGAGCTCCAGCCGCGCCAGCGCGGCGCCGAGACAAAAATGAGGGCCTTGCCCGAAGGATAAATGACGGTTGTTCTTGCGGGTGATATCGAACTGGCTGGCATTCGGGCCGAACTCGTTCGGGTCGCGGTTCGCCGCGTGGAATGCCATCAGGACGGCGTCTCCCCGGCGGATGTGGCGGCCGCCGATATCCATATCTTCCATCGCGTAGCGGAACGGCAGATAGGCGACGCTGCTGCCCCAGCGCAAGATTTCCTCGATAGCCTGTTCCCAGGAGATAGCGCCGTTACGCAGCATCTGGAGCTGATCGGGATGAGTGAGTAATGCCTGCACGCCGTTGCCGATGACGCCGGAAGTGGTGATGAACCCCGCCGAAAGCACCATGAACAGCATGTCGAGCAGCTCAGTATCAGACGTTAGCTCACCGTTGTCGCGTGCAAGAATCAGCGCGGACGCCAGATCGTCGCTTAAATTAAGTTGTTTAGTTTTAACCAGTTGGTCGAAAAAACGGGGTATGCGCTCCCTCGTTGCACGAGCCTCTTCCGGCGTCGCCTCGGTGCTGGCTAGGCTGTTGGTCAAGCCGACGATTTCGGCTCGGAGCTGGTCCGGCAGGCCAAACAGTTCGGTGATAACCATGGTGGGAAGCGGGATGGCGAAATTGGCCATCAAATCGACCGGAGAGCCCTGTTGCTTCATGGCGGCAATGAGCTCGGCGACCCGCTGTTCAATGCTTGGTCGCATCTGTGCAATGCGCTGCGGCGTAAAAGATTTCGACAGGACGCCCCGCAGCCGTTTGTGATCGGCACCGTGGGCGGTGACCATGTTATCGAGGCGGCACATCCCGATGAGGGGATGATTCTCCGGAATTTCTCCCTCTTGCAAGGCGCGCCAATGACGCCAGTCACGGGTGAATCTCGGGTCGGCGACAATTTGCCGGAGAGTGTGATGGTGGCTGATCGCCCAAGTGTTGATGTTACCGGGGAGCGAGACGCCGGCAATGGGACCCTTCTGCAAAAGCCGAGCAGATGTCGAGTCCAGATCTGCCGGATTGGATGAAATAGTGGTGATGTCTCTCTCGCAGAATGCGCTTCCATTTCGCATGCATCGACCTCCGTGTCGAAGAAATACCCAAGTAATATTGAACAAATCGTTTAATAAAATTTAGGGTTATGGTCATGTACTTCGTCGCGTCTTGCTGGCGAAAAAAATAAAAATAATCAACTTAATATATGGTTGATTTTTAAACTTTAAACCGCGTTTTTTTAACTTAGATCAAGAAAAAAGCACTGTAAAGCATTTTTAAGGGTGGGGGGGTTAAGGATATGGGTAGATTTTTATTTTGAAAAATTGGTAATTTATTGGTTTATTCCACTGCGTTTCCATTGTTTGACACCGTTTTGTCAAAACAATATAACAGCCGACAATAATGAAAAGCATCAGAGTATTTCATTATGAAACTTTATGATGAATAAAGGTTTTATCTGTACTTTTTCTCGTTGTTCCAAGGCATCAACACGAAAATGACACGAAATAACATCAATAAAATTGATTAATGAAAATAAGGATTTTTTACGGTATGTAAAATCTCGAAAAAGTTTTTTTTGTTAAAAAAATGCTTTTTTTTGCAAACCGAATGCGCAAAAGGAGCGGTTTTGAGAAAGGCGTCCGGGAGGCCGAGGTGGGTGCGGAATTGTAGAGCGAGAAGCGGCATGGTTAAAGAACAAAAAATCCCGCATAACAAGGCGCTATGCGGGATGAGTGGAAGTGAGTGGACGCTTACAGACTCAGCGTTACTTGCCGATGCAGAAGCTGGAGAATATGCGGCCCAATAAGTCGTCGGAGGTGAATTCTCCCGTGATTTCGCTGAGCGCCTGCTGCGATAGCCGCAGTTCTTCCGCCAGCAGCTCGCCCGCGTAAGCGCTCACCAACTGGTCGCGTCCTTGTTCCAGATGTTCGGCCGCGCGTTCCAGCGCCTGCAGATGACGGCGACGGGCCAGAAAGCCGCTTTCGGTATTGCTGGTAAAGCCCATGCTCTCTTTCAGATGGTTGCGCAGCAGATCTACGCCTTCCCCGGTACGCGCCGAAAGTCTGATGAGCGAGTGGGTGCTCACATCTTCGATACCTAGCGTTTCTCCGGTGATATCCGCTTTGTTGCGCACCACGGTGATCGGCAACGTCTTCGGCAGACGCGCCATAAACTCTGGCCAGAGGGCAGCAGGTTCGCTGGCATCGGTGGTGGTGCCATCGACCATAAACAGCACCCGATCGGCCTGCTCGATTTCCAACCAGGCGCGTTCGATGCCGATACGCTCCACCTCGTCGTTGGCATCGCGCAGACCGGCGGTATCGATGATATGCAACGGCATGCCGTCGATATGAATGTGTTCACGCAGCACGTCGCGCGTGGTGCCTGCGATATCGGTCACGATAGCCGCTTCCCGGCCTGCCAGCGCATTCAACAGGCTGGACTTACCGGCGTTGGGACGGCCGGCGATGACCACTTTCATGCCCTCGCGCAGCAGGCTCCCCTGTCGCGCTTCGGCCCGCACGCCATTCAAATCGGCGATCACCGCGTTCAGCTGAGCCTCAATTTTGCCGTCAGAAAGGAAATCAATTTCTTCATCCGGGAAATCAATCGCCGCTTCAACATAGATACGAAGGTGCGTCAACGCTTCAACTAACTGATGAATGCGACTGGAGAAAACGCCTTGCAGGGAGTTCACGGCGGAGCGCGCGGCCTGTTCGGAGCTGGCGTCGATCAAGTCGGCGATGGCTTCGGCCTGCGCTAAATCCAGCTTATCGTTCAGGAAGGCGCGCTCGGAGAACTCGCCAGGACGGGCAATGCGTACGCCCGGCAGCGTCAGGATGCGCTTCAGCAACAGGTCCAGAATCACCGGGCCGCCATGCCCCTGTAATTCCAGCACGTCTTCGCCGGTGAAGGAGTTGGGATTGGGAAACCATAGCGCAATGCCTTGATCGAGCACGCTGCCGTCGGCATCCCTAAAAGGCAGGTAGTCTGCATAGCGCGGACGCGGCAGCTTTCCCAATACGGCTTGCGCGACGGCCGACGCGGCGGAACCGGAAATACGCAGGATACCTACGCCGCCGCGTCCCGGCGGCGTGGCTTGGGCGACGATGGTGTCGGTATGGCTCATGGTCATCTCTCTCGATTACATAAAAAATAAGGCGGTCAGTGACCGCCTTACGTTAGAAATGAGGTTGGCTATCAGCCAGCGTTATTTCTTCTCACGGCTGTGTAAGCCACGCTTCTCCAGCCCGCGGTAGATCAGCTGTTGCTGAGCGATGGTCACCAGGTTGCTGACGATATAGTACAGCACCAGACCTGACGGGAACCACAGGAAGAACACGGTGAAGATGACCGGCATGTAGGTCATGATCTTCTGCTGCATCGGGTCAGTGACCGTCGTCGGCGACATCTTCTGGATGAAGAACATGGTCAGACCCATCAGGATCGGCAGTACGTAGTAGGGGTCCTGAGCAGACAGGTCATGAATCCACAAAGCGAACGGCGCATGACGCAGTTCTACCGAGCCCATCAGCATGTAGTACAACGCCAGGAAGATCGGCATCTGAATCAGCAGCGGGAAGCAGCCGCCCAGCGGGTTAACCTTCTCAGCCTTGTACAGCGCCATCATTTCCTGACTCATGCGCTGTTTGTCATCACCGATGCGTTCACGCATCGCCTGCAGTTTCGGCTGCAGCATGCGCATTTTGGCCATCGAGGTGTACTGCGCTTTGGTCAGCGGGTACATGATGCCACGCACGATAAAGGTGATGGCGATAATGGAGAAGCCCCAGTTACCGATGAAGCCGTGCAGGAATTTCAGCAGTTTGAACAACGGCTGAGAGATAAACCACAGCCAGCCGTAGTCAACGGTCAGGTCCAGGTGAGGAGCGACGGCAGCCATTTTGTCCTGAATTTCCGGTCCGACCCACAGCGTAGCCTGCAGCTGTTGCTGGCTGCCTGGCTGAACGACAACCGGCGCGGCTTTAAAGCCGATGGCCGCCTGACCGTTGCCCAGATTGGCGCTGTAGAACGTGTTGTTGCTGTTGGCCTGCGGTACCCACGCGGTGGCGAAATACTGCTGCAGCATGGCGACCCAGCCGCCCTGCGTCGCAATGTTCAGCGGCTCTTTCATATCGCTGAAGCTGTATTTTTTGTATTTCTCGTCGCTGGAAGAGAACGCAGCGCCGCGATAAGTGTGGAGCGCAAAGTTGCTGCTTCCGGTATCGCGGTGTGAAGGCAGGTCGATGGACTGTTTCAACTGGCCGAACAGCGACAGCTCCAGCGGTTGAGCGCTGGCGTTGTTGACGCCGTATTCAACGCCCAGCGCATAGTCGCTGCGCTTAAGCACGAATGTCTTGGTGAAAGTCGCACCGTTGGCGTCGGTATAGGTCAGCGGGATGCGGAGTTCACTCTGACCGTCGGTCAGTTCGAAGTGTTCTTGCGTGGCTTGATACAGAGGACGCGCACCGTTCGCCGGGTTGTCCGGACCATTTTTCCCGGTCAGACCGCTCTGCGCCTGATAGACGAAGGCCGGCGTCGTTTCCAGCAGCAGGAAAGGCTCGGTGGAGCCCAGCGTTGCCGGGTAAGACAGCAGGTTGGCCTGCTCGATGTCGCCGCCGCGAGTGTTAATCGTCAGGGACAGTACGTCGGTCTTCACCGTAATCAGTTTACCCTGACCACTGGCGGGGACGCCCTGGTTGGCGGCATCGCCGACTGCATTGTTCGTAGACTGTTGCGTGGTCTGTGTTGTGGCTGGCGGATTTTTGTCCGTTTCCCAGGCCTGCCAGATCATGAACGTTACGAATAGCAGAGCGATGAGAAGAAGATTGCGTTGCGAATCCATCGTTAATGTTCTCTGTTATTGTCGGTTTTTGGCGGTACGGGGTCATCACCACCAGGGTTCAAAGGGTGGCATTTTAATACGCGTTTCAGCGCCAACCAACAGCCTTTTATCATGCCGAATCTGCGTATTGCCTCAATGCCATATTGGGAACACGTCGGGTGGAAACGACAGTGGGGTCCCAGCAGTGGACTGATAAAGCGCTGATATCCGCGTATCAACCCGATCAGCAGGCGGGAGCCAATCGACAGTGTCGACGCCATAATTTTTCCAACGCTTCCGTCAGCGCACGGTTATCCAGATCGGCCACGCCTTTTTTCGCGATGATGATAAAGTCCATGGCAGGCAACTGGTGCTGATGCAGGCGGAAACTTTCGCGCGTCAGACGTTTGATGCGGTTGCGTTCATGAGCCCGTTTAACATGCTTTTTGGCGACGGTAAGACCGATGCGGGGATGCCCCAGCGTATTCAGGCGGCCGAGAATGGTGATTTGCGGCGTGCCAGCCCGTTGAGGTTGCTGGAAGACGAAAGAGAAATGGCTGGGAGTTAACAAACGTAACTCCCTGGGAAAAGCGAGCTTAACCACTCGTTGGGTTAGCTTTTATTACTTAGAAACGGACAGACGAGCACGGCCTTTCGCACGACGGCGGGCCAGAACCTGACGACCATTTTTGGTGGCCATACGAGCACGGAAACCGTGGCTACGGTTACGCTTCAGTACGGACGGTTGGAAAGTGCGTTTCATGGCGGTTTCTACCTAACTTGATTAAAACTTCATAGTTAACGCGTTTGGCTACTCGGCGTGAAGAAAATGACCGACGCCTCAATCGCATATACATATATATAAAATGAGGCGGGATTGTAATAATTGTACAGTCCCGAGTCAATTAACATCCGCGTTTCACCCACCCGGTGTTTCCCGCTTGAGAAACACATCTGCCTAACCCAGCACAGCGTGCAGGCGCCACGCGCAGGGCGGGAATTATACGTACTCCATACTAAAGCGCAAGGATCGAGCCCAGATCCTGGTAAGAAGATCATGATCTCCCTCACCGCCAATGGCGAAAATTCCGTCTATCCTTATAGACGCCTTGGGGCAGCCCGCCGGGTGTGGGTAACCTCAATCATGACCTCCGTTCCTCTGCGTCCGGGCCGGTAGGGGAATAAGAATAGCCTGTGGATAAAAAGGATCAAAACTGTGCAGAAGGGGAAGATCTCTGTTGGCGTTTAGGTTATGATCCGCCGTCCCGCTAGCGATCCTCCGTCGGGATCGTCACGGTAAGCCGCATCAATGCGCGGCGCACGCTGGCTCTTCTGATCCGGAGAGCGGGTGCCAAAAATCATGAGTTACATAACTAACGATTCTGTTTCTTTTCTTTGTTTTATCTTGTTCGAGTGGAGTCCGCCGTGTCACTTTCGCTTTGGCAGCAGTGTCTTGCCCGTTTGCAGGATGAATTACCTGCCACAGAATTCAGTATGTGGATACGCCCATTGCAGGCGGAACTGAGTGACAACACTCTGGCGCTTTATGCCCCTAATCGCTTTGTATTGGATTGGGTGCGTGACAAATACCTTAATAATATCAATGGACTACTGAATGATTTCTGTGGTCTGGATGCCCCGCTGCTGCGGTTCGAAGTGGGCAGCAAACCGGCGATGGCGACAGTCACTCCGGCGGGCAACGCTGCTGCTACCGTGATCCCCGCGGCTGCGCCGCAGGCTCGTCCGGTCTCTTCTCCGGTTCGTCCGAGCTGGGATGCGCCGTCTCTGCATGCCGAGCACACCTATCGGTCCAACGTGAATCCAAAACATACTTTCGATAATTTCGTCGAAGGTAAATCCAACCAGCTGGCGCGCGCTGCTGCACGACAAGTGGCGGATAATCCGGGGGGGGCCTACAACCCGTTGTTTCTGTATGGCGGCACCGGTCTGGGTAAAACGCACTTATTACATGCGGTGGGAAACGGCATTATGGCCCGCAAGGCCAATGCCAAAGTGGTGTACATGCACTCGGAGCGTTTCGTGCAGGACATGGTGAAAGCCCTGCAAAACAACGCGATAGAAGAGTTCAAACGGTACTACCGCTCCGTCGATGCGCTGCTGATCGATGATATTCAGTTTTTTGCCAACAAAGAGCGTTCTCAGGAAGAGTTTTTCCATACGTTCAACGCGTTGCTGGAAGGCAATCAGCAGATCATTTTAACCTCAGACCGCTATCCAAAAGAGATCAACGGCGTGGAAGATCGCCTGAAGTCCCGCTTTGGCTGGGGGCTGACGGTTGCAATCGAACCGCCTGAGCTGGAAACCCGCGTGGCGATTCTGATGAAAAAGGCGGACGAGAACGATATCCGCCTGCCTGGAGAAGTGGCCTTCTTTATTGCCAAGCGCCTGCGTTCCAACGTGCGTGAGCTGGAAGGGGCGCTGAACCGCGTCATTGCCAACGCCAACTTTACCGGACGCTCCATCACCATTGATTTTGTGCGTGAAGCGCTGCGCGACCTGCTGGCGTTGCAGGAAAAGCTGGTCACCATCGACAACATTCAGAAGACCGTAGCGGAATATTATAAAATCAAAGTCGCCGATCTGTTGTCCAAACGTCGTTCGCGGTCGGTGGCTCGCCCACGTCAGATGGCGATGGCGCTGGCGAAAGAATTGACGAATCACAGCCTGCCGGAAATCGGTGATGCTTTTGGCGGTCGAGACCACACCACCGTGCTGCACGCCTGTCGCAAGATTGAGCAGCTGCGCGAGGAAAGTCACGACATTAAAGAAGATTTTTCCAATTTAATCAGAACATTATCTTCCTAATATCATGAAATTTATTATTGAACGCGAGCATCTGTTAAAACCCCTACAGCAGGTTAGCAGTCCCTTAGGAGGCCGGCCGACGTTGCCGATCCTGGGGAATCTGTTATTGCAGGTCAGTGAAGGTCGGCTGTCGCTGACGGGCACCGATCTGGAAATGGAAATGGTGGCGCACGTGGCGCTGACTCAGCCCCACGAAGCGGGCGCGACCACGGTGCCTGCGCGCAAGCTGTTCGACATCTGTCGCGGTTTGCCGGACGGCGCGGAAATCACCATCATGCTGGACGGCGACCGCATGCTGGTGCGCTCAGGGCGCAGCCGCTTTTCGCTGTCTACGCTGCCAGCGGAAGATTTCCCCAATCTGGATGACTGGCAGAGCGAGGTGGAGTTTGCTCTGCCGCAGGCTACATTGAAGCGCCTGATCGAGGCGACCCAGTTCTCCATGGCGCACCAGGACGTACGCTATTACCTCAACGGCATGCTGTTCGAGACCGAAGGGGAAGAGCTGCGCACCGTATCGACCGACGGCCACCGTCTGGCGGTCTGTTCGATGCCAGTCGGTCAGCAACTGCCGTCCCATTCGGTGATCGTCCCGCGTAAAGGCGTGATGGAGCTGGTGAGGTTGCTGGACGGCGGCGATACGCCGCTGCAGCTGCAGATCGGCAGCAACAACATTCGCGCGCACGTCGGTGATTTCATCTTTACATCTAAGCTGGTTGACGGCCGTTTTCCTGATTATCGACGCGTACTGCCGAAAAATCCCGACAAAACGCTCGAAGCCAGCTGCGATCTGCTCAAACAGGCATTCTCCCGCGCGGCAATCCTCTCCAACGAGAAGTTTCGCGGCGTTCGGCTATATCTGAACAAAGATCAGCTGAAAATTACCGCGAACAACCCGGAACAGGAAGAAGCTGAAGAGATTCTGGACGTCGAATACGGCGGTACGGAAATGGAGATTGGCTTCAACGTCAGCTACGTACTGGATGTGCTGAACGCACTGAAATGTGAAGACGTGCGTATGCTGCTGACCGACTCCGTTTCCAGCGTACAGATTGAAGATAGCGCCAGCCCGGCCGCAGCGTATGTCGTCATGCCGATGCGTTTGTAGTTGCGCGACAGGTGGGAAAACGGCCTGGCGCCGTTTTTAGATATGCCAGCATGTTGGGCGTCCATGGTTTGCGAAACGCAAACGGAGGTGTCCGGCATCCGGCTGAAAGGCAGCGACGTTGAATGGTTGTAAAATGGCACTGACCCGTCTTCTCATCCGCGATTTTCGCAATATTGAATCTGCCGATCTGGCGTTGATCCCCGGTTTCAATTTTCTGGTCGGCGCCAACGGCAGCGGCAAAACCAGCGTGCTCGAAGCGATCTATACGCTGGGCCACGGCCGCGCGTTCCGCAGCATTCAGGCGGGGCGAGTGATTCGTCACGAACAGCCTGAATTTGTGCTGCACGGCAGAATTGATGGCCGTGAGCGGGAACGCTCCGTCGGACTGAGCAAGAACCGTCAGGGCGATAGCAAGGTTCGTATCGATGGCAGCGATGGCCATCGCGTCGCTGAACTGGCGCAACTGTTGCCCATTCAGCTGATTACCCCGGAAGGATTTACCCTTCTCAACGGCGGCCCGAAGTTTCGTCGGGCCTTTCTAGACTGGGGCTGCTTTCATCACGAGCCCGGTTTTTTCCACGCCTGGAACAATCTGAAACGTCTGTTGCGTCAGCGCAATGCAGCGCTGCGCCAAACCAGTCACTATGGGCAGATGCGGGCGTGGGATCAGGAATTAGTACCGCTGGCGGAGCAGATAAGCCAATGGCGAGCGGCCTACAGCGCCGCCATTGTGGACGATATCGGAGCCACCTGCGGCCAGTTTTTACCGGAGTTTTCCCTGAGCTTTTCCTTCCAGCGAGGCTGGGATCGGGAGAGCGATTACGCAGAGCTGCTGGAGCGCCATTTCGAGCGTGACCGAATGCTCGGCTATACCGCCTTAGGCCCGCACAAGGCGGATTTCCGCATTCGTGCCGGCGGCGTCGCGGTAGAGGATATGTTGTCGCGCGGTCAGTTGAAGCTGTTGATGTGCGCTCTACGATTGGCGCAGGGTGAGTTTCTCACCCGCAACAGCGGACTCAAGTGCGTCTACCTCATCGACGACTTCGCCTCGGAGCTGGACAGCGCCCGACGACGCCTGTTGGCGGAACGCCTGAAGGCCACGCAGGCACAGGTCTTCGTCAGCGCGATCAGCGCTGAACAGATAGGCGATATGGTCGGCGAAAATGGCAAGATGTTCAGCGTAGAACAGGGTAAAATAACCGTTCAATCACAGGACTAAAATGAGCGAGAAACGTTGATGTCGAATTCTTATGACTCCTCAAGTATCAAGGTATTAAAAGGGCTGGATGCAGTTCGTAAGCGCCCGGGTATGTATATCGGCGATACGGATGACGGAACCGGTCTGCATCATATGGTATTCGAGGTGGTGGACAACGCTATCGACGAAGCGCTCGCTGGCTACTGTAAAGACATTATCGTCACCATCCATAGCGACAACTCCGTGTCGGTTCAGGATGATGGCCGTGGGATCCCAACCGGTCTTCACGAAGAAGAAGGCGTATCAGCCGCGGAAGTCATCATGACGGTGCTGCATGCCGGCGGTAAATTTGATGATAACTCCTACAAAGTCTCCGGCGGTTTGCATGGCGTCGGGGTTTCCGTGGTCAACGCCCTGTCGGAAAAACTGGAGCTGACCATTCGCCGCGAAGGCAAAATTCACAAACAGACTTACAACCACGGTGTGCCGTTTGCGCCGCTGAACGTGGTGGGTGAAGCTGAACAGACCGGGACCACGGTCCGTTTCTGGCCGAGCACCGAAACCTTCACCAACGTACTGGAATTCGAATACGACATTCTGGCCAAGCGTCTGCGCGAGCTGTCGTTCCTTAACTCCGGCGTTTCCATCCGTTTGCGTGACGAGCGTGAAAAAGATAAGTCCGACCACTTCCATTACGATGGCGGCATCAAAGCGTTTGTCGATTACCTGAACCGCAATAAAACGCCGATCCACCCGAATGTGTTCTATTTCTCCACGGTGAAAGACGATATCGGGGTGGAAGTTGCGCTGCAGTGGAACGACGGTTTCCAGGAAAACATTTATTGCTTCACCAACAACATTCCGCAGCGTGATGGCGGTACGCATCTGGCTGGCTTCCGCGCCGCCATGACCCGTACGCTGAACACCTACATGGACAAAGAAGGCTACAGCAAAAAAGCCAAAATCAGCGCGACCGGCGATGACGCCCGTGAAGGCCTGATTGCTGTGGTATCGGTGAAAGTGCCTGATCCGAAGTTCTCTTCTCAGACCAAAGACAAGTTGGTGTCGTCTGAAGTGAAGACGGCCGTTGAGTCGCTTATGAACGAAAAACTGGTGGATTATCTGATGGAGAATCCGTCAGACGCCAAAATCGTGGTCGGCAAAATCATCGACGCCGCGCGGGCGCGCGAGGCCGCTCGTCGCGCCCGCGATATGACGCGACGCAAGGGCGCGCTCGACCTGGCCGGTCTGCCGGGCAAGCTGGCGGATTGTCAGGAACGCGATCCGGCGCTGTCCGAACTGTACCTGGTGGAAGGGGACTCCGCGGGCGGCTCTGCGAAGCAGGGGCGTAACCGCAGGAACCAGGCGATTCTCCCGCTGAAGGGTAAAATCCTGAACGTGGAGAAGGCGCGTTTCGACAAAATGCTGTCGTCACAGGAAGTCGCCACGCTGATTACGGCGTTGGGTTGCGGCATCGGCCGTGATGAATACAACCCGGACAAGCTGCGTTACCACAGCATCATCATCATGACCGATGCCGACGTCGATGGTTCGCACATCCGTACGCTGCTGTTGACCTTCTTCTATCGTCAGATGCCGGAAATCATCGAACGCGGGCATGTCTACATCGCTCAGCCGCCGCTGTATAAGGTGAAGAAAGGGAAGCAGGAGCAGTACATCAAGGATGACGAAGCGATGGATCAGTATCAGATCGCGTTGGCATTGGATGGCGCGACTCTGCATACCAACGCTCATGCGCCGGCCATGGCGGGCGAGCCGCTGGAACGATTGGTCGCCGAGCATTACGCCGTGCAGAAAATGATTGGTCGTATGGAGCGTCGCTACCCGCGCCCGCTGCTGAACGCGCTGATTTACCAGCCGTCCCTGACCGAAGCGACGCTATGCGATCGCGAGCAGGTACAGCGCTGGATGGAAACGCTGGTGACACTGCTGACCGAGCAGGAAAAACACGGCAGCACTTACAGCTTTGTGATCCACGATACCGAAGAAGGCCGCCACGAGCCGCGTCTGCGTGTGCGCACCCACGGTGTCGATACCGACTACCCACTGGATACCACGTTTGTGACGGGTAACGAATACCGCAAAATTAATCAGCTGGGCGAAAAGCTGCGCGGTCTGATTGAGGAAGACGCCTTTGTTGAACGCGGTGAGCGCAAGTTGCCTATCGTCAGCTTCGAGCAGGCGCTGGAGTGGCTGGTAAAAGAGTCACGTCGTGGTCTGGCGGTTCAGCGTTATAAAGGTCTGGGCGAGATGAACCCGGAACAGCTGTGGGAAACGACGATGGATCCGGAAGGTCGTCGCATGTTGCGCGTTACCGTGAAGGATGCGATTACGGCTGACGAGTTGTTTACCACGCTGATGGGTGATGCCGTTGAACCCCGTCGCGCCTTTATCGAAGAAAACGCCCTCAAGGCGGCAAACATCGATATCTGATAGCGCTCAGAGGCCATCAATCGATAAACGAAAAAAGCTTCGCCTTGTGCGAAGCTTTTTTATTGGCCTGCTCAACCTCTATGATGTGCCTTTCAAAAATAGCCTTTCGCCGGAAAGAGGGCGATTGGCCTGATCTCGCGGTGATCCGCAACACCCCTTCACTATTTCATGACGTCTCTTGCAACCCTCGCCGATCGGCAGAAGAAGATTCATTCCTCGTTCGTTCCGACAGAGGGGGGCAGCGCTGGCAGGAAGGACTTAATCAACGAAATGATGATAAAAAATTAGGAAACCAATGGAAACGCGATTGCAGTATTTGTGATCGCTCAGCCACCCGGCAGATCCTGAGGATCGCGGCATCCCGCTAACGCGATGCGAAAATGGCGTTATTCGAGGCTGTTATGCGCGGTTTATGGATATTAGCTACGGAGTTTTTTATTGGAATACAAAAAGTATGGCAAAGGGAGAGGGTTATTTCACGTGCTCGCACAAGAAGCATATAGCGGTTTTTTGTTTTATCACTTTCCACTCTTCTAAATTAGGGAATAACAAAAGCATAATTCCACGAATTACGGGCCATGAAATTAGCATTTAATACACGTGTGATACTCTTTTGGAGAAAATAATATCACAAGGACGTTATTGAACATGCTCATCAAAAAATCGGCAGGTCTCATACTGTCGTGCGCCATACTGTTATTTCCCCTTTCCGGTTGGTCTGCGGACACGTTCAAACATCCCGGTATGCTTAGTACCAGCGACGATCTCGCCAGAATAACGGCGCAGGTGAATCAGCAGTCTGAGCCGTGGTTCAAGGGATTCCAACAGCTGAAACTTTCTCTTGGCTGGCAGCCTCGCGCCGTCGACATTGTGTATCGGGGACGAAATAGCGAGCACAGCGAAAATTATCCGCAGCTATACAGAGACATAGCCATCGCCTACTCCCATGCGCTGTATTGGAAGGCCACAGGTAATGAAGCTTACGCCCAAAGCGCCGTCGCCATTCTGAACGCCTGGGGCGGCACGCTGAAAGAGATCCGAGGCTCCACCGATGCCGCGCTCGCGGCGGGAATTTATGGCTACGAACTGGCGAATACCGCAGAAATAATGCGGGACTATCCGGGATGGAGCGCGAGCGATTTCGACACCTTCAAAAAGATGATGGAAACGGTCTTTCTCCCTATTAATCTGGATTTCATCGCGCGTCATAACAATACGAAAATCGACCACTATTGGGCTAACTGGGATTTAGCACAGTTAAGTTCGATTATGGCTATCGGTATTTTATTAGATAGAAAAGACCTCTACGACCGAGCCGTCGACTATTACAAAAACGGCGAGGGAAATGGCGCGATTGGCAAACTGGTTTGGAAACTGTATCCCGAACAGGGCATGGGGCAAATACAGGAAAGCGGCAGGGATCAGGCACACTCATTATTAGATATCGCGCTGGCGGGCGCGATATGCCAAATGGCCTGGAATCAGGGCGATGATTTGTTTGGTTATGACGATAACCGGCTGATGAAAGGGGCGGAATATGTCGCGGCCTATAATCTCGGCAAATCGGTTCCCTACACGACCTACACCAATAGCGATGTAACCCAAACGCAAATTTCTGAGAGCGCAAGAGGCGAAGTCAGAGCGGTTTGGGCACTGATCTATAACCATTACGTCGTGCTGAAGGGCCTCAACAGCCCCAATATTACCGAAATAGCGACCAAGATTCGGCCTGAAGGCGGCCCCTGGTCCTATGGCGCATATCCGGGAGGCTTTGACCAGCTGGGCTACGGCACGCTGCTGTTTACGCTGGGAGAAGAGTAACGGCTTACCCGTCGTCACATTCGTCAGGGTGCGATAACTGCGCCCTGGCGAACGAGAAAATCGTGACGGCGTTATTTATGGAAACCAATAGGAAACTGTCAGGCTAGCGGTAGATAGAAGTCGAAGCGATGGCTCTTTGTTTCCAGCATGGACTGCGCGGGAACGCCCGCGAGCGGCGGCGCATAGTCCGGTCGTTTGACCACCACGCGCTTCTTCGCCAGCGAGCGTGCCGGGGCCAGCAGCGCGTCGGCATCCTCGTCGGCGCCGACCAGCGTCTGGAATACCCGCATCTCCTTTTTCACCAGCGCGCTTTTCTGCCGGTGAGGAAACATCGGATCGAGATAGACAACGTCGGGCGGCGGCTCGATGTCTTTCAGCTCTTCGGCGCTGGAAGCATGTAATAGCGTCAGACGCTCGCGCAACCAGCCGCCGATCTCCGCATCCTGATAACCTCGCTGCAGACCATCGTCCAATAGCGCCGCGACGACCGGGTGCCGCTCCACCATACGAACCCGACAGCCGAGCGACGCCAGCACGAAAGCGTCGCGCCCCAGCCCCGCGGTGGCGTCCACGACATCGGGCAGATAGCCTTTCTTGATGCCGACGGCGCGGGCCACCGCTTCGCCGCGCCCGCCGCCAAAGCGGCGTCGGTGCGCCAGCGTGCCGCCGACGAAATCCACGCAGATAGCGCCCAGTTTCGGCTCGTCCTGCTTGCGCAGCTCGAGCCGCTCGGGCGTTAAGACCAGCGCGAAGGGCTGGTCGTCATCTTCTGTCAGTCCCCAGCGCGCGGCCAGAGCGTCGAGGGCGCCTTTATCGGCGCCCTCTTCGGTCATCAGGCCGATCTTCATCCCTTGATGCCGTAATGTTTCAGCATGGCGTCCAGTTTCGGTTCACGGCCGCGGAAGCGTTTGAACAGCTCCATCGGCTCTTCGGAACCGCCGCGAGACAGGATGTTGTCGAGGAACGATTGGCCGGTGGTGCGGTTGAAAATCCCTTCCTCTTCAAAGCGAGAGAAGGCGTCAGCCGCCAACACGTCGGCCCACAGGTAGCTGTAGTAGCCCGCAGCATAGCCGCCCGCGAAGATGTGGCTGAAGGCGTGCGGGAAGCGGTTCCAGCTCGGGCTGGGCATAACGGCGACCTGGGCCTTGACGTCGGCCAGCGTCGGCAGAATCTGCGCGCCTTTCGCCGGGTCAAATTCGGTATGCAGGCGGAAGTCGAACAGGCCGAACTCCAGCTGACGCAGAATGAACAGTGCCGCCTGGTAGTTCTTGGCCGCCAGCATTTTATCGAGCATTTCTTTCGGCAGCGGCTCGCCCGTTTCGTAGTGGCCGGAGATAAACGCCAGCGCGTCCGGCTCCCAACACCAGTTTTCCATAAACTGACTCGGCAGCTCGACGGCATCCCACGGCACCCCGCTGATGCCGGTGACGCCCGCGGCTTCAACCAGCGTCAGCATGTGGTGCAGGCCATGACCGAATTCGTGGAACAGCGTTGTCACTTCATCATGCGTAAACAGCGCCGGTTTGCCGTTGACCGGACGGTTGAAGTTACAGGTCAGGTAGGCGACCGGTTTCTGCAGCTCGCCGTTGGCGAGGCGCATACGGCCGACGCAGTCGTTCATCCAGGCGCCGCCGCGTTTGTTTTCGCGCGCGTACAGATCGAGGTAGAAGCTGCCGCGCAGTTCGCCGCTTTCATCGAACAGATCGAAGAAACGCACTTCCGGATGCCAGACATCGACGTCTTTGCGCTCTTTCGCCGTGATGCCGTAGATGCGGTTAACGACTTCAAACAGGCCGTTCAGCACGCGTTCTTCCGGGAAATACGGGCGCAGCTGCTCGTCGCTGATGGCGTAGAGATGCTGTTTCTGCTGTTCGCTGTAGTAGCTGACATCCCATGGATTCAGCTCATCCACGCCGTAATGCTGTTTGGCGAAGGCGCGCAGTTCAGCCAGTTCCTGCTCGGCCTGCGGACGTGCGCGTTTCGCCAGATCGGTCAGGAAGTCCAGCACCTGCTGCGGGTTTTCCGCCATTTTCGTGACCAGAGATTTATCGGCATAGCTTGAATAGCCGAGCAGCTGCGCCTGCTCATGGCGCAGCGCCATTTTCTCGGCCATCACTTCGGTGTTGTCCCACTGACCTGCGTTCGGCCCCTGATCGGAGGCGCGGGTGGCGTATGCGCGATACATCTCTTCGCGCAGCGCGGCGTTGGAGCAGTAGGTCATGACCGGCAGGTAGCTCGGCATGTCGAGCGTCAGCAGCCAGCCGTCTTGTTCTTTGGCTTCGGCCTGCGCCTTGGCGGCCGCCAGCGCGCTTTCCGGCAGACCGGCCAGGTCATTGACGTCGGTGATCAGCTTGGACCAGCCCATCGTGGCGTCCAACACGTTGTTGCTAAAGATTGAGCTCAGTTCGGAAAGCCGCGCGGAGATTTCACCGTAACGTTTCTGCTTCTCGGCGGGCAGGGCGATACCGGACAGTTCGAAGCCGATCAACGCATTTTCCACGGCTTTTTTCTGTGCGGTGTTCAATGACGCGAAATGTTCGCCGTCGCGCAGGTTGCGGTGAGCGCGATACAGGCCGGCATGCTGTCCCACCCAGGTGCCGTACTCGGACAGCAGCGGCAGGCACTGCTCGTAGGCGCCGCGCAGTTCGGGGCTGTTCTGTACCGCATTCAGATGGCCGATAGGGGAGAAGATACGTTCCAGCCGATCGTCGCTTTCCGCCAGCGGCTGACAAAGATTTTCCCAGGTGAACGGACCTGGCTGCGCCACGACGTGCTCCACCGTTTTACGACAGTCGTCCAGCGCGCTTTGGATCGCGGGAACAATATCGTCGGTTTTGATCTGGGAAAACGGGGGCAGGGTAAATGAGGTAAGTAATGGATTTGTCATGGCACGGTCCTGAATAGTAATGATGATCGATCCCTTGTCCCGGAGGCCGACAAGGCTGACATAACTTGCAGATTACTGTCTAAGATGGGGGCTCAGGCCATGAAAATCAATGTTTGGGTCAGAATGGCGTAGTACCCGCACATGGCGTAAGGAAACGGTGGGGAAGATTCGTGCAGAATGGTCAAAGGTCGGTCGGCGAGGGCGCTGACAACCGCCGGAAGCGCTCAAAACTGGCGCCCGTGCCAGCCTGCTGAATATCGCGTTTTTTGCTCAATGATATAACGAAAAGAGAGGGAAATGTAGCGTCAGGTCGCGCCTTTGATGAGTCGGGCTTTCCTGTTTATCAAGTTGATTTTTATGTCTAATTTTATTCTTCCCTGTTGCAAATCGGGTTTATCTGCCACGCTTGATGGAAGGCGCTGCCCATTTTTACCGGTTCCGGGTCCGCCTCGCGTGCCGTGCCGAAACCGGCCTGACGCGCGGAGCGGAACGCGATGAGTCAGGTCTACCGAGATCCCGTGCTCAACGCGATATCGCCGTCCTTATAGGCCGTCATGTCAGTGAGACAGAGTGAGAACCATAATGAATAATCCCATCGATTTTTCCGGTCAGACGCAGCCGGAATACGCGGACGTCAACGACACCTTTTATCCGACATTCCATCTGGCGCCACCGGCGGGCTGGATGAACGATCCCAACGGGCTGATCTACCATCAGGGGCGTTACCATGCGTTCTACCAGCATTACCCTTATGAGCCTAAATGGGGACCGATGCACTGGGGACACGCCACCAGCGAGGACATGATCCGCTGGGAGCACCAACCCGTCGCGCTATTTCCCGGCAGTGAGAACGAGCCGGACCGCGACGGCTGCTTTTCCGGCTGCGCGGTAGATGACGACGGTGTCCTGAGCCTGATTTATACCGGCCATGTCGTCTTGCCTTCCTCGCCCGAAGAGGGCGAGAAATTACGGCAGGTGCAGTGCCTTGCCACCAGCCACGATGGCCTGCATTTCGAAAAGCAGGGCGCTATCCTCCTGCCGCCTCCCGGCATCATGCATTTTCGCGATCCCAAAGTGTGGCGCGAGGACGGCGTCTGGTGGATGGTGGTGGGCGCCCGTAATGAACGAGATCAGGGACAGGTACTGCTCTATCGCGGCGAGAGCCTGCGGGAGTGGACGCTCGACCGCGTGCTGGCGGAGAGCGATGGCGAGCTGGGTTACATGTGGGAGTGTCCGGATTTCTTTCCGCTGGGGGATGAGTGGCTGCTGATGTTCTCGCCGCAGGGCGTATCGGCAAACGGCTATCTCTACCGCAATTTATTCCAGAGCGGTTATCTGCGCGGGCACTGGCGGCCGGGGGCCGACTTCGAGATCACGCAGCCGTTCGCAGAGGCGGATCTCGGTCACGACTTCTATGCGCCGCAGTCGTTCCTGGCAGCGGATGGTCGTCGAATTGTTCTGGGATGGATGGATATGTGGGAGTCGCCGATGCCTTCGCAGCAGGATCATTGGGCGGGCTGCATGACGCTGCCCCGCGAGCTGAGCCTTGAGGATGGGCAGTTGCGGGTGCGGCCGGTGCGGGAAGTCGAGTCGCTGCGGCGCGACGGGCAGGTGATCGCACCGCATTGGCTCGACTCGCAGTCGCAGTCGCTGGCGGAACATGGCGATGCGCGGGAGCTGGCGTTGCGCTGGGATCTGAGCGACTGCACCGCCGAACGTTTCGGTCTGACGCTCGGAGACGGTCTGCGCCTGTTTGCCGACACGCAGTCCGGGCGTCTGGTGCTGGAGCGCAATTACCCTGAGTACGGCCTGAGCGGCTATCGCAGCGCGCCATTAACGGCACATTCAGTGCTATCGCTGCGGATTTTCATCGATCGCTCCTCGATAGAAGTCTTTGTCGGAGAGGGGGAAAGCTGCCTGAGTTCGCGCATCTACCCGCAGGCGGGCCGGCGGGCGCTGAGATTGTTCGCCGATCATGGCCGGGCGCATCTCATTGGGGGAGACTGCTGGTCTCTGCTCATGGCCTAGCAGCATAAAGGCAAGACGGCATCAGGACAGGGCTGCGGCGCGTTCTCCGTCTGGCAAGGGAACCTGTTTTCAGGTTCCCGGCGGGTTTTCTGTGCCTAAGATCTCAACCAATGACCAGAAGAGGGCCAATCTGTTTTATACTCCCCCGCTGCACCCCGATGTTTTTGCCGCCCTGCGGCGAGGGTGGGGTAAAAGACGGCGCGTCTGCCTCACTCACGACTTAATCACTGGATAATCATTACCCATGCTCAGCTACCGCCACAGTTTTCATGCCGGCAACCACGCCGACGTGCTCAAGCATACCGTTCAAAGCCTGATCCTCAGCGCTCTGGCGGAGAAAGACAAACCCTTCTTGTACCTCGATACGCACGCCGGGGCGGGTCGCTATAAACTGCAAAGCGAACACGCCGAGCGCACTGCCGAATATCAGGCGGGGATTGCCCGCATCTGGCAGCGGGACGACGTGCCTGCTGAGTTGGATGCCTACATGCAGGTGGTGCGTAACTACAATCCGCAGGGACAACTGCGTTACTACCCAGGCTCTCCGCTGATTGCCCGCCATCTGATGCGCGATCACGACCGCCTGAGTCTGAGCGAACTGCACCCGAGCGACTATCCGCTGCTGCGTCAGGAGTTCCAGCGTGATAATCGCGCCCGCGTGGTGCGTGAAGACGGCTACCAGCAGTTGAAAGCCCAGTTGCCGCCGCCGTCTCGCCGCGGACTGGTACTGGTCGATCCGCCCTACGAAATGAAGAGCGATTATCAGGCGGTGGTGAAGGGGATTCACGAAGGTTACCGCCGCTTCGCGACCGGCGTTTATGCGTTGTGGTATCCGGTCGTATTGCGTCAGCAGATTAAACGGCTGCTGAAAGAT
Organism: Lonsdalea iberica; assembly: GCF_002111585.1. Lineage (GTDB taxonomy): Bacteria > Pseudomonadota > Gammaproteobacteria > Enterobacterales > Enterobacteriaceae > Lonsdalea > Lonsdalea iberica. The sequence continues at coordinate 106,179 of NZ_LUTP01000008.1, forward strand.
CTGGAAGCGACCGGCATCCGCCGGATCCTGCAAATCGAGCTGGCCGTGCTGCCGGACAGCGATCGCCACGGCATGACCGCCTCAGGCATGATTGTCATTAACCCGCCGTGGAAGCTGGAATCCCAGATGAAAAGCGTGCTGCCGTGGCTGCATCAGGTGCTGGTGCCCGAAGGGACCGGACATACCCGCGTTGAGTGGGTCGTGCCGGAGTAAATGCGGCAGCGCCCATGCCCTGCGGCGCAGGGCATGGGGAATGCGCTATACCCGGAACGTCGCCAGATCGGTGGCCATGTCTGTGGCTGGGAAAATCGCCCGGCACTCCGCCAGCAGCCGTTCGCTGTCTTCCTGACCGTATCGTGCGCTGATATGAGTGATAATCAAACGTCCTGCCCCCACTTCCCGAGCTAACGTCGCCGCCTGTTCCGTCGTGGAATGACCGCGCTCGCTGGCGCGATCGGCCATACTGGCCTCCACCGTCGCTTCGTGCACCATTACATCTACCCCGGCGGCCAGTAAGCGTCCTGCCTCCGATGGGCGGGTATCGCCGAATATCGCGAGCGAACGGCCCGGCGTGGACGGCCCGAGGTAATCGGCGCCGTTTAAGGTACGTCCATCCTCCAGCGTGACGGACTCGCCGCGCTTCAGTTGCTGAAACCATGAACCGGGGCGAATGCCCTCTTGCTTCAGCCGCTCCACATTCAATGCGCCAGGTTTAGGCCGCTCTTCGATGCGATACCCGACGCAGGTCAGCGTGTGCGACATCGGATAGGCCGTCACCACGCGATGCTCGTCTTCACAGACCGGTCCGGAGGTGACCTCGATGACGTCCATGGGATAGGTGAGATAAGAGCCGCTTAGGCTCAGCGCATTGTCGATAAACGTTTTCAGGCCGGCGGGGCCGTAGAGCGTCAGCGGCGCCTGACACCCGGCCATGGAGCGGGAGCACAGCAGACCCGGCAGGCCAAACAGGTGGTCGCCATGCAGATGTGTGATGAAAATTTTCTCGATCTTGCTAGCGCTTAAACGCGTATGCAGTATCTGATGCTGCGTGCCTTCACCGCAGTCGAACAGCCAAAAGGCAGGGCGCGAACCTTGCAGATCCAACGCCAGGCTAGCCACATTGCGGGCTTTCGTTGGGATGCCCGCGCTGGTGCCTAAAAAAATCAGTTCCATGGTGAAACGCTCCGGTCAATTAACGGTGTTTGACGTCATCCCAGCATAAAGCGAACCGCGCCAGATATTTGCGCAGCCGGTCGGCGTCATTCGGTTGTTTTTTCTGCTGGCGCGAGACGGCGAAGAGCTGGCGGCCCGCTTCCGACAAGCTGCTGGCCTGACGGCAAACGTTCAGCACGCTTTCCAACTGGAGGCGGTCAAACAGATCGCAGTCGCCGACGCTCTCCGGCAACGGCGCGCGCTCGGCGTCGCTGGGCGCCCACTGCCGCTCGAGACGCGAGATTTCTTCGTCGACCAAGGCGGGGGTGATGCGGCCATTATCCGCCAATGTCGCCATTCTAACGACGCTGGCGCTCAATTCTCTGAAATTCCCGCGCCACGGAGCGCGCGGCGAGCAGGCGAACCCTAGAAACTGCTGGCGCGCTTCGCGGTCAAAACGGACTTGCAACAGCTGCGTCTCTGCAAAGCGCTCTAGTTCAAAGTCGATATTGGGCTCGATATCTTCACGTCGCTCCGCCAATCCGGGGAGGGGGAAAGTCCACATATTGATGCGGGCATAGAGGTCGTCACGGAAATGGCCTGCGGCGACCCAGCGCGGCATGTCGCGATGCGTACCGGCGATCAGTTGAAAATCGCTGCTGACTTCCTTATCCGAACCGAAGGGGAAAAAGGTTTTCTCTTCAACCGCTTTCAACAGCATCGCCTGTTCGTCCAACCCCAGCTCGCCAATTTCATCCAGAAACAGGATGCCGCCGTCCGCTTCCCTCAGCAGTCCGGTTCTCGCCTGCTGCGCGCCGGTAAACGCGCCCCGAGCGTGTCCGAACAACGTCGACATCGCATTATCTCCTCGCAGCGTCGCGCAGTTGACGGCGACAAAGCGCCCTGAAATCTGATGACGCGCGGCTTTTAATTCGAAGATCCGCCGGGCCAGAAAAGATTTTCCCGCGCCGGTCGGACCGGTGAGCAACAACGGCGCGGAAGAACGCAGCGCAACACGCTCGATTTGGTCGATCAAGGCATTGTATGCCGCGTTGCGCGTCGCAATACCCGCTTTCAAAAACGAGGCCGATTCCTGCTGCTCCCGTTGAAAACGGCTCGTCAGCGTCGCATAACGGCTGAGATCCAAATCGATTATTGAATAAACGCCAGCAGGAGAAGGAGGGCCTTCACGGCGGGAAGTCGGACTGGTTTGCAACAGGCTGGCAGGCAGGTAGCGCGCCTCCGTCAGCAGAAACCAACAGATCTGCGCGACGTGGGTGCCGGTGGTGATATGGACCAGATACTCTTCGTGCTCCGTGTCGAACGAATAGCGGGCGGCGAAGTCGAGATACGCGGTATAGACCTCCTCAAAATCCCAGGCATCCCGCAAATCGACGGCATGCAGACGCACTTCCGTGCGGGGCGACAGCGTGGTGATGTCCGCCTGAACCTGTTCCGCCAGACCGATATTGCGCGACTGGTACAGTAACTCCAGCCGGTCCACCGGCATGTCCGGTTGTTGGCATAGCGCGACGGTCGGCCGCCATTTATTCCAGCGGTTGGCCCGTTTGCCGCGCTTATCGAGGACGCTGCCCAGCGTGCCGATCACCACTCTGCGTTTCATGTTTATCCTTATTTATAAATCCTTATCCTTAAGAATAATTTATTCGTGCATGTTCGAATAGTGCAAGGTAAGCCGATAAAAATAAAAGTCAGTTTTATCAGTAAGTTGAATTTTTATTTGGTGCGGAGCTTCCTGTTGGCACGCCTTTGGCAATACCTCAGTCGTCGACAGGTTGATTTCGCAGTGGTTTAGCGCCACGCCGGCATTCAAGGAGCGGTTTCACGCCGCTTTCCGCGGATGTTCCGTCAGCCCTATCAGACTTGATAAAAGGTTAACTCGGGTTCGACTCCCGAATATCGCACCTCGATATTGATAATGAAAAAAATAACCCTCCCGCCACCGGGACGTTGACGGTGGCCTCACGGGAGACCGACCGACGCGCCGGGCGGCAGGCAGAAAGCTGATGCGTTCCTTCAGGAACCCGTGAGCGTTCCCCCTGCGGCTTCGCCCCGACGTCCGTCTTCACATGTGCCGGAGGGATCATAAGGAGAAACAGAGTCATGTTTAAGACCATCACAATTCGTAAAGGTCAGTTGGGTTTGGTGAGCCAGGACGGCGATTACCTGCGGGTGTTGGAAGCGGGCCGACACCGCATTCCCTGTTGGTTTAATCGGCAAAAGATCGACGTAGTTTCTTTGGATGGGACTGAAGTGTTGGCGCCTTTGGACGACTATCTGCGCCAGTACCATCCGGAGTGGGTAAAACAGTTTTGTTTGGATGTGGTGCTGCCGGAAGAGGCGATTGGGCTTCGCTACGACCATGATGTGTTGCAGGAAATCCTGCCGCCCGCCACGCGCCGACTTTACTGGCGTAAAGACGAGCATCAGCGTGTCGAACAGGTGAAAACCGACGACATCCGGGTGCCGGACGCGCTGGTGTCTGCTCTCTTGCAGCCGACGCTGCGTCAGCGACACGTCATCGGCCATGCCGGCGTCTTGCTGGCGCAGGTTCCGGCCTGGCATCTCGGCCTCCTGAAGGTGGATGGCGCGGCGCAGGAGCTGTTGCCGCCGGGCGTCAGCGGGTACTGGCGTTTTAATCACAGCGTAGAGGTGGAGCTGGTAAACACGCGCCAGCAGGCATTGGAAGTGAGCGGGCAGGAAATTTTGACGCGCGACAAGGTCAATCTTCGGCTGAATCTGGTGGCGAACTGGCGCTACAGCGACGTTTTGACGGCATTCGGCCAGTTAACGAAACCGGTGGATTCGCTGTACCGCGAGCTTCAGTTCGCGTTACGTGAAGCGGTGGGAACCCGCACGCTGGATGAACTGTTGGAAAACAAGCACACCATCGATGATCGGGTCAACGCGCAGGTCTGTGAAAAAATGGCCGGTTATGGCATTGACGTCGTTTCTCTGGGGGTGAAAGACATTGTGTTGCCGGGCGATATGAAAACCATCCTGTCTCAGGTGGTCGAAGCGGAAAAGGCGGCGCAGGCCAACGTGATACGACGCCGGGAAGAGACGTCGGCGACGCGTTCCCTGTTGAATACCGCCAAAGTGATGGAGAACAACCCGGTCGCCCTGCGCCTGAAAGAGTTGGAAACGCTGGAGCGCGTAGCAGAGCGCATCGATAAGATTTCCGTGTTTGGCGGATTGGACCAGGTGTTGAACGGGTTGGTGAACTTGAAAGTCGCATAGCGCGCGGCGACGTTTCAAAAAAGGAGGAGAGGGATATGACATTGGCATCTCAGGGCGTTAGCGAAAAAATGAAACATCAGATCAACGCGGCGCTGGACGAAGTGGAAGGGGAGTTCGATGTCCGCATCCTGTATGCCTGCGAGTCCGGTAGCCGCGGCTGGGGATTCGCCTCGCCAGACAGTGATTATGATGTCCGATTTATCTACGTTCATCCGCCGGAGTGGTATCTGCGGGTTGAACCGCAGCGTGATGTCATCGAACGTCCGCTGACGGCGGAGTTGGACGTGTGCGGTTGGGAACTGCGAAAGGCGTTAGCGCTATTGAACCGGGGCAATCCCACGATGATCGAATGGCTGGATTCGCCGGTGGCCTATCGGCAGGACGACATGGCGACAGACCGGCTGCGGCAGTTGATCCCCGACTGCTTTTCCGCGCTCAAGGCGAGTCATCATTATCTCTCCATCGCGCGTAAAAATTTCCGGACCTATTTGCTGGGTGAGCGTGTGCGGCTGAAAAAGTATTTTTACGTCCTTCGCTCGCTGCTCGCAGTGCAGTGGATTGCCGAGGGGAAGGGGGCGCCGCCCATGCAGTTCGAGGTGTTACTGAACGCGATGGTAACGGATCCTGCGTTGCTGGAGGAGGTTCGCGCGTTGTTGAAACTGAAATGCAGCGCGGTGGAAACGGATACGGTAGAGCGGCAACCGCATATCCACGCGTTTATCGTACGATCGCTGGAAACCGTGACGGTGACCTCGCAACCGGCGAAGGACAAACGCATCAATGCCGCGTTGGATCGGCTGTTTTATGAGGGCATCTAACGTTGCGCGAGGCCCCGTAAGGCGGCCTCGCCTATTGCACTGATTTCAAAAATCCTCCCAAGGCGCTTCGCGTTTCTGACTACAATCACGCTGCGATCTTTGCCGGAATAAGATCTCTGGCGTTACACTCTATATAACTTTTTATTCACACAACCTGGATCTCCCAATGACTAAACATTATGACTATCTCGCCATTGGCGGCGGCAGCGGCGGCATTGCCTCCATTAACCGTGCGGCCATGTACGGCAAGAAATGCGCGTTGATTGAAGCCAAATATCTGGGCGGGACCTGTGTGAACGTGGGCTGCGTACCGAAAAAGGTGATGTGGCATGCGGCGCAGATCGCCGAGGCTATCCACAACTACGGTCCCGACTATGGTTTTGACGTCACGGTCAACGGCTTCAATTGGGACACGCTGGTGAAAAACCGCAGTGCCTACATCGATCGTATCCATCACTCCTATGACAACGTGTTGGGTAAGAACCAGGTTGAGGTGATCCGCGGTTTCGCCCGGTTCGTGGACGCCCACACGGTGGAAGTGAACGGCGAGAAAATCACCGCCGACCACATTCTGATCGCCACCGGCGGTCGTCCCACGCTGCCGGATGTGCCCGGTGCGGAATACGGCATCAACTCCGACGGGTTCTTTGAGCTGGAGGCGCTGCCGAAGCGCGTCGCCGTGGTTGGCGCAGGCTACATCGCCGTGGAAATCGCCGGCGTGCTGAACGCGCTGGGGGCGGAAACCCACCTGTTTGTCCGTAAACATGCGCCGCTGCGCCAGTTCGACCCGCTGATTGTGGATACGCTGGTGGAAGTGATGAAGGCGGAAGGACCGTCGCTGCACACCGAGTCCACGCCTAAAGCGGTGGTGAAAAACGGCGACGGCAGCCTGACGCTGCAATTGGAAGACGGCAAAACGCAGACGGTAGATTGCCTGATTTGGGCGATTGGCCGTCAACCCGCCACCGATAACCTCAACCTTGAGGCGGCGGGCGTCGCGCTGGACGATCGCGGTTATGTGAAGGTTGATAAATTCCAGAACACTAACGTTCCCGGCGTCTACGCCGTGGGCGACAACACGGGCGCGGTCGAGCTAACGCCGGTGGCGGTCGCGGCAGGACGTCGTCTGTCGGAGCGCCTGTTCAACAACAAGCCGAACGAGCACTTGGACTACAGCAATATTCCTACCGTGGTGTTCAGCCATCCCCCTATTGGCACCGTGGGGATGACCGAGCCGCAGGCGTGCGAGAAGTACGGCGACGAGCAGGTCAAAGTCTACCAATCCTCCTTTACCGCGATGTATACCGCCGTCACGCAGCACCGTCAGCCGTGCCGCATGAAATTGGTGTGCGCCGGCCCGGAAGAAAAAGTGGTGGGTGTTCACGGCATCGGCTTTGGCGTAGATGAAATGCTGCAGGGCTTCGCCGTTGCAGTGAAAATGGGCGCCACCAAGCAGGACTTCGACAACACCGTCGCCATCCACCCGACCGGGGCGGAAGAGTTCGTCACCATGCGCTAACAAAACGCCGCGAGTCAGGCGCTGACGACGTGTTCGTCATCACGAGAGCCGGGCATTCAGCGCCCGGCTTTTTGCCACCAAGACAGTGCGAAAATGTCGTTCTCGCCGCGTTGTGCAATGCTTCATCCCGTTTGGGGGTTTCATGTCCGTGGGGAGCGACGCTTTTGTCGAACGCGTGAGTCATTATCATGTCATCACGATCAGGGAGACCGAGACCTCATGCCCACCCTTTTTCTTTTCTACGTTGGCGGCAGCGCGCCAGGCGCCAACATCGAATTACACGACGTCCAGTTTGCCGCGGTCGACGAGCCGGAAGACGCTTTCCCTCTCCTCAAGACCGCCTGGTTCGGCGACAAGAAACAGATCCACGTCGATAGCTACACGCCGATTCAGTGGGCTGACGGCTATGACATCACGCTGAGCGAGACGCCTTCGGCATCGACTCAGCGGCTGTGGTTCATCAATATGGGCGGCTACCTGCCGGGCGAGCCCGCGGAATTGCACCAGTTCGGCTTGTTTGTCGCCCCGACGGCGGATGAGGCGAAGAAACAGGCCAAAAAAGTTCTGTTGCATGACACGTTCAAACAGCACAAAGATGACCTGCGGGATGTCGATGATTGCCTGCTGCTGCACCAGCTGAACGGGTGGCACATCCATCTCACGCCCAATACACACGGCGCCCCTGCCGCGCCCCTTTGGCAGGGATATCTGCCGATTTAATACCTGATGCTGGCGCAGGTTAGATGGACGGCTATTTCTGCTGAGGGTTTGCACATCAGATTGCAATGTGACCCTTAAGGTGGGGCAAAGTTAATAGAGTGTGATGCGTTTAAAAAAGGCATGATAATTCAGTGCTTTTCAACGCAATCCGCTGTTGATCTCTGTGGCAGAGCAGAGCAGGGCAAATGCATGGCGATGATGCGTATTGTGTCTTCGCGGGTAGGGAGCGACGCGGACTAAAACTGTCCACGCCGCGTACGGCATGCTTAGTGGAACAGTGAAACCAGGTTGCCAAGAAGAATCCCCACGATACCGAAGTCAGCGTCGCCGAAGGTGGTGGCCGCCA
>NZ_LUTP01000009.1 GCF_002111585.1 Lonsdalea iberica
CCCTTCATGCTGGCCATCCTATTGCTTTTGACGATCGTTATGGCGACCGGGATTTTGATGGACAATTGGCAGGCACCGGTCTGAAGCGGCTGTTCCTGCATGCTCAGGCTCTAAAATTCGAGCATCCCAACACCGGCGAGACTTTACGGGTCGAGGCGCCTTTAGATAATGAACTTCGCCGTTGTCTGCAAGTCTTGCGCAACCAAAAGTCGTAATCGAGTATCGCACCTGTCGATGAGTCAGGTGCAATTAACATGCGAATCAGGAAATCAAAAGAGGATTCACGTCTTCTTGTCGCAGCAGGTCCAATAGAGCGATAAGCGGCAGCCCAATCAGCGTATTGGGATCCCTCCCCGACAGTCGATCAAATAACGTAATGCCAAGTCCCTCGCTCTTGAAACTTCCCGCACAGTCAAAAGGACGTTCCTTCTTTATATAGTTATCAATCTCTTTATTCGTTAGCGTTCGAAAATGAACCTCGTAGGGTTCAACCAAACAGTGCATGCGTGCGCTTTGGCTATTGTAAAGCGCCAGTCCGGTATAAAAAATGACGTGACTGCCACTGGCCTGACGCAATTGGGCAACAGCACGTGGGTGATCGTGAGGTTTACCGGTTATCTGGCCGTTAAGCACACAGACTTGATCAGAGCCTATAATGAGATGACTCGGATAGTCGTTTGCCAACGATCTTGCTTTGGCCATGGCCAACCGTTTCACCAGTGCGGGAGCGTCTTCGTTAGGGAAGGGCGTTTCGTCGACCTGTGGGGAAGCACATTCGAAGGCGATGTTCAGCTTTTCGAGCAGTGCGCGGCGGTAAGGTGAGGTAGATGCGAGAACGATTTTAGGCATAGTGATTGTAAAATTGTGGCTTGAACATACAGCTCATTCTAAACTGCGATTAGCTTCCGATGCGAACCCTGGCGAAAGTTTCCAAACCCCACCTTTTCCTTTGACTCTATGTCGTTACGACGCTAATATGCGCGCCCTATGCAAAAGGTAAAATTACCCTTAACCCTCGACGCGGCTCGCACTGCTCAAAAGCGTTTAGATTATGTTGGTGTCTATACAGCTGAACAGGTGATGCGTGTTGCCGAATCAGTGGTTAGTGTGGATAGCGATGTCGAAGCGGCTTTATCGTTCAACATTGATAATCAGCGTTTAGCTGTAATCGATGGACGTGCCGATGTGGCGGTAACCTTACGGTGCCAGCGCTGTGGCAAGCCTTTCGAACATCAGGTCCACGCCACGTTATGTTTTAGCCCGGTCATCAGTGATGAGCAGGCCGAAGCTCTGCCGGAAGCGTACGAACCGATCCAGGTCAACGAGTTCGGTGAGGTCGACTTACTGGCGATGATAGAAGATGAAATTATTCTTTCATTGCCCATCGCACCGGTGCATGATTCTGAACACTGTGAAGTGTCCGAAGCGGACATGGTGTTTGGCAAACTGCCTGAAGAGGCGGAGAAACCAAATCCATTTGCCGTATTAGCTAGTTTAAAGCGTAAGTAATTGAAGGAGTAAGGTCCATGGCCGTACAACAGAATAAACCAACCCGTTCCAAACGTGGTATGCGTCGTGCTCACGATGCTCTGACCACAACTGCCGTATCCGTAGATAAAGTTTCTGGCGAAACTCATCTGCGTCACCACGTAACTGCGGATGGCTACTACCGCGGTCGCAAGGTCATTGCTAAGTAATTCCTGCTTAATCGCAAGGAAATGCTTTGACACGCCTGACTCTGGCGTTAGATGCAATGGGCGGGGACTTTGGCCCCTGCGTAACAGTGCCTGCTGCATTGCAGGCACTGGCTTCTAATCCAAATCTTTATCTGCTGCTGGTTGGCGATCCTACAACGCTCACTCCATTACTTAGCAAAGTCGATTCCTCCCTGTCTTCCCGTTTGGAAATCGTACCGGCTGAAACGGTAATCGCGGGCGATGCCAGACCATCTCAAGCTATACGCGCTAGCCGTGGCTCTTCCATGCGCATTGCATTGGAGTTGATCAAGGAAGGGCGTGCTCAGGCTTGCGTGAGTGCTGGAAATACCGGAGCGCTGATGGGGCTAGCCAAATTGCTGCTGAAGCCGGTTGATGGTATTGAACGTCCTGCGCTGGTGACGGTGTTGCCGCATCAACAGCATGGTAAGACGGTTGTGCTGGATCTCGGCGCGAACGTCGAGTGCGATAGCACCATGCTCGTGCAGTTCGCCGTGATGGGCGCGGTCATGGCAGAAGAGGTTCTCGGACTCAGCAACCCTCGAGTGGCGCTGTTAAATATTGGCGAAGAAGAAAGTAAAGGGCTGAACAACATCCGCGAAGCTGCCGCGCGTTTGAAAGCGACATCGTCTATCAACTACATCGGTTATCTGGAAGGCAACGAGTTACTAACCGGCAAAACAGATGTCATGGTGTGTGATGGGTTCGTAGGCAACGTCACGCTCAAGACGATGGAAGGCGTCGTTAGAATGTTTCTGTCTCTTCTGAAATCCTCCTCAGGTTCAGATCGTAGACAAAAACAGTCTTGGTGGCTGAAATTATTGGGACGCTGGTTGCAAAAACGTCTTTCCCGGCGCTTTGGCCACCTGAACCCTGACCACTATAACGGGGCTTGTCTGCTAGGATTACGCGGGACAGTGATAAAGAGCCATGGAGCTGCAAACTCGAATGCGTTTGCGGTAGCGATTGAACAGGCAGTGCAGACAGTACAACGGCAGATTCCTGAAAGGATCGCTGCGCGACTCACGTCTGTATTACCCAAGAGTGATTGAGCTTACATGTATACAAAAATTTTAGGAACGGGAAGCTATTTGCCCGGACAGATCAGGTCTAATTCTGATTTAGAGAAAATGGTGGATACGTCAGACGAGTGGATTGTCACTCGCACCGGTATCCGCGAACGTCGCATCGCAGGGCCGGACGAAAATGTGGCCACCATGGGGTTCCGCGCGGCGCAAAAAGCGCTCGAGATGGCCGATGTCGATAAAAACAAAGTCGGTTTGCTGATCGTCGCAACGACGTCTTCCAGTCATGCATTCCCGAGTTCGGCCTGCCAGATTCAGCAGATGCTGGATATCCAGGACACCATCGCTTTCGATTTAGCGGCTGCCTGCGCAGGCTTCACCTACGCTTTGAGCGTGGCTGACCAGTATGTCAAGAATGGCGCTGTAGATTACGCGCTGGTGATCGGCTCTGACGCACTGACACGCACGCTGGACCCGGAAGATCGCGGAACGCTGATTCTGTTTGGCGATGGTGCCGGCGCGGTTGTCTTATCCCGCTCTGAAGAGCCGGGCCTCATTTCTACACATCTACATGCCGATGGCCGCTATGGTCAGCTTTTGTCTTTGCCATACCAGGCACGCACCAACAAAACGCCGGAATATCTGACAATGGCCGGCAACGAAGTATTCAAAGTCGCCGTTAAGGAACTGGCTCACATCGTTGAAGAAACGCTGGCGGCTGCAAAACTGGACAAAGCCGAGCTGGATTGGCTGGTTCCGCATCAGGCGAACCTTCGTATTATCAACGCGACGGCCAAAAAGCTGGGCATGGGCATGGATAAAGTGGTGATCACGCTCGATCGCCATGGAAATACTTCTGCAGCTTCAGTACCTGCGGCGTTGGACGAAGCCGTGCGCGACGGACGTATCAAACGTGGGCAGCTGGTATTACTTGAAGCGTTCGGCGGTGGATTTACCTGGGGTTCTGCTCTGGTACGTTTTTGATAAAACAGGACTTTCTGATTATGACTCATTTTGCAATGGTGTTCCCGGGACAAGGTTCCCAATCAGTCGGTATGCTGGCTGAGCTGGCGGAGACGAATCCGATAGTCAAGGACACATTCGATGAAGCTTCCTCCGTTTTAGGTTATGACCTGTGGGAACTGACTCAACAGGGCCCGGCGGAAGAGTTAAACAAAACCTGGCAGACGCAGCCAGCGCTGTTAAGCGCATCAGTCGCCATTTGGCGTGCATGGCAACAGCAGGGCGGTAAAGCACCTGCACTGATGGCAGGCCACAGTCTGGGTGAATATTCCGCTTTAGTTTGCGCAGGCGTTATGGACTTCAAACAGGCGGTCAGTCTGGTGGAGTTACGCGGCAAGCTGATGCAGGAAGCTGTGCCGGAAAATACAGGCGCTATGTATGCCATCATCGGCCTCGATAACGACACTATAGCTGCTGCCTGTGCGGAAGCCGCTCAGGGACAGGTTGTCTCGCCGGTGAACTTCAACTCTCCGGGACAGGTCGTCATTGCGGGTAATAAAGAGGCGGTTGAACGCGCTGGCGCAGCCTGTAAGGCAGCCGGGGCGAAACGCGCGCTGCCGCTGCCGGTCAGCGTCCCCTCTCATTGTGCTCTGATGGAGCCTGCTGCACGTAAGCTGGCGGAAGCGCTGGAAGGCGTCACTTTCAACGCGCCACAAATTCCGGTTGTGAACAACGTGGATGTCCGGACTGAAACTTCGCCGGAAGCTATCCGCAGTGCGCTGGTGCGCCAGCTTTCCAACCCTGTCCGCTGGACGGAGTGCGTCGAGTACATCGCCGCTCAGGACGTGCAGAAGCTTTTAGAAGTTGGCCCGGGTAAAGTACTTACCGGACTAACCAAACGAATCGTAGATACGCTGACTGCATCGGCAGTCAATGATTCTGCTTCCTTATCAACAGCCCTTGATCAATAAACGGAATAGATGATGAGCTTTGACGGAAAAATTGTTCTTGTTACCGGCGCCAGCCGTGGCATCGGTCGCGCTATCGCTGAATCACTGGTCGCGCGTGGCGCGAAGGTCATGGGGACGGCGACGAGCGAAAAAGGTGCCGCTGATATCAGCGCGTGGCTGGGTGAAAATGGTAAAGGTTATGTCCTGAATGTCGCGGATATGTCCTCGATTGAATCGACTTTGGCTGCTATCAAGTCAGAATTCGGCGACATTGACATTCTGGTGAATAACGCAGGTATCACACGAGATAATCTGCTTATTCGCATGAAGGACGAAGAGTGGCAGGATGTGCTGGATACGAACTTGCGTTCCGTATTTCGCTTGTCCAAAGCCGTGCTGCGTTCCATGATGAAAAAGCGTTTCGGCCGTATCATCACTATCGGCTCTGTGGTCGGCACCAGCGGTAACCCTGGGCAGTCCAACTATTCGGCCGCTAAAGCCGGGCTGGTAGGGTTCAGCAAATCTCTCGCGCAGGAAGTGGCCTCTCGTGGCGTCACCGTCAACGTTGTAGCTCCGGGTTTTATTGAAACCGATATGACGCGAGCATTGACAGATGAGCAGCGTGCGGGCATTTTGGCTGGTGTTCCTGCTGGGCGCTTGGGTGATGCGAAAGAAATTGCCAGTGCTGTTACGTTCTTAGCTTCTGAAGAAGCGGGTTACATCACTGGTGAAACATTGCATGTTAATGGCGGCATGTATATGATCTGATAAGTCAGATCATATTTGCTTGAATTTGCAGCGAAATCTGCAAAAAGCACAAAATCCTGGCTCGACCAGTACTGATTTTGTTGCATCTTTTTCAACATTTTATACACTACGAAAACCATCGCGAAAGCGAGTTTTGATAGGAAATTTAAGAGTATGAGCACTATCGAAGAACGCGTTAAGAAAATCATCGTTGAACAGCTGGGTGTTAAACCGGAAGAAGTCGTGAACAATGCTTCCTTCGTTGATGACCTCGGCGCTGATTCTCTTGACACCGTTGAGCTGGTAATGGCTCTGGAAGAAGAGTTTGATACCGAGATTCCAGACGAAGAAGCCGAAAAAATCACTACTGTTCAGGCAGCAATTGATTTCATCCAGGCAAACCAGCAGTAAATGAACATATCTAGGCGGTCATTCGACCGCCTAAGTTCCCTTTAATACCTCAGTATTTTCCCTCCCTGGAGGATCAGCGTGTCTAAGCGTCGTGTAGTTGTGACTGGTCTGGGCATGTTATCTCCTGTCGGCAACACAGTTGAGTCAACTTGGAAGGCTTTGCTTGCCGGTCAGAGTGGTATCAAACCCATTGATCATTTCGATACTAGTGCCTATGCAACACGTTTTGCTGGCTTAGTTGACAATTTTAATTGTGAAGAATTCATCTCGCGCAAAGATGCTCGCAAGATGGACGCTTTTATTCAGTACGGCGTCGTGGCCGGTATTCAGGCTATGAAAGACTCGGGCCTCGAAGTCACAGAAGCCAATGCCGGACGTATTGGTGCTGCCATTGGTTCGGGTATTGGCGGTCTGGGACTGATTGAGGAAAACCACGCGGCTCTGGTTCGTGGCGGACCTCGTAAAATCAGTCCCTTCTTTGTCCCTTCCACCATCGTCAACATGGTTGCCGGTCATTTGAGCATCATGTTTGGTCTGCAGGGACCCAGTATCTCCATCGCGACCGCTTGTACTTCTGGTGTACATAACATCGGACATGCAGCCCGTATCATTGCTTATGGCGATGCTGACGCGATGCTGGCCGGTGGCGCCGAAAAAGCCAGTAGTCCTCTGGGCGTAGGTGGATTCGGCGCAGCCCGAGCCCTGTCAACCCGCAACGACGATCCGCAGGCGGCTAGCCGTCCGTGGGACAAAGACCGTGATGGGTTCGTTCTGGGCGACGGCGCTGGCATTATGGTGCTTGAAGAGTATGAGCATGCTAAACGCCGAGGCGCCAAAATTTATGCTGAAATCACTGGCTTTGGTATGAGCAGCGATGCGTACCATATGACGTCACCGCCGTCAGATGGTGCTGGTGCCGCGAAGGCAATGCTCAATGCGTTCCGCGATGCGAATATCACTGCAGAACAAGTGGGCTATATCAACGCGCACGGCACGTCGACTCCAGTTGGCGATAAAGCTGAAACTCAGGCGGTGAAATCCGTCTTTGGCGACAGCGCATCACGCGTAATGGTCAGCTCGACCAAATCAATGACAGGTCACCTGCTGGGTGCCGCTGGCGCAGTGGAATCCATTATGTGTGTTCTTGCGCTGCGCGATCAGGCGATTCCGCCGACGATCAACCTTGATAACCCGGATGAGGGTTGCGACCTGGATTTCGTGCCTCATGAAGCTCGTCAGGTTTCAGGTATGGAATACGTACTGTGTAACTCATTCGGATTCGGTGGCACCAATGGTTCATTGGTCTTCCGCAAAGTCTGACGTGAGTGCTTGATGAAAGCCCGGATCTTCCGGGCTTTTTTTTGCCTGAATAAAATAGGCTAAGGTTAGTTTTCCTTGGTCGTGAGTTGAACTCACTTTTTTCATCATAAAGTGGAATTGAATCTATGTGGTTGATTAATGGGGTATTAGACCAGAGTTTGCCCGCTTCTGATCGTAGTGTACAGTACGGCGACGGCTGTTTTACCACGGCTCGGATACTCAACGGACGGGTGGTATGGCTCGAACGTCATATTCAGCGACTGCAGCGCGCGGCACGGGTGTTGATGCTTCCAGATATCGACTGGGACTTATTGTCGACGGAGATGCAACAGGCTGCTGAGGGGAAGACGAGCGGTGTGGTGAAAGCCGTCGTGACTCGCGGCGTGGGGGGAAGGGGGTATAGCCCCAAGGGGTGTATCGCCCCGGTCCGGATGGTCATGCACACTGATTACCCTGCACATTACGACAGCTGGCGTCGGGATGGCATCACGTTGGCGCTTAGCCCGATAAAATTAGCAAGAAGCCCACTCCTTGCCGGCATAAAACATCTTAATCGTCTGGAGCAGGTGATGATCCGTCGTCACCTTGACCAGCAGGGCGCTGACGAGGCCCTAGTGCTTGACACCCACGACAGGCTAGTGGAATGCTGTGCGGCTAATTTATTCTGGCGGCGCGGCAAACAGGTTTTTACCCCGGATCTGTCGCAGTCCGGCGTCGATGGTCTGACGCGACGCCATATTATGAAGTCGCTGGAACAATCAGACTATCAGCTACAAGTGGTCGCTGCCCCACTGGATGTCCTGGCGACGGCTGACGAAGTGCTTATTTGTAACGCTTTGATGCCATTGATTTCTGTGAACCAGGCCGAAGCCTGGTGTTATCGCTCACGAGATCTGTATGACTTCTTGAGCCCTAACTGTGAGTAATGGAATGTTATGAAGAGAATGAAAATCGGGATTGGCTGCATCGGTCTTGTGGTCGTAGGGGCCTTCATCCTGTGGAAACAGGTGCAGCAGTTCGCCGCCTCACCGCTCAAGATCACTCAGGAAACCCTTTTTACTCTCCCGGCGGGAGCCGGCCATGAAGCGCTTGAACAACAACTGGCGGAACAGAAGATTCTGCCAGCCAGCTGGCGCTTTCCCGTATTATTGCGGCTGGAACCGGCGCTGGCCAATTTCAAAGCTGGCACCTACCGCTTTCAACCCGGAATGACGGTTCGGCAGATGCTGGCTTTACTGGACAGCGGTAAAGAAGTGCAGTTCGCCATTCGGTTTGTGGAGGGTTCGCGACTGCGGGACTGGCTGGAAACCCTACAGCAGTCGCCGTATCTTAAAAAGACGCTGGCCGGAAAGAGCCCGCAGGAGATTGCCGAAGCGCTGGGTATCAAGGATCAGCCCAATCCCGAAGGTTGGTTTTATCCGGACACTTATCTTCACACCGCGGGTATGACGGATAAAACGGTACTGACGCGTGCTTTCCAGCGGATGGATAAAATCGTCGACGAAGTCTGGCAGGGGCGCGAGGACGGTCTGCCGTACAAGAATAAAGAACAGCTGCTGACGATGGCGTCGATTATCGAAAAGGAAACGGCTATCGGCAGTGAAAGGGCACTGATTGCCTCCGTCTTTATCAACCGCCTGCGCGTGGGAATGCGCTTGCAGACGGATCCCACGGTGATTTACGGCATGGGAGAACGCTATAATGGCGCCATCACGCGCAGCGCACTGGATGCGCCGACAGCATACAACACTTACGTCATTAGCGGCTTGCCGCCGACGCCGATAGCCATGCCGGGCAGAGCGTCGCTGGAAGCGGCGGCGCATCCCGAAAAAACCAACTATCTCTATTTTGTCGCGGATGGAAAGGGGGGACACACGTTCACCACCAATTTATCCGACCACAATCGCGCGGTGCGGGCATACCGTAACGCGTCGGTAGCCGTAAAGGAAAAGCATGCACAGTAAATTCATCGTCATTGAAGGGCTAGAAGGGGCCGGAAAAACCAGCGCTCGCAACGTGGTGGTGGCAACCTTGCGCCAGTTTGGCATTGAAGAGGTTGTCTTCACCCGTGAGCCGGGCGGCACCCCGCTGGCCGAGCAATTGCGTACTCTGATTAAACAGGGCGTCGAGGGCGAAAAACTGACGGATAAGGCCGAACTGTTGATGCTCTACGCAGCGCGAGTGCAATTGGTGGAAAACGTCATCAAGCCCGCGTTGCAGCGGGGCGCGTGGGTGGTTGGAGACCGTCACGATCTGTCCTCTCAGGCCTATCAGGGCGGCGGTCGCGGGATTGATCAAACATTGATGACGTCTCTGCGTGACACCGTGCTGGGCGATTTTCGTCCCGATATGACGTTGTATCTCGATCTTCCCCCTGCCGTCGGCTTACAGCGTGCGCGTCAGCGTGGCGCTCTTGACCGTATCGAGCAGGAGTCGCTGGCATTCTTCGATCGTACCCGAGCACGCTATCAGGCGCTGGCCGCTGCCGACCCAAGTATTGTGACGATAGATGCCGGTCAAACGCTGGAAAATGTGAGTCACGACATCCATCAGGCGCTTGCCGAGTGGCTGACGCATCTTGGCCTGACGTGCGGAGAAGCGAGCTGATGGAGTGGTACCCGTGGCTGAATGCTCCCTACCGCCAACTACTGACCCAACATCAGGCTGGGCGAGGTCACCATGCGCTGCTTATCCATGCGCTGTCGGGAATGGGCGAAGCTTCCTTGAGCTATGCTTTGAGCCGCTGGCTGATGTGCCAGCAGCCGGAGGGCATGAAAAGCTGCGGGCATTGCCACGCTTGCCAGTTGATGAGCGCAGGTACGCACCCGGACTGGCACACTCTCACCTTAGAAAAAGGCAAACTGAGTTTGGGGGTGGATGCCGTGCGGGCGGTGCTCGAAAAAGTCTATCAGCGCTCGCGGCAGGGAGGGGCGAAAGTCGTTAGCCTGCCTCAGGCTGAATTATTGACCGAAGCGGCGGCCAATGCCTTATTAAAAACGCTGGAAGAGCCGCCTCAGGACACCTATTTCATTCTGGGGTGCCGCGAGCCGTCGCGATTATTGGCGACGCTGCGCAGCCGGTGCTCTTATTACTACTTGCCTGTCCCCGAAGAGACGCATGCCATGCACTGGTTGCGTCAGCGCGGACATACCGACGAGCCGGCGTTACAGACGGCGCTGCGACTTTATGCGGGCGCGCCGCTGGCGGCGGAGCATCTGCTGCAACCGGGACAATGGAAACCGCGTCTCACGCTGTGTCAGGCGCTTTCGGGCTGTCTGGCGCAACGGGACATGTTGTCTCTGGTGACGCCGCTTAATGGGGATGACACCGATGAGCGCATTCACTGGGTTGCTTCTCTATTTTTGGACGCGTTGAAATGTCACCAGAGCGCAAGTTCACATCTGGTCAATCAGGATCAGCTTACGCTGGTTGAACAGCTGGCGAGGGCGCTGACGCCCGACCAGTTGCTGTTCGCGCTGCGTCGTTGGTTGCAGTGTCGCCACCAACTGCGCACCATCACGGGAGCCAATCGCGAATTGCTGCTCACCTCGCTGTTGCTCGATTGGGAACAGAGTCTATCTGTGCCGTCACCTCGATTACCTCATCCATTTACTGTCTAAAACTATCGGATAGCCACTATGTTGCTTGTTGATTCCCACTGCCATCTCGATGGTCTTGATTATCAGTCTCTGCACCGAGACGTCTCTGATGTACTGACGAAAGCCGAGGCGCGGGATGTGCGTTTCCTCCTGGCCGTCGCCACCACCCTGCCGGGATTCCGTTCGATGAAAACGTTGATCGGCGAAAGGGACAATGTTGCCTTTTCCTGCGGCGTGCATCCCCTCAGCATGGAAGAGCCTTATGATTACGCTGAGCTGCGTGAGCTGGCCGCATTGCCTGAGGTCGTCGCGCTGGGTGAAACGGGGTTGGATTACCACTATGAACAGGACCCGGCCGCGATTGGCCGCCAGCAGGCCTCGTTCCGCGAACATATTCGCATCGGCCGTGAGCTGAATAAGCCGATTATCGTTCACACGCGTTCAGCGCGTGCCGATACGCTGGCGATTTTGGCGGAAGAAAAAGCCAACGAGTGCCGCGGGGTTTTACACTGCTTCACCGAAGATAAGGACACCGCTGAAAAACTGCTGGATATGGGTTTCTATATCTCATTTTCCGGTATCGTGACCTTCCGTACGGCGGAAGCGTTGAGAGAGGTGGCGCGGTACATACCGTTGGATCGCATGCTGATCGAAACGGATTCTCCCTGGTTGGCGCCGGTGCCGTACCGAGGAAAAGAAAACCAACCGGCCTACGTCCGCGACGTAGCGGAGTATCTGGCGGTGCTTAAAAATGTCAGTCTCGACACGTTGGCGGAAACGACCAGCGCCAACTTTGCGGACCTGTTCCACATTGATCCTGCGCGGTTGACCCCTGCCAGTTAGTGAATAAGAATGGTTGAATTTTTTCGGGCTTCGTAATTAATTGTGCGGGTGGGCAGCCTGTCTCCAGAAAAAATCCTGGAGTTTGTTGTTATTTTTAGATGTTGATCACAAAAAATGCAACTTCCGCAATATTTACAGCGTGTTGTTGTGTTGAAACGTGACAGCTATCAAACATTGGGCGCAGTATTTATTTTAGTCTGCGTAAAAAATAAAAGGATGCTGCGACATCCTTGCACTCTGAAGGATATCCTCCCACCTTCGCATCACGTATCAGAAGCAAAGCACTATCACTCAGGAGCACACTCAATTATGTTCAAGAATGCATTCGCAAACCTGCAAAAAGTAGGTAAATCGCTAATGCTGCCGGTATCCGTGCTGCCCATCGCAGGTATTCTGCTGGGCGTCGGTGCGGCCAATTTTAGCTGGTTGCCCGCAGTTGTTTCCCATGTCATGGCGGAAGCGGGTGGATCTGTCTTTGCCAATATGCCGTTAATCTTCGCGATCGGCGTAGCGCTGGGGTTCACTAATAACGATGGGGTTTCCGCTCTGGCCGCCGTGGTGGCCTATGGCATCATGGTGAAAACGCTGTCCGTGGTTGCACCGCTTGTCCTGCACATGCCTGCGGAAGAGATTACGGCGAAGCATCTGGCGGATACCGGGGTTCTTGGCGGGATCATCGCCGGTTCCATCGCGGCCTACATGTTCAACCGTTTCTACCGCATTAAACTGCCGGAATATCTGGGCTTCTTTGCCGGTAAACGCTTTGTGCCGATCATCTCTGGCCTGTGCGCTATCCTGCTGGGCGTAGTGCTTTCCTTCATTTGGCCGCCGGTTGGTACGGCGATTCAGGAGTTCTCTCAGTGGGCCGCATACCAGAACCCGGTGGTGGCGTTCGGTTTGTATGGTCTGATTGAACGTTCTCTGGTGCCGTTCGGTCTGCACCACATCTGGAACGTACCTTTCCAAATGCAGATCGGCGAATACACTAACGCGGCGGGCCAGGTTTTCCACGGCGATATTCCTCGTTACATGGCGGGCGACCCGACGGCGGGTAAACTGTCCGGCGGCTTCCTGTTCAAAATGTATGGTCTGCCGGCGGCAGCGATTGCCATTTGGCATTCTGCAAGGCCGGAAAACCGCGCCAAAGTCGCGGGTATCATGATCTCAGCCGCGCTGACGGCATTCCTGACCGGGATTACAGAGCCGATTGAATTCTCCTTCATGTTTGTCGCGCCGTTACTGTATGCGATCCACGCCATTCTGGCTGGACTGGCGTTCCCGATCTGTATCCTGCTGGGGATGCGCGACGGCACCAGTTTCTCGCATGGCCTCATCGACTTTATCGTCCTGAGCGGTAATGGAAGCAAACTATGGCTGTTCCCGATCGTCGGTCTGGGCTACGCGCTGGTGTACTACACGCTCTTCCGCGTACTGATTGCCAAACTGAATCTGAAAACGCCGGGTCGTGAAGTGGCGTCAGAAGGTAAATCAGTTGCCGGCGGCGGTGAAATGGCTGCGGCGCTGGTCACTGCGTTCGGCGGTAAAGACAACATCACTAACCTGGATGCCTGTATTACGCGTCTGCGTGTGAGCGTGGCGGATGTAGCTAAAGTAGACCAGGCGGGTCTGAAAAGCCTGGGAGCTGCGGGCGTTGTGGTCGCAGGTTCAGGCGTGCAGGCTATTTTCGGCACCAAGTCTGACAACCTGAAAACGGACATGGACGACTTTATCCGTAATAGCTGATACCAGCTTCACACATATCAAACTAAGGGGCGCAAGCCCCTTTTTTTATGTCCGCCATCCCTTCGTGGATTCCACGGCGTCACAAGAGCATTCCCCTGAGGTGAGGTTCGGCAGTAGGATAATCCCATCACTTACACTTGGGAAAATGACCATGCAGATATCAGCACAGCGTTTAACGCAGGTGGCGCAGCAGTTATTGCAGCAGCTTGGATGTGATGAAAGTGAAGCAGACTGCGTGGCGGCGCATTTGGTTGGCGCTAATTTGAAAGGGCATGATAGCCACGGCGTCGGAATGCTGCCGGAGTACGTCCGTTTTATCGGGAAAGGGGCTATGCATCCCAATACACCTGCACGGCTGATCAAAGACGCGGGGGCCGTGTTGCAGTTCAGCGGCGACCGTGGATTCGGTCAGCGTACGGGCAAAGAGGCCATGCAGGCGGCTATCGACCGCGTTAAAACCACGGGCGTCTGTCTGATGACGCTATCGACGACCTGCCATCTCGGGCGCATTGGAACCTATGGCGAGATGGCGGCCGAAGAGGGCCTGATCGCCATTCACTTCGTCAATGTGAACGATCTTCCGCCCATCGTTGCACCGTTTAGCGGCAGCGAAAGCCGCTTCGGCACCAATCCCATCTGTATTGCTTTCCCCGGCAGCAGCGAGAATCCGCCATTCATTCTTGATTTTGCAACCAGCATGGTCGCCTTGGGGAAAACGCGTGTAGCTTATCTGGCGGGAAAAACCTTTGACGAAGAGGTGATGTTCGATAATGAAGGTCGTCTGACCAACGATCCCAGCGTGATGTGGGATGAGACGCATCCCGGCGCGCTACGGCCCATTGCCAGACATAAGGGCGGCGGATTGATCATGGCGGCAGAACTGCTGGCGGGAATTCTGTCCGGTGGCGGCACTATCCAGCCGGAAAACGAACGCGCCGGGGCTATCGTCAATAATATGACGACCATCGTGATCGACCCAGCCCAGCTGGTTGGAATGGCGTGGTTGCGCCGGGAATATGACGCCATGCTGGATTACGCGCGCTCTTCGCGGACGCCCGATCCTGATGCGCCTATCTTAATGGCGGGCGAACCGGAAATCATTGCTTGTCGCGAGCGCATGGCTGATGGAATCACTCTATCCGAACAAGAGTGGGGCAAAATCGTCGAGGCGGGGCGTTCACTGGGTATGCCGGAAACCGCGTTTGCTCTTTAATTCAACAGTGCGGTGATAAAAAACGAAGATGGTTGAAAACCATCAGATTTATCGCTCATACTTCACTACGATGCGCCAGAGGGCGCGGCTATACAAAGGATAGTTATCATGGCTGAGGAAACGATTTTCAGTAAAATTATTCGCCGGGAAATTCCAGCGGATGTGGTTTATCAGGACGATCTGGTCACCGCGTTTCGTGACATCGCACCACGCACTCCCACCCACATTCTCATCATACCGAATGTGCTGATTCCTACCGTGAACGACGCGACGGTCGAGCATGAAGCCGCGCTGGGTCGTATGATTACGGTGGCGGGCAAAATCGCTCGGCAGGAAGGGATCGCCGAGGATGGCTATCGTTTAGTCATCAACTGTAACCGTCATGGCGGGCAGGAAGTCTACCACGTGCACATGCATCTACTGGGCGGGTGTGCGCTAGGGCCGTTGCTCGCCATTTAATTTGTGACGTTGTCACATAAAGATATCGCTACGCCGTTGCGGCGCATTAGCGTGTCGTCATTTCTGCTTGGGTCCGTTGAGAGGAAAATCATGAAGAAATATCTGGGCGTATTGCTGCTAGCGCTGATCGCCGCAGGCTGTACCAGCCGTCAGCAACAACCAGAGCAGCCGCCTGCTCCCGTTCAACCGGCTGAGCCGACGGCGCCTTCGCAGCCGCTGCCCCCCCAGTCTGAGCCGGTACCTTCACCGCCTAAACTTCAGTCTCCTCTGGACTGGCAGGCGAGCGTTTCCCCGCTGGTGGATCAAATGTTGAAGGCAGACGGGGTCACCAAAGGCAGCTTACTGTTGCTCGATAATGTCAAAAATAGCACTAACGGTTCACTGCAGACTGGGAAAGCGACCTCGGCGCTGTATAACGCTTTGGGTTCCAATCCGGTGTTTACTTTGGTGTCGCGCCAGCAACTGGGCGCGGCGCGTCAGACGCTGGGCCTTTCCGCAGAAGATAGTCTGGGGTCGCGCAGCAAAGCGATTGGACTGGCTCGCTACGTCGGGGCGCAGTATGTGCTATACAGCGACGCGAGCGGCGACGTGAAATCCCCTGAACTGGAGCTGCAATTGATGCTGGTTCAGACCGGCGAAATTGTCTGGTCCGGCACTGGCACGATTCATGAGTAAGGCTCTATGACTCAATCAGCGCTCCTCGCGCTGCTTGAACGACAAAAACCGGCGTCGACCGCCGGTTTTTGTTTGTCTGAGGTGCGGGGACTCAGTTCAGCAAGCTGGCGGGTGCATACGCCGGAAGGAGACCGGCTTGCGCGCGAGCAATCGCGTGATGGCGCGCAGCTGGGCGGCAATCGTCGACGTGAGTTCCGCATTTTGCGCCAGCTCTCCCTGGTTGGACTGGCGCCTCGCCCCGTCGGTCTGCGTAGCGAGTGGCTGCTGGTAGAGTGGCTGGACGGGACCGTCGCCACGGATGCCCAGTTTGATGAACTGCTGCAAAAGGGCGCGCTGGCGGCACGGCTGGCGGCGCTGCATCATCAACCTGTTTACGGATTTCCATTGCCGTTGAAAGCGTTGTTCATTCGCCACTGGCAAAATATGGCGCCCGCCAGGCGGACGCCAAACCTGCTGCGACATCTCAAACGGTTGCTCGGCCGTTCTTTGCCGCCGACGTTGATGCTCGCGCCATTGCATCTGGACGTACATCCGGGCAACCTCGTCCATCATGCGCAAACCTGGCGTCTGATTGATTGGGAATATGCGGCCGATGGCGATGTCGCTCTGGAGCTGGCGGCGCTGTTTCGTGCCAATGCGCTGGCGCCTGAACGACAGCAACGATTTCTGAATGATTATTGCCGCCATTGGTCCGGCATGTCCTCGCGATCGCTGAGCGAGCGGATAGCGCAGTGGCTGCCCTGGGTCGATTTCCTGATGCTGATGTGGTACGAAGTTCGCTGGCAGCAGACGCGCCAGACGACATTTTTGCAGGCCGCAACGCCGTTGCGGTTGAAATTAGGCTTGCCCTGGTAGGCTCGGCGGGCAAATGAAAACAGATGAATGAGGTTGTTGTGGGTCCGTTAATGTTAGATGTGGCCAGCTACGAGCTGGATGCCGAAGACCGTGAAGTGCTGGCACATCCGCTGGTCGGCGGCTTAATTCTGTTCAGCCGAAATTTTCATGATGCGGAGCAGCTCAGCGAGCTGGTGCGCCAGATCCGTCAGGCGGCGCGACAGCCGCTGGTCATTGCCGTCGATCAGGAAGGGGGGCGAGTTCAGCGTTTCCGCGACGGCTTCACTCCTTTGCCAGCGGCGCAGTCTTTCGCGGCACTCAACGATTTAGCGCAGGCGGAAGCACTGGCGGAAGAGGGCGGGTGGCTGATGGCGGCGGAAATGATCGCCATGGATATCGACATCAGCTTCGCTCCGGTGCTGGATGTCGGCCACCAGAGCGCCGCGATCGGAGAGCGCGCGTTTCATAGCGATCCTCAAACTGTATTGGCGGTGGCGGATCGATTCATCACCGGCATGCACTCGGCGGGAATGAAAGCGACGGGCAAACACTTCCCTGGTCATGGCGCGGTGAGCGCGGACTCGCACAAAGAGACCCCGCGAGACCCTCGTCCGCTAGCCCAGATTCGGGAACGGGACATGTCGGTGTTCCGTGAATTGATGAATCGCGGACAACTGGACGCGATTATGCCGGCGCATGTGATTTATACCGAAGGCGACTCGTTACCTGCCAGCGGCTCTCCCTATTGGCTGAAAAACGTTTTGCGGCAGGAATTGAAATTCGACGGCATCATCTTTTCCGACGATTTGTCGATGGAAGGCGCTGCGGTCATGGGGAGCTATCCCGAACGTGCTGAAGCCTCTTTGTCAGCTGGTTGCGACATGATTCTGGTCTGTAATCATCGCGAAGGGGCCGTCAGCGTATTGGATCATTTACCTCATCGCGAGGTGTCGGGCCTTGAGCGGTTATTGCACAAGGGGCATTTCACGCGCGGTGAACTGCTGGATTCCCCGCGTTGGAAACGAGTGAGTCAGCAATTGACCACGCTCAACGAACGCTGGCAGGCTTTTAAAACGACGAAGTAGCTGACCGCCTGACTATCTCAAAGGGCAGCGCGAGGCGTTCCATTTCCTTGGGACGCCTTGATGCTATCGTCCTTTCTCCCCGGTTTTATCCGCGCATAGATCGGTCTATCTTTCGGCTGTTTTACGAATCGTTTCAGTTTTTTAACTGGCTGTTTATCAACAACTATTTTTAATCTTTTGATTAAGAAATATCAAAAAGAATTGATATATATCAATTTTGGTATGACCATATGACCCACCATGATATCCTGCCCGTAGATACCGACTAACTTCATAGAACCACATGTTATATAAGGATATTCTGACTTTCCTTTGTTAACCGTGGGCTTACCTATTTTCAGGGGGTCATTTTGACATCTTTGCCAATCAAAAAAATTGTGATTGTCGGCGGTGGCGCTGGCGGATTAGAACTCGCAACAAGCCTTGGGCACAAATTAGGTCGTAAAAATAAAGCCGAAATTACGCTGGTCGATCGCAATTCGAGCCATTTGTGGAAACCGTTGCTGCACGAAGTGGCAACCGGCTCTCTGGATGATGATATGGACTCCCTGAGCTATCTGGCTCACGCCAGCAATCATCACTACCAGTTCCAGATGGGGACCTTGACGGGCATTAATCGCGAGCAAAAAGAGATCGAGCTGGCTGAAATTCGTAACGAAGCTGGCGAGCAGCTGGTCGCCGCGCGCACGCTGCCCTACGATATTCTGGTCGTGGCTCTGGGCAGTACCTCCAATGATTTCGGGACTGCCGGCGTTAAAGAGCATTGCATCTTCCTGGACAACCCTAAACAGGCGCGTCGATTCCACAACGAAATGCTGGATCTGTTCCTCAAATTCAACGCTGATCCCAACCGCAAAGAGCGCGTCAATATTGCGATCGTCGGCGGCGGTGCGACGGGCGTCGAGCTGTCCGCCGAGTTGTACAATGCCGTCAAACAGTTGAATAGCTACGGTTTTAACGCGTTGGACAATCAGACGCTGAACGTCACATTGGTTGAAGCGGGCGAACGTATTCTGCCTGCGCTGCCGCCGCGTATTTCTTCGGCGGTGCATCAGGAACTGACCAATATCGGCGTGCGAGTGTTGACGAAAACTATGGTGACCAGTGCGGAGACCCAAGGTCTGCATACCAAAGACGGTGAATTTATTGATGCCGATTTGATGGTCTGGGCCGCGGGCATCAAAGCGCCAGACGCGATGAAGGATATCGCCGGTCTGGAAACCAACCGCATCAACCAACTGGTGGTGGAACCCACGCTGCAAACCACCCGCGATACCAGTATCTTCGCGCTGGGCGACTGCGCTTCCTGCCCTCAGGAAGGCGGCGGTTTCGTGCCTCCTCGCGCTCAGGCCGCGCATCAGATGGCGTCGCTGTGCTTCAATAACATCATGGCGCTGATAAACGGTAAACCGCTGAAATCTTACGTCTACAAAGACCACGGTTCGCTGGTCTCGCTTTCCAATTACAGCACCGTTGGGAACCTGATGGGCAACCTAATGCGTGGCTCCGTGATGGTTGAAGGGCGGATTGCGCGTTTCGTTTACATCTCGCTATATCGTATGCACCAGATTGCGCTGCATGGCTACGTGAGAACCGGTTTGATGATGTTGGTCGGACGCATCAATCGGGTGATCCGACCCAAGCTGAAACTGCACTGATAGTCTGAACCTGGCCGCCGGTCCCTGTGACCGGCGGCATTAATTAATTGTTTTGTAAATAGTTCCGCTTAATCTTTCTTGCTGAAATTAATAAGAAAAATCCCAAATCGTCATGTTTGTGGATGTCGATCGGCGTTTGGTTCATTAATCCTATTGTCCCCCAAAATCACTTTGTGCAGACTTCCCTCTGTTTACGAACGGCGTTGCGCGCACGTCACATCACCCGAAAGTTGGCGCTTTCGGCAGAATCATCACCGCTCTTCACAGGTCTGTTGCAAAAGGATGGCGTTGGGGCGAGATGGAGAATGCGTGAATATTTATTCAGGAGGTTTCCTGTGAACAAGTCAATGTTAGCAGGCGTGGGGATTGGCGTTGCCGCCGCACTGGGTGTGGCGGCGGTCGCCAGCATGGATGTCTTCTCGCCGAAGCCGCAGTATGCCCAGGTGTTAGCCGCAACACCGATAAAAGAAACCGTCAAGACGCCGCGGCAGGAGTGCCGTAATGTCACGGTGGCCCACAGACAGCCTGTGCAAGATGAAAACCGTATTACCGGTTCTGTGCTCGGCGCGGTTGCCGGGGGCGTGTTAGGCCATCAGTTCGGCGGCGGCAGGGGCCGTGACGTCGCGACGGTAGCCGGTGCTTTAGCGGGCGGATACGCGGGTAATCAGGTGCAGGGCAAGATGCAGGAACGTGATACGTATTCTTCCACTCAGCAGCGTTGTCAGACGGTGTATGACAAATCGCAAAAAGTGCTGGGTTACGACGTTACCTACAAGATAGGCGAACAGGAAGGTAAAGTGCGTATGGAACGTGACCCCGGAACGAAAATTCCGCTAGACCGCAATGGTCAGCTGGTGCTGAGCGAGCAGATTTGAGCCTCGCCTCCAAACCATTTGTTGTCCAAACAGGTTCGCCCAGATGTTATTTGGGCGAACCTGTGCGCTTAACCGGTTATATTTTTTCCGCGACGCCCGGAGCGGAGGGAAAGTCATGCATCACAGAATATGGTCGTTCGGCGCTTTGAACAGGG
Source organism: Lonsdalea iberica (assembly GCF_002111585.1). Lineage (GTDB taxonomy): Bacteria > Pseudomonadota > Gammaproteobacteria > Enterobacterales > Enterobacteriaceae > Lonsdalea > Lonsdalea iberica. Next base: position 20,271 of record NZ_LUTP01000009.1, read on the forward strand.
CTTTCATATCCTCGGACATCTCAAAGTTCATGTTGATGTTTTTCGGTGGAATAGGCTGGGTAAACCAGCGCTGATACCACTTCTCCGCTTCACCTTGCGTTTGCGCCTGAGCAATCGTCGAGTCCATCAACTGCTTGAATGCCGGATCGTCCTTACGCAGCATACAGCCATACGCTTCATGGGATTGCGGCGTGCCGACGATGACCCATTGGTCAGGTCGCTTGGCTTTGGCGCGCTCTCCGGCCAGCAGCGGATCGTCCATATAGAAAGCCACCGCACGTCCGCTCTCTAGCGTTCTGAATGCATCGCTGTGGTCTTTGGCCGAAATGATGCGCATCTTCATAGCGTTCTTGTCATTCAGCTGGTTGAGCAGGATTTCGTTGGTCGTCCCCGCCGTGGTCACGACCGGTTTACCGGCGAGATCGTTAAAGTCACTGATTCCAGACTCTTTCCTGACCAGAAGTTTCCCACCCACAATAAAAATAGAGTTGGAAAATGCCGCCTGTTGCTGACGCTCCGCGTTGTTGGTGGTAGACCCACATTCAAAATCTATCGATCCGTTCTGTAGCAGGGGAATGCGTGTGGATGAGGTAATGGGCACCATTTTCACCGTCAGGTTAGGCAGACCCAGCTGTTTTTTGACGGCATCGACAATCGCAGTCGAATACTCCTGCGAATAGCCGACGACTTTCTGATCGTTGTCCAGATAGGAAAAGGGGACGGAGGATTCGCGGTGCCCGACAACAATTAACCCACGTGTTTTGATCTTCTGCAAGGTGTCGGTGGACGAGGGGCGGGTGTCTGCGGCGTAGGCTGCGTGGCAAGCGATCCCGGCCAGAATAGCCGAGACCCATATCGTTCTTCTCATTATGTACTCCGTGGTTAATGTGGTGGCCGCTTAAGCGTAGAACGCTTCCCTGTATCCTTCGCTTGCACGGAGCCGCCGGCTTATGCGTCGAGCACGGCTGTCCGGCGGGCTGCATCATCAGGCAAAATTGATGCCATGATGCATGCAGCCAAATCTGACGGAAGGCGAGCCCTCGCTGGGCAAGGCGCCTGAGAGTGAAAAGAAGTCAACAGTCAACGCAGTGCCCATCGGACAACCATTGGCTGCACCTTGATAGTGCGTACCGACGAGAGCGTGCGTCTAAAGGTGGAGGGCATCGGCAGGAAAGCCTGACATGCCGAGCGGAGTCTTGTCGCGCGGGAACAAGCGGTGAAACAGGGCGTGAACTGGCAGGGCCCCGATTTGAACCGGGGCCTGTCAGTCAGATGGGCGAGGACGTCACGCGCGGTTACGCGCCTCAGACCGGGCAGGTATGCTGCGCCATCGCGGTCAACAGCCCGCGGATGAAGGTCAATCGCGCAGGGCGATCGCTCAGATCGGTAATGAACTTGAGACGGGTTGGACCATCCAAGCGGTACACGCTGGGTTCTCGTTGCAGCAGGCCAATCAGGTGGCTCGGCTCGACGCGGTTATTCTGGCTGAATTCGATGAAACCGCCCTTGTCGTGACCTTCAATCCGCTTGATGCCCAATGCCTGCGCCTGCTGGCGTAGCGCGGCAATCTGCAACAGGTTGCGCGCGGCGTCCGGTAGCGGACCGAATCGGTCGATCAGTTCGGCCCTGAGATCCGTCAACTCACCCTCTACGTGGGCGCTGGCGATGCGTTTGTAGAACGACAACCGGGTATTCACATCTGGAATAAAGTCTTCCGGCAGCAGGGAAGGGAGTCGCAGTTCGACGTCGGTCTGATTGCTGATCAGATCCTCCAGCGAGGGTTCCCGACCTTCCTTGAGCGATTCGACCGCGCTTTCCAGCAACTCCATATAGAGCGAGAAGCCGACGCTTTCCATTTGTCCGCTTTGCCCTTCGCCCAGTAGCTCGCCTGCGCCACGGATCTCCAGATCGTGGGTTGCCAGCGCGAAGCCTGCGCCGAGATCTTCCAGCGACGCGATAGCCTCCAGACGTTTGTGCGCGTCCGTGCTCATCGCTTTTGGATTCGGGGTCAACAGATAGGCGTAAGCCTGGTGGTGAGAGCGGCCTACGCGCCCGCGAAGCTGGTGGAGCTGTGCAAGACCAAAATGGTCGGCGCGCTCTATGATGATGGTATTGGCGCTTGGAATATCGATGCCGGTTTCAATAATCGTCGTACACACCAGCACGTTGAAACGTTGGTGATGGAAGTCGTTCATGACTCGTTCGAGATCGCGCTCGCGCATCTGCCCGTGGCCGATGGTGATCCGCGCTTCCGGCACCAGCTCGCTGAGCCGCTGCGCCGCCTTTTCGATATTTTCGACATCGTTATACAGGTAATACACCTGACCGCCGCGCAGCGTTTCGCGCAGAATCGCTTCCCGCACCACCAGACTGTCATACTCACGTACAAAGGTTTTGACCGCCAGACGGCGTGCCGGCGGAGTGGCGATGATCGACAAATCGCGCATCCCGCTCATCGCCATATTCAGCGTTCGCGGGATGGGCGTCGCGGTCAGTGTCAGAATATCGACATTGGCGCGCATGGCTTTGATGCGTTCTTTGTGACGTACGCCAAAACGGTGCTCTTCATCCACAATCAGCAGTCCGAGATCGTGCCAGTGCACATCGCTCTGTAAAAGTTTATGGGTGCCGATGAGAATATCGACTTTCCCCTCGCGCGTTTGTTCCAGCACCTGTGATTGCTCGCGCTGACTACGGAAGCGGGAAATCATCTCGATACGAACGGGCCAGTTGGCGAAGCGGTCACGGAAATTATCAAAGTGCTGCTGCGCCAGTAGCGTTGTGGGGACCAAAACGGCGACCTGCTTGTGGTTTTCGACCGCCAGGTAGGCGGCGCGCATGGCGACTTCGGTTTTGCCGAAGCCGACATCGCCGCACACCAGGCGATCCATCGCCAGCGGCTGGCACATGTCACTCAGCACGGCGTTGATAGCCTGAGCCTGATCCGGCGTGGTTTCAAACGGGAACCCTTCGCAGAACAACTGGTATTGGGCTTTGTCGTGCTTGAAGGCGAAACCGCGCTTAGCCTCGCGCTGAGCATACACATCCAGCAGCTCGGCGGCGACATCGCGGACTTTCTCCGCGGCTTTTTGACGGGCGCGAACCCAGGCGTCGCCGCCCAGCTTGTGCAACGGCGCGTTTTCGTCGCTGCCGCCCGCATAACGGCTGATCAGATGCAATGAGGAGACCGGCACATAGAGTTTGTCGTTGCCGGCGTAATGCAGGATCAGGTACTCCGCCGTGATACCGCCTGCTTCAAGGGTGGTCAGCCCGGCATAGCGCCCCACGCCGTGTTCCAGGTGCACGACCGGTTGCCCGGCGCGCAGCTCCGCCAGGTTGCGGATGAGCGTTTCAGTGTTGATGGCGCGGCGGTTGTCCTGACGCGGTCGGCTGACGCGCTCACCCAGCAGGTCGCTTTCGCATATCAGCGCCCAGTGTCGCAGGGTGTCCACGAATCCATGTTCGCTCGCCCCGACTTGCAGATAACAGCCGGGTTCCTGCGCTTGATCCAGACGGGCAATCGGCTTTGGCGCCAGTTTGATTCGTGACAACAGTTCCTGCAGCGTTTCCCGTCGGCCTTCGCTTTCTACCGAGAACATGATGCGGCCGCTGAACTGCTCCACAAAGCGGCGCAACGCATCAAGCGGAGATTTTTGCTGATGTTCGACGGTCAGTGCCGGCAGCGTCTGGTAGCCCAGATTGACGTTGGCCGCTTTCGACGGCAAAGACTCCGTGCGTAGCTGCACGCGCGGCCACTGCTTGATTTCGCTGAGGAGCGAGTCGACCGCTAGCCATAGCACGGGAGGCGCTAGCAGCGGACGCATCGGATCGACGCTGCGGCTGTCATAGCGCTGCTGAATGTCCTGCCAGAAACGTTCGGCGCTGTGCTGTAAATCGCCGCTGTTGACCAGCAGCGTGCCTTCCGGGAAGTAGCTGAATAGCGAGGGCAGGGGCTGGCTGAAAAACAGCGGCTGCCAGTACTCAATACCGGCGGGCCAGGTGTTCTTGCTGACTTGCTGGTAGACATGCTCCGGATCGCGGCGCACGTCGAACTGCTCGCGCCATTGACTGCGGAACAGCTCGATAGCGTCTTTGTCCGTCGGGAACTCGTGAGCGGGCAGCAGGCTGATGTGGTCGACCTCATTCAGCGTTCGCTGGGTATCCACATCGAACAGCCGCAGACTGTCGATATCATCGTCGAAAAAGTCGATGCGGAACGGCTCTTCGCTGCCCATCGGGAACAGATCAAGCAAAGCGCCACGTGTGGCGAACTCCCCATGCTCCATCACCTGATCCACGCTGCGATACCCCGCCTGTTCCAACTGGTCGCGCAGTTTGTTGCGGGACAAGTGTTGCCCTTTCTTCAGCATCAGCGCATGCCCATGCAGGAAGGTATGCGGGCAGACTTTTTGCATCAAGGTGTTAACCGGCAGGATCAGAACGCCGCGCTCCATCAACGGCAGTTGATACAACGTCGCGAGTCGGGCCGAGATGATTTCCTGATGGGGCGAGAAAGTGTCGTAGGGCAAGGTTTCCCAGTCCGGCAAGGTGGTGACCGGCTGATCCGTGAACTGTTGAATTTCGTCACGAAGACGCAGCGCGTTTTGCATATCCGGGGCGATCAGCACCACCAGTCCAGCATGACGTTCAATGATTTCTGCGCATTCCACGGCGCATGCGGCACCGGTCAATTCGCCCAGCAGGCGCTGTTCTCCCGCTTTGCGTGGCAAGGTATAACGGTATTGTTCAGGCATAGTCTGATTATCAGGTCTTAATCTCGGCCCCTCTAAGAAAAAGCCGGAGAGAGAGATAGTTAGGGTTCCATAAAGCGGTACTACCCTTTATTATCCTTGATCACTTTGCTTTAGCAACCTCATCCAGACGGATTTCATGTATCAACCTGTCGCGTTATTTATCGGCCTTCGCTACATGCGTGGGCGTGCCTCGGACCGCTTTGGGCGGTTTGTCTCCTGGCTGTCGGCTATCGGCATCACCCTCGGTGTGATGGCGCTGGTCACCGTCCTTTCCGTGATGAACGGATTTGAGCGAGAACTGGAAAAAAGCATTTTGGGATTAATGCCTCAGGCGTTAATCACCACGCCCCAGGGATCGCTGAATCCTGACCATGTCCCCGCCGCCGGTCTGCAAAATCTCGAAGGGGTAACGCGTGTCGCGCCCCTGACGACCGGCGACGTGGTGTTGCAAAGCGCCCGCGGTGTCGCGGTGGGCGTCATGCTCGGCGTTAACCCGGATGAAGACGAGCCGTTGTCGCGCTATCTGGTCAACACTCGCCAGCAGCAGCTGCAGCCGGGGGCCTATCAGGTGATTCTGGGCGAACAGTTGGCAAGTCAGCTGGGCGTCAAGCGCGGCGATCAGCTGCGCCTGATGGTGACCAGCGCCAGCCAGCTGACGCCGATGGGCCGAATCCCCAGTCAACGTTTGTTCACCGTAGCGGGCACTTTCGCCGCCCAGAGCGAGGTGGACGGCTACCAGTTGTTGGTCAATCAGCAGGACGCCTCTCGACTGCTGCGCTACCCGCTTGGCAACATCACCGGTTGGCGGCTCTGGTTGCAGGAGCCGCTGGCGGTAGATGCGCTCAGTCAGCAATCCTTACCCGCCGGGACCGTATGGAAAGACTGGCGCGAGCGCAAGGGCGAGTTGTTCCAGGCGGTACGAATGGAGAAAAATATGATGGGGCTGTTGTTGAGTCTCATCGTGGCCGTGGCGGCCTTTAACATCATCACATCTTTGGGATTGCTGGTGATGGAGAAACAGGGAGAAGTGGCGATTTTGCAGACGCAGGGATTGACGCAGCGTCAAATCATGGCGCTGTTTATGGTGCAGGGCGGCGGCGCTGGTGTGTTCGGCTCGTTGGTCGGGGCATTGCTCGGCGTGCTGTTGGCCAGCCAGCTGAATACGCTGCTGCCGTTGCTGGGGCTGCTCATCGAGGGCGGATCGTTGCCGGTGGTGATCGAGCCGCTGCAGGTGACCGTTATCGCCCTCGTGGCGATGCTGCTGGCGCTACTCTCCACGCTTTACCCTTCCTGGCGCGCCGCCGCCGCCCATCCTGCTGAGGCTTTACGTTATGAATAAAACTTTACTGTTACAGTGCCGCCATTTGTGCAAGCGCTACCAGGACGGGAAGGTATCGACCGATGTGTTGAAGGACGTCTCGTTTGAAATGGCGCCGGGCGAAATGATGGCGATTGTCGGGAGTTCGGGTTCCGGCAAAAGTACGCTGTTGCATTTGCTGGGCGGTCTGGATACGCCGACATCCGGCGAAGTCATTTTCAAAGACAAACCCCTGAATACGCTTTCGCCCGCGGCCAAAGCGGCGCTGCGCAACCGCGAGCTGGGATTTATCTACCAGTTCCATCACCTGCTTCCGGATTTTACCGCGTTGGAAAACGTGGCTATGCCGCTGTTGATTGGTAAGACGCCGCCTAAAGCCGCTAAAGAGCAGGCGCGTGACATGCTGGCGGCCGTCGGGCTGGAAAAGCGTAGTCACCATCGTTCGGCAGAGCTTTCCGGCGGTGAACGTCAGCGCGTCGCGATCGCCCGTGCGCTGGTCAACAACCCGTCATTGGTGTTGGCCGATGAACCGACCGGTAACCTCGATCAGCGGACGGCAGATACCATCTTTGAACTGTTGGGCGAACTCAACGTGCGTCAGGGCACGGCCTTTCTAGTGGTAACCCATGATTTACAGCTGGCGCATCGTCTCAGCCGACAGTTGGAAATGCGCGACGGCCAGCTGCAGCAGGAACTGACTCTGGTGGGGGCGCCACAATGAGTTTTCCTCCACTTTCACTCCGGGTGGGATTGCGGTTCAGCCGGGGACGGAGACGCAGCGGAATGGTGTCGCTGATCTCGGCGATTTCCACGATCGGTATTGCGCTAGGCGTGGCGGTGCTGATCGTCGGGTTGAGCGCGATGAATGGCTTTGAGCGTGAACTGAAAAATCGTATTTTGGCCGTGGTGCCGCACGGAGAGATCGAGGCGGTCAATCCCCCTTTCAATGGATGGCAGGGGCTGATCCCGAAGGTCGAAGCGGTGCCGGGCATTGCGGCGGTAGCGCCTTACATCAACTTCACAGGATTGCTGGAACATGGCGCCAATCTGAGGGCGATCCAGTTTAAAGGGGTCGACCCGCAGCAGGAACTCCGGTTAAGCGCGCTGCCGCACTTTGTTCTGAACGACGCCTGGAGCCGCTTCCAAGCCGGCGAACAGCAGGTGGTGCTGGGAAAAGGCGTGGCCGACGCTTTAGGGGTGAAGGAAGGCGAGTGGGTGACGGTGATGATCCCCAACAGCGACCCGCAGATGAAGCTGCTACAACCGAAGCGCATCCGTCTACACGTCACCGGGATTCTCCAACTGAGCGGACAGCTCGATCACAGTCTGGCGTTAGTCCCGCTGAAAGACGCACAGGGCTATCTGGATATGGGCGATGCGGTGACCGGTCTGGCGCTGAAGATGGATGACGTGTTCGCCGCCAATCAGCTGGTGCGCGACGCGGGTAAGGTCACGGAGGAGTACGTTTACATCCGCAGTTGGATTGGCACTTACGGTTATATGTACCGCGATATTCAGATGATCCGCACGATTATGTATCTGGCGATGGTGCTGGTGATCGGCGTCGCCAGTTTTAATATCGTGTCCACGCTGGTGATGGCGGTTAAAGACAAAAGCAGCGATATCGCCGTGTTACGAACGCTGGGCGCAGGCGACGGACTTATTCGCGCCATTTTCGTCTGGTATGGTCTGCTGGCAGGACTGCTGGGCAGCGTGCTGGGGGCCATCGTCGGGATTATCGCGACGCTGCAGCTCACGCCGCTGATACGCGGTATTGAGACGATAACCGGTCATCGCTTTCTCTCCGGCGACATCTACTTTATCGATTTCTTGCCGTCGGAACTGCATGCCGCCGACGTCGTCCTGGTGTTAGTCACGGCATTGGCTCTCAGCCTAATTGCCAGCTGGTATCCCGCACGTCGGGCCAGCCGCATCGACCCCGCCAGGGTGCTGAGCGGTCAGTAAGCGGGCGCTTAACGTTAACGGCTCAGGCGCGATAGCGTCGAATCTTGAGCCAGCCGTAGCGACGGGAGTAGGGTATGTATTACGGGTTCGACATCGGCGGCACCAAAATAGAGATCGGTGTGTTCGACGCCGACTGGCGACCGGTGTGGCAAAAACGCGTGGCGACGCCGCGCGATGACTATGGTCAACTGCTGACGACGCTGAAACTGCTGACCGATGAGGCCGATACCGTAGCCGGAACCCCGGGAACCCTCGGTATCGGCGTGCCAGGGTTGTATGATCAGGACGCCGGGACGTTGTTCACCGCTAATCTGCCCTCCGCGATGGGACGACCGTTGCGGCAGGATCTTACCCGTCTGTTGCAACGCGACATCCGCATCAGCAACGACGCCAACTGTTTTGCCCTTTCAGAAGCGCATCACGCTGATTTTCGCCATTATCCGGTCATTGTCGGCCTCATTTTAGGGACCGGGGTCGGCGGGGGGCTAATCGTCAACGGCTACCCGGTCAATGGCGCGAACGGCATCACCGGGGAGTTTGGCCATACCCGTTTACCGGTGGATGCGTTGGATATTCTGGGATGGGAGTTGTGCCGCGCGCCCTGCGGATGTGGACGAAAAGGGTGCGTGGAAAACTATATTTCAGGCCGGGGCTTCGAGAGGCTCTACCAGCATGACTATTTACAGACGCTGCCTGCCCCCGCGATTATTCAGCGCTATTACGCCGGCGATAGGGATGCGAAAATCCATGTTGAGCGTTACGTGAAGCTTCTTGCTGCCTGTCTGGGTAGCCTGCTGACGTTGCTTGACCCGGATCTGCTGGTGCTGGGCGGAGGCCTATCTAATTTCGACGCCATTTATTCATACTTGCCGCATTATCTCCCTGACTTCCTGCTACCCACGGCACGTTTGCCTGCGATCGAAAAGGCGCGCTATGGGGACGCAGGCGGTGTCCGGGGAGCGGCATTGCTACACTTACTGAAGCTTTAAGGAGCAAACATGCTTTCGCATCGGCGTTTAGGCCGTTTTCGTCAGGGGAAGCGTATGCGTCATCAGCGTTTGCGCGCGCGTATTTTTCACATCGATTATCTGGCGGTTAAACACGTGAAGAAACCTCGTGTGGTAGTGCTCACCGGCGCGGGTATTTCTGCGGAGTCCGGCATTCAAACTTTTCGCGCCGCCGATGGGTTATGGGAAGCGCATCGTGTCGAAGATGTGGCGACCCCAGAGGGATTCTCGCGGGATCCTGCGCTGGTTCAACGTTTTTACAATGACCGACGCCGTCAGCTAACGCTGCCGGAGATTGCCCCGAATGACGCTCATCGTGCGCTGGCGCAGTGGGAAGAGGTTCTGGGCGACGACTTTCTGCTGGTAACACAGAACATCGATGATTTGCATGAACGGGCTGGCAGCCGGCGCGTTGTGCATATGCATGGCGAATTGCATAAGGTGCGTTGCGACCGGAGTGGGCAGGTGTTCGAACGGGAGGGAGACGTCGGTGAGGACGAACGGTGTACGTGCTGTGAGATACCGGCGCGGCTGCGTCCTCACATTGTCTGGTTTGGCGAAATGCCGCTGGAGATGGACCGTATTTATCAGGCGTTAACCGAAGCGGATTTCTTCGTTGCCGTCGGCACATCGGGCAACGTCTATCCGGCTGCCGGATTTGTTTATGAAGCGCATCAGCACGGCGCCCATACGGTTGAGCTCAATCTGGAGCCGAGTCAGGTCGAAAGCCATTTTGATGAGAAGATTTATGGCCCAGCCAGCCGGGTGGTGCCGGATTTCGTTCGCCGCTGGCTGTTAGCGCATATCAGCATCTCGTTTTAAGCCGGTCATCGTTCTAGGGGGTTAAGGCGAGCGTCTGATGAGCCCTTCGCGTGATCGTGGGCGCGGAGACTCAATGAAGTTAATGTGGGGGTTCATGCAGCGCATGGACCTTTTTTTTGCTTTTATTCCAGCAAGTCGGTGGGTTTCTGATGAGTTGGTGCCACGCAACTACTCGATGCGGGGAGAACTTTCCAGGTTATCCCCTCCATTACAGGTCAAATGCAACGCGCTTTTTATTGTGATAGGCAGGGCAGAGATACTGTTTTGTTTAGTTGTTGTTGCATCACAGGTGTCATCATAGGGCAAATGCAAAAAACGATGGGTATTTCAGCCATTGCTTAAAATAATAAGCATTATAATGTTCTGACTAAGGCCATTGAAATCCGGTATGGCAGGTCATTTACCTTCCCGAACGTGAGTGAGCGTATGTACGTGTTGCGTTGGAAATTTGTCGTGTTGGCAGCGGTCTTTATGATCCTTGCGGGTTGCAGCCATCATGCGCCGCAGCTCAACGGCCGCTTGAGCGACTCTCGGGGAGTCAAGGCACAGTTACACCAGCAGCTGGCCGAATGGCGGGGTACACCCTATCGCTATGGGGGCGTTGATCGTCGTGGCGTGGATTGTTCAGGCTTTGTTTTTGTGACATTCCGTGACAAGTTCGGCCTGCAGTTACCTCGGTCCACTGAAGACCAGGTGGAAGTCGGTACGCGTATCGACAAGGAGGACCTGTTGCCGGGCGATCTGGTTTTTTTTAAAACTGGTAGCGGCAACAGCGGTATGCATGTGGGTATTTATGATGCCAATGAACAGTTCATCCATGCCTCTACCAGCAAAGGCGTCATTCGTTCATCGCTGAACAACGTTTACTGGAAACGAGCCTATTGGCAGGCGCGGAGAATCTGAAGGCTGCCGTGCAATGTCAGCCTCTATCCTCAGCAAGCGGATTGGGCTGAAGACGGTTAGAGGCCATTCAATGGATTCAATCCAGGATCAAAATGTGAATTAAACATGTTGCAACGGCGGTTGAATATTTGTGATGCGTCGTGGGCGATTTATGAATAACGTTTGGAAATTGAAATGTTTGTTAATAAACTGCAACGCTTATTGGGGGTTTGTCTGAAAAGTGAAAAACGAATTGTGTTCTCTTGGCGACACATTATAGAGTGTCTCGAGAATGTTCTTTATTCGGCTTTTCCCCTGCGTAGTTTTTTTATTACGGGCACCGCATTCTCGTGACTTTAAATGTCTCAATCTATTAGACTTATGATTAATATATTACAAATAATCAATAGATGAATAATGACTGATTGAGTTGTGGCGAATAGAAGCGTGTCATCTCTTGCGTCTCTTTTCGGTGAATGTTCACATTATTTAATTCTGGTAAAACACTATGCGTATCCAGCTTGATGTGGAGTATATCAGCAACTACCTCTTTTCACCGGTCTATAGCCTGGATGCTCGGCTACTGGCCGTGGAAATGACTGGCCGCTACCACAGCGCCGCCGGCAACCTGGCCATGCCTCAGAGTATCTTGATGAGCCTGCTCGATAGATCTCAGAAAGTCGCTTTATTTAAAGAACAACTTCTTATTATTAAAAGCAAAGCGCCTTGGTTTCGAGATAATCAAGTAATGGTTTTGCTTAAGATTGACCGTGCATTGTCTGAATTAGTGATTCGCGATGAAAAAATTAAACAGACACTTAATGCACTTCCTTTTATCCAACTCGAAATTAATGAGAATTTTCCCAACCTGGACGAAGGTAAGGATAATCCTAATGTTTTGGCATTGAGTAAATCATTCAATTTGTGGCTGGATAATTTCGGCTCGGGAAAAACCAATTTGAAACCATTCTATGATGGTTTATTTCGCCATGTGAAATTGGACCCCCGTTTCGTTCAACGCTTATTATTGCGTCCGACAGAAGTGTCCATGATGAACCCCATGCTGAGCGTTATCAAAAAGCACAACCCCGGTATGATGGTAATTGCTCAAGGCATTGACAGCCCAGCACTGCTTGAACGGTCGTATGATTTGGACATCAGTGGCGTACAGGGTCAGCTGTGGCCTGCGGTGCCGTTAGAACAGCTGGATCAGAAACTGCCTGCTGCGGTGTGTTACGGCTAAATTTATCGGCGATCACCGTTTGTCGGCCACGAATACCCTTATCTTTGATCGGTGTTAATTCCTTGAACTCCGCTCTACACTGCGGTAAAGAGAGGACCCGGCCATGCCTTACCCCCCCAAATTCAATAATCGTTACTATCAGCAGCTGCCCGGCTTTTATAGCCAACTGGAACCTTCCCCGTTGCAGGGGGCGAGGCTGCTTTATCACAGTGAGGCGCTAGCCCACGAGCTAGGATTGTCCGCTGACTGGTTCACTCCCGAGAACAGTCCTATTTGGTGCGGTGAAAAAAGTTTGCCGGGAATGCAGCCTATTGCGCAAGTTTATAGCGGACATCAATTTGGCGTTTGGGCCGGACAATTAGGCGATGGTCGCGGGATTTTATTAGGCGAGCAGCAGTTAGCCGATGGACGCCACGTCGACTGGCATCTCAAGGGCGCGGGGAAAACGCCTTATTCACGTCAGGGGGATGGGCGTGCCGTGCTCCGTTCTGTGATCCGAGAGTTTTTGGCCTCCGAGGCATTACATGCGTTGGGGATACCGACGACCCGCGCTTTGACTATCGCCACAAGTGAACAAGGGGTTCAACGTGAAACGGTGGAGCGGGGCGCAATGCTACTGCGAGTCGCGGAAAGCCATGTGCGCTTTGGTCACTTTGAACACTTCTATTATGGCCGTGAACCGGACAAAGTGCGTCAGCTGGCCGATTATGTCATTGAACATCACTGGCCGCAGTGGCACCAGGAATCGGATAAATACCGTTTGTGGTTTACCGACGTGGTAGAGCGCACCGCACGTCTCATCGCACATTGGCAGTCGGTAGGCTTTGCGCATGGCGTAATGAATACGGACAACATGTCTATTCTTGGGATGACGATTGATTTCGGCCCTTTTGGTTTTCTGGACGATTACGATCCCCATTTCGTCTGTAACCACTCTGACTACCAAGGGCGCTACTCTTTTGATAACCAGCCGGCCGCGGCCCAGTGGAATCTGCATCGGCTGGCCCAGTCGCTTTCAGGTCTCATGCCGCCTGAGACATTGCAATCAGCGCTGGATCGTTACGCGCCGGTTTTAATGCAGCACTATGGCGACCTGATGCGCGCTAAACTTGGTTTCTCATCATCAGATCACGCGGACAATGATATCCTGTCGGGATTGTTCCGGCTGTTGCAACAGGAAAAAGGCGACTACCATCGGACTTTCCGGCTGTTGTCCGAGACGGAAGTGCAAAATGAGCGTTCGCCGCTTCGTGACGAATTTATCGACCGCGAAGCCTTTGATCGTTGGTTTGGCGTATATCGCCGTCGCTTACGCTTGGAGCCTACCGACGATACTGCGCGACGCGAGAGCATGCACAAAGCAAATCCGACGTACGTATTACGTAACTATTTGGCTCAGCGGGCCATCGAAGGCGCCGAGCAAGATGATGTCAGTGCGTTGACGCGTCTACATCGGGCCATCAGTCATCCTTTCGAGGCACAGCCGGGATTGGCTGAACTTTCAGCGCCTCCCCCCGAATGGGGAAAGCATCTCGAGATATCCTGCTCCAGCTAAACAATCAGGCCATTACCGCAATGATTAGGTTTGTCGAGGCCGAGTCATTCTTATGGCCGCTTGTTTGCTTGGGAAGATGCCTGATTCAATTAGAATCAGGTTATTTAGTAAACAAAGCCCTCCTTGAGCGACAAGTTTCTACAAAATAAGTTCACTCCGCCTGAAGCAAAAATTATTTTCTGTTTATATACTAGCGTTTAAAGCAATTTGAATTCATACCCGTTCCTCATCAGGCCGGTTTCTTTTCCATAAAGCACCGTGACTTTCCGCAAATGAAAATCTCTTTCCATCATGCGGCGAAGGCGAGTACTGAATTCGGTAAGGTAAAAACAGGGGATTATTGGATGTTGTTAGCAAAAAGAAAAATGCAAGGTCTGCGACTGGGCATAACGGGAGGCACGCTTTGGCTTGGCAGCCTAATTGCGTTTTCAGCTCAGGCGGACACGCAAACCATGCTGTCAGGGACGACTACGCCAATATCCACCGCCGCATCAGCGGCTACCAGTTTGCGCGGGCAATTGCCTGCGGGCATGACACTGCATTATGACTCTGCGCTGCGCGGGCTGTATGCGCAAACGGCTGAGCAGCCCATATGGTCAGATAGTCGAGCCGTTACTGCTTTCCAACAACAATTAGCCGAGTTGGCGCTCGCAGGCATTCAGCCACAATTCACGACATGGGTTTCCTGGTTGACCGACCCCAAACTGACTGGATTTGCGAGGGACCGGGTGCTATCCGATGCTATGTTGGGCTACCTGCAATACGTCTCAGGCGTGGACAAAAATGGAAGCAACTGGTTATACGCCAATGTGCCCTATACGCTATCTTTACCGCCCTCAGGGCGGATTGCGGAATGGCAAAATGCGGTGAAAGAAGGCCGTAGCGCGGAATTCGTCGCCTCCCTGGCTCCGCGGCACTCCCAGTATGTGAAGATGCATGAAGCGTTGAAAGCGAGCCTGTTGGACAAACGTCCGTGGCCCAAATTGCAGCTTGGCGGCACCCTGCGACCCGGCGATCAGAGCAGCGAGTTACCGGCTCTGCGGGAGATTTTGCAACGCACCGGCATGTTGGCCTCGAATGCGACTACCTTGCCGCTGTTCAATGACTCCCCTTCGACTGATGGCAGCGGGGCCACAGCGCCGTCGGGGGCAACGAACGTCTACACGGGAGAACTGGTGGACGCCGTTAAGCGCTTCCAACATTGGCACGGCTTACAAGACGATGGTGCGATAGGGAAGCGGACAAAAGACTGGCTGAATGTGTCATCGCAAATGCGGGCGACGTTGCTGGCGCTGAACATTCAGCGGTTGCGTTTGATTCCCGACAATGTGTCGAACGGCATTTTGGTCAACATTCCCAACTTTTCGCTGACCTATTATCAGAACGGCGCCGAAATTTTATCTTCTCGAGTGATTGTCGGGCAGCCCAAACGTAAAACTCCGTTGATGAGCAGCGCGTTGGTTAATGTGGTTGTCAATCCGCCCTGGAACGTGCCGACAACGCTGACCCGTCAGGACATCATTCCCAAGGTGATTATGGACCCGGGATATTTACAGCGTCATGGTTACACGCTGTTGTCTGATTGGAGTGAGAACGCGCAGCCGATTGACCCTACCCTGATCGATTGGTCTCAGGTGTCAGCTGACCGATTCCCTTATCGTCTGCGCCAGGCACCGGGAACCACCAATTCGCTGGGGCGTTATAAATTCAATATGCCGAATTCTGAAGCCATCTATTTGCATGACACGCCGAACCATAATCTTTTCCATAAAGATATTCGGGCATTGAGTTCGGGTTGTGTGCGAGTCAATAAGGCGGCTGAGCTCGCCGGGCTGCTGTTGCAGGATGCCGGTTGGAACAGTGCGCGGGTTTCCTCTACCTTGGAAGAGGGCAATACGACGTACGTCACCATGCGTAAGCGTATCCCGGTCAATTTTTATTACCTGACAGCCTGGGTCGCAGAGGATGGAAAAGCCCAATATCGTACAGATATTTACAATTACGATGGTCGTTCCAAAACCGGTGAATCCATGCTGTCCAAAGTAGGATTATTATTACAGTAAGCAAGGATTTCCGTAAGTTACGGCGGAGTCGGCCGATGCCGCGGGCGAGGGCGCTTATCCCCGCTTGCGGCGAGGCGGGTTGACTCCGCCTGTTTCGACGGTTAAGGTTCAAAACGGTGCGCGTTTTGTGCCCTCACACCGATTATTAGCCTGGGTAATATTGCTATATGGAACACATCGATAACCATCGTCGCAAATGGTTGACGCTCGGAGGGGCTGCTTTGGGCATAGCCTTGCTTCCTGGTCAGTCACTCGCTTCATTATCTACTGCACGTCCTCGAATCTTGACACTCAATAATCTCAATACAGGCGAACGTCTAAAAGCAGAGTTTTTCGATGGACGCCGCTACATAAAAGAAGAACTTACCCGATTAGATTATTTCTTCCGCGATTATCGCGCTAATAAAATTAAAAGCATTGATCCGCAACTTTTCGATCAGCTATATCGATTACAGGTCATGTTGGGCAACAACAAGCCGGTGCAGCTGATTTCGGGTTACCGGTCGCGTGGTACTAATGAAGACCTCCGCTCTCACAGCCGTGGCGTGGCGAAACAGAGCTACCATACGCAGGGTAAAGCGATGGATTTTCATATTGAAGGCGTGCAACTAGCGAATATCCGCAAAGCGGCAGTCAAAATGCGGGCGGGTGGCGTCGGATACTATCCACGCAGCAACTTCGTACATATTGATACAGGTCCTGCGCGTACCTGGTAAGACAGAGAAAACAGTCTGCAATGATGTTATGGGACGCAGGCTGTGAGGACGAAAGCGGAGCGATATGAAATATCAAACTATTCCTGTGACGGCATTTAGCCAGAATTGTACTTTGCTGTGGTCTGAGGCAAGCGGCGACGCGGCTTTAGTCGACCCCGGCGGTGAAGCAGAAAAGATCAAACAAGCCGTGGCTCAAGCCGGTGTGACAGTTAAGCAAATTCTTTTAACTCACGGTCATTTGGATCATGTTGGCGCCGCGGCAGAACTTGCTGACTATTTTCAGGTGGCTATCAAAGGTCCGCAGCGTGACGATGCTTTCTGGCTTGACGGGCTACCGGCACAAAGTCGGATGTTCGGTCTTGATGATTGTCAGCCACTGACGCCGGATGAGTGGCTGGATGAGGGTGACACGGTTACTATTGGTGACGTACATCTTTCTGTTCTGCATTGCCCGGGACATACGCCGGGGCACATTGTCTTTTTCATTGAGTCTGACCGGCTGGCTATTTCAGGCGATGTCATCTTCAAAGGGGGCGTGGGCCGCAGTGATTTCCCCCAGGGCAATCACGAAGCGCTGATTCAGTCGATTACTGCAAAACTGTTGCCGCTGGGTGATGATGTCGCTTTTATCCCCGGGCATGGTCCGATGTCGACCTTGGGTGAAGAACGTCTAACTAACCCTTTCTTGCAGGGGATTACCGTCGGGTAATGCGCCGGTTGCTGATTCAAACTCAGGCGAGTTGAAAAAAAGCCAGTTCGGCGTTAATCGAACTGGCTTTTTTCTTGCTCACACATTTGCGTGTTTATAACACGGCGACGATCGCCTCACACAGCGGAGCCATGTTTTCTGGGGTCATCCCTGCTACGTTGACTCGCCCGGAATTAACGGCGTAAACGCCGAATTCATCACGAAGGCGGATGACCTGATCCTTGCTAAGTCCACTAAATGAGAACATACCGTTCTGCTGGATAATGAAAGAGAAGTCTTGTTGTGCGCCTTTCTCCTGAAGGGTGTTCACGAAAAGCTGACGCATCCGCTGGATACGTTCACGCATCGCCGTGAGTTCCTGTTCCCAGATCCCGCGCAGAACATCGTTAGAAAGAATGGTCGCGACTACGGCTGCGCCGTGAGATGGCGGGTTAGAGTAGTTTGCGCGAATCGCCGCTTTTATCTGGCTAAATGCGGTGTCGGCAATGGTACTCTCTGCTGCAACCAATGTGCAGGCGCCCACACGTTCATTATACAGGCCGAAATTTTTGGAGTAAGAGCTGGCGACCAACAGTTCCTGATGGTTAGCGGCGAAAGTCCGCAGGCCCTGAGCATCTTCATCCAAACCATTCGCAAATCCCTGATAGGCGAAATCGAACAAAGGTAACCAGCCTTTCTGCTGTGATAGTGACGCTAACTGAGCCCACTGCTCTGTCGTAGGGTCAATCCCAGTAGGGTTGTGGCAGCAGCCGTGAAATAAAACAATATCTCCTGCCTGAGCGGCGTTCAGGCTTGCCACCATGCCGTCAAAGTCCAGCTTATGAGCGTCGGCGTCGTAGTAATCGTAGTCACAAACTTCCAGCCCGACAGCGGCAAATACGTTCCTGTGGTTAGGCCAGGTTGGATTACTGATCCAAATCCGTTTCGCCGTCGTGTTATGCGCAATAAAATCTGCCGCGACCCGGAGCGCACCTGTACCACCAGGGGTTTGGGCTGTCCGAGCTCGTTTAGTCGTGATGATGTCGTTATCTTTACCGAACAGCAACTCTTGGGTGCGGAGTGCAAACTCCGGTAAACCGTCGATGCTGAGATAGTTTTTGCTGACTTCGTTTTCAAGCAGATATTGTTCTGCTTTTTTTACGCTGGTTAATACAGGTGTTTTGCCGGTCTCGTCCTTATAAACACCGATTCCCAGATTAATTTTATGGAGACGCTCGTCAGCGCGAAAGAGGTCGGCCAACCCAAGAATCGGGTCGGCTGGAGCAGCAGAGATTTTTTCAAACATTGCGCAGTAGTTCCGTGACTGAATTTAAGCAAGTGAGCTAGCAGGTTAACGCTAGCATCAGGCTTTGCCAACCGTTTGCACCAAAGAAATGACAATTATTAGGAAAGGAAGAACACGAGCCGGCAAACATAATGTTTGCTTTTACGCAAACTAAAACGCCAGTTGAATATACCAACTGGCGTGCAATCTTGACCTGGTTTATAAACTAAACTACCAAATAAGGCAGATAAGCTTTAAGCAGATTAGAACTGGTAAACAACACCCAGTGCTACGCGGTCATCGTTAGCGAGACCATATGCATTATTGTCGTCCAGCAGGTTGATGTCGTATTCAGTGTAGACAGACATGTTTTTGTTGAACGCGTAGTTAGCACCCAAGCTGACGTATTTGGAGACGTAGTCGTTGTTACCGTTAGAGTCGTCTTTTGCTTTCGCGGAAACGTAACCCAGAGACGGGGTCAGACCGAAGTCAAAGGTGTACTGAGCGACAGCTTCGAAGACTTTGGTTTTGTCTGCTGTGCTGGTCAGAGCCGTTACACCGCTGTCGATGTAGGTCAGGTTGTGGTATTCACCGTAGGTTGCGGCCAGATAAACGCTGTTAGCGTCATATTTCAGACCGGTAGCCCATGCTTCAGCGCGATCGCCGTGTCCGTCGTTTGATTGAGCAGTAGTACGGTCAACGGATTCATAAGAACCGATTACGCCCACGCCAATCGGGGAGGTATAGGAAGAAGATACGCCCCAGCCGTCGCCATTCTGGCGTTCTACAGCACGAGTACCTTCGTTTTTGCCCTGATACTGTACGGCGAAGTCCCAGCCATCAACCAGACCGAAGAAGTTTTTGTTGCGGTAGGTTGCTACGCCAGAGCTACGGCCCGTGATGCTATCGGTGTACTGGCTGTCACTGCCGAATTCCGGCAGAACGTCGGTGTAAGAGATACCGTCGTAGGCGATACCCAGGTTGCGACCATAGTCAAATGAACCGTAGTCGGCGAATTTAAAACCAGCGTAAGCAAAGCGAGTTTTGCTAGCGGAAGCATTCTGGTTTTCAGCACCTGACGCATTGAATTCATACTCGAAACGACCATAACCGGTCAGTTCGTTAGTGATCTGAGTTTCACCTTTGAAGCCAAGACGAGCATAAGTTTTGTCACCGTCACTACTGTCGTCGTCAGAGAAGTAGTGCAGGCCAACAACTTTGCCGTAAAGATCCAGCTTGTTGCCGTCTTTATTGTAGACTTCAGCTGCATTTGCTGCGCCTGCAGCCAACAAAGCCGGGATTACCACTGCAAGAAAATTGCGCTTCATCATTGTTACCCTCATTGGTGTTATTTGACACCTACATTTGCCTCAAAAATTTCTTACGGAACTTTAATGGCAATTGTGATGTCTTCCTGTGTCTGCACGCAGTTTTCCATTCACTAGGTCGTTAAGCCACCCTAAAAATGATACTAACTTCGCAATCAGGTAACCATTGGAAAATATGCATTACAAAATGTAAAAACCACTGAACTTTTTACAAGAATGCAAAATAAACGAAGGGGCCGTTATTAACGGCCCCTTCGTTATTCTAGATATTTGTTTTGCTTATATTAATTTTTTATTAAAAGCTCGCGTTACGCGGAGTGCGTGGGAACGGAATGACATCTCGCACGTTTTGAACGCCGGTCACATAAGCGACCAGACGTTCGAAACCGAGACCGAAGCCGGAGTGGGGAACCGTGCCATAACGGCGCAGATCACGGTACCAACCGTAGTCTTCTTTATTCAGCCCCATTTCTTCCAGGCGAAGGTCAAGACGATCAAGACGCTCTTCACGCTGAGAACCCCCGATGATTTCACCGATACCTGGCGCCAGAACATCCATCGCGGCAACCGTTTTACCGTCATCATTCATGCGCATATAAAATGCTTTGATGTCTTTCGGGTAATTTTTAACGACCACAGGCGCTTTGAAATGTTTTTCAGCCAAATAACGCTCATGCTCTGAAGACAGATCGATCCCCCAAGACACCGGGTTTTCGAATTTTTCGCCGCAGTTTTCCAGAATGGTGATTGCGTCGGTGTAATCCACCTGAGAGAAATCAGCATGGATAAATTTCTCCAGACGCGTCAATGCCTCTTTATCTACGCGCTGAGCGAAAAATGCCATATCGTCCGCGCGTTCTTCCAGAACGGCTTTGAACACGAACTTCAGCAGGTCTTCGGCCAGTTTCGCCGTATCTTCCAAATCGGCGAAGGCAACTTCCGGTTCGATCATCCAGAATTCAGCCAGATGGCGGCTGGTGTTAGAGTTTTCAGCGCGGAAGGTAGGCCCGAAGGTATAGATTTTGGATAACGCGCACGCGTAAGCTTCGCCATTTAGCTGGCCGGATACGGTCAGAAAAGCTTCTTTACCAAAGAAATCTTCGCTGAAATCGACTTTTCCCTCTTCGGTACGCGGCAGGTTTTCCAGATCCAACGTGGATACACGGAACATTTCACCGGCACCCTCGGTATCCGAAGCCGTAATCAAAGGGGTTGAAACCCAGTTGAAACCCTGCTGATGGAAAAAACGGTGGGTAGCTTGCGCCAGCGTGTTGCGTACACGGGCGACCGCGCCGATCAGGTTGGTGCGTGGACGCAGATGCGCGACTTCACGCAGGTATTCGATGCTGTGACGTTTAGCCGCCATAGGATACGTATCCGGATCGTCAACCCATCCCACTACGCTGACGTGGGTCGCCTGCAGCTCGAAGCTTTGGCCCTGACCGGGCGATGCGACGACCTTACCCGTGACCGCGACGGAACAGCCGGTAGTCAGGCGCAGCACATCGCTCTGATAATTATCAAGATTATTATTAACCACGGCCTGTAGTGAATCAAAGCAGGAACCGTCATAGACGGCAATAAAAGAAATACCGGCTTTAGAATCTCTCCGGGTACGTACCCAGCCGCGCACGGTGACTTCGCTGTCAACGGCGACACGGCCTTGCAGTACGTCGACTACAGGCACTACGCTCATAACATTCTCTCTTTGAATAAAATATGTTTAAAAACAGTAAACGCCCCAGCTCGGGGCAGCATCGCTATGTTACTTGCCGGTATGCAGGACACAAGTAGAAATCACCGGAATGCAATAAGTTTTGCGCATTCCGGTGTCGCTGGATTAAAGATTAGGCGCTGGTGAGTGGGAACAGGCGTTTCAGCTGGCCTTGCGTACCTGCGGCAGGTCGAAGGCTTCTCGTAAGGCGCTGACGAACGCCGGGTCGTGGCAAATTGTTTTTCCTGGGCTGTCGGATAACTTCGCCACCGGCCGTCCATTACACTCCACCAACTTAATGACGATGTTGAGCGGTGTGACTCCGGGAATATCGCAGGTCAAACGTGTACCAATGCCGAAAACGAGATTAATGCGCTGCCAGAAGTGGCGATAAAGCGCGATGGCTTTTTCCATATTCAGGCTGTCGGAGAACACCAACGTTTTCTCCATCGGATTTATTCCCAACGAGAGGTAGTGAGCAATCGCTTTTTCGCCCCACTGGATTGGGTCCCCGGAGTCATGCCGCAAGCCCTGATACTTTTCCGCAAAGCGATGGTCGAAATCCCTGAGGAAAGCATCCATGGTGATGCAGTCAGTCAGTGCAATACCAAGTTGGTCGGGATATTCCTGCAACCAGACTTCCAGGGCCGCCCGTTGGCTGTTTCCGAGCGTCGGACTGATTTGTTGATGCGCCTGAAACCATTCGTGGGCCTGAGTCCCCACCGGCGTCAACTTGAGTCTCCGGGCCAGATCATAGTTGCTGGTGCCGATCAGATAAGGGAACTCTTTTTTCAGCGTGCGCACGATGTTGAATTGCACGTCGCGGGAGAATCGGCGACGTGTGCCGAAATCCATCAACTTGAAATGCGACAAATCCGTACCCGCGGTCGCGGTTTCGAACTGGCTCAATGTTTGACGCAGTTGAGCGATAGCCTCATTTACACCGACGTGCGGTGAGCGGTCGCGGTGTACGACTTCGCTCACCACGGACAGTAACGGGACCTCCCACAGAATCACTTCCCGCCACGGGCCAGCAATGCGAATATCCAGTCGCCCCTGATGGGCGCTGATCTGAACCTGTCGGGGATTGAAGCGAAATGTCTTCAGCCAATTCAGGTAATCTGTTTTAAAGAAAGGCAGTGCTGAAAGATAGTCAAACTCGTCGTCGCTGAGCGCCAGGCTGCCCATCGCTTCCACCTGCGCGGAGATCTCCTCCGCATAGATACCTAGTTTTTCATCACCGCGGCAGCGGAACTCCGCCGCCACCTCAACATCGTAGTACTGATGATAGACAGCCTGCTGCATATGCAGCTTGTAGGCGTCGGTATCCAGCAACGAGGTCATAATCGGGGAAAGGGAAGAAGTCATAATGCGTTACAGCATCCTCGTTCAACGCAGTTAAGCGGTTAAAACGATGACGGAAGGGCTCGGAACCTTCCCAAAATCGTCTGTTTGTTCGCGCTATATCACCATAATGGGCGTGTTTAGGCGAGATTCAAATGTGCGATTGTGAAAATAAAGTGTCTGTTTTTTTGCCATTTTTAACATTAGTGTTTGAAACCAAATGTTTTTTATACTAAACAAAAAATTCAAAAAAAACGCGTTGTGTTCGATTCAAAAGTAGAAAAGAGGGAATGTTTGCATTCCGTCACCGAGATCCCTTTAATAGAGGTAACAGCTTGTTCAATAAAGAATCTGTGGGTAAAAAAAACGCATTTTGATGTGTTATTCAGAGAGTTGATGGGGAGATTGGACACGAAGTTCACCCCCCAGATACGTCTATATTGAGAGACTCGGTGGTTTAACTCAATTTACGCGCCGTGGAACGACGCAGGCGCTCGCCGCGAAAAATAAGCGCCCTGTCTGGAATGGCCCTTCTTAACCCGGCGGGCTGATTGCATGACCTGTCGCCATTATTGTCCGTCACTAAGGTAACGATTTATGAGCCAGCAACCCCAAGTAAAATATCGGCACGACTATCGCGCGCCGGACTACACCATCACCGATATCGCATTGGATTTTGACCTGGGCCCGGACAAAACACGGGTGGTCGCCACTAGTCAGGTGGTATTGCAGGGCGAGATCGGGGCACCTTTGCGGTTGGACGGCGAAGGATTGCACCTGATCGACATTCTGGTGGAGGGTCAGCGTTGGACGGAGTACCAGCAGCTCCCCGATGGTCTTGAACTCAACGGACTGCCGCAAAAATTCGCGTTGCAGATCGAAACGGAAATCAACCCCGCGGCTAACAGCGCGCTGGAAGGCTTGTATCAGTCCGGCGATGCTCTGTGCACCCAATGTGAGGCCGAGGGTTTCCGTCATATCACTTACTACCTTGACCGACCCGACGTACTGGCCCGTTTCACCACCCGGATTACGGCCGACAAAACCCGCTATCCCTACCTGTTGTCTAACGGCAACCGCGTGGGGCAGGGCGAGCTTGCCGATCACCGTCACTGGGTGGAATGGCAGGACCCCTTCCCCAAACCTTGCTACCTCTTTGCCTTGGTTGCAGGAGATTTTGACGTATTACGCGATACGTTCACCACGCGTACCGGCAGAGAAGTGGCGCTGGAACTTTACGTGGACCGCGGTAATCTCGACCGCGCCGACTGGGCGATGACGTCGTTGAAAAATGCGATGAAATGGGACGAAACACGCTTTGGTCTGGAATACGATCTCGACATCTACATGATCGTCGCCGTCGACTTCTTCAACATGGGCGCGATGGAAAACAAAGGGCTGAACGTCTTTAACTCCAAGTATGTCCTGGCAAAAGCGGAGACCGCGACCGATAAGGATTATCTCAATATCGAAGCGGTGATCGGTCACGAGTATTTCCACAACTGGACCGGCAACCGCGTCACGTGCCGAGACTGGTTCCAACTTAGCCTCAAAGAAGGCCTGACGGTATTCCGCGATCAGGAGTTCAGCTCCGATCGCGGGTCACGTCCCGCTAACCGGATCGACAACGTCCGCGTAATGCGCGGCGCGCAGTTCGCCGAAGATGCCAGTCCGATGTCTCATCCGATTCGTCCGGATCAGGTCATTGAGATGAATAACTTCTATACCCTGACGGTTTACGAAAAGGGTGCCGAAGTCATTCGCATGATGCATACGCTGTTGGGCGAAGAAAAATTCCAGGCTGGGATGCGGCTCTATTTCGACCGCCACGACGGCAGCGCCGCCACGTGTGACGACTTTGTTCAAGCGATGGAGGACGCATCAGGAATCGACCTGACGCAGTTCCGTCGCTGGTACAGCCAGGCGGGAACGCCGGTGCTGACCATTCAGGATGATTACGATGCGGCGAATGAACAATATCGCCTGCAGGTGACGCAGAACACGCCTATCGGTCATGACAAACGACGTAAACAGCCGCTGCATATCCCGCTGGATATCGAGCTGTACGACAGCGAGGGTCAGCCGATCCCGCTGGTGCAGAACGGCCAGTCGGTAGGATCCGTGTTGAGCGTGACTGAACCCGAACAAACGTTTGTATTCGAGCAGGTCCCTTGTCAGCCGGTTCCTTCTCTATTAAGAGAGTTTTCCGCGCCGGTGAAAGTCAACTACAGCTGGGGCGATGAACAACTGACCTTCCTAATGCGCCACGCCCGCAACGCATTCTCCCGCTGGGATGCGGCGCAAAGCCTGCTGGCGAGCCATATTCGTCTGAACGTGGCGCGCTATCAGCAGAAACAGCCGTTATCGTTACCGCTGCATGTGGTTGACGCTTTCCGCGGCGTTTTGCTGGATGACTCTCTGGACCCGATGCTGGCATCACAGATCTTGTCACTGCCCAGTGAAAATGAGATTGCCGAACTGTTCGATATTATCGACCCGGAAGCGATTTCCGCCGTACGTCACGCGTTGACTCAAACGCTGGCGCAGGAGATGGCTGACGAGCTGCTGGCGGTGTATCGTGATAATCAGACTCCCGCCTACCGCATCGATCAGGAAGACATGGGTAAACGCGCGCTGCGTAATGTTTGCCTGCATTATCTGGCCTTCGGCGACGAACATCAGGCGGATACGTTGGTGAGTCGTCAATTCGAGCAAGCCGACAACATGACGGACTCACTGGCGGCGTTGGCGGCTGGGGTGAGTGCGTTGCTGCCGTGTCGCGATGCGCTGCTGGCCTCGTTCGACGAACGTTGGCATCAGGACGGCCTGGTGATGGATAAGTGGTTTACGTTACAGGCCACCAGCCCAGAAACCGATGTGCTGGATCGCGTACGGGCACTGTTGAAACACCGCTCGTTCAGTCTGAACAACCCGAACCGTCTGCGGTCGCTGGTTGGTGCCTTCACGTCAGGCAACCCGGCGGCATTCCATGCCGCTGACGGTAGCGGCTACCGATTCCTGACCGAAATGTTGGTGGACCTCAACACGCGTAACCCGCAGGTTGCCGCCCGGTTGATCGAACCGTTGATCCGTTTGAAGCGTTACGATCAATCGCGACAGGAGCAGATGCGCAAGGCGTTGGAAACACTTAAAGCGTTGCCCAATCTGTCGGGAGACTTGTTCGAGAAGATTGGGAAGGCACTGGAAGCCTGATCGTCTTCGTAGATTCGTCCCAGGCTTCAGGTGGCGCCGGCCTCACAGGAACGGAGCGAGTCTTCGCAGAGCCGTCGCGGTGATGTTGAGGTCTTCAAACAGGGCCTCAACGGACCGATGGTTGATATGGTGAAAAAGGCCTCGTCGCGGCTTATTTACTTCAGGTCTCGCAGCCGCTCGCCTGTCCAAGGCAGCGGCTGTTTTTTTGTTTTAATGTATAGAAATTACAACGTCGCCCGCGTTACCGACGCCGGTTGTTCATGCTGAGTGGGCGTCAGAATCCGTTCCAACACGCTGGCCTCCAATTCGGCCAATCTTGCCGAGCCGCGTCGACGTGGTCGGGGATGATCGACCAAAATATCCAGACCGATTTGACCTTCTTCAATCAAAATAACGCGATCCGCCAATGCGACTGCTTCGCTGACGTCATGGGTAACCAATAGCACCGTGAAACCTTGTTGCAGCCAGAGCGACTCGATCAGCCCCTGCATCTCGATGCGCGTTAACGCATCCAGCGCGCCCAGCGGTTCATCCAGTAGCAGCAAACCGGGGCGATGAATCAATGCGCGGGCCAGCGCCACACGTTGCTTTTGTCCACCGGACAACGCGGCTGGCCATTCGTTTGCACGCGAGGCCAGTCCGACGGCAGCCAGCGCATCCTGCGCGGCAGATCGCCATTCACCGCGCAGCCCCAGCCCCACATTATCAATCACTTTTTTCCAGGGGAGCAGGCGTGCCTCCTGAAACATCAGCCGGGTATCCGCGCGAAACTGGCTTAACGGTGCGCTGCCTGCCAGCAATTCCCCGGACGACACCGTTTCCAGTCCGGCGAGCAGGCGCAGCAGAGTGCTTTTACCGCAGCCGCTGCGGCCCACGACGGCGACAAACTGACCCGCGGGGATATGCAGCTGAATGTCCCGCAGGATTGAACGCCGACCGTAACGTTTGCTTATGCCATTGATCAATAGCGGCATACCCGCGTTAAGACGCGACGGCGAGGAGAGCGAGGTAAGATTCATGCGGGTTTCTCCTTAGGTTGATAGGCGGGGTGCCAGCGTAGCCATATGCGCTCCAGCAACACAGTGCTGACATCGGCCAGTTTGCCCAGGCAGGCATAAAGAATAATGGCGACCACGACGACATCGGTCTGGAGAAACTCCCGCGCGTTCATCGCCAGATAACCAATGCCCGAACTGGCCGAAATGGTTTCCGCCACAATCAGCGTCAGCCACATCAGCCCCAGCGCGAACCGGACGCCCACCATGATGGAGGGGAGCGCGCCGGGCAGCACGACCTGCCGAAACAGACTGAATCCCGACAATCCATAGCTGCGCGCCATTTCCAGCAAACCGCGATCAAGATTACGGATGCCGTGATAGGTGTTGAGATAAATAGGGAATAGGGTGCCTAGGGCGACTAAAAAGATCTTGGCGCTTTCTTCGATCCCAAACCACAGAATCACCAATGGGATCAGCGCTAAATGAGGAATATTGCGCAGCATCTGTACGGAGGTATCGAGTAGACGCTCGCCCGTATGGGAAAGCCCGGAAATAAAACCGAGCAGCAGCCCCAGCGAGCCGCCGATAGCGAAGCCGAGCAGCGCGCGCCAGGTGCTGATCGCCAGATGTTGCCATAGCTCGCCGCTGACGGTCAGCCGCCAAAATGCTGCGACAATGGCTTCGGGAGAGGGCAGAATGCGGGTGGATAGCCAGCCGGTTTGCGATGCCATCTGCCAGACGACCACCAGCAGGAGCGGCAGCGCCCAAGGCGTAAGTCGATAAGCCGTATGTCGCCATAGCGATTTCATGGACGCTCCTTAGCTTTGCGCGGCCTGAAGCGGCACATAGTTATTGCCGATGACTTCACCCAGCGCGGGTAGCGGTCTAGGCGTTGGCACGTCGGGAACGGCGACGTCCAGATGGGGAAACAGCAGTTCCGCCACACGATACGCCTCTTCCAGATGCGGATAGCCGGACAGAACAAACGTGTCAATGCCGAGGTCCGCATACTCATGAATCCGCTCTGCGACCGTCGCGGGGTCGCCTACCAGCGCTGTGCCCGCGCCGCCGCGTACCAATCCCACGCCTGCCCAGAGATTGGGGCTGATCTCCAGTTTGTCTCGTTTCCCGCCGTGCAAGGCGAGCATGCGTTGCTGGCCAACAGAATCGTAACGTCCCAGCGCCTGCTGCGCCTTGGCGATAGTGTCGTCGTCCAGTTGAGAGATGAGTCGATCCGCCGCCTGCCAGGCCTCTGGAGTGGTTTCCCGCACAATCACGTGTAGGCGAATGCCGAAACGCACTGTGCGCCCTCGCGCGGCCGCTTTGGCGCGCACCTGCTCGATTTTCTCTTTGACCTGTGCCGGAGGCTCTCCCCAAGTGAGGTACAGTTCCACCTGCTCCGCCGCCAGGTCTTGTGCGGCGTCGGACGATCCGCCGAAGTACAACGGCGGTCGAGGCTGCTGCACGGGCGGGAAGATCAGCCGCGCGCCTTTGACCTGGATGTGCTTGCCGTCGAAATCGACAGTTTCTCCTTCCAGCACCCGTCGCCAGATGTGGGTAAATTCGGCGGACGCTTCATATCGCTCCTCGTGGTTAAGGAACAGACCTTCGGCGGCCAGCTCGTCAGGATCGCCGCCGGTCACCAGATTAAACAATGCGCGGCCGTTGGATAGGCGGTCCAGCGTCGCCGCCTGGCGCGCGGCCAGGGTAGGCGAAATGATGCCGGGGCGTAGCGCGACCAGGAAACGCAGCCGCTGAGTCACAGGGACGAGCGATGACGCGACTAGCCAGGAGTCCTCGCAGGAACGCCCGGTCGGGATCAACACGCCCCCGAAACCAAGTTGATCCGTCGCCTGGGCGATTTGTTGCAGGTAGCGGTAATCCACCGGACGTGCCGACTCACCGCTACCGAGATAGTGACCGTCGCCGTGTGTGGGGAGAAACCAGAAAATATTGAGGCTCATGACGTGTCTCCAGTCGATTTTATTGTTCGGACGGGGCGTTCCAGACCTGAGATGAGATCGTGATCGGCACCGGGATCAGGCGATTTTGATAGAACAGATCCGCGGTCTCCTGTTGCGCTCTGATGACGTGTTGATCCAAAGGGCGGATCACGGTCACCGGGCGATGATCCAGATAGCTTGCAATCACCGCATGTGGAAGCCCTATTGCGTTGACCAGCAGATCGGTGCTCTGCGTACGTTCGCTGACCGTAAATTTTTCAGCTTCCGTCAGCGTCTCCAGCACCTGCCGGATAAAAGCGCCATTGCGCTCCGCGTAGTGACGGGACGCCAGATAAAACGCACCTGTCTGATTCAGATGGCTGCCGTCGGTCAACACGCGAACGTCGCCCTGCAGCAGGGCGGCGGAATAGTAGGGATCCCAGATGGCCCAGGCGTCGACATTTCCCCGTTGAAATGCGGCGCGAGCATCGGCTGGTGTCAGGTAGGCAGGATGAATATCGCTGAACGATAGCCCCGCCTGTTGAAGGGCGCGCAGTACCAGATTGTGCGAACTGGATCCCTTCTGAAGCGCCACTCTTTTCCCTTTCAGGTCTGCGACGCTTTTCACCGGACTGTTGGCGGCGACCAGGATGACTTCAGCTTTGGGCTTTGGGGGCTCGACGCCGATGTAGAGCAGGTCCGCGCCGGCGGCCTGAGCGAATATCGGGGGCGTATCGCCAGTGCTGCCCACATCGATGCTGCCGACGTTTAACGCTTCCAGCAGTTGCGGTCCGGCGGGGAACTCGATCCAGCGAATGGCGGTATGCGGAAACCTTTTTTCCAGCAGCTGATGCGTTTTCGTGAGCAGCAGACTGACGGAGCCCTTTTGGTAACCGATACGCAGCTGCGGCGGACTCTCGGCCGCGAAGGTGACGGAAGCCAGCCCCAGCGAGCCGATCATCAGCCAGGGCGATTGACGTTTCAACCATGAAAACATGCGGAATTCCTATGCGATGTGTTGCAGTTGGGGATAGTGTTGACGTCTCAGCAGCGCCTGAAACAGGTTCTCTAACGCTTCCTGTAGCCGTTCGTGCAGCGCGCTGGAGAATTCGGGAGTGCGGTCGTAATTACGGATCTGGCTGTCGTCGGCGAACACGCTTTGAAGGATCTCTTGAGCCTTCAAAGCGTTGAGTACCGGAAGTAGGCTGTAGTCGACCGCGAGCATGTGTGCAAGCGATCCGCCGGTGGCGATCGGCAATATTGCCTTGTGCGCCAGCGCTCGTTCGGGCAGGACATCCAGTAGGGATTTCAGACCGCCGGTAAACGAAGCCTTGTAAATTGGAGTGGCGATAATCACGCCATCGGCGGTGGACAACTGCTCGTTGAGCATTTTTAAGGCCGGACTGTCGAAGCGGGCATTGAGGAGATCTTCCGGGGGGAAATTGTGTAGATGCCAGGGGAGGACTTCCACGCCTTTGGCCGTCAGCCACTTGCTCGCATGCTGCAGCAGCGCGGTGGAGCGTGATGGGTAGCGAGGACTTCCTGCTAAAGTGATAACGCGCATAGGTACTCCTTCTAACGTATTGTTAGTAACTCTTACCATTGAGCAATGTGCAGTCAGTCTGGCAGACACCGACTTATTCCATTAAATGATTTATTGTGTAATCGAAAGACTGAAAGTGCATAACATCGCCGGCGTTATAACCCGCTTGTCGGGACCGCCGAGGCCTTTTTTGTCACAGGTCAATTCCCTTTCCGGAACGGATGGCCGATAATACTGCCCCGGTCTGCAACCGGGAATCCAGGAGAGTCCATGTACCCCCTTATTCGTAAAGCGTTATTCCAGCTCGACCCAGAGCGCGCGCATGAGTTTACCTTTCAGCAGTTGCGTCGTATCAGCCATACCCCGTTAGAATTTCTCGTCCGTCAGTCTGTTCCCACCAAGCCCGTGACTTGCATGGGGCTGTCGTTTAAAAATCCGCTGGGGCTTGCGGCCGGGCTGGATAAAGACGGTGAGTGCGTGGATGCGTTGGGGGCCATGGGATTTGGCTTCATTGAAGTCGGGACCGTGACGCCACGTCCTCAGCCAGGAAATGATAAGCCGCGCTTATTTCGTTTGGTCGAAGCCGAAGGATTAATTAACCGCATGGGATTTAATAATCTTGGGGTGGATAATCTGGTGGAGAATGTTAAGAAATCTCATTTCGGCGGCATATTGGGCATTAATATCGGCAAGAATAAAGATACGCCGGTAGAAAATGGAAAGGACGACTATCTGATCTGTATGGAGAAGACCTATGCCCATGCGGGTTATATCGCCATTAATATTTCTTCACCGAATACGCCAGGATTACGTACCCTTCAGTACGGTGAAGCTCTGGATGATTTGTTACAAGCGGTAAAAAATAAACAGGCGGAGCTGGAAGCCAAACATCAAAAATATGTTCCTGTGGCGGTGAAAATAGCGCCGGATCTTTCAGAGGAAGAATTGATCCAAATTGCCGATAGTCTGGTACGGCATAATATTGATGGCGTGATTGCAACGAATACCACGCTGGATCGTCAATTGATCCAAGGATTGAATCATAGCGGTCAGACCGGGGGATTGAGCGGTCGTCCTTTACAACTGCTTAGCACCGAAGTGATTCGTCGTTTATCTCAGGAATTGAACGGTCGTCTCCCTATTATCGGAGTTGGCGGTATTGACTCTCTGATGGCTGCCCGGGAAAAAATGGCGGCGGGCGCGACGCTGGTGCAAATTTACAGCGGGTTTATTTTCCGTGGGCCGGGTCTAATTAAAGATATCGTCAATCACATCTAATTTTTTCATCTTCATTTATAGCCGGGGGTTTATTTCTGCTCCCGGCTAGTCTATATTTTTTGTTCTGTATAAAAATAACGCATCAGAGTTCTCCACGGGTTAATTTTGTAGGCGTTAAATATCGCAGGCAGTGCAAAAGGAAGAATGAAGGTATCACGATGAAATTAAAACCTGACGATAATTGGCGTTGGTATTTTGACAACGAACAGCAGCGCCTGATGTTGGATCTGGCGGATGGGATGTTATTCCGTTCCCGTTATCCTATGTCGATGTTAACCCCGGATGCTTTTATCGAAAGCGCGTTTTGCGTCGAAGATGCCGCGTTATTTTTTACCTATCAGGAAAAGTGCCAGAAAATAACCCTTCCACAGGCCGAAAAAGCTGAACTGATATTAAACGCGCTGGTCGCGAATCGCTTTATGAAACCGCTAATGCCTAAAAGCTGGCATTTCACGCCGCAATCAGGTGAGGGGTATCGCCCGACGACAGGGGACATCGTCAACGTTCAACTCGTGGATCGCGATGAAAACGCCAGTCTCCTGGTGGTAGAAGAGGGTGAGAAAGCCAGCCTGTGTTTGTTGGCGCAAAGCCAACTGACGCTGAATACCAAAACGCTGCAACTGGGCGATCCCATCAAAATTATGCATGATCGGCTGTCGCCGACGGCGACGGTTAACGATATCGACAATGATTCGTCGCAGTATGCCTGCGTAGGCTGATTCCGCCAGGTACGGGGTCGGCTACTTAAGTCCGGCGTTGACCGTGCGGCTCTTTCGCATGCTTATCGGTTCTGACCTCCACATTCCCCCGCGTCGCTAACGGCAAGTTTTGTTTGTCCTCATCATGTTCTTCCCCTACTTTCTAGGTCTGTTGCGCGTTTAACGTTGGCCAATTCGTCGATATAGCCATTATGACGACGGTTTAGACGTCAACGCTGACCGGGTATCGCTGCTTTATATACGTTTTGTGCGGCTCGTTTCGGGCTATTCTGGCCACCGGCAAGCGGAAGTTCCCTTCACTGACAATCCATTGCTCACGCCACATTCGGCCGTGGGCGCAGGGGGCGCGGCGGCGTCATCTGACAACCGGGCATCCTGATGCTCAAGGATCGTATCCGCCAAACCCGACTTGGCAAAGACCACAACGACCTCGATCGGCCGCGGTGCATTATGACAACCGGTGGGGATTAGCTATAATGCGCGTCAATTTTCTTTAAGGTGATATCTGCTCTATGAACTCTCTGTTTGCCAGCACGGCGCGTGGTTTGGAAGAATTATTAAAAAGCGAACTAGAGGCGCTGGGCGCCCAGGATTGCGCGGTCGTGCAGGGGGGCGTGCATTTTCAGGGAGACGATCGCCTGGTGTACCAAAGTCTGATGTGGAGCCGCCTGGCATCCCGCATCCTGCTTCCGCTCAACGAATTCAACGTCTACAGCGATTTGGACCTCTATCTGGGCGTTCAGGCCGTAGACTGGTCGACGATTTTCAGCGTCGACAAAACCTTCGCCGTCCATTTCAGCGGCACCAATGACGAAATCCGCAATAGCCAGTACGGCGCATTGAAAGTGAAAGACGCCATCGTCGACAGCTTCACCCGCCGTACCGGCCAGCGTCCCGACGTCGCTAAACAGCAGCCAGATATTCGCATCAACGTTTTTCTGCAGCGAGAGAAAGCCAGCGTGGCGATCGACCTCAGCGGCGATGGACTACACATGCGCGGCTACCGCGAACTGGCCGGTCAGGCGCCCCTCAAAGAGAACCTGGCGGCCGCGATCGTGCTGCGTTCCGGCTGGGAAGATGGAACACCCATGGTCGATCCGATGTGCGGATCCGGGACGTTATTGATCGAAGCGGCGATGATCGCTGCCGACCGGGCACCGGGGTTGCACCGCCATCATTGGGGATTCCTGGCCTGGGAGCAGTTTAATCCGACGCTGTGGAAAGAGGTGACCACTGACGCTCAGCAGCGCGCCCGCGCCGGAGTGCAGGCCACCGCATCACGTTTCTTCGGCTCGGATAACGATCGTCGGGTGATCGACATCGCTCGCGCCAACGCGCGCCGCGCTGGGGTCAGTGAACTGATCCGTTTTGATGTCTGCGATGCCGTACAACTCAAAAATCCGCTGCCGGAAGGCCCTACCGGAACGGTGCTCAGCAACCCGCCTTACGGCGAACGTCTGGAAAGCGAGCCTGCTCTGATTGCGCTGCACAACATGCTGGGGCGGATTATGAAAGCCGCATTCGGCGGCTGGCAGCTGTCCCTGTTCAGCGCCTCGCCGGAGCTGCTGAGCTGTTTACAACTGCGCGCCGACCGCCAATTCAAAGCCAAAAACGGCCCGCTGGACTGTGTGCAGAAAAATTATCAGCTGGCGGCGAACAGCGCTGAAAACGTCAGCGCGCCGGCGGATGATTTCGCCAACCGACTGAAGAAAAATCTGCGTAAGCTGGACAAATGGGCCAAACAGCAGGGGATTGAGTGCTATCGCGTCTACGACGCTGATTTGCCGGAATATAACGTCGCCGTCGACCGCTACGGCAGTTGGGTGGTGGTGCAGGAATATGCGCCGCCGAAGACGGTCGATGCCCAGAAAGCCCGCCAGCGTTTGTTCGACGTAATCAATGCCACGCTGAGCGTGCTGGGTGTGCCGACCAATCAGTTGGTCCTCAAGACGCGTGAACGGCAAAAAGGGAAAAATCAGTATGAGAAGCTGGCCCAGAAAGGCGAGTACCTGCTGGTGGACGAGTACAATGCTCGACTGTGGGTCAATTTAACCGACTACCTGGATACCGGGCTGTTCCTGGACCACCGCGTCGCGCGTAAAATGCTGGGCGAGCTAAGTCAGGGAAAAGATTTCCTCAACCTGTTCGCCTACACCGGTACTGCCAGCGTTCACGCGGGCATTGGCGGCGCACGCAGCACGACGACGGTGGACATGTCGCGCACCTATCTGGAATGGGCGGAGAAAAACCTCCGCGCCAACGGTCTCACCGGCCGTCAGCACCGATTGATCCAGGCGGATTGCCTGAGCTGGCTGAGCCAGTCTAACGAACAGTTCGATGTGATCTTCATCGATCCGCCGACATTCTCCAACTCTAAACGGATGGAAGCCACGTTTGACGTGCAGCGGGATCATCTGATGCTGATGAAAGAGTTGAAGCGTCTGTTGAAACGCGGCGGTACTATCATGTTTTCCAACAACAAACGGGGCTTCCAGATGGATATGGAAGGCCTCGCCGAGCTGGGTCTGGACGCGCAGGACATTACTGCACGCACCCAATCGCAGGATTTCGCCCGCAATCGTCAGATTCACAACTGCTGGCTGCTGAAGCACGCCGGAGAGGAAAAGTAATTACATGTCATTAATGAGTTTATCGGGCGCCTGGCTGTCATTCAGCGATGCGCCGCTGCTGGACAATACCGAGCTGCATATCGAAGACAATGAGCGTGTCTGTCTGGTTGGCCGTAACGGTGCCGGGAAATCCACCCTGTTGAAAATCCTTGCCAAGGAGATCCCTCTGGATGATGGGCGTCTTATCTTTGAGCAGGATCTGATTGTCGCCCGCTTGCAGCAGGACCCGCCGCGCAACGTGGCCGGCAGCGTTTTCGACTTTGTGGCGGAGGGCGTCGCGGAGCAGGCAGAGCATCTCAAGGCATATCACGCCGCGCTGCGGCTGGTTGAAACGGATCCCAGCGAGCGGAATCTGAATCAATTGTCCAAAGTCCAGGAAGTGCTGGACCATCAGGGTCTCTGGAAACTGGAAGATCGCATTAGCGCCGTGCTGGAACAGCTGGGTCTGACCGCGGATACGCCGCTGTCGTCCCTGTCCGGCGGTTGGCTGCGCAAGGCGGCTTTGGGCCGGGCGCTGGTGAGCGCTCCCCGGGTATTGCTGCTGGATGAACCGACCAACCATCTGGACATCGAAACCATCGACTGGCTGGAAGGGTTCCTGAAATCGTTTCAGGGCAGCATCATTTTCATTTCCCATGACCGTTCTTTCATTCGCAATATGGCGACTCGAATCGTTGATTTGGACCGCGGCAAACTCGTTTCCTGGCCAGGCGACTATGATAAGTATCTGGCGGGCAAGGAAGAGGCCCTGCGAGTGGAAGAACTACAGAACGCGGAATTCGACCGCAAACTGGCGCAGGAAGAGGTTTGGATCCGTCAGGGCATCAAGGCGCGCCGCACCCGTAACGAAGGCCGTGTGCGGGCGTTGAAGGCTTTGCGTCAGGAGCGTACACAACGTCGCGAAGTCATGGGGTCGGCCCAAATGCAGGTGGAAGAGGCGGCGCGCTCCGGCAAAATCGTCTTTGAACTGGAAAACGCGAGCTATCAGGTCGGCGGCAAAGTCTTGCTGAACAACTTCTCCGCTCAGGTTCAGCGCGGCGATAAAATCGCGTTGGTCGGGCCTAACGGCTGCGGTAAAACCACGCTGTTGAAGCTGATGCTGGACCAGTTGAAGGCAGATAGTGGCCGCATCCATTGCGGCACAAAGCTGGAAGTTGCCTACTTCGATCAGCATCGAGCCGAATTGGATCCGGAGCGGACGGTGATGGACAACCTAGCCGAAGGCAAACAGGAAGTTATGGTCAACGGTCGCTCTCGTCATGTGCTCGGCTATTTGCAGGACTTCCTGTTCCACCCTAAACGGGCGATGACGCCGGTGAAGGCGTTATCCGGCGGAGAGCGAAATCGCCTGCTGTTGGCGCGGCTATTTTTGAAGCCCAGCAACTTGTTGATTCTCGATGAGCCGACCAACGACCTGGATGTGGAAACGCTGGAGCTCCTTGAAGAGCTGCTCGACAGCTATCAGGGCACGGTATTGCTGGTAAGCCATGACCGGCAGTTCGTCGACAACTCGGTAACGGAATGCTGGATTTTCGAAGGCAACGGCGTTATTGGCCAGTACGTCGGCGGTTACTATGATGCACAGCAGCAACGTTCAGTGGCTACCCCGCTGCGCACGACGGCGACGTCTGCTCCCGTCGAGTCCAAGTCTGCGCCCGCCGCATCGCGACCGGCCAAACCGGCCGCCACGGTGAAGCTCAGCTACAACCAACAGCGTGAACTGGCTCAGTTGCCTCAGCAGTTGGAAGAGTTTGAGCGTGAAATCGCTTCGCTCCAGGCGCAGATGAACGACCCGTCGTTTTTCTCACGACCTCATGAGGAAACGCAGCCGGTGCTGGACGCGTTAGCGTTGGCGGAACAGCGTCTGGAAACCAGCTTTGCCCGCTGGGAAGAGCTTGAGTCTTTGCAAAACGGCAACGCATAGCTTTTACGTCAGGCATGCCCGCGTCGCGGCTGCCTGGTTGGCTGGCAACAGGAGGTTATTGATGTGCACCCACACCCACTCTGCGGAGGGTAAGATGCTGTGCCCGCAGTGCGACCTGCTGGTCGAACTTCCTGACTTACGGCCAGGGCAGCGGGCGGTATGCCCGCGATGCAATACGCTACTGACGAGCCATCGTCCTGAAGCGCGCTGGCGTTCGGTGAGTTTCGCCATCAGCGCGCTGGTGATGCTGTTCCTGTCTGCGCTGTTCCCCTTCGTCTCCATGCAAGTGGCGGGGATCACCAGTGAAGTCACTTTGCTGGAAATCCCCAAAGTCATGGTGGATGAGAACTATGCCAGCGTCGCGACGCTGTTCATGCTGTTTGTGCAGTGTATTCCCGCCAGCTGCATGCTCATCATTATTGGGCTGTGCGGGCATATCCGGATGAATCTTGGGCTTACCCGGCTGC
Organism: Lonsdalea iberica; assembly: GCF_002111585.1. Taxonomy (GTDB): domain Bacteria; phylum Pseudomonadota; class Gammaproteobacteria; order Enterobacterales; family Enterobacteriaceae; genus Lonsdalea; species Lonsdalea iberica. The sequence goes on from NZ_LUTP01000009.1 coordinate 57,670, forward strand.
TGGCGCGAATTCTGTTCCAACTGAAAAGCTGGGGTATGCCGGAAATCTTTCTGGCCGGTGTGCTGGTGAGTTTCGTCAAACTGATGGCCTACGGCAGCATCGGCATCGGCATCAGCTTTATTCCCTATGTCCTGTTTTGTCTTCTGCAACTGCTGGCTTTCCAAAGTCTGGACCGCCGGCGTTTATGGCACGATGTTACGCCCGCGCCGGCAGTGCCGGATACGCTGAAAACTGGGCGCAGCGGGATTGCGCAGGGCGTGCGCTCGTGCAGCTGTTGTACGGCGGTGCTCCCGGCGGATGTGCAGGTGTGTCCGCGTTGCCACACGCATGGACATCTGCGTCGGCGGCATAGCCTACAGTGGACGCTGGCGCTGCTGGTCACCTCGCTCATGTTGTACATCCCGGCCAATATGTTGCCCATCATGGTGACGGAAGCGCTGGGCAATAGAATGGATTCGACGATTATGTCCGGCGTTGTCTTGCTGTGGGGCTCCGGTTCCTACCCGGTTGCCTGGTGATTTTTGTCGCCAGCATCATGGTGCCGACACTGAAGATGATCGCGCTCGGCTGGCTTTGCTGGTGTACGCAGGGCAAAAGCCGTCACGATACCGAGCGTATGCATCTGGTCTACGAAGTAGTGGAATTCGTGGGGCGTTGGTCCATGATTGATGTGTTCGTGATTGCCGTGCTGTCAGCGTTAGTTCGCGTCGGCCGTTTTATGAGCGTGTATCCTGAAATCGGCGCAGTGCTGTTTGCCGCGGTGGTTATTCTGACCATGCTTGCCGCTATTATGTTTGATCCCCGCCTGTTGTGGGATCGTTACAACCGTGAGTGAGAGGAGTTTTCCATTGACGAAAAATAACCACAGCGCCGCGGAGATTGAATCGCTTAAGCGCTGGTCTCCGGTCTGGATTGTGCCCATCGTCACGTTGTTGATCGGCGCCTGGATCTTGTTTTATCACTTCAGCCATCAAGGGCCGGAAATCACACTGACGGCACAGACTGCAGATGGCATTGAGGCAGGGAAAACGCCCATCAAGAGCCGCAGCGTTAACGTCGGCGTGGTGGAAAGCGTGGTGCTGAGCAAAGACCTCCATCAGGTTGAAATCAAAGCGCGTTTAAATAATGACATGGATCATCTGCTGAGCACCGACTCGGTGTTCTGGGTAGTCAAGGCTCAGGTTGGACGAGAGGGTATTTCCGGTCTTGGGACGCTGCTGTCAGGGTCGTTTATTCAGCTGCAGCCCGGCTCCAACACGGATGAAAGCCGAGATTTCAAACTATTGGACAGCCCGCCGCTGGCGTCTCCGGATGCCAAAGGGGTCCGCGTGTCGCTGACCAGCGAACGTGCTGGCCAGTTGAATGCGGGCGACCCGGTGCTGTTCCGCGGTTATCGCGTTGGCTCGGTGGAAACCAGCCATTTTGATCCGGCGGAACGAAAAATGAGCTATCAGCTGTTCATTAACGCACCCTATAACTCGCTGGTGACCAGCAATGTTCGCTTCTGGAAAGATAGCGGCGTCGCACTCGATCTTTCTGCGCAGGGGATGCGTGTCGAAATGGGGTCGCTGACGACGTTGCTGAACGGCGGCGTGAGCTTCGACGTGCCAAGCGGCTGGGAACTGGGCGACCCGGCGAAAGAACACGCCGAATACCAGCTGTATGAGAGCCAGCGCAGCAGTCAGGACACGTTGTATACCCGATTCAAAGAGTATCTGCTGTTCTTCGACGAGTCCGTTCGCGGACTGCAGCCAGGGGCGCCGGTTGAGTTCCGCGGGATCCGTTTGGGCACCGTGTCACAGGTTCCGTTCTTCCCTCATGAGATCAAGCAGAGTCTGACTAACGACTACCGCATTCCGGTCATGATCCGCATTGAACCGGACCGTTTGCAGGCGCACGTCTGGGATCAGTTGAATCTGGAACAGGAAATCAAGGAAGCGCCGGCGCAGGGGTTGCGTGCCTCCATGAAGACGGCCAACATCCTGACCGGCGCGCTGTATATCGATCTGGACTTTTACCCGCAGTTGAAGGGGCGTCCGGTGTCGATGGTCAAGGTCGATGGCTACGAGGTCTTGCCGACGGTCACCGGCGGGCTGGCGCAAATCCAGCAGAAGTTGATGGCGATATTGGATAAGGTTAACGGTCTGCCGTTGACGCCGATGGTATCGCAGGCCACGCAAACCCTGGCCGAAAGTCAGGCGACGTTGCGCGAGCTTCAGAAAACGCTGGCGTCGTTGAACCAGATCACAGGCAACAAGTCGATGCAGGCGCTGCCTCAGGATATGCAGCGTACGCTGCGTGAGCTGAATCGAAGCATGCAAGGCTTCCAGCCCGGTTCTCCAGCCTACAACAAGATGGTGAACGATATGCAGCGGTTGGATCAGGTGTTGCGTGAACTGCAGCCGTTGCTGCGCACCCTGAACGGCAAGAGTAATGCGCTGGTGTTCGAAGCATCGGGTGGTCAGGATCCGCAACCGAAGAAGGCGAAATAAATCATGATGAAACGATGGACATTGGCATTGGTGCTGCTGCTTGGGGCATGCAGCAGCGATTCGCAGAAGGTCTACTATCAGCTGCCGTCAGAGGCTGATAAAGCCACGGCTTCCGTGACGCCGGCCTCCGCGCCCCACCTGTGGGTGCGCGGGGTCGCGCTGGCCGACTCGCTGTCGAACAGCGGGATTGTGTATCAGACGTCCGACGTACGGTACACCATCGCCAGCAACAACCTCTGGGCCAGCCCGCTGGATCAGCAGTTGCAACAGTCGCTGATAGCGTCGCTGCAGCAAGGACTACCTGCATGGGGTGTCGTGAACCGTGAGCCGGATGGCGATCGGGCGACGCTGGATATCACCGTATCGGCCTTCCAGGGCCGCTACGACGGTAGTGCGGTGATTCGCGGAGCCTGGACGCTGCGTTATCAGGATCGCATCATTACTCAGCCGTTCAACGTCACACTGCCGCAGTCTGAAGACGGTTACGATGCGCTGGTGAAAACACTGGCCGAAGGTTGGCAGCAGGTGGCTCAGTCCATCGTTCGTCAGGCTGCCGCTCTCTCCTGATAGGTTCTAAAAAAGACCGCTGAATGTCGATTTTTCATAAAATATAGGCATTCAGCGGTTTCGTTTCTTTCTCAAACGCTTACCGTGAACCCTCCCCGCCGCTAGGTAAAAGATTCCGATATTGGCTCACAAATATGACAATGGCGTGAATATTGCGGCTTGATCTTCATACCAGGAATCGCTATTCCTTAAGAGTGGTTGCTCGCAAAGTAATCACCATTCTTTCCACCAGACTCGTATGAGGGAAATGAGGCATGAAGAGACAGAAACGAGATCGCCTTGAACGGGCGCATTCACGCGGTTATCAAGCAGGTATTTCTGGTCGACCCAAGGAGCTTTGCCCCTATCAATCGATCAATGCTCGGTCTTACTGGTTGGGAGGGTGGCGACAAGCCATGGAAGATAGGGCAGTAGCGGCTTAGTGCTGTCTTATCTATAGAAAGGAACCACCTCCGCCTTGCTGCGGAGGTTTTTATGGCGGTGACGTGGTGGCCGTACAGCATAATGATTTTACGTCGCTTCCGCCGACGAATCACAAACGGCGGCTCACCGCCTCCGCCAACTGAGCCACTACGCGCTCGCTATCTTCCCAGCCCAAACAAGGATCCGTAATAGACTGGCCGAACGTCAACGTGGCCGGATTGAGCGACGGCTGAGTGCCCTCCACCAGAAAACTTTCAATCATTACCCCCGCGATAGCCGTGGTTCCCTCTGCGATTTGCCTACAGATCGAGAGCGCGACTTCTTTCTGACGCCGGTGTTGCTTCTGACAGTTGCCGTGGCTGAAGTCGATGATAAGCCGCGGCGTCAGAGAGAACGACGCCAACTGCTGGCAGGCTTGCGCCACATCGTCGGCATGGTAGTTGGGGGTTTCCCCGCCGCGCAGAATAATGTGGCCGTACGGATTTCCTGATGAATGGTAGACCGACATTCGGCCTTGTTTATCCGGCGACAGAAACATGTGAGGCGCCTGAGCGGACCGGATTGCATCAATCGCGATGCGAATATTGCCATTGGTGCCGTTCTTGAATCCGACCGGGCAAGATAGCGCCGACGCCATTTCCCGATGAGTCTGGCTCTCCGTCGTGCGTGCGCCGATGGCGCCCCAGCTAATCAGATCGGCAATATATTGGCCGGTGACGATATCCAGAAATTCGGTGGCGGTCGGCAGGCCCAGCGTGTTGATCTCCAGCAGCAGTTGACGAGCGAGTGTTAAGCCTTTGTTGACCTGAAAAGTGCCGTTCAGATCCGGGTCTGCGATTAATCCCTTCCATCCCACCACCGTGCGCGGTTTTTCAAAATAAGCGCGCATTACGATTTCCAACCGGTGTTGGTAGCGCGTGCGAAGTTCGGCTAATCGTCGTGCGTACGCCAGAGCACTTTCCGGATCATGTAGGGAGCAGGGACCGATGATGACAAGCAGGCGCGGGTCGCGTCCGGATAGAATATTTTCAATGCGGGCTCTCGCCGTCGTCACCGTTTCGGCGATGTCGGGCGTCATGGGAAGAGCGCAGATCAGTTGGTCCGGCGTCATCAGCGTATCAAGGCGCGAGCTGCGGAGTTCGTCAGTTTGGAGCATGAAAGCATTCTCAGTAAAAGGAAACAGGAGGCGCTGACAGGTTCAAGCGGAGCATATGAACTTGTGCGCTATGCTCTCGCTGGTATCCATTCAGCACGATGCGGGAAAGTCTACCACTTGATGTATTTGCGTACTAGTACATGCGCCTACTCATGCCCAAAATATCGATAATCCGAGCGGAAATCTCTTCCACGGAGTAGTTGGTCGTATTGATGTATTTGATCTGATAACGCCGGTAAAGCGCCTCGACCTCCCGCAGCTCCAGCCGACACTGCCGTAACGACGCATAATGACTATTGCCGCGGCGCTCTTCGCGAATGGCGGCCAGCCGTTCTGGATCAATGGTCAGCCCGAACAATTTGTCGTGGTACGGCCGCAGCGCCTCAGGCAACCGCAGATTGAGATTGTCCAGATCTTCGGCGATGAAAGGGTAGTTGGCGGCGCGGATGCCGAACTGCATCGCCAGATACAGGCTGGTGGGGGTTTTTCCGCAGCGTGAAACGCCCAGCAGAATGACCTGAGCCTGATCGAGATTGCGCAGCGAGATGCCATCGTCATGCGCAAGCGTGTAATCGATAGCGGCAATGCGGGCATCGTATTTGATCAGGTTATTGGCCGTGAGTCCGTGGGTACGGTTCGCCACCGGGCTCGGCTCGATATCTAACTCCTGCTGCAGCGGCGCGACCAAGGCTTGAACGATATCCTGGCAGAAGCCTTCGCTGCTGACGATGATGTCTCGGACCGCCGGCGTCACGATAGAGTAGAACACCAGCGGGCGAACGCCGCTCTGTTGGTAAATCGCGTTGATCTGCTCCCGGACGGCGTTGGCACGGCTGGCACTCTCGACAAACGGCAAGGTATAGCTGGTGAAATCGACGGGAAACTGCGAGAGCACGGCATGCCCCAACACCTGGGCTGTGATGGCGGTACCGTCGGAGACATAAAAGACGCTTCGTTCCACAAAGACTCCTCAAGGCGATAGGCTCCGGAGCGGTCCATACGTAGTATCGGCCTCCCTGGCCAAGGCGGAGCATATCTTTCTGATTAAGTAGGCAAACCCACTCACTATTGATGTTTTTCCCCAGCCGCGCAATGTGAATCAGAAGCGACAATATTTTTTCACTGGGTTGATCGATTCACCTTTCCCAGCTTTACAAAACGCTATGCTACGCTCGAAAAAGCTGAGGTTTCATCAGCAGTGCTTCCATACCCTACATTGTATGCAGAAGGATAATTTCGATGTCCAACAACGGTACAGATAAGCCTAATGTCTTGTGGTACGACCAACTTGGTATGCATGACGTGGAGCGGGTAGGCGGCAAGAACGCCTCTCTGGGTGAGATGATCACCAACCTGTCATCGCTGGGCGTGGAAGTCCCTAATGGCTTCGCGACAACCGCTCAGGCGTTCAATGATTTTTTGACCCAAAGCGGCATCAACCAGCGGATCTACGCGCTGCTGGATAAAACCGACATTGACGATGTCAACCAGCTTGCCAAAGCCGGCGCCCAAATTCGGCAATGGATTGTGGACACGCCATTCCAGCCGACGTTGGAACAGGCAATACGCGATGCCTATCAGCAGCTCTCAGAGGATGACCCAGACGCCTCCTTCGCCGTCCGTTCGTCGGCTACCGCCGAAGACATGCCCGACGCCTCCTTCGCCGGTCAGCAAGAGACGTTCCTCAACGTACAGGGCTTCGACGCCGTGCTGACGGCGGTCAAACATGTCTTCGCCTCGCTGTTCAACGACCGCGCCATTTCTTACCGTGTACATCAGGGCTACGATCACCGCGGAGTCGCGCTGTCCGCCGGGATCCAGCGTATGGTGCGTTCCGATCTGGCGGCGTCCGGCGTCATGTTTACGTTAGACACCGAATCCGGGTTCGACCAGGTGGTCTTCATCACCGCGGCTTGGGGACTGGGTGAAATGGTGGTACAGGGCGCGGTCAACCCGGATGAATTTTACGTCCACAAACCGACGCTGCTGAAGGGTAATCCAGCAATAGTGCGCCGCAACATGGGGTCTAAGAAGATCCGTATGGTGTACGCCCCCAGTCAGGAGCATGGCAAGCAGGTTAGCATCGAGGACGTCCCTGGGACGCAGCGTGACCGTTTCTGCTTAACCGACGAAGAAGTACAGGCTCTGGCGCATCAGGCGCTGCTGATTGAAAAACACTACGCCAGACCGATGGATATCGAGTGGGCGAAAGATGGCCACACAGGTCGCCTCTACATCGTGCAAGCACGCCCTGAAACCGTTCGCTCGAATGGCCAGGTCATGGAGCGCTATCACCTCCCCGCCAGCGGCAACGTACTGGTTGAAGGCCGGGCTATCGGGCATCGTATTGGCGCGGGCGAAGTTAAAAATATCAACGACATTAGTGAAATGCATCGGGTTAATGCGGGCGATGTGTTAGTGACGGACATGACCGATCCCGATTGGGAACCGATTATGAAAAAGGCTGCGGCTATCGTGACCAACCGGGGCGGACGTACCTGTCATGCGGCGATTATCGCCCGTGAGCTCGGTATTCCGGCCGTCGTAGGCTGCGGTGATGCGACGGAGCAGCTGAGTAATGGACAGAAGGTGACCGTCTCCTGTGCGGAGGGCGATACCGGTTACGTTTACCAGGATCTGCTGGACTTCACGGTGAAAAGCTCGCCGGTAGACGCCATGCCGACTTTGCCGCTCAAAATCATGATGAACGTTGGCAACCCGGATCGTGCCTTTGACTTCGCCTGTTTGCCGAATGACGGCGTAGGGTTGGCGCGGCTCGAATTCATCATTAATCGCATGATCGGTGTACATCCGCGTGCGCTGCTGGAGTTTGACCAGCAGACGCCGCAACTACAGCAAGAGATTAAACGTTTGATGCAGGGCTACGACGATCCGGTCGAATTTTACATCGAACGTCTCAAAGAGGGCATTGCCACGCTCGCCAGCGCCTTCTGGCCGAAGCGCGTTATCGTTCGGCTGTCTGACTTCAAGTCCAACGAGTATGCCAATCTGGTTGGTGGAGACCGCTACGAACCGGATGAAGAGAACCCTATGTTGGGATTCCGTGGCGCGGGCCGTTATGTGTCCCCTGACTTTCGCGACTGTTTTGCGCTGGAATGTGAAGCCGTCAAACGGGTGCGCGATGTGATGGGGCTCACTAACGTCGAAATCATGATCCCGTTTGTCCGCACCGTTGAACAGGCGGAAGCAGTGGTGGCGGAGTTGGCGGCCCAGGGATTACGTCGCGGAGAAAAAGGGCTGAAAATCATCATGATGTGCGAAATTCCGTCCAACGCGTTGCAGGCTGAAGCGTTCCTACAGCACTTTGATGGATTTTCCATCGGCTCGAACGATATGACCCAGCTGACATTGGGCTTGGATCGTGACTCTGGCGTGGTATCGGCGTTATTCGATGAACGCAATGAGTCGGTCAAAATGCTGCTGGCGATGGCGATTAAAGCCGCTAAAGCGCAAGGTAAATACGTTGGCATCTGCGGACAAGGGCCGTCGGATCATGAAGATTTCGCCGCCTGGTTGATGGCGCAGGGCATCGATAGCCTGTCGTTGAATCCGGATACCGTGGTGCAAACCTGGCTGAGTCTGGCGGAGATACGCTGACAGAGAGTCAGTCCGATATGTTAATCGCGATACTGTCTCTTATGTTTTGTCCCCTATAGCATACCGATAGAGCAAACGCTCGTGATCAACTTTAGTTGCCACGAGCGTTTTTTGTGGGGATGGTGGGCCCTAGCATTAGAAATAATTCATAAGCAAAAAAAAAGCCCATCACAGGGGATGGGCAAAGACTACACACAGCAATTCGTTACTGGCTCAGAGGAGGAGAAACCTCCGGACCGATGTTACTTCAACACTAGCTTCGGCATTCATAGTATGAACTCGTGCCGAATCCGTCATTAAGAATCATCCTAATGGTTAATTGTTTTTTAACGATTTTTTTTAGTTACACAGTTCTTTTGCTGATATTTCCCTATGCGTAAGGATTTACAGAATGCCAGTCATTTGGATTAAATCGGAGTTGTCTTAAATAGGTAAGATTCTCTTAATTGTTTCCTATTCTCCAAGGCAGAGGCTGCCTTGGAGAATGTCGTTGGATGAGGAAACGCCGGCTGGTTATAACCGGGTGCTTTTAGGATCGACATGCACGTCTGACAGTGATGGCGGTTCCGGGGTGTCCTGCATCCAGGCAGAGAGCAGACGGTAAGAGACGGCCAACACAACCGGCCCGATGAAGAGTCCGATCATGCCGAAGGCCAGCAGGCCGCCGATGACCCCAGACAGGATCAGCAGTAGCGGCAGATCCGCACCCATACGGATCAGGATCGGTCTGATGACGTTATCTAGCGTAGCGACGACGCCGCTCCATACCAATAGCACGGTTCCCCAGGTCGTATCGCCCGTCCAGTACAACCAGATGATGGCAGGGACCAGCACCGGCAGCGGACCGAGCTGTGCGACGCAGCTCAGGAACATCAGAACGGTGAGCAGCGTCGTATAGGGGATGCCGGCGATCGTCAGGCCGATCCCGCCGAGCACGGATTGAACGATCGCCGTGACGACCACGCCCAGCGCTACGGCGCGGATGGCTTGCGCGGCCAGGATCACCGCCGCATCACCGCGCTCCTGCCCTAAACGTATGGCAAGTCGACGTACGCCAAAGGCTACCCGATCGCCTCTGCTGTACAGTAATACGCTGAACAGCACCATCAGGGCGCAATGCATCAAGAAGCGACCGACGTGAGCGGCCTGCGCCACGACCCAGGTTGCCGTTTTCCCGACATAAGGCTGCACTTGCGACATCAGGGCGCTGCCGCCACTGTGAATGAGCGTCTGCCAGCTGTTATACAGTTTGCTACCCACCATAGGAACGGACTTCAGCCATTCCAACGTGGGCGGCGCCATGTGCTCCTGAGAAGACGCCCAGCCGATCAACGCCGAAGAGTTATCGATCACGCTGCTCACCAGAATAGACGTGGGGATAACAAAGAGCAGAACTAGGAGCAGCGTCATGGCGACGACCGCCAGCGACCGGCGGCCCCAGAGCAGTTTCTGCAGGCGGATCAACAGTGGCCAAGTGGCGATAACCACCATGCTCGCCCAGGCAAAACCCAGAATAAAGGGCTGGATGACCCAGAAACAGGCAATGATCATTATGGCAATGAACATAAGCGTGAACAGCATTGTAGCAAGGTCGAAACGGGGTGACTGAGAGTGTTCCATCAACGATTATTACCTCTTGAGCGAATGTCTTATCGACTGACGATAGACCTTGTCAGCGGGAAAGATAATAGCGGTAAAAAAGCCAAGGTGCTGCATTTACTGCGGACCGAGTGGTGAGTCTTGATCGCACGCCTTGTGCCAAACAGGGCGTGCTCTCCCTAAGTTTTTATCGTTCCGTAGGCGCGCCCCGGCATGAAATGTGATAAAACAAAAATCGTGCGGCGCCGGGATAAAGAAGCGTCACGCCTATAATTCTATCACTGTTTTGCAAACACTATTCTACAGACAGGGTCAACCACAATGATCCCACAGATCACTCAGGCGCCTGGCCTCGTTCAGCCGGTGCTCGACTTTTTGGAAGCGTTAAAGCAACACGGATTCACCGGCGATACCGCCACCCACTATGCAGACCGACTGACCATGGCGACCGACAACAGCATTTATCAACTGTTACCGGATGCCGTGGTTTTTCCTCGTTCGACCGCCGACGTAGCGCTGTTGGCGCGGTTGGCGGGCGAAGCGGCATTCTCATCACTTACGTTCACGCCGCGCGGCGGCGGCACCGGTACCAACGGACAGGCCCTGAATCGGGGCATCGTGGTCGATATGTCGCGCTATATGAATCGGATTCTGGAAATCAATCCCGAGCAGGGGTGGGTACGTGTTGAAGCCGGCGTGATCAAAGACCAGCTTAACCAATATCTCAAACCGTTCGGCTATTTTTTTGCGCCGGAGCTGTCAACCAGCAACCGCGCCACACTGGGCGGGATGATTAACACGGACGCTTCCGGTCAGGGCTCTCTGATGTACGGCAAAACGTCTGACCACGTACTCGGCGTGCGGGCCGTGCTATTGGGTGGCGAAATGCTGGACACGCAGCCCATGCCGGTGACGCTGGCCGAACAACTGGCTGAGGAGCCGTCACCGGTCGGGCGGATATACCGCACGGTACTCAACCGCTGCCGCCAGCAGCGCCACCTCATCGTCGACAAGTTTCCCAAGCTGAATCGATTCCTCACCGGGTACGATTTGCGTCATGTCTTCAGCGACGACCTGCAGACTTTCGATCTGACGCGTATTTTGACCGGGTCGGAAGGATCACTGGCCTTCATCACGGAAGCCAAACTGGATATCACGCCGTTGCCGAAAATTCGGCGGCTAGTGAATATCAAGTACGACTCATTCGATTCCGCGCTGCGCAACGCGCCGTTTTTGGTGGACGCGAAAGCCTTGTCCGTGGAGACGGTGGACTCCAACGTGCTGAATCTGGCGCGAGAGGATATCGTCTGGCATTCGGTCAGCGAACTGATTACCGACGTTTCTGGTCAGGAAATGCTGGGGCTGAATATCGTCGAATTTGCCGGGGATGATGAAGCGCTGATCGATGAGCGTGTCGGGTCATTGTGCCAGCGGCTTGACGCTCTGTTGGCGAAGCGGGAGAAAGGCGTGATCGGGTATCAGCTCTGCCACGACCTCGCGGGTATCGAGCGGATTTATGCCATGCGTAAAAAGGCGGTTGGTTTGCTGGGCAACAGCAAAGGGCAGGCCAAACCCATCCCGTTTGCCGAGGATACCTGTGTTCCTCCCCAGCATCTGGCGGACTACATTGCGGAGTTCCGCGCGCTGCTGGATAGCCATCATTTACGCTACGGCATGTTCGGCCATGTGGATGCCGGGGTACTGCACGTCCGTCCGGCGCTGGATATGTGCGATCCGCAGCAGGAGATGCTGATGAAGCAGCTGTCGGATCAGATTGTGGCGTTAACTGCCAAATACGGCGGTCTACTCTGGGGAGAACATGGCAAGGGTTTTCGCGCCGAGTATAGCCCGGCCTTCTTCGGCCCGGAATTGTATGAGGAGCTGCGGCGCGTCAAAAGCGCCTTTGATCCGCAAAACCGTCTCAATCCCGGAAAAATCTGTACGCCCATCGATGTCGACACGCCGATGATGAAGGTCGATGCGGCGAAACGCGGGACCTACGATCGCCGCATTCCACTGGCGGTTCGCACCTCTTTTCGCGGCGCGATGGAGTGTAACGGCAACGGTTTGTGTTTTAACTTCGATGCACGCAGCCCAATGTGTCCGTCGATGAAGGTGACCGGCAATCGCATCCATTCTCCCAAAGGCCGCGCGTCGCTGGTCCGCGAGTGGCTGCGGCTCTTGACGGAGCAGGGCGTGGATCCGCTGGCGCTGGAAAACAGTCTGTCGGAGCAGCGCATCAGTTTTCGCACCTTGGTGCAGAAGACACGCAATACCTGGCAGGCGCGCAAGGGCGACTATGATTTTTCGCACGAAGTGAAAGAGGCGATGTCGGGCTGTCTGGCCTGTAAGGCCTGCTCGACGCAGTGCCCGATTAAAATCGACGTGCCGAGTTTCCGCTCGCGTTTCCTACAGCTTTACCACACGCGCTACCTGCGACCGGCGCGGGACTATCTGGTCGCGGGAGTGGAGAGCTATGCGCCGCTGATGGCGAGAGCGCCGAAAACCTTTAACTTTTTCCTCAAACAGCCGTGGGTCGGCGAGTTGAGCCGCAAATGTATCGGCATGGTCGATCTGCCGCTGTTATCCTCCCCGTCGTTGCGGCAACAGTTTGCGGGACATCCCGCGATGACGACCACGTTGGAACAACTGGAACAGCTGTCACCACAAGCGCGCGCCGACTATGTGCTGATTGTGCAGGATCCGTTCACCAGCTATTACGACGCGAAAGTCGTGGCGGATTTCGTCAAGCTGGTGGAAAAGCTGCATTTTAAACCGGTGCTGGTGCCGTTCTCGCCGAATGGTAAGGCGCAGCATATCAAAGGATTTCTGACTCGTTTCGCCCGGACCGCGAGTAAAACCGCGGACTTTCTCAACCGCGTGGCGGCTCTCGGGCTACCGATGGTCGGCGTCGATCCGGCGTTGGTGCTGTGTTATCGCGATGAATATCAGGAAGCGCTGGGAGACCGACGCGGCGACTTCAAGGTACAACTGGTGCACGAGTGGCTGGTGAGCGCCTTGCCGGACGGCACGGACAGAGGCGAGGCGGGAGAACCGTGGTATTTGTTTGGTCACTGTACGGAAGCGACCGCGCTGCCAACGAGCACTCAGCAATGGAGCCACATCTTCGCGCGATTCGGCGCTAAATTGGAAAATGTCAGCGTTGGTTGCTGTGGGATGGCCGGAACGTATGGACATGAAGCGCCCAACCTGGATAACTCTAAAAAGATCTATGCGCTGTCCTGGCAGCCTGCTTTGCAAAAATTGCCGCCACAGCGTTGTCTGACAACCGGATATTCCTGTCGCAGTCAGATGAAACGGATAGAAGGGCGGTCCTTCAAACATCCGCTACAGGCATTGCTGGAGCTCGTATGAGATTGTGGAAACGAGAGTGCGAGCTGGAACAGCTTAATCAGCGGGCGGCCCACTGCATGGTGGGTCATCTCGGTATTCGGTTTACCCGCATGACCGACGATACGCTGGAAGGGGTCATGCCGGTGGATGAACGGACGCGGCAACCGTTCGGTCGACTGCATGGCGGGGCGTCCGTCACGCTGGCGGAATCATTGGGATCCGTCGCGGGCTATCTGTGCTCGCAGGACGATCAGCAGGTGGTGGGGGTGGAAATTAACGCCAATCACCTGCGGGGCGTCGGCGAAGGCGAAGTTCGAGGCGTCTGCCGCGCGTTGTATGTTGGTCGACGGCATCAGGTGTGGCAAATCGACATCTACGATACCGACAGTCGCCTGTGTTGCACCTCGCGTCTGACGACGGCGGTCATCACACCCGATGGATAACGCTTAGCGTTCGCCTCAGGGCATAAACGCGACGCGTTGCGCGAAGTCGGCTTGGAATGCCGTGACCTTTTGCCAGCAGCCTTGTTGGCTGAACTGATTGCAGATTAGCTGTAGCGTCTGTCGGCCGAAGTGGTAGCTCTGCAGGCGGCACAGATGGCAGCGTCGCGGATTGTTAATTTCTCGAATGAGCCGATGGTGCATTTTGATTAGCGCCAGCAGATAGCTGTCGTCGTCGCCGTAACGTTGGCTCAGCTCCACCATCCTCATACCGGACAGATAGTAACTGCGCACGTGGGTGATATCGCTATCGGGATTATCCAGATTCACTTCTGCCATATACATGTCCATCGTGGCGTCACGCAATGTCGCACGATAGTCATCGATATGGGATTGCAGCCAGGCATTGAAAGGAAACATGGGGTCAATCCTTTGTTAAATGATAATCGTTATCATATTTTCCCTCAAAGTCACATGCAACGGTTGAGATGTAAATAGCAGCAAAAAGCCTAAAACTGGGGGAAAATATCTGCTGGTTCCTCCTGTTTATAAAATAGGTTCCAGCGATAGATGTTATACTTATGATAATAAAATGTTGAATAATCCACCGGCGCGAACACTTCAGTTCCAATTATTTTTCTTTTATTTCATGCGGTTAGAGTGAGCGGCGACCCGTGAATCGGCCCCGGACGTTTTCGGGGAGGTTAAAAAAACCGGTGTTTCGGGCCGGAGTGCCCTATAGCCCTAGAAATCACGAGGTTGAAGCCCCCTCACTATTATCACTACCATTAGGGCAGATCCGCTGAAAGCGGAAAATTTAGAGAGACGAGGTAATTCCCATGCAATCGCAAAATGTAGAGACATTTTCACTGGATGAAAATGTCTGGCAGGGACTCACGCTGACTGAAAGCGCAGCCGCCCATATTGTTCGACTAATGCAACAGGACCCCGAAGTTCAGGGGCTACGACTGAGTGTGAAGCAGTCTGGGTGTGCGGGCTTTGGTTACGTGTTGGATATGATCAAACAGCCTGATGCTGACGAGCAAGTGTTTCAGCGCGACGGCGCCCGTCTTTACGTTCCTCTCAAGGCGATGCCTTTTATCGACGGCACTGAAGTGGACTATGTCCATGAAGGCTTGAATCAGGTGTTTAAATTCAACAACCCTAAAGCTCAACACGCCTGCGGGTGTGGTGAGAGCTTTGGGCTCTAAGCGGCGACACTATTATGGCGCGTAGTAACGTAGATGTATCCGATGATGTACAGATCTGGCTCGGCGACGGCCGCTACAAAGAGGGCTTCTTCACCGAACTGGCGACGGATGAGCTGGCCAGGGGTATCAATGAACAAGTGGTGCGTGCGATTTCCGCCAAGCGAAACGAACCTGAGTGGATGCTTGAGTTTCGTCTCAACGCCTTCCGAGCGTGGCTGGAAATGGAAGAACCGCACTGGCTGAAGGCGCATTACGACAAGCTTGATTATCAGGACTACAGCTATTATTCCGCGCCATCCTGCGGCCAATGCGACGACACCTGCGGGTCGCAGCCCGGCGCGGTGCAGCAGTCCGGTGAAGACGGCGCCAGCACGTTGCACGAACAGAATTACCTGACGACCGAGGTCGAAAAGGCGTTCGAGCAGCTTGGTGTGCCGGTACGTGAAGGTAAAGAGGTGGCCGTGGATGCGATCTTCGACTCCGTATCCGTCGCCACGACCTATCGTCATGAGCTGGCTAAACATGGCGTGATTTTCTGTTCGTTCAGCGAAGCGATTCAGGAACATCCGGAGCTGGTGCGCAAATATTTGGGCACCGTGGTGCCATCCAACGATAACTTCTTTGCCGCGTTGAACGCCGCTGTGGCTTCCGACGGCACGTTCGTCTACATCCCGAAAGGGGTACGCTGTCCGATGGAGCTGTCGACCTATTTCCGCATCAATGCCGCCAAAACCGGTCAGTTTGAACGTACCATCCTAATCGCGGACGATGACAGCTACGTCAGCTATATCGAAGGGTGTTCAGCCCCGGTGCGTGACAGCTATCAGCTGCATGCCGCCGTCGTGGAAGTGATCATTAATAACCGAGCGGAAGTGAAGTATTCCACGGTCCAGAACTGGTTCGCGGGTAAAGACAGCGAAGGCGGGATTCTGAACTTTGTGACCAAGCGCGCGCTGTGCGCTGGGGAAAGTTCGAAAATGTCCTGGACGCAGTCTGAGACAGGCTCCGCCATCACCTGGAAATATCCCAGCGTGGTGCTGCGCGGAGACAACTCGGTCGGCGAGTTCTTCTCTGTGGCGCTGACCAGCGGCCATCAGCAGGCGGATACCGGCACCAAGATGATCCACATTGGGAAAAACACGCGGTCCACCATTATTTCGAAAGGGATTTCGGCGGGCAGCAGCGAGAACACCTATCGTGGATTGGTAAAAATTATGCCGACCGCGACGAACGCCCGTAACTTCACCCAGTGCGACTCAATGTTGATCGGTAGCGAGTGCGGCGCGCACACATTTCCTTACGTGGAAGTAAAAAACAATACGGCGCAGCTGGAGCACGAAGCAACGACGTCTCGAATCGGTGAAGACCAGCTGTTCTACTGTTTGCAGCGCGGTATCAGCGAAGACGATGCGATTTCAATGATCGTGAACGGGTTCTGCAAGGATGTCTTCTCCGAACTGCCGCTGGAGTTTGCGGTGGAAGCCCAGAAGCTCCTGGCCATAAGCCTTGAGCACAGCGTGGGCTAATAGCTGTGAAAGTGACAATGTCACCTATTGAACACACGCACTCCGGTGCCTATAAGACGAGCGCCTGCGGCAAAGGCGTCTGAAGGATAAAGTATGTTGAATATTGAAAATTTAAGAGTCAGTGTCGAAGAAAAAGAAATTATCAAAGGGCTGAATCTTCAAATCAAACCTGGCGAAGTCCATGCCATCATGGGGCCGAACGGCTCCGGTAAAAGCACGTTGTCCGCCACGTTGGCTGGGCGCGAAGATTACGAAGTGACTTCCGGTTCCGTCACGTTTAAAGGTAAAGATTTGCTCGAACTGTCGCCGGAAGATCGCGCAGGCGAAGGCATTTTCATGGCGTTCCAGTACCCGGTTGAAATCCCGGGCGTCAGCAACCAGTTCTTTTTACAGACCGCGGTCAACGCCGTTCGTCAATATCGCCAGCAGGAGCTGCTAGATCGCTTCGATTTTGAAGACTTTATCGAAGAAAAGATTAAGCTGCTGAACATGCCGGCGGACCTGCTGACCCGCTCGGTCAACGTGGGTTTCTCCGGCGGTGAGAAGAAACGTAACGATATCCTGCAGATGGCTGCGTTGGAACCCGACCTGTGCATCTTGGATGAAACCGACTCCGGTCTGGATATTGATGCGCTGAAAATCGTGTCTAACGGCGTCAACACGCTGCGTAACGAAAAGCGCTCGTTCATCATCGTCACCCACTACCAGCGAATTCTGGACTATATCAAGCCGGACTTCGTTCACGTGCTGTATCAGGGCCGCATTGTAAAATCCGGCGACTTCAGTTTGGTTAAACAGTTGGAGGAGCAGGGCTATGGCTGGCTTACCGACCAACAGTAATACGAAAGCGTCGCAGGCGCTGCAGCAGTGGCAGCGGTTGTTCGACAGCGCCGGAGCGCGTTCTGAAGAAGCGGGCGAACACTGGCAGCAGGTGTTGCAGCTGGGCGTGCCAAACCGCCGTCAGGAGCACTGGAAATACACGCCGCTGGACGGCTTGCTCAGCCATGAATTTACCGAACCCGCCGCGCGGACGGTAAATGCGGTGCAGCGCGATGCGCTGTCACTGCCGCTGGATGCGTGGCGCATGGTGTTCGTCGATGGACGCCTGAGTCCTGAGCTCAGCGACGCCGACTTGGGGCCTTACCAGGTGGAAGTAGCCGCATCCCCCGCGTCGCTGCCGATGGCCGCACCGATTCAGCCGGATGTCTTTTTGCATCTTACCGAGAGTCTGGCCGCCGAGCGCACGCAGATTCGTCTTGCCGCTGGCGTACAGGCCGAAAAGCCGCTGTATCTGCTGCATATCAGCTCCGGGGACGGCGCGGTACTGAACACGGTTCACCATCGTCACGATCTGCAGGTCGGCGCGAACGCCGCCGCCACGGTGGTTGAACACTATGTCAGTCTGGATGAGAGCGCACATTTCAGCGGTGCTCGTCTGACCGTCGACGCGGGTGAAAACTGCGACGTGACGCATTATAAGCTGGCGTTCGAAGCGGCGGCGGGTTACCACTTCGCCCATAATGATGTGCGGATGGCGCGCGCTGCGCGCGTTTCCAGCCACAGTTTCCTGTTGGGGGCGGGGCTGACCCGACATCAGACCAGCGCGCAGATGAACGGCGAAGGGGCCAATCTGACCATCAATAGCCTGATCCTGCCGCGTGGCAGCGAGGTTTGCGATACGCGAACCTATCTGGAACATAATCAGGGCAATGGCGAAAGTCGTCAGTTGCATAAAACGATCGTCCGCGATCGCGCCAAGGCGGTCTTCAATGGCATGATCAAGGTGGCGCCTCATGCGCTGAAAACCGATGGTAAGATGACCAACAACAACCTGCTGTTGGGCCGTCTGGCGGAAGTCGACACCAAGCCGCAGTTGGAAATCTACGCCGACGACGTCAAATGCAGCCATGGCGCGACGGTCGGCCGTATCGATGAAGAGCAGCTGTTTTACCTGCGCGCCCGCGGCATCAGTGGTGAAGACGCGCAACAAATGATCATCTTCGCTTTTGCCGCCGAACTGACGGAAGCGATCTCTGACGACGCCCTGCGCGACGTCGTGATCAAACGCATAGCGGAACGCCTCATCGGCGCCGCGGGAGGTCAGTAATGAGTGATTACCCGATAGAACGCGTCCGGGCAGATTTCCCCGTCCTGAAACAGGAAGTCAACGGTCAGTCGCTGGTCTATCTGGACAGCGCGGCCAGTTCGCAAAAGCCGCAGTCGGTCATCGACCGTGAGCTGGATTTTTATCGCAACGAATATGCCGCGGTTCACCGCGGCATTCACACGTTAAGCGCCCGGGCGACAACGGCGATGGAAGATGTGCGTACATTGACGGCGTCATTCATTAACGCGGAGTCTGCGGAAGAGATCGTATTCGTACGCGGTACCACAGAAGCAATCAACCTGGTCGCCAACAGCTACGGGCGGACCTTCATGCAGCCCGGCGACAACGTGGTGATTACCGGCATGGAGCACCATGCGAACATCGTTCCCTGGCAGATGCTGGCCCAAACGCATGGTATCGAAATTCGCGTTGTACCATTGACGGCCGACGGTGAGTTGGATGTTGCTTTGTTGCCAGAATTGTTGGATGAACGGACTCGCTTAGTCTCTGTTACCCACATTTCGAACGTGCTGGGAACCGTCAACCCGGTGCAGGATATCGTTCGCCTGGCTCATAGCGTCGGCGCGAAGGTGTTGCTGGACGGTGCGCAGGCGATCATGCATGAGCCTGTCGACGTTCAGGCGTTGAACTGTGACTTTTACGCATTCTCCGGCCATAAGATTTATGGTCCTTCGGGGATTGGCGTGTTGTATGCCAAACATGCGTTGTTACAGTCAATGCCGCCGTGGGAAGGCGGGGGCTCGATGATTCGCGAAGTTAGCCTCACCAAAGGAACGACTTACGCCGATGCGCCCTGGCGCTTCGAAGCGGGTTCTCCCAACACCGCTGGGATCATGGGATTAGGTGCTGCCTTGGATTACGTTTCTGCGATAGGACGCGAAGCGATCCACCGTTACGAAACCGACTTGATGCAGTATGCGGTATCCGCGCTCAAGACGGTGCCGACGCTCATCATGTACGGTCCGGAACAGCGTCAAGGCGTGATTGCCTTCAACCTCGGTCAGCACCATGCCTACGACGTGGGGAGTTTCCTCGATCAGTACGGCATCGCCATCCGAACCGGCCACCACTGCGCCATGCCGTTAATGGAACACTACGGGGTTTCCAGCATGTGCCGTGCGTCTTTGGCGGTTTATACCCAGCGTGAAGATATCGACCGGCTGGTCGCCGGGCTACAACGTATTCATGGTTTATTAGGCGGTTAAGTTAACCGCGGAGGATATTATGGCAAGTCTGCCGGAGCCGCAGAAACTGGTACGCAATTTTTCTCGCTGTCATAACTGGGAAGAAAAGTATCTTTACATCATGGAGCTGGGATCCCGTCTGGAGCCGCTAAGCGACGACCTGCGTCAGGAAGACAATCGCGTGAATGGCTGTCAGAGTCAGGTATGGATCGTGGTGACGCGGGATGAGCAGGGTCGAGTCGTGCTGCAGGGCGACAGTGACGCTGCTATCGTCAAAGGACTTATCGCCGTTGTTTTCAGCCTTTATCAGCAGCTGACGCCGCAGGATATCGTCTCGCTGGATGTCCGGCCGTTTTTCCAGGAGCTGGCGTTGACCCAGCATCTCACCCCTTCACGTTCGCAAGGGCTGGAAGCGATGCTGCGCTCGATTCGCAGCCGGGCCGCCGAGCTGGCCTGATCGCTTCTCTTGAACGGCGTTAGCGCCATGCTGACGCCGTTGTTCTTCTCTTTCCCTTCATGCTTTAAGAGTTCGCCCGTGGATCTGCGGGGGATCTGCTCTTATTCTTAATATTAGCTTCGCAACGAACTGAATGTTAAACAATTCAATCGATAATAGTCGATTAAGCGGTCTATAGGGCTGTACGAGAGTTTCTTCCACCACCTTATAGATCACAATATTCAAGCCGTAAGGAAAGGGTACTGATGATGAAACGCGCGTTGACGTTTATAGGGCTGCTTCTGGTGTCGTACATCAGCGGTATGCCAGCAGGCCAAGCTACCGAGTATCCGCTGCCTCCGCCAGATAGCCGCCTAGTCGGTGAAAACACCACCTATGTCGTTCCACACGATGGTCGTTCCCTGGAGGCGATTGCAGCCGACTATAAGATAGGTTTATTGGGGATGCTGGAAGCGAATCCCGGCACCGACCCCTATCTTCCCAAACCTGAAACGACGCTCACCATTCCCACCCAAATCTTGCTGCCGGATACACCACGTGAGGGCATCGTCATCAACCTGGCTGAACTTCGGATGTTCTATTACCCCAAAGGTCAAAATAAGGTGATCGTTTATCCTATTGGTATCGGCCAGCTGGGGCGCAATACGCCGGTGATGACCACTACCATCATCTCTAAACATCCAAACCCGACCTGGACGCCGACGCCGAATATCCGTAAGCACTATAAAGAGCAGGGCATCGACCTGCCTGCCGTCGTGCCTGCGGGGCCGGATAATCCAATGGGACTGTTTGCGATGCGTATGGCGAAGAGCGGTGGGGTCTATCTGATTCACGGCACTAACGCAAATTTCGGTATTGGTATGCGCGTCAGCTCCGGCTGTATCCGCTTGCGGGCGGATGATATTGAAGCGTTGTTCAACGCGGTTGAACCTGGAACCCGGGTACAAGTCGTTAACGAGCCGATTAAAGTAGCCGTGGAACCTGATGGTAAGCGCTATATCGAAGTTCATCAGCCATTGTCCCGCACGGATAAAGATGACCCGCAGACGATGCCTATCGCGCTCAGCAAGAAAGTGAAAGGTTTTATCAACAACGAAGAGACCAATAAGGCGGTTGTCGAAAGCGCCATTGAGCGTCGCTCTGGCATGCCTGTGCTGGTAAATACCGGTGAACCGATCCCGGCTCAGCAAACGGCTAATGATGCAGCCCCAGTGACGAGTATTACTGATTCGACGTCGCATCAGCCGTAACATTGGCGTAGGGGCAATCAATATTAGGGCGTCGCGCTGTCTAAGCCGAAAAGGGAGCCTTTTTAGGCGGCGGCGTTAAGGAGAGTAGGGAGTGGCGAGAATAAGTCAGCGGTAGTCTTTTTACAGATAAAAAAATGGCGCACAATGTGCGCCATTTTTCATTCAACAGATTCGATTACTTTTTGTAAGTGCGAACCTGGTTGTCCAGACGCTGGTTAGCACGAGCTGCGTCGTCTTTAGCAGCCTGTACGTCAGAGCGGATTGCAGTTACATCGTTGGACAGCTGATCAACTTTGCTGTTCAGAGTCTGAACGTCAGAAGACAGTTGATCGATTTTAGCATTGCTAGAACAGCCAGCCAGCAGAGTAGAACCCAGAATTACCGCGCCCAGTACCAGTTTAGTACGATTCATTATTAATACCCTCTAATTGAGTTAATCTCCATGTAGCAATACAAGTATTACACAAACTTTTTTCTAATGAGAATAAATTTTTGATGAGAACATGCTTAATTTGGATTGTTCGCTCAAAGAAGCAGCGCCTTTGACTTAAGAGGAAAAATAAGTAAGGAAAACAGCTTATTTTTATCAGATTGCTCTGAATAGGCATTATCTGATGTGTATTTTCAGCATAACTGACTAGCGGGCTCCCTGCCCGAAATGCAGAAAAAAGTAAAATAAAGTCACCCATAAAAAAAGCGCCCCGAGGGGCGCTTATTACTCATTGGTGACTTTTCGCCGTGGAGTATTACAGGCGGTGTACGGAAGCGGTGTTGGTGGTGCCGCTCGGTACCAGTGCGCCGGAAACCATCACGACAACGTCGCCGGATTTGGCAAAACCGCTTTCCAACGCGGCTTCTTTACCAATACGGTAGAAATCGTCGGTAGAAGCGATTTCTTTCACCAGCTGCGTTTCTACGCCTTTGGTCAGAATCAACTGACGCGCGGTAACTTCATTGGTGGTCAGCGCCAGGATACGTGCATCCGGGAAGTATTTACGGATGGACTTGGCAGATTTACCACCGCTGGTGGCTACTACGATCAGCGGCGCTTCCAGTTTCTCGGCAGTTTCTACCGCGCCGCGGCATACAGCCTCGGTAATGCGCAGGCGACCGGTGTTCGCTGCACGTTCCAGACGCGGTTTCATGACTTTGTCAGTACGTTCACAGATAGTGGCCATGATGCTGACCGCTTCCAGCGGGTATTTACCCTTGGCGCTTTCGCCAGACAGCATAACGGCGTCGGTGCCGTCGATGATGGCGTTGGCGACGTCACCGGCTTCCGCACGGGTCGGACGCGGGTTTTTAATCATGGAATCCAGCATCTGCGTCGCGGTGATAACGACTTTGCGCGCCTGATTACATTTTTCGATCATCATTTTCTGAGCGAAAATAACTTCTTCAACCGGGATTTCCACGCCCAGATCGCCACGAGCAACCATGATGCCGTCGGAAGCTTCCAGGATTTCGTCGAAGTTATTCAGACCTTCCTGGTTTTCGATTTTGGAGATGATCTGAATGTGTTCGCCGCCGTGCTGTTTCAGATGCGCACGGATGTCTTCAACGTCGGAACGTTTACGGATAAAGGATGCGGCAACGAAATCAACACCCTGCTCGCAACCGAAGACCAGGTCGCGTTTGTCTTTTTCTGCCAGAGCCGGCAGCTGGATGGAAACGCCCGGTAGGTTAACGCCTTTGTTTTCGCCCAGGTCACCGTTGTTCAGTACGTTACAAACCACTTCGTTACCGTTGATGGCAGTGACTTCCATACCAATCAGACCGTCATCTACTAGCACCGTGTTGCCGACGCTCAGATCTTCTGGGAACCCTGCATAGGTGACCGCTACGCGATCTTTGTTACCGATGACGCTCTGATCGGTGGTGAAGGTGAAGGTCTGTCCGGCAGACAGAGAAACGTCGGCGCCGTTTTCCAGCTTCATGGTACGGATTTCCGGACCTTTGGTATCCAGCAGGATGGCGGCTTTCTGGCCGGTTTTCTGCATGATGGCGCGCAGATTGGTGATGCGTTGACCGTGTTCGGCGTAGTCACCGTGAGAAAAGTTCAGGCGCATAACGTTCATGCCTGCGTCCAACAGCTTGGCCAGCATTTCCTCGGACTCAGTTTTAGGGCCGATAGTACAAACGATTTTGGTCTTTTTCATAACGGTTAATTTCTACAAGTTGTGATGGATAAAAATGGGAACCGGCGGTTAAGGGTGCTAACCCCCGATAGGGATTTGCTGAAAAAAGAGACAGAACATGTTGAGTGCAGAGAGTGACAGCAACCGAAATTTTGAAGGCACTCAGGGTCAGATATCATCCTAAAAGAGTGGATGAAACGAGGTAATACCGTTTTAAAACTTGTTATTAATCTTGGCACGGTAGTTTGCTGAAACCATTCAATAAGACAACGCCCGTATTATAGTTGCTGAGTGATGAGAAACAAGCGGTGAGGCAGTATGATAACCTACATTTTAGTGCGTTTACGCAAAAAAATAAGTGATTTTTCACTTTTGCGCACTGGTGTTGCGCAATCTCTCTGCAATCATATTTTCTAGCAGATATAAATCATGCAATGCGATGATTCTGCGCCATATTTCGCTATCTCTGTGGGTATTGAAGCAAATAATGTGTAAATTTTAATCTTTGAGTCGATCTCCGTCACGTTTCTTGGTGATGCATATTGAGAGAGTCTGAGGGGAGGTTGATGATGAGGACCAGGGTTGTTACTGCTGACGGCAGGCAAGACCAGATGTTCGCTCGTAGAAGAGTGGGTGTCTGGTCTTTTTGTTTCCAGGGTACGTAAAAAATGAAAATAGCCAAAATACTCAATAATAATGTCGTAACCGTCTTGGATGAGCGCCATAACGAACAGGTCGTTATGGGGCGAGGGCTAGGTTTCAAAAAACAGATTGGCGATCGCCTCGATAAGGCGCTGGTAGAGAAAGTATTTGAACTGCGCAGCAGCGAACTCACTTCGCGGCTGAGCGAGATTTTGCAGGGAATACCGCTTGAGGTGTTCACCACCGCGGACAAAATTATCGCGCTAGCAAGGGAACAACTCCCGGGGAAGCTGCAAAACAGCATTTATGTATCGCTGACCGACCACTGTCACTTCGCCATTGAGCGTCATCGACAGGGCGTGGATATTCGCAATGTGCTGCTATGGGAAATCAAACGGTTATATCAAAAAGAGTTTTCGGTAGGGCTGGAGGCGCTGGAGATCATCCATCGCCGCCTTGGCGTTCGTCTGCCGGAAGACGAAGCCGGGTTTATCGCGCTGCATCTGGTCAACGCGCAGCTGGACAGCCAGATGCCGGAGGTGATTCAGATCACCAAGGTGATGCAGGAGATACTCAATATCGTCAAATACCACCTGGATGTGGACTACAATGAGCAGGCGCTCAGTTATCACCGGTTTGTCACTCACCTCAAATTTTTTGCGCAGCGGCTGGTTGGGCATGATCCGGTCTCCAGCGATGACGAGTCGCTGCATGATGTCGTGAAAGAGAAGTATGCTCAGTCCTATGCCTGCGCGGAAAAGATCCAGACACACATCCATCGGCAGTATAATTATGTTTTGACGAAGGAGGAGCTGATGTTCCTGACTATTCATATTGAAAGAGTGCGTGCGGATATCTCCGGACAAGAGCCCGAGGAGTAAAAAACAAAGGAGTGTCGTGCATCACAAATTCATTGTCAGCTAATTAAAGTCGCTTGCCTGGGTGATCAAAACCCCGCAAGCTGACCCGCAAGATTTGGATTGTTACTGCATTTGCCTTTGGGCTATGCAGGCGAAACCTGAATCGCTTCCTAAGTGGTCATGAGACCGCCGGGGAAGTGATTCAGGTTTTTTTTCGTCTTGAAAACAGCCTCGCCAGTCATGTCGGATTTATTCTGTCTGTGTGACCCGCATTAAGGAATGTCCTATGGAATATAAGATGTTAGCCAGTGAGATCGTTGAGGGTGTTGGTGGCCGGGACAATATCAGCAGCGTCCTGCATTGCGCCACTCGCCTGCGTTTTAAACTCAAGGATAGTGCCAAAGCTGATGCCGCTACGCTGAAAAACAACCCCGGCGTGATTATGGTGGTGGAAAGCGGCGGTCAGTTTCAGGTCGTCATCGGCAATCATGTCAGCGACGTTTATCGCGACGTTGCGGCCGCGGCGGGAATGGACAACGGCGAAAGCGCCGCCTCGCAGGAAGAGAACAGATCAGACAGTTTGTTTTCCCGTTTCATTGACCTTATCGCGGGTATTTTCACGCCATTTATCGGTGTGATGGCAGCATCAGGCATACTCAAAGGCCTGCTGGCGTTATGTCAGGCGCTGGGGTGGCTGGAATCAAGTCATGGCACGTATCAAATTTTGTTCGCGGCCAGCGATGCGCTGTTTTATTTCTTCCCGGTGATTCTGGGCTACACCGCGGGTAAAAAGTTCGGCGGCAATCCGTACACGACGATGGTTATTGGGGGAACGCTGGTGCATCCCTTGATGATCACTGCATTTAACGCCATGCAGTCAGTCGATTATCAGCCGATGACATTTCTGGGCATCCCCATCACGTTTTTAAATTACAGCTCGTCGGTCATCCCGATTATTTTCGCCTGCTGGGTATCGTCCAAACTGGAAAAAAAATGCAACGCGCTGCTGCATGCCAATGTCCGTAATTTTCTGACGCCGCTGCTGTGCCTCTGCATTACGGTGCCGCTGACTTTTCTGGTGATCGGCCCTTGCGCAACCTGGCTCAGCGAGCTGCTGGCCAGCGGCTATCAGTGGCTTTATAGCCTCAATTCGGTCGTTGCAGGCGCGGTGATGGGGGCGATTTGGCAGATCTGTGTGATTTTCGGCCTGCACTGGGGGCTGGTGCCGCTGATGTTGAACAATCTCAGCGTGTTGGGACACGATACGCTGCTGCCGCTGTTGACGCCGGCCGTGCTGGCGCAGGCGGGGGCAACGCTAGGCGTGCTGCTGCGTACCCGGGATGCCAGACTCAAAGGTATTGCCGGTTCTGCTTTTTCGGCGTCGATCTTCGGGATCACCGAACCGGCCGTGTACGGCGTTACGCTCCCGCTGCGTCGTCCGTTCATCTTCGGCTGCATCGGCGGCGCCATCGGCGCGGGCATTATGGGCTATTTCCACTCCGCCATTTACTCCTTTGGCTTGCCCAGTATCTTCACTTTCACTCTGATTATTCCCCCCGAAGGCTTCAACAGCAGCGTGTGGGCGGCCATTGTCGGCACGGCGTTGGCCTTCCTCTTTGCCGCTGTAGCCAGCTGGTTGTTTGGTATCCCGGCCGCAGCGTTGTCACCCAAAGAAGATGCACCGACAGTTGCGACAGTCGACCCTGCGCCGGGCGTCCGCACGGAAACGCTGGCCAGCCCTTTGACGGGGCAGGTAATCCCGTTGGAAAAAGTTAACGACAGCACCTTCGCCAGTGGGCTGCTGGGGAAAGGCATCGCGATTGTGCCTGAAGAAGGCAAGCTATATGCGCCGGTAGACGGCACGGTAGCATCGCTATTCAAAACGCATCACGCCATCGGCCTGACCGCAGATAACGGGGCGGAAGTGCTGATCCACGTTGGTGTGGATACGGTGAAACTGGACGGTCTACATTTCACGCCGCATGTCGCTATCGGCGACATCGTCAAGCAGGGCGATCTGTTGCTGACATTCGACGCCGAGGCGATCGCGGCTGCCGGATATGACCTGACGACCCCCGTCATTATTTCCAACAGCGACAGCTATCTGGATGTGCTGCCGTTAGCCCGCGGCGCAGTCGTTGCACGCGCGCCGCTGCTGTCGTTGGTGCATTAACTCACACTCGTGTACAGGAGAAACTTAATGAACGCTCGTTTTCCGAAAGACTTTTTATGGGGCGGCGCAATTGCCGCCAATCAGGTGGAAGGCGCCTATCAGGACGATGGCAAAGGACTCTCAACGTCGGATCTGCAGCCTCGCGGGATCTTCGGCGATATTGTTGAGCGACAACCCGGCGACAGCAGCATCAAGGATGTCGCCATCGACTTCTATCACCGTTATCCGCAGGACATCGCGCTGTTCGCTGAAATGGGGTTTCGTTGCCTGCGCGTGTCCATCGCCTGGACGCGTATTTTCCCGCAGGGCGACGAGCTGACGCCCAATGAAGCCGGACTGGCCTACTACGACAAGCTGTTCGATGAACTGGCGAGGCATGATATTCAGCCGCTGGTCACGCTCTCGCATTATGAAATGCCCTATGGACTGGTGAAGCGTGTCGGGGGTGGGCAGTCGTGCAACGATCGACTGTTTCGAGCGCTACGCCCGCACCGTCTTCGAACGCTACCGTAACAAGGTCAAGCTGTGGTTGACCTTCAACGAAATCAACGTCTCGCTACATGCGCCGTTTACCGGCGTCGGTCTGCCGCCGGACAGCGACAAAGCCGCTATCTACCAGGCTATCCATCATCAACTGGTCGCCAGCGCCAAGGCGGTTAAAGCCTGCCATGAAATCATTCCCGATGCGCGGATTGGCAACATGTTGTTGGGCGCGATGCTCTACCCGCTGACCTGCAAACCGGACGACGTCATGGAAAGCCTGCGCCAAAACCGCGAATGGCTGTTCTTCGGCGATGTTCAGGCTCGCGGGGCCTATCCCGCCTATATGAAACGCTTTTTCAAAGAGCAGGGAATTGCGCTGCACATCGAAGAGGACGACATCCAGGCGCTGAAGGAAACGGTCGATTTCATTTCATTCAGCTACTACATGACGGGCTGCGTCACTCAGGACGATGAAGAAATCCAGAAAGCGCGCGGCAACATCCTGAACATGATCCCCAACCCGCATCTGAAAAGCTCCGAATGGGGCTGGCAGATAGACCCGGAAGGTTTGCGCTACTTGCTTAACGTTCTGTACGACCGCTATCAGAAACCGCTGTTTATCGTGGAAAACGGGCTGGGAGCGAAAGATCAACTGGAGGCCGACGGCACCATCAACGACGACTACCGCATTCAGTACCTCAACGATCATCTGGTGCAGGTGGGCGAGGCGATCGCCGACGGCGTCGACGTACTGGGATATACCAGTTGGGGACCCATCGATCTGGTGAGCGCCTCCAAGGCGGAAATGTCCAAACGCTATGGCTTCATTTATGTGGACCGGGACGATCAGGGGACGGGCACGCTGGAGCGTAAGCGCAAGAAGAGCTTCTACTGGTATCAATCGGTCATTCGTAGCAACGGTGACGCGCTGAAGTGACCGACGGGCGGGCATGGCGTCCGTCATGCCTTAAGCTCTGACTACGGGCTATGCGGCCGCGGCGGCAGGCCCGTCCAAGAAGGTGGCTGATAACCATGAATAGAAGAGAGTTGTTGATCCACGCGGCCGTCGCCGCGGCCTGCGCCCATATCGCGCCGTCACGCGGGGCGGATAAGACGCCAGGTGCGGCGAAGACGGGCGGCGACCGGCCGACGGCGCTGACCCGACAGCAGCATTGGGTCGCGATGGCGGAAGTGCTGAAACCGTCGCTGTCCGAAGTGTCTTATTCCGCGTTGAACGTCGTCGCGCCTCGGGAAGCGCCCGAGCACCTGTTGGGCGTGGCGATGACGCAGCAGTATGACGTGGGCGAATTAGCAAACAAGCGTTTCAAGACCGGCGACAGTTTTATCGTGGATTTTGGCGAGCACTATACCGGCTATCTTACGTTTTCATTGGGATGGCAGGGCATTTCCTGTGACGCGCCGGTGCGTTTGCGATTGATTTTCGGAGAGGTCGTCACGGATGTGACGCAACCGCTTTACCCCTACAACGGCTGGATCAGCGCTTCCTGGTTACCGGATGAAATTCTGAATGTCGATTTTCTGCCGCAGCAGGTCAGGATTGAGCGCCGCCACGCGTTCCGCTTCGTCAACATCGAGATCGTCTCCACGTCGACGAATTTCAGCGTCACGTTCAGCCAACTACAGGTGAGGGCGGTCTCTTCCGCCGGTCAGGATCGGCTGGCGCCGGCGCGCTATGACAGCGACCTGCTGCGGAATATCGATCACGTCAGCATTCGGACATTGCACGAATGTATGCAGACCGTCTTCGAGGACGGACCAAAGCGCGATCGGCGGTTATGGGTCGGCGATCTGCGTCTGCAGGCGATGGTCAACTATGTGAGCTTCAACAACACCGCCCTGGTTCGCCGCTGCCTGTATTTGTTCGCCGGGCTACAGCGGGACGATGGTTATATCACGGCCTGCGTCTATGAACAGCCGGAGCCGCGTAGGGGCGAAGTCGTGCTGATCGACTATGCCGCTTTGTTCGGCAGCATCGTGCGCGACTATCTGCGGGCGAGCCGTGACACCGCGACGGCCCAAGAGCTGTGGCCGGTGGCGAAACAACAGTTGGCGTTGGCGCTGAAGAATGTCAACGCGCAAGGGCTGTTTGTCTCCCCGGAAAAGGATTATGTCTTTATCGACTGGAATCCGGGATCGGATCAACGCGCGGCGTTAAACGGTCTCGATAAACAGGCGGCGATCCAGGGGCTACTGATCTACAGCTGTCAGGAGGGCATCGAACTGGCGAAATCGCTGGGAAGAGATGCCGAGGTCGCGCATCTGGAGGAGACCGTTTCGCGGATGAAGCAGGCGGCACGCGGGCTGTTTGATGAAAAGCAGGGCGTGTTTGTCAGCGGCGAGCAGCGACAAATCTCCTGGGCATCTCAGGCATGGATGGCGCTGGCCGACGTGCTGCCTGAATCGCAGATGGCGCAAGCCTTGACCCGCGTTATGTCGCTACCCCAGGCCATTCGGCCGCTGACGCCTTACCTATACCACCACATGGTCGATGCGCTCATTCATTGTGGGCTGAGCCAAGAAGCGCGAACGCTGGTGGAGGCGTATTGGGGCGCAATGATCAACATCGGGACCAATACCTTCTGGGAAGCGTTTGATCCTAAAAAACCGATGTCGTCTCCCTATGGCAGCAAACAAATCGACAGTTACTGCCATGCCTGGAGCTGTACCCCCAGTTACTTTATCCGCCGCGGTTTCGTGCGCGGATGAGCAGATTTAAAAAGCGTTCAAGGTGAGCGGCGGAGTATCGCCGCTTCGAATAAAAACGTTGAGCAACGCACGTTGACCGGGAATAGCGGACAGGCGAGTTTGCGCCCACCGCGAATCAACATTGGAACCACCATAATGATAAAAATTAACTCTGTATCCGTAAAAGTCATCACGCTGGCTCTGCTCTACGCCGGTGTGCCTTATCACGCGCTGGCCGCGAAATTAACCGTGGAGGAACGTCTCGAACTGCTTGAAAAGGAATTAAACGCCACCCGAAAAGAGTTGCAGGAATATAAAATCGCCGCCAGTCAGGCCCAACAAGATACGGCGCCGAAGCAGCGCGACGTCAACGTGACGGTCGCGAACAAGAACGCCCAGAACACGGCGAAGGCGACACCTGCGTCGTCCTCCACTGCGGCCAACGCCAGCACCAGTAACGCTACCGTTTCATCAACGTCGATGACGCTCGGCGACATTAGCCATTACGTGAAAAACGACATCGGCTTTACCTACTCGGGGTATTTTCGATCTGGTTGGGCCACCTCATCGCGCGGCGTACCCAAGTCTTATGCGGTAGGGTCTCTGGGCCGTTTCGGCAACGAGCACAGCGGTTGGTTCGATTTGATCCTGAACCAACGCGTCTACGATCAGGACGGCAAAACGGCGCATGCCGTCGTATGGCTCGATGGCAATGTGGGGCAGTCATACAGCAACGGCGTCTTTGATTCCAACAGCGACAACTTGCTCCAATTTTCCGACATGTACCTCACCACCACGGGCTTTATTCCGTTTCTACCTGAGGCGACGTTCTGGGTCGGGAAACACTACCTGAAAAACTACGAAATCCAGATGCTGGACTGGAAAGCGCATAAGGCGGATTCGGCTGGCGCCGTGGGGTTGGAGAATATTGATGTGGGCGTTGGGAAACTGGATATGGCGTTATTGCGCCAAGATCTGGATCTCTACAATAAGGCCTACACCTCCACCACGCAGGTGAATACCAATGCGATTGACCTTCGCTACCGGGAAATTCCGCTCTGGGATAAGGCGACGCTGGAAATTGATGGCAAATACAACACCGCGAATGAAAGCGACAGCCAGCATTCGAGCAATTATTTCGAATTGAAAGACGCGTGGTTGGCAACCGGCGTGCTTCGGCAGACACTCGACAACGGCGGATTTAATGAATTCGCCCTTCAGTACGCCAGTAACTCGATCGCCAGTGGCTTCATGCGGATATCCGACGCCAATCCGGATTATGGCGACGGCAGATATTATTATGGCGAACATACCGGGGGGACCGCCTTCCGGCTGATCTCGCAGGGGGAAACCTACCTGCATCCCGACGTGATCATGGCCAACGCGCTGGTCTATGGCCGCGGCAACGATCTGTATAGCTATGAGACCGGCGCGCATACCGATTTCGAAACGTTCCGTGCAGTCGTCCGTCCCGCGTATATCTGGGATCAATACAACCAGACCGGCGTCGAGCTGGCCTATTTTAGCCAAACCAACAAAGCCGGCGGGGTCAACTATCGTGAGTCGGGATACAAAACCACGCTGTTCCACACCCTTAAAGTCAGCACTAGCATGCTGACCTCTCGTCCGGAGATTCGTTTTTACGCCAGCTATCTGAAATCGCTGGAAAACGGCATTTCTCAGTTCAGTTTCGAAGACGACAAAGACGACCAGTTCAGCCTGGGCGTGCAGGCTGAAGTCTGGTGGTAATGCGGCGTAGAGATGTTTGGGCTTTTGCGCATACGAGGAGCTTTTAATGATTAACTGTAGAAACAAGAATCGTGGATGGACGCTGATGAACCGGGGGATTGCTCTGGTTTTCCTGGCCCTGTGGAGCGCATCGTCTCTGGCGGCCATGCTGCCGTTTGAGGTCGGAGATCATAAACACATCAGAGTCATGATCAGCAGCGATGCTAAAAACGAGGCGGACGACGATTTTGCCGTGGCGCATGCGTTGATGACGCCCACGCTGAAGGTGACCGGTCTGATTGCCGCGCATTATGCACGTACGGCGCCGATGATGAAACGAGAGGGGGCCAACAGCATGATGGAGAGCTATCGTGAATTGCAGCGGTTAACACAGGTGATGGGAAAAACGGCGGTGCCGGTTTATCGCGGAGCGACCGGTCCGCTTGAGGGAAACCCCGCCCTGAGCGAAGGCGCGCAGCAGCTGATCAACGAGGCCAAGAGGGATGATCCACAGCCGCTGTTTGTGTTGGTGCTCGGCGCATTAACCGATGTTGCCGCTGCGCTACAGGCGGATCCGACGATTGCCAAAAACATGACCGTGATTTGGATCGGCGGCATGCCTTATCCAACAGGCGGCTGGGAATACAATCTGTTTAACGATCCGCAGGCGGCGAATGTGGTGCTCCAGTCCAGTGTTCCGCTATGGCAGGTGCCGCATAACGTTTATATGTCGGTGAGGGTGTCTTTGGCGGAGCTGGCGGCGCGCGTCAAACCGCAAGGCAAGGTCGGCGAGTATCTGTGGCAGCAGCTGATCGACTTTAATCGGGAAATCTCGATGGCCTTAAAGGACGTGCCTTGGCCGAAAAGCGAAGTGTGGGTATTGGGTGATAATCCGTCGGTCGCGCTGTTGCTGGATGACCACGAATACCAATATACGCTACGTGAGGCACCGCGGATTAATGATGACCTAAGCTATGGTCAGCAGAAGAGCCCCCGACAGATCCGGGTTTACCATGCGGTGGACACTCGTTTCACGCTGGAGGATTTCTATGCCAAGCTCGCGTTGCTGTATGGAGGGGAGGGGACACACGCACATTAAGACGGGTTAAACGGGTTAACTCGTGGGGATTGATCTCCCTGACTGGAACACCATCAGCAAAGACGCGCAAGCCGTCATAAAAATGTGGCGGCTTTCGTTTAGGTACGTGTTGGGCTGGAGAGAACCTTTCGTGGTGCAATGTGGCCCTGGCTGGAGGGCAAACCATCACACAGACGGCGCGTAAGCGTGCTTCAAACTTTGGCGGCAGCGCTCTTTATCGGCGTGGTTACGCAGGAACTTGCGGCGTGTCGCTCATTGACGAACGGCAACATCAGTAGATCCATCTAGAAAGCGAGCAAAGCAGGGAAACAAACAGACAGGACCAGCAATACTCAGAAAGTCACGAGCAGAAAATGGGGGGGTACTCAACGATAGTGGGGATGCCTGGGAACCAGGGCTGCCTAAGGCAGAAAAGAATTGGTACGACCGAGTGGACTCGAACCACCGACCCCCACCATGTCAAGGTGGTGCTCTAACCAACTGAGCTACGGTCGTACAGGGTGTTGCGCATAAAATCTAGAGATAACTCATTGATTAAAATGCTTTTTCTTGCGTTCCAGTAACTGGAATGGACGTCATTATGGACTGCTCCGGCATGGATGGCAAGCCCTTTGTTCCTTCTCTTATTCAAGTGTCGAATGTTTGGCCGACTTTCCGCTTAAGAGCGCATAAAGAGGGCTGGGGTGAGTAAAAAATGCGCTAATGTCGACATCCCATACCGGGCGCAGGACGAGCGTGGGGGGCTCACCAACTTCAACCCCGTGACATTGCCCAATACGTTGATAGAAAGGGGGAATCGATGGGTGAGATAAAAGTCAGATTGAGCAATAGATAAACGCACAATTAATATGCGACCAGAAAGTTCACTTGATGGGTAATAAGAGAGCAGACCAGTAAACACCAGATTTAACCTACCATAATTTTTGTTAAGTGCTATGGTTTATAAGAATTGTTTAAACGATAAAAATTCATACTGTTCGATTTAGCCGCATTTAAAACGGCTTTACTTGGCTTCTATTGCTTGCGGTATGGGGGTGGTAAAATAATGGACTACGCGTTCCTGGTTGAGAATGAAATCATTTCTTATTCTTTGCAGAATATCATTATCAGTAAAATAATGACGGATAGCGATAAATGTTTTGTCGCCGCAGATATCTGTGATTTAGTTAACAATCTACAGCAGGAAAAAGAGCAGGTATTTCTTATTGAAGTACTGCATGACTCCTCCATCATCTCTTCGTTGGTTGACGTAATAAAATACATCAATAGCAACAACAAGATTGTTATCTTCAAAGACAGTCAGCCTGACCGGATGTTTCGCTATATCAATTACGATGCGATTATCGATTTAAAAAGTCCGATCGTTGAAATTATCTCCAAAATACAAGACGTCACACACCACGACGCAGGCCCGTCCTGGGATGTCCAGCTGCAAAAGCTCTCTCCCAGAGAGCAACTGGTGCTTCAGTATCTCTTGAAGGGGAAAAGCAACAAGGAAGTGTCTGGCCTTTTATGTTTGAGTGAAAAAACGATTAGCTGCCATAAGCAAAGCATGCTAAGAAAGCTCAATATCAAAAGTATCATGGAAGCGTCTCAGCGTAGATAACCATTCATGTTGCTGCGAGAGTTGATTATTTAAATCGATAACTGTTTATGTTCATGTACACGCAAATAAAGTGCTTTTTCTTAGGGTGTCAGTTAACTCTGGTTGTTTGTCTCACGTGACATTTTATTTACAACATCTTTATAAGTGTGAATATTAATAGAGTTAAATATTGTCTTATCTATTTTAAATCGATGTTTTTCATCTTTATCTTAGAGAGAAAGATAGATGGGCGATGTTGAAATAATCAACTAATAACAATATTAAGGGGTTCTTCTCAGCCTCAAAGCTACGCCCGGTTATAAGGTGTGACGACGATGCAGTCAGTCTTCCCCATCTTATTCATGCAACAAAAAACGTGCTTACCCTTCTGCCTGTCTTAAGGGACAGTAGTGCCGACGAAATATCCTTGTCGGCACTACTGCGTATTGCTAGCGCTGCATTCCCCAGCGTTTGATCGTGACCCGTTCTATAGTGGCGAAGATCAGCGTTTCCACGAGCAGTCCAATGATGATGACCGAAGCCAGTCCGGCGAATACCCGGTCGGTATACAGTTCGTTGCGGTTCTGGAAAATGTACCAGCCCAGTCCGCCTTGTCCGCTGGACGCGCCAAAGACCAGCTCGGCGGCGATGAGCGTACGCCAGGCAAATGCCCAGCCGATTTTGAGACCGGAGAGAATAGAAGGCAGCGCCGCCGGGATCAGAATGTGCCAAACATAGCGTAACCCTTTAAGCCCGTAATTCCGCCCGGTCATCCTCAGCGTCTCTGAAACCCCGAGAAAGCCTGAATAGGTATTTAACGCCATTGGCCACAGTACTGAATGAATCAGCACGAAAATCAAACTTTGCGTGCCCAACCCAAACCACAGCAGCGCCAGCGGTAACAGCGCGATAGCGGGCAGGGGGTTTAGCATAGAGGTCAGCGTGGACAGCAGATCGCGGCCCAGCCGAGTGGAGACCGCCAGTGCGCTGAATGCCAGCGCCAACGCGGTTCCAATCAGATAGCCTTTCACCAGCGTGCTGATGGAGATGGCGATCTTGGCGGGCAGTTCGCCGTTACGGATGTCCTCAATAAACGCCGTCGCCGCCTGAGTAAATGTCGGCAGCAGCAAATCATTATTTTGCCAGCGGGCGGCGCCCTCCCACAGCAATGCCAGCAAGATCAGCAATAGTGACTTGCGGACGGCGCCCTGATTCCACAGGCGGTTTAGCCGCGGTAATGGCTGGGCGACGTTAATATCGGTCAGCGGAGCCAGTTCTCTCTGGTACTCCGGACGAACAGGGGGAAGTTGACTCATCGTAAAACCTTTCATGTAAGAGAAAAATTCAGCGCAAATGTTGTCCAGCCAGCGAACGAATGGGCGAGGGCGCCGAAGAGGTTGGCGCCGGGGCCACGGGATGACCCGTCGGAAATAGCAGATCGTGGATGCGTCGCGCCGCTGCCTGAAACGCTGTGCCGCCTTCATCGTGGTGAGAGAACTGATGACAATTGAGCTCCGCGCGCACGCGTCCGGGATGGGGCGACAGCAGGAGAATGCGGTTCCCGACCACCAGCGCTTCTTCAATCGAGTGCGTGACGAACAGCAGCGTGAAGCGCACCTCCTCCCATAGTTCCAGCAGCTCCTGCTGCATTTTGCGACGTGTCAGCGCATCCAGCGCGGCAAACGGTTCGTCCATCAGGAGTACCTTCGGTTTCATCGCCAAGGCGCGCGCAATGGCGACCCGCTGCTTCATCCCCCCGGACAGCGTATGCGGCCAGGCATTGGCGAAGTCCGCCAGTCCGACTTTCTCCAGATAGTACATCGCCTGATCTCGCGCTTCGGCAGCGGACAGCTTGCCGGTCACGAGAAGGGGGAACTGCGTATTTTCCAACACGGTTTTCCATGGCGGCAGTTGGTCGAACTCCTGAAAGACCATCATCCGTTCCGGACCCGGCTGCGAGATGGCCTTGCCTTCCAGCAGAATGCGGCCATCGACTGGCGGAAGAAAACCGCCGACGGCTTTTAACAGGCTGGATTTTCCGCAGCCGGAAGGGCCGAGCAGGATAAAGCGTTCAGCGGGGAAAATATCGAAGCTCACATCATGGGTGGCGCGCACCCGCCGTTCGCGAGTGGCGTATTCCAGGCCGACGCCCTCCACCTGTAGCAGTGGGACGTCGGGGCGGATCGTGGCGTCACGATCGTGCGATACATGTACTGACATCTTGGTTTCCTCTCGTTGTTGTCCACCACCAGTGAGGACGACGATGGCGCTCCGACGGCGCGTGAACGCCCGCCAAACCCGAAGGTCGGCAGGCCGTGGATCTCCGTGCCAGCGCCATTCAGCTGCCAGAATCGACGTGTGGATCGTCGAAGAAGTAATCCTTAACCGAGGCAGGATTGTTTTTCAGCGCGCCGACGCGGTGCATGAACTGGCCCAACGACAGCGTGTTTTGCGGCGTGATGCTGAATTTGGATTCAGGACTCTTGAGAATGCTCAGCAACAGCTTACGGTCGATTTTCGACTTGGTGATGCGAATAAAGGCATCTGCCGCCGCTTCAGGATTCCTGGTGGTGAAGTCCGCCGCTTCGGCTAGCGCATCGACGAAGATTTTGTAAGTCCGGGGGTTCTCTTGGCGGAATTTTTCTGTGGTGTAAAGCACTACCGGCGACGTTGGGCCGCCCTGCACGTCATAGGAGTTCAGGATGATATGTGCCTTGGGGTTGCCTGCCAGCTCCTGCTCTTGGAAAGGGGCGTTGGCGAAGTGAGCGGAAATTTCTGTACCGCCGCTGATAATGGCGGCAGTGGCGTCCGGATGCGGCACCGCGACTTGCAGCTTATCCAAACGGTTAAACGCCTTGTCGCCCCAACGCGCTGCCGAAGCCGCCTGCAGGAAGCGCGATTGCAGCGAGACGCCAACGGCCGGTACGGCAATACGGTCTTTATCAGTGAAGTCGGCGATCGTTTTGACGTTGGGATTCGTGCTGATGAGATAGTAGGGGAAACTGCCGGTGGCAAGCACGGCCTTCACATTCTGACGACCTTTAGTGCGATCCCACAGGGTAAACAGCGGGGCGATACCCGCGCCTGCGATATCAACGGACCCGGACAGCAACGCATCATTCACCGCCGCGCCGCCCGAGAGCTGAAGATAATCCACTTTGACGTCCAGTCCTTCGGCCTTGGCATGTTTCTCTATCAGCTGCTTATCCTGCGCCACGTTCAGCAGCAGGTAGACGATGCCGAATTGCTGTGCGATGCGCAGCTGGCCCTCCGCCTGAGCCTGCGTTGGGAATGTGAGGGCTGACGTCAACAGCGCGGCAGTGGTCGTCAAGCCCATAACAATACGGGGAAACCGCCTGGTGGGACGTGGGGGACTCTTCTGGTGTCTCATACTTAATTTCCCTTAAAAGTGTGTATGCCCTTCGGCCAGATCTCTCCGTTTTCAACGGCACAGGCGGTGTAAAATCGCGATGGCGAAAGTCATTATTAAGTCGTCGTGTCAATGACCGTCTTTTTATTCACTCTGTGATTCTGACCAATCTGAGGATTTTAAATAAATGTTTTTTATTACTTTAGTTTAATATACCCCGTTTTAATTAAGGTATAAGGCGCAGCATAAATGACCGCCTCTTCCTGGCTAAATCGCATTTTGTAATAAGCTAGAGGCAATGGTTATTTCCTGCGGAAAAGGGGTGTTTATACGTTAATACGCTGCTTTATTTGAACCACTCCCGCTATCTTATCCATAACCCCCTCCTTAGATTTGATTGTATCTATATGAAATTTAAGTTTTTTATGGCTATGGGATCTCAACGCGTCAATATTCTGGTTGTGCGACGGTCGCTAATTTCACTTTTATCGACAGTCATAAGGGTATTTGCTTATTTTGTTTTTAGTTATCTCTATTTCGACATAGACAATTGCCATAAAATACAATTGAGCTTAGCTAGCTATTCTCAACGTCAAACTTACCGGCCTTGAAGTCTGCTGCGAAATAACGAAGGTGGGATAGGCGAAGATATTAAGCGTCGATAATGAAAATGGATTTTAGGTTTGAACGATGCATTTCCGCCTCGCGGGTCTTTATGCGCCTGCGCCCTGACTACTGTCTGCTGTTTCAATAGGCGTCCTCCCACTCGTCGAAAAAGCGAATAAATAAAAATGCAGACGAATATTTACTCCGACACCGCAATCGCCTTATACGCTAGCCTTGTTTGCAGATAAAAAATAACACCCGCCTTCCAAACCCCTCTCTGGGGAGATAATGCTTCCAACAATTCAATAGTAATCATGGCTGGATAAGTTCGTGTTTTTTTCACCGCCGTAGCGATAACAGTGAAATAATAACCATGTGTAAACATCTTTTATTCCTACGTGCACGTTTAACGAAAGTTAAACCAACTCGTTTTTTTATAGGAATTTAACCCGAGGACATATGACAGGAGCCGGGAAATCGCACAGAGTTATTTTACTCAAGGGGGATTGTTTCGGAGGGTTATCTAACTTTGAAAGTGTAACGCAATATAAATAAGAAGCGTGAGGCGAAAATGAAATATGAAAACAGGAAAATGTACTGTTCGGAAAATAAAAATGCATGGGGATATGATTAATCCCGTTGCTTGCGTTTTTTTTGCCTCTGCTGTAGCGGATGGGAGGGAGAGAGGGAAAACCTGAGGTTTTGATGTAACTAATTGTATTTGTTTGTCTATTTTTCAATTCTTGTGGTCGGGTATATACGCTGATCCGGATATTAATCAGATGTGGGCAATATAAAAAAAAAGGTGTTTTCGTAATAGAACCATCGCCGTTAATTAATGGTTTTGCAATTTGTACTTTTATTAAAAACAATCAAAAATAAAATCTGATGATAATTTGGTCAGGCATTTTATTTGCGCTTGATTAAATAAATTTTTTATATCTATCATAGAAAAATAAAAATGAATGAACGTTATTTCTTACCCTTTGGGTATTATTTTTTATGAGATTTCCTCGTGAAATTATTACACCGGGATTTTAACTCCAAGTTATTAAGCTACGTCAGTGGCGAAAATTGAGACCCATTAAAATCTAATTTCTTGACGAAATTAATGGGTGAAATCTGCGTGGTAATGAGAAAGAGGAATGTATTATGCCTGAAAAGGAACCCTGTCCACTGAGCGCTGCCCAACAGGAAGTTTGTTTCGCTATCGCAAAAGCTGAACATAATCTGAATTATCATTTATGTGACGTGCTTGAATTTAAAGGGCAGCTTAATCGTGATTTGCTTATTCAAGCGATTAACACTGTGTGCCGCGAAGTCGATACCACGCACACTCAATTTGAAGTAGACCCCGCGTCTGGGCAATACGTGCAATATGTCGTGCCTTGCCAGACGCACGCTTACGTGCAGTATGTTGATCTTTCCGCCGAACACGACTTTGAACCAGCCTATCAGGCGCGGCTCGATAAGCTCCTGGGGCGAGATATGGACCTGGCTCATGCACCGCTAATCCGCTACTGCCTGGTCAAGATAGCTGACGATCAGCATCGCCTGATAGAGATGGGAACGCACTTGATCCTGGACGGTTATAGTCATGGGATATTATTCCGACTGCTGGCGGAGCATTACGGACAGCTGCTGCGCAATGAACCCCCCGCGCCACTGGTGCTGGAGCCGTTGAAACGGGTGCATGAAGTGGAGCAGGTTTACCGTAAAAGTCCTTCTTATATAAAGGATCAGGCCTACTGGCGCGATTATTGTCTGGCCTTGCCGGAAGTCACGCAGCTGGTGCCGGGCAATGTGCCGCTGACTAAGCTCAACCGCCTGCGTCAGCGTTACTCCGGGGAAAATCTGGAGCGCCTTAGAACCCTTGCCTCGGTCAACTATCCGGAATTACGTTTATCAAGCATCCTCATCGCAGTGTGTGCCGCCTACCTGCATAAAATGACGGGGCAGGACGAACTGGTTGTGGGCATGCCCGTCGCCGCGCGAAAAGCGAAAGCGCTGCGCAACATCCTGTCGATGGTGGCCAACATTCTTCCGTTACACATCTCTTTCTCTGCCGATTCCACGATAATTTCCGTCGCGGCGGCTATCCAGCGGCAGCTGCGCCACCACTTGTTGCACCAGAACTACCGTTCAGAATCGATGATCCGCGATCTTTACGCCGAGCGCGGACACAAACCACTGTTTAACACATTGATCAATGTGATTGCCTACGACCAGAGCGCCCACTTCGACGGCTGTGAGATGTCGGTGGATAATGTGGCCTGCGGGCCGGTAGAACATTTAAGCTTCAATATTTTCGACCGCAACAGCGACGGTCACCTGGACTTCGGGTTCGATGCCAACGCAGATTTGTATCCGATGGACGGATTGGCGTTGTATTACCAGCGGCTGATTTCTCTGCTGGAGCAGTTTGTGGACGCGCCGGAATCGCGGGTGGCGGATTTCGATCTGTTATTGCCCGGAGAGCGTGAACGTGTTTACCCGTTGCCGCCTCGCCCGGATGCGTTGCCGCTGTTCCCCGCAACGTTTGCCGAGTCGGTACGGTCTTATGCCAATGAGATTGCGCTGGTACAAGATAAACGTCAGGTCAGCTACGCCGAGTTGGACGAGGCTTCTAACCGCTTGGCGGCGCATTTGCGGGAGCGGGGCATCCGCTCCGGCGACGACGTAGCCGTTATTGTCGCGCGTAGCGTTGAGTGGGTGGTGACGATGGCCGCCCTGTTCAAACTGGGGGCCTGTTACATTCCTATCGTGCCCGAGTTGCCGGAAGGCCGTATCCGCTACATTCTTGACGATGCGAAACCCGCCGCCGTAATAGTCGTCTCGGACAGTCCGCTGAACGCCGGCGTCGACCCGTCCATCGTGCTGCGCCTGACGGCGGAGAGTCTGGCTGCGCTGCCGCCCGCGACGCATCCTCTGGCTCGTTTCGACCAGTCCACGCTGGCCTACCTGATCTATACCTCCGGCTCCACCGGCAGACCGAAAGGCGTGGAAGTCACCCATCGTAATCTGGTGTCGATTGCCGGTTCGGCGATAGCGGCGGCGAAATTACAGCCTGGCGTTCGAGTGTTGCAGTTTATCGCGGCGGGCTTCGATATGTCGGTATTGGAAATCTTCATGACGCTGCTTTCCGGCGCGACGTTGGTGATCGCGGACAAGGTATCCGCCACGCCGGGCCGGGCGTTGGCCTCGCTGATCAAAAGCAAAAACATCCATGCGCTGGTCATGACGCCCAGTCTACTGGCTTATCACCAGACGGAGGATTTCCCGCAGGGTATGACGCTGTTGCTAGGGGGCGAATCCTGTACGTTGGCGCTGTTGGCGCGCTTCTCCCACTGTCGTTTGCTTAACGTCTACGGTCCGACGGAAACCTCGTTCGCCACCTCGATTAACGCCCATTACGGCGCCGCCGATCTCTCGATTGGCGCCCCCACGGCCAACACGCGTCTCTATGTCGTGGATCGGAATCAGCGCCTGCTGCCGCCGGGCGCCTGGGGGGAGCTGTATATCGCGGGGCCGGGCGTCGCCAGAGGTTACCGCAACCGCCCGGATCTGACGGCTGAAGGCTTTGTCCCCGACCTGCTGGACTCCGAACGCAGAATGTACCGGGCGGGTGACCGCGTGTTCTTCGATCATCAGGGACTCATTCACTATCAGGGCCGAAAAGATAATCAGGTCAAACTACGCGGTCTGCGCATCGAGCTGGATGAAATCAAGAATGCGCTGCTGAGTTGTCAAGGCGTGGAAGATGCGGTGGCGATGCTCAAGGAGCTTGCCTATGGTCCGGCGATTGTCGCCTACGTCGCCAACAGCCAGTTGGAGCTGGACAGCGAAACCCTGAAGCTGGCCGTCGGCCGTCAACTGCCGCAGTACATGGTGCCTAGCGTGATTATGGTGGTCGAATCGTTCCCGCTGACGCCTAACGGCAAGCTAGCCGTTCGCGAACTGCCTGCGCCAATCATGCAGGATAAAGTGGAACTGTCGCCGCCGCGCACGCAGGAAGAGGAGTCGCTGTGCCGCCTGTTCGCCACCATCCTTGAGTGTGACAAAGTCTACGCCAACCAGAACTTCTTCACGCTTGGGGGACATTCGCTGTTGGGCCTCCAGCTGATTAACCTGATCCGGGACGAGTTCGGGGTGCAGTTGGGCATCACCGATTTTCTCTCTTCGCCCACGCCGCGACAGCTGGCGCAACGCCTCCGAATCGCAGGCTGTGCCGCCGACCCGTTCGATCCTATTCTGCCGTTGCGCACGACGGGCGATCGTCCGCCGCTGTTTTGCTTCCATCCCGGCGGCGGGATTGGCTGGGCGTTTGCGGGTCTGCTGCCTTATCTGCCGGACGACCAACCGGTCTACGCATTACAGTCGCCGATCCTCCAGGATCCGACGCGCGTCATTCATTCCATCGATGAAATGGCGGTTGAATATCTGCGACGGATCCGGACCATCCAGGCGCACGGCCCGTATCAGCTGGCAGGGTGGTCGGTTGGCGGCAATGTCGCCCTGCGCGCCGCCAACCTGCTACAGGCTGCGGGCGAGGAAGTCAGCTTCCTAACCATGTTCGACAGCTACCCGCTGCAACACGGCAGGGCGTCGCTACGATTGGATGACGAGACCATCATCACGCGGATGACCCGGGCTATTTCGGGCGCGGCGCGTGGTGGAATGAAAGGGCTGAAGAGTGCGATGGAGGAGGCGCTCGGGAATGGCAACATTCGTGAAACGTTCCTGACGCGTCTCATCGGAGACTCCACGCTGATGTTGGATCTGCTGGAGAAATGTCGATATCAGCCCTTCCACGGCGATCTGCTCTTTATCCGCGCCTCGACCGATATTCTGAGATCGCAGGAACAACAGCCGGAGCTTTGGCGCCCCTATGTTACGGGAAAACTGATTCAGTATGACGTTGATGCGACGCATGAATGCTTGCTGCAACGCCAGTATCTACAACAATTTGGGCGTCAGTTCGCCGAGGAACTGTTGAAACATCAGAACTGTACCGCCTGAGCTTCTAGGGTAAAGCGTCACTTTAGTTATCGTCGTTCAGGTCAGGGCGACCTGAGCGGCGAAATTTTTATCGTTCGCCAGGGAAAGAGACACAACACGACGGACCGGCTATCCTCTCCGTCATTCAATGAATAAGGTTATCGCACCGTAATAAAGCTTCAGGCTCCGACGATTTCCGCCGGAGCCTGAGGCTTTTCTCATTAGTGGCTCTTCATTCCTGCCGCGGTCATCATCATGCGAAACAGTAGAGAGACCACGCCTAGCGCCAGAATACTTCCTGACCAGATAAGCACCATCCACAGCAGCCGCTGCCACAACGGCGCACGGGGAGGGGCAGTGTTGATTTCAGCCATATTGCCTCCGCATTTTTGTTAGTGGTAACCCGCATCCGGTTTGATTTTTCCCCGGAAGACGTAATAGCTCCAGAAGGTATAGATCAAAATGATCGGGATGATGACCAGCGCGCCGACCAGCATAAAACGCTGGCTCTGTGGGGGAGCGGCGGCATCCCACAAGGTAATGGCCGGGGGAATGAGGTGCGGCCAGATACTGATGCCGAGTCCGCTAAAGCCCAGAAAGATCAGCCCCAACGTCAGCAGAAACGGCGCGTAGTGCGCATGTCCTTTCACCGCGCGGACAATTCCCCACGAACAAGCCAGTACCAGCAGAGGCACCGGCGCAAAATAGAGCAGGTTCGGCATCACGAACCAACGCTCGGCGATAGCGCGATGCTCAAGCGGTGTCCACAAGCTGATGATGGCGAGAATGACCAGCAGCGCGGCCACCAGCGGGGTCGCCAGTGCGGACATTTTACGATGCAGT
Organism: Lonsdalea iberica; assembly: GCF_002111585.1. GTDB lineage: Bacteria > Pseudomonadota > Gammaproteobacteria > Enterobacterales > Enterobacteriaceae > Lonsdalea > Lonsdalea iberica. The sequence goes on from NZ_LUTP01000009.1 coordinate 102,306, forward strand.
TCATGCTCGGTTTTCATAATTAGCCACGTGCAGCCCAGCAGCGCATAGGCCACGACCAGGCCGACGCCGCAGAACAGCGGAAATGGCGACAGCCAGCCTAATGCCGGACCGGTGTAGGTGCGTTCCGTGACGGCGAAACCGTTGAGAAACGCGCCGACGACCACCCCTTGACTGAAGGTCGCGAGCAGGGAACCGGCGATAAACGATTTATCCCAGAATGGGCGGTGCGCGGGGGTCGCCTTAAAGCGAAACTCAAAGGCGACGCCGCGAAAGATGAGTCCGATCAGCATAGCCGTCAACGGGATGGCGAGCGCATCGGTAATCACGGCGTACGCCAGCGGGAATGCGCCGAACAGCGCCGCCCCGCCCAGCACCAGCCAGGTTTCATTGCCGTCCCACACCGGGGCGACCGTGTTGACCATCATGTCGCGCTCCCCGGCATCCTGATTGAAGGGAAACAGAATGCCAATGCCAAGATCGAAGCCATCCATCACGATGTACATGAGGGTGGCGAACACGATAATGGCGAACCAGATAAATGGAAGATCGATAGTCACGTTATTCCCCCTCTTCGGTCGTTAACGGTTCACGACTTGCCGACAACGGTCTTGACGGCGTTTGCGGTTTGCCTGGTCCGCCTTCCGGCGTGTGGGTGCCTTCACCCGTCTGCGGCCCTTTCTTGATCAGGTGCATCATGTAGACGTAGCCGATGCCGAAGACGGAGCAATAGACTGCGATAAAAGCGAGCAGGCTGATGCTCATATGCAGATCGCCGTGCGCGGAAACGGCCGCAGAAGTGCGCTGGAGACCGTAGACCACCCACGGCTGACGTCCGATCTCCGTGGTAAACCAACCGGCAAGAATGGCGAGCAATCCGGAGGGCCCCATCAGCAACGTAAACCATAGAAAAGGACGTGACTGATAAAGACGGCGTTTGATGCGCAGCCACAGGCTGATTAGCCCCATCAGAATCATCAGCAGGCCCAGAGCGACCATGATCCGAAACGACCAGAAAACGACCGTGGAATTGGGGCGGTCGGCTTTAGGAAAGCTTTTTAACGCCGGCACCTGTTTGTCCAGACTGTGCGTCAAAATCAGGCTACCCAGATAGGGAATTTCCAGCGTATATTTCGTCCGTTCTTCGTTCATGTCCGGCAGACCGAACAAGATTAGCGGGGTGGCTTCACCTGCCCGATTTTCCCAGTGACCCTCGATGGCGGCGATCTTGGCAGGCTGATATTCCAGCGTGTTAAGACCATGCATATCGCCCAGCATCGCCTGAATTGGCGCGACAATCAGCGCCATCCACAGCGCCATCGACAGCATGGTGCGGATAGCCGGGGTATCGTTGCCGCGCAGCAAATGCCATGCGGCCGAAGCGCCGACGAAAAAGGCGGTGGAGAGGAAAGCCGCCGTGGTCATATGCAGCAGACGGTAAGGGAAGGAAGGGTTGAAGACGACGGCAAACCAGTCGACCGGCACGACGACGCTGTTGATGATCTGGTATCCCTGCGGCGTATGCATCCAACTGTTCGACGCCAGTATCCAGAACGTGGACATCAGCGTCCCCAGCGCCACCATGCAGGTGGCGAAAAAGTGCAGCCCCGGTCCGACGCGGTTCCAGCCGAACAGCATCACGCCAAGGAAACCGGCCTCCAGGAAAAAGGCGGTCAGCACCTCATAGGTCAGCAGCGGGCCGGTAATACTACCCGCATACTCGGAAAACCCGCTCCAGTTGGTGCCGAACTGATAGGCCATGACCAACCCAGAGACGACGCCCATACCAAAATTAACGGCGAAGACTTTCGACCAGAAATGGTAAAGATCTCGATAGTCCTCGTTGCGGCTTTTGAGCCAGAGCGCTTCCAGCACGGCCAGAAAGCTGGCTAAGCCGATGGTGATGGCGGGGAAAATAATATGAAAAGATACCGTGAACGCGAACTGTATCCTTGCAAGATGAAATGCATCTAATCCAAACATGTCTCGCCTCATTACTGAATGAACATCTCCGTTTCCCCCCTTTTGCCGCTCAATACCCAGACAAACAGCAAGGCAAAAGAGAGGGATAGCCTAATCTTAGGCCGGATTTGTGTATCCAGAGTGGCAAGTGTCCAAATACAGGCTTAAATTTCGACGTAAACAGGGGTCTTCAAGCAGCGAGCAAGCGTACGGTCAGGGACGCGAGGGAAGCCCCTGGCCGACGCGGGTGGGAAACTAGGGCAGAAAGCGACAACATTCCAGATCCACATTGGGCACAATGGCGCCAGGCGAGAGAGAGAGCAGGAACTGGACACAATTCACCACATCGGCAGTCTGAATTTTGTCCACCGCCATAACGCCCGGAAAGTCGCGCGCCATATCAGTATCAACAAAGGCGGGATTGATATTAGAGACCTTGATGTTATGCGACAGCAGGTCCAGCTTCAGTGATTCGGAAAATCCGAGCAGCGCACGCTTAGATGCGCTGTAAGCGCCAATGCCGGGCAAGGCTCTTCGCGCTGCGTTGCTGACGATATTGAAGATGTACCCCGCCCGTTTTTTTTCATGGCAGGCAGTACGGCTTGAATAAGCTGAACCGGCGCAAGAAAATTGACGGCGGTCAGTTGCGCCAACGGCAAAGGCGTAATCGCCTCGGTTCCGCCGTGGAATATTCCTGCGTTATTGATAAAAACTTCAATACTGGGCTCGTCCTCCAGTTTTCGGCAGAGGGACGCGACTTCCTCGCTATTCGCCAAGTCCGCCTCGAGCAGCGTGATGCGGCAGGTCGGAGACAGACGTTCCCATTCGCGCTGTAAGCGCTCACCGGCTTCGCGGTTGCGTACTATCGCGATGAGGTCGTATTTCCCTTGCTGAATAAATCGGGTCGCCAGCGCTTTTCCAATTCCGCGCGACGCGCCAGTGATAACGATAGATGAAGTCATGAACGGCCTCCGTAGCTATAACGCTGGATCCAAGATGGCAGTAGAGGGAATGTGGTCAGCAAATCGTCCTGCTGCGCGATGACTGAGTCAAAAATCTCCCAGCCGGGAACCACGAACTCGCTGACCAAGCCGAACTCGGCATCGGCTGAAAGTTCGGTCGATTTCCATACGCCGCCGTCGGCGATGAGTTGCAACCGATGTCCCTGTTCAATATCGGGACCGAGAATATGTTCTTCGGTCGTGCCGTCGGGATGGATGAATCGATAAATCAGCGGTCCCCCCGAGTGATAAAAGTGCATGATTGGCGACAGATTCTTATGGAAGTAACCAATGGGGCTCTCTTTGGTCAAAAGATAGTAAATGCAGGTGGACAGGTGCCTTCGGCCATCGTTGTGCTCACGGTCGGTCTTGATCAGATCCTGAGCGCGATGCGTCTCGTCGTAGTAGCCGCCTTCCGCATGTTTTTTCAGCGACAGCGTTTTAATAAGCATTTTCGTGGTAATAGCGGACATGCCTGTTCTCCTGGTTAGCGCGCCTGTAGCTGTCGCGTGTCGGTCGAAGCCGCATCTAGCGGGTAGGGCATGTTTTCAAACACCTGTTCGTGGTAAGGATGCCACCCGATATTCTCGGCCAAAGCGCTACGAAATGGGCGCCCGTGCGCCAGGCAGTCAAGTGCATACGAGAACGTATATCTGGGCTGCCAGTTGAGCCGCCGGACCGCTTTTTGATTGACGTACACCCGGTCGATACGATCAAACAAGCGCCAGCCCAGCGAGTCATAGATATCGCGATAATACGGGAACAGCGAGCCGACGACGGCGTCCGCATCCTGATTGAGGCGTAGGCAGTGCGCTCTATTAAAAGGCGTGCTGGTGCTCAGGATAAACGTGTCGAAGTACGCCTCGGGCTGATAGGCGAGGGCGGCGGCCAGATGGGCATTCACCGCATTTTCGATATCTATGCGCCGATATAGCAATTCATTGACTTTGGCGTTGTCGTTGCCATAAGTGTTGCGGACGTCGGGGTTATCGTCCTCTTCATAGAAAAAACGAGAGACTCTAAGTACAACGCAGTTGAGCCGATAATTCCGCGAAAAAATGCGGCACAGCTCTTCGCCACCCAGCTTCGTCACGCCGTAAATATTTTTGCTTAAGATGCGCTCGCTTTCATCAATCCAGCTGGCGGGCGAACTGGCTGCGGGTGACAGCGTGTCACCGTACACGCTCGTCGTGCTGGAGAAGATGAACGATTTGACGCGATGGGTTTTAGCGCTTTGTAATAAATTGTACGTGCCTAATGTATTGGTTTCGATAAATTCGCTGTGGGGGTGGGTCGCGATATGTGGCTTATGAAGTGCCGCAGTATGAAATACGATATCCACGTCCTTCATGCATTGGTCAATTAATGATTTATCCGTGATGTCACCAATGATATTGGTATTTTCGGGTTGTCGCCGGTCAAAGCCAATAACATTAAATCCTCTTTCCCTGCATTTCATGGAGAGGGCTGCACCAAGATTCCCGCTACTTCCCGTAACAAAAATATTCATGCTTAACCTCAATTTAATTCTCTATCGATAGCCGAGAGTGAACTCCTAAAATGGGCCGCATTTCAGGAGGGTAAAAATGAAGGCGTAATGAATGCATGGTGCAACAAGGGATTGATATCCTGTCTCCCATGTGTTGATAAGTTTATCTTATGTATGATTCGTATTCTGTGGGTATGAGATTTATCTGAATGAACGCTGGAAGCCCATGTATGGCAGGGCGTTGGTGGAGCATTAAAGCTATGTCCTTACCGGATTCTCCCTTTTAAGCATGAGGTTGATTACCGATAGGGTGGAAATAAGAAAATCGCGAATGGAGCGAAAGATCTTGTTATTCGCTAATTGATAAAGCTTATGTGAAATAGGTGTAATTAAGCGATGAATAATAAAAATAAATATTGCCATTCTAAGTAAGGTGATTCGTTTTTGTTGAGGGGTTTTCTTATTTCCATCAGATTGGTGTGGCGCTGTCGTTATGTTATCGCCATGTCCTGGTTATTAGCGCCGCCATTGTTTATATTTCACAGCCCCCATTATATGCTCAACAGATCGATTTTTTGAGAATGAAAAAATAAGACCTCACGGCATGAGGGGGAATCACCTCCGACATAGCCTGTTCACCATCTTATCCGCCTCAAGGGCGGTCATCTCACGCCAGGAAGCATGGGTGCGATTTAACATCCTACGACCGCCCGCGTAAATACTGTCCTTAGGGAGGCTTGCGCATCACGCGCGTTGCTGGGATCAGCGCTACGAACCCGATAATGCCCGCTATCAGCGCCAGCAGGGAAAACCCGCCTTGCGTGATGAGGAGACCGCCCAGCGCGCTACCGGCGCCGATGCCGATATAGATGACCGCGCTGTTGATCGCCAGCACCTGCTGGGACGCGGCGCCCGCCAGTCCCAGCAGCCGGTGTTGGATGGGAACCAGATACATATAGCTGACGATGCCCCAGCCCGCGCCGAGGGCGATCGCTGCGACAGCCGAGTCCCGCATCACAACCAGCGCGACCAGCCCGGCCGTTTGCAGTGCGATGACGCTGTTAAGCACGCCCTCCGGCCCCCAGCGATCGGTCAATATCCCCGTGGCGATGTTACCGAGCACTGAGCCAATGCCGTAGGCCATCAACACTAAAGGCAGCACCGGCATATCGCCCAGACGGGTATGGGCCAGCAGGACGCTGATGTAGGCGTACACGGTAAACTCCGACGTGACGACCAGCAACGTGACGCAGAACAGCCCCCAGACGGCGGCGGGAAAACGGCGCGATCCCTGCGTGAAGCGCGGCGCGGCGCCATGTCGGGCATCGGTGGGGGCCAATAGCATGAACAGCAGGGCCAACGCCAGCGTGCCGACGAACACGAGGCTATAAAACGCCCAGCGCCAGTGCATGGCGTGTGACATCCAGGCAATCAGCGGCACGCCCAGTGCCTGCGACATCGTCATGCCGCCGAAGATCAGCGCCAGCGCGACGCCTTTTCGACCCGAAGGCATGCGCTGAGCGGCCAGCGCGGTCGCGGTCGGCGTGAACATCGCCGCGCCCAAGGCGGACAGTATGCGCCCGAGCATCAAGACGTTGAAGGTCGTACTCAGGGCGCTTAGCCCATTGCCTGCGATAAAGCAGGCCAGTGATAGCAGCAGCACCCATTGAGGCGGCCACGCGCGAAGCCACCAGGCGCTCAGCGGTGCGAACGCGGCGTAGCAGAGAGCGGAAACGAACACCAGCCTGCCTGCGGTAGCGGCAGGGATCGCCAGGTCGACGGCGATGTCATGCAGCGCGCCGATGGCGACAAAGGTATCCAGGCCGATGGCGAACGCACAGAAGGTCAACGCCAGCGGCATCAACCGAGCGCGCAGCGCGTCGACGGCGCGCGCATGGGGGTCAGGAAACATGCTGCGGCGCGTTCAACTCGGGATAAGGCATGGCGATGATCTCCCCTCGATAGCGCGCTCGCGGACCATACAGCAGCCATGTGGTGACGACTTCGCCGAAGGTCTCCAGAAGTTCAATGCGATCGGGGTTCTCGGTGGCGACGAAGGTGTAGGCCAGTCCCGCATCGTACTCGCCCGCCAGCAGTTTCGCCGCCACGACCGGTTTGGACGTTTCAAAAATAACTTCATCCCAGTCATCGACATTGATATAGCCCAGCGTAGGTTCCGGCAGCGCCAGTTGTCGCGGATGTTCGACGTCGCGACGTTTGAGCAATGCCAGAGGCTGGGTAGGGAAAATAAAGGTATCCACAACCGGAAGTCGTTCGCGGTAGCGCTCAGTGACGATGTGAACCTGATGATGGGCGCTGCACTGCAGCAGGTAGGCATCGCCATCATCGACGGCCTGTTGGCCTGCGGCCACGAGGTCATCGACCAAAATGATCTCGGCCTCCGCCTCCGGCACGTTCTGGAAGCGCAGGTAGTGCCGCAGGGCGTTCTCATGGCAGGTGCCGGTGGGCCCCAGGGTGTAAATCCGTAACATGTGTGAGATCTCCTTCTCAGTGCGGTTGCGCGTCGCGATCATTGTTAATGATGTTGTCTTCCAACCGGCAGGCCTCGTCGATAATGCGTTCGTAGAGAGCGATCGCAAACTCAGGGGCGAGCCATGATTCGCCGCGCGTTCCGCACACCGCTGTTTCACGGCCTCGACCCGACCCGGCTGCATCATCGGGATGTTGTGCGTACGTTTGTATGCGGCGACCTGTGCGCAGATATCAATACGCTGGGCGATGAGGTTGATAATGGCGTCGTCCAGCGTGTTGATTTGGACGCGGAAAGGCTCCAGTCCCTTAAGCGGGTCGTGTGGATGAGAGGCGTCGGTTTGGGTGTGGGATCCGCAGAGGCCATCCGCCAGGGCGAAAGCGCAGTCGGACAGGGCGCTCATGTGATATCCGCCTTCTTGTACGAAGCAAATCGGCACGTTAGCTGCGGCGAACCGCTCGCCTATCGCGTGGAAGATCTTGGGCGAAAGCCCCCAGATTCCATGAGGATCGCCGTCGATGATATCGAAGCCGACGCTGACGACCAGCGAGCGAGATCCCGCCGAGAGGGCGTCGTTGAGCACGTCGTCCAGCGCGGCCAGATAGGCGGATGCCATGGGCGGGGTCTCGAATCCGATATAACGATGCGCAGGATGGGCTGGCGCGATGGCGTGACGATACGGAAAGGTCTTCTCGCTCACCGCATGCAGACTGTAAAAACGAATATCCGCATGATCCGACAGGACGTCGCTTGTGCCATTGCCGACGTGATGATCGATATCGATAACGCTGACTGGCCCGAGTCCTTCGTCGGCCAGCGTGCGTGCGGCGAGGGCCGCGTTGTTGAGATAACAGTAGCCGCCCAGAAAGTCTTTCCCGGCATGGTGGCCCGGTGGGCGGCAGAGCGCGTAAGTATAGTAGGCCTGACGTTGCGTCAGACCCCGCGCGGCAAGCAGGCTGACCACGGCTGAGGCCTCCGCCCGCGGATAACAGTCAGGGTCCAGTAGGGTATTCTGCACGATGTCCGGCGCGGCGTAGCTTTGCGCCATCGCCTGGGCATGGGCCGGATCCCGGGGCGGCTGGACGTGACGAAGTCCATTGAGGTAATGAGGATGATGGAGTCGCGGCAGTAAAGCCGTCAGCGTCGTTTTTGCCGCCTTCACTTCGTCCTGAGAC